>NZ_JAACJC010000007.1:0-259044 GCF_011033075.1 Cellulosimicrobium sp. SL-1 | reverse complement strand
GACGAGGGCTTGCAGGGGGGTGTAGCGGGCCTTGACGAGGTGGCCGGGTCCGGGGGTGGGGTCGGGCGGGAGGGGGGTGGCGGGCTGGGCGGGGCCGACGACGAGGGCGTAGCCGCCGGTGCCGAGGCCGCGGGCGAGGGCGGAGACGTTGAGGAGGACGTGGTCGCCGGGGTGGGGGGTGCCGACGAGCTGGGTGTAGGCGAGGGCGCGCACGGTGGCGTGGGGGTCGTCGGGCCGTCCGGGCAGGGGGGTGTGGAGCTTGACGTCGAGCTCTTGGGCTCCGGTCCAGGCCTTCGCGTGCGACACCACGGTCGCGGTCCGCCACGTGATCACGCGGCACACCCTATCGACCGACTAGCGTGGTGCCGATGTCCGAGCCCACTGCTGCCTCCGCGCCCTCCGTCGCGTCGTCGTCGGGGGGTTCGTCGACGAACCCTGCGGCGCGTCTGCTGAACCTGGTGATCGCGTTGGTGAACACGAACGCGTCGATGACGAAGCAGCAGATCCGGTCGAGCGTGGCGGGGTACGGGGACGCCCCCTCTCCCGACGCGTTCGAACGGATGTTCGAGCGGGACAAGGACACGTTGCGCGACCTGGGCATCCCGATCGTCACGGTGGACGCGGGCGGGCACGCGGACGAGGTGGGGTACCGGATCGACCAGGACGCGTACGCGCTGCCTGCGGTGGACCTCACGCCGGCGGAGCTCGGGGTGCTGGCGCTGGCGGCGCAGTTCTGGCAGGACAAGACGCTGCGGACGGACATCTCCCGGGCGCTGACGAAGCTGCGGGCGGCCGGGGCGGGGGAGACCGCGATGGACGTCGTGGCGGGTCTGGCACCGCGGGTGCGGGCGGTGGGGGACGCGTACGCGACGCTCATGGACGCGATCTCGGCGCGGCGCGCGGTGTCGTTCACGTACCGGGCGGCGAGCACGGGCGAGGTGCGGCCGCGCCGGGTGCAGCCGTGGCGCATCGCGGCGCGGCGCGGCGGCTGGTACCTGGTGGGCCTGGACCTGGACCGGGGCGCGCCGCGGTCCTACCGGCTGAGCCGGGTGGAGGGCCGCGTGCGGGCGTCGGGGCCGCGCGACGCGTTCGAGGTGCCGGCGCACGTGGACGTGGACGCGGCGCTGGGCACGCGCGACGCGGGCGGGCTGGCGCGCCTCGCGGTGGTACCCGAGCGTGCGGGGGCGCTGCGGGCGCGCGGCACGGTCGTGGGCTCGGTGCCCGACGCGCGCGCGGGCGACGGCGCGGGCCGCGACGTGCTCGAGGTGGCGTACGACGTGCGGTACGCGATGGCGGACGAGGTCGTGGGGTACGGGGACGCGGTGCTGGTGCTGGGCCCGCCGGACCTGCGCGAGGCGGTCGTGCGGCGGCTGCGCGACGCGGCGGGACTGGCGACGGGCCCGGCCGACGGCGCCGGACAGGCGGAGGTGGAGCGTGGCTGAGCGCGCGGACGACCGGCTGGTGCGCCTGCTGGGCATCGTGGCGTACCTCGACGGGGCGGGCCCGGTGCCGGTGGGCGAGCTCGCGCGGCACTTCGGCGTCAGCGAGCGCCAGGTCCTGGACGACGTCGACGCCCTGTGGGTGTCGGGCACGCCCGGGTACTGGCCCGACGACCTCATCGACTTCGACGCGGACTCGATCGAGCGCGGCGTGGTGCGCCTCACCGAGGCCCGTGGCATGACCCGTCCGCTGCGGCTCGGCACGCGCGAGGCGGTCGCGCTCATCGCGGCGCTGCGTGCGATGCGCGAGACGGCGGCGGTGCAGGCCGACCCGGAGCGTGCGGGCGTCGTGGAGTCGGTGCTGCGCAAACTGACCGACGCGACCGGGGAGGCCGCGGCGGCGCTCGACGTGCAGCTCGCACCCGAGGGCGACCCGCGCGTGGTCGCGGCCATCACGAGCGCGCTCGTCGCGGGCCACCGGCTGCGCATCCGGTACGTCACCGCCGCGGACGAGGAGTCCGAGCGCGAGGTCGACCCCGTGTCCCTGCACACGCAGGACGAGCACGCGTACCTGCTCGCGTGGTGCCACCGCGCCCAGGGGCGGCGCACGTTCCGCGTCGACCGCATCCTGGCCGCGACCGAGCTCGACCAGGCCGTCGAGGGGCACGACGTCGACCCCGACGTGGACTTCACGCCCACCGGCGACGCGCCCCTCGCGACCATCACGTTCGCCAGCCCCGCGCGCGCCGTGGCCGAGCAGGTCCCCGTGGAGGCGGTGCGCAACCTGCCGGACGGCGCGTTCGAGGTGCGGCTGCGCGTCACCAACCCGGTGTGGCTGCGCCAGCTCCTCACCGAGCGCGCCCGCCACGTCCTGGCCGTCGAGCCGGCCGCCGTCGCGCAGGACGTGCGCGAGGCCGCGAGCGCCGCCCTGGCCGCGTACGCCCACCTGCCCGGCGACGCGCCGGGTGAGGCACCGCACGAGGGGAGCGGGCGCTCGGGCGAGCGGCCCGCTGGCTAGGGTGGGCGGCATGTGGTTCTGGGTGTGGACGGTGCTCGTGGTGGGCACCCTGGTGGGCGCGTTCTTCCTCGCGCGGCGCCTGTGGCGCTCCGTCAAGGGCCTGGGGCGTGAGCTGTCGCGCGCGTCGCAGGTCGCGGCGGACCTCGGTGCGCGGGCGGACGAGCTGGCGCGCGCCCAGCAGGAGGCGCAGCCCTCGACCGCGCCCACGCTGTTCGACGACCCGGTCGAGCTGCGCGCCCGGGTGGACGTGCTGCGCGCGGACCGCGAGGAGCGGCGCGTGCAGCGGCGCCGCCGCGACGAGCAGGTGTGGTCGCGCTGGCGGCGGTTCAACGCCTGACGGGCACCCGTCGCGACCGTGCACGGCGCGCGGGCGACGCCTCGGGGCGCAGGGACCGTGACCTATGATGGCGCGAAGAGCAACGTCGCCCCTGGCCGCCCACGAGTAGGTAGTAGGTTCCCGCCGTGAACATCCTTCGTCACCCCGCGACGATCGTCGTCCTCATCCTCCTGGTCCTGCTGCTCTTCGGGTCGAAGCGGCTCCCCGACATGGCGCGCTCCGTCGGCCAGTCGCTGAAGATCTTCAAGAAGGAGGTCAAGGACCTGCGCGAGGACGACGACACGACGACGACCACGACGCCGTCGGGCACCACCGCGACGACGAGCACCGGCACCACCACCGGCGCGACGGGCACGGGTGCGACGAGCGTGACGGGGGGCACGGCGTCGTCCACGCAGGACGACACCCCCAAGGCGTAGTCGGTGTCCCGCACTCCCCGTGACCCCGAGGGGCGCATGCCCCTGCGCGAGCATCTCGTCGAGATCCGCAAGCGCCTCTTCCTCGCCGCGATCGGCATCGTCCTGGGTGCCGTCGTCGGGTGGATCGTGTACGAGCCGGTGCTGCAGGCCCTGCAGCAGCCGCTCGTCGACGCGGCCGAGCGCCGCAACGTCCTGACGGGACTGAACTTTGAGGGCGTCGCCACGGCCATCGACATGAAGGTCAAGGTCTCCCTGTTCCTCGGCGTCCTGCTGTCGAGCCCGTGGTGGCTGTACCAGCTCTTCGCGTTCATCACGCCCGGCCTGACGTCCAAGGAGAAGCGGTACGCGTTCGGGTTCATCGGCGCCGCCGTCCCGCTGTTCCTCGCCGGCGTCGCGCTCGCGTGGGTCATGCTGCCGCGCGCGGTCGCGCTCCTCAACGAGTTCGTGCCCGACGGCAGCGCGAACCTCATCAACGCCCAGATGTACCTCGGGTTCGTCATGCGCCTCATGCTCGCGTTCGGCATCGCGTTCCTCGTGCCCGTGATCATGGTCGCGCTCAACACGATGGGCGTGGTGCGCGCCGCGACGTGGCTCGCCGGGTGGCGCTGGGCCGTGCTCATCTCGTTCCTGTTCGCCGCGATCATGACGCCCACGCCCGACGTGCTCACCATGTTCTGCGTCGCGCTGCCCATCTGCGCCCTGTACTTCCTCGCCTACGGGATCTCCGTCCTGCACGACCGGCGCGTCGACCAGCGCGACGCCGCCCGGCTCGCCCTGTGAGCACCCCGCCCCGACCGCGCCCCACCGGGCGCGGGGGCCGCGCGTGAGCACGGTCGCGCTCGTCGTCAACCCGACGGCCGGGCGCGGGCGGGGCCGCACCGCAGGCGCACGCACGGCCGAGGCGCTCACCGCGGCCGGGCACGACGTCCTCGACCTCAGCGCCCCCAGCCTGCCCCTCGCGCAGGAGTCCGCCGACGCCGCCGTCCGCGGCACCGGCGCGGCCGCGGGGGTGGACGCGCTCGTCGTCGTCGGCGGCGACGGCATGGTGCACCTCGGCGTCAACGCCACCGCGGGCACCGGCGTGCCGCTCGGCATCGTCGCCGTGGGGACCGGCAACGACTTCGCCCACGCCCTCGACCTGCCCACCGGCCGCCCCGACCGCTGCGTCGACGCGCTCCTGGGCGCGCTCGGGCCCGCCGCGAGCGCCGGGGCGCGCGTGCGCGTGGTCGACGCCGCCCGGGTCGCGGGCGAGCACGTGCCCGTCGCGCGCTGGTACGCGGGCGTGCTGTCCGCCGGGATCGACGCCGCGGTGAACGCGCACGCCAACGCGGCGACCTGGCCGCGCGGACGGTCCCGGTACGCGCGCTCCGCCCTGACCGAGATCACCCGCTACCGGCCCTACGGGTACCGCGTCACGGTGCGCGGCGTGCCCGCGGGAGACGACGTGCCGGACGTCCTCGCCGGGGCGCCCCTGCTGCCCGTGCCCGACGCCGCGCAGCACCCCGACGCGGCCGACGGCCCGGACGGGCGGGCGTTCGTGTGGGAGTCGCCGGGCGCGCTCGTCGCCGTCGCGAACAGCCCCCGCTTCGGCGGCGGTGTCCGCGTCGCGCCCGACGCCACGCCCGACGACGGCCTGCTGGACGTCGTTGTCGCGGGCCCGCTCGGGCGGTGGGGCGCCGCGCGCGTCTTCCCCGGCATGTACGCGGGGCGCCACCTCACCCACCGCGCGGTCGGGACCGTGCGCGCGACGTCGGTCACGGTCGAGCCGACCACAGCAGGCGCCGCGCCGCCGCACGCGTTCGCCGACGGGGAGCACCTCGGGCCGCTGCCGCTGCGCGTCGACGTCGTCCCCGGCGCGCTGCGCGTGCTCGACGCCGCCGTCCCTGCCCGCTGAGCAGGGGGCTCTCGACCGGCGAGGTGGGCGGCGGACCGTAGGCTGGCGGCATGACGGCCGACGAATCGCCCGCCGCCCGCTACGCCGCGTCCCGGGCCCGCCAGGCGGCGTCCCGCACGCGGCTCGCGGACTTCCGGCAGGTGCTCGACTTTCCCCTCGACGACTTCCAGGTGCGCGCGTGCGAGGCGCTCGAGGAGGGCCGCGGCGTGCTCGTCGCCGCGCCCACCGGCGCGGGGAAGACGGTCGTGGGCGAGTTCGCGGTCCACCTCGCCCTCGCGAGCGGGCGCAAGGCGTTCTACACCACCCCCATCAAGGCGCTGTCCAACCAGAAGTACGCCGACCTCGTGCGCCGCCACGGCGCCGACGCCGTGGGCCTGCTCACCGGTGACACGACGATCAACGGGGAGGCGCCCGTCGTCGTCATGACGACCGAGGTGCTGCGCAACATGCTGTACGCGGGGTCGCGCACCCTGGACGGGCTCGCGTACGTCGTCATGGACGAGGTGCACTACCTCGCCGACCGGTTCCGCGGGCCCGTGTGGGAAGAAGTGATCATCCACCTGCCCGACGACGTCCAGCTCGTGTCCCTGTCCGCGACCGTGTCCAACGCGGAGGAGTTCGGCGACTGGCTGGAGATGGTGCGCGGCGACACGACCGTCGTCGTCAGCGAGCGCCGGCCCGTGCCGCTGTGGCAGCACGTCCTCGTCGCGTCCGCGAACCCCGCGGCCGGGGTCGCGCACGCAGGCGGTGGGCGCGCGCCCGGCGCGGACCTGCTCGACCTGTACGCCGGGACGGTGGACCCCACCGACCCGGGCGTGAACCCGCCCATCAACCCCGACCTGCTCGCCGCGTTCCGCACCGCGCCCCGCACCGGCGGGCCCGGGCCGGGCGGACGGCGGGGGTCCGGCGACCGCGGGTACCGGGGCCGCGGCGGGCGTCGCCCGGGCCCGGACCGGTCCGTCGTCGGGCGGCGCACCCCTGCCCGGTTCGCCGTCGTGGACGCGCTCGACGCGGACGGGCTGCTGCCCGCGATCTACTTCATCTTCTCCCGCGCCGGGTGCGAGGGCGCCGTGCAGCAGTGCCTCACCGCGGGCCTGCGCCTGACGTCGCCCGCGGAGGAGGCCGAGATCCGGCGCGTCGCGGAGGAACGCACCGCGACCATCCCCACCGAGGACCTGGAGGTCCTCGGGTACTGGACGTGGACGGAGTCCCTCGCGCGCGGCATCGCGGCCCACCACGCGGGCCTGCTGCCCGTGTTCAAGGAGACGGTCGAGGAGCTGTTCAGCCGCGGCCTCATCAAGGTCGTGTTCGCCACCGAGACGCTCGCGCTCGGCATCAACATGCCCGCCCGGTCCGTCGCGCTGGAGAAGCTCGTCAAGTGGGACGGCACCGCGCACGTCGACGTCACCCCGGGGGAGTACACCCAGCTCACCGGGCGCGCCGGGCGGCGCGGCATCGACGTCGAGGGGCACGCCGTCGTCGTCGACCACGCGGGCCTGGACCCGGTGCACCTCGCGGGCCTGGCGTCCAAGCGCCTGTACCCGCTGCGCTCGAGCTTCCGACCCACGTACAACATGGCGGTCAACCTCGTCGCGCAGGTCGGGCGCGACCGGGCGCGCGAGGTCCTGGAGACGTCGTTCGCGCAGTTCCAGGCCGACCGGGGCGTCGTCGGCCTGGCCAAGCAGGCGCAGGCGCACGCCGAGGCCCTCGACGGGTACGCGCAGGCGATGACGTGCGACCGCGGCGACTTCGCCGAGTACGCGGCGCTGCGGCGGCGCATCACCGCGCGCGAGGGCGACCTGTCGCGCGCCGCGAGCCGGTCGCGCCGCGCCGAGGTCGTCGCCGCGTTCGAGCGCCTGCGGCCCGGGGACGTCGTCGAGGTGCCGTCCGGGCGGCGCGCGGGCTACGTCGTCGTGCTCGACCCGGGGGAGGGCGCCGGGTTCGACGGACCGCGCCCCACCGTCCTGACGCAGGACCGCCAGGTGAAGAAGCTCACCGTCGCCGACGCACCCGGCGGGATCCGCACCGTCGCCCGCGTGCGCATCCCCAAGACGTTCAACGCGCGCGTGCCCGCCCAGCGGCGCGACCTCGCCTCCACCCTGCGCAACGCGCTCGGCGCGCTCGACGAGCCGGGCACGCGCCCCGGCCGTACCACCCGCGCCCGGTCCGGCGCGTCCGACGACGCCCAGCTCGCGCGCCTGCGCGCCCAGCTGCGCGCCCACCCGTGCCACGACTGCCCCGACCGGGAGGACCACGCCCGCTGGGCAGAGCGGTGGGCGCGGCTGAAGAAGGAGCACGACCAGCTCGTGCGGCGCGTCGAGGGCCGCACCGGCTCCATCGCGCGCGTCTTCGACCGCATCTGCGACGTCCTCGTCACCCTCGGCTACCTCGCGCCCGCCGAGCCCGCGCAGGACCCGGCCGCACCGCTCGAGCACGCCCTCGACGAGGAGGAGACCGACACCCCTGGCGCCCCGACCACCGGTCGCGCCGCCCGCGAGGCCGCGCGCACCGGGCTGCAGGTCACTCCCGACGGGCAGTGGCTGCGCCGCCTCTACGCCGAGAACGACCTGCTCCTGGCCGAGTGCCTGCGCCGCGGCGTGTGGGAGGACCTCGACGCCCCCGCCCTGGCCGCCGTCGTGTCCACGTGCGTCTACGCCGGGCGCCGCGAGGACCACGGCGAGCCCGACGTCCCCGGCGGCCCCCACGGCAGGCTGGCGCGCGCGCTCGAGGCCACCACGCGCGTGTGGTCCGAGGTCGACGACCTCGAGGACGAGCACGACATCGACGCGACCGGCCCGCTCGACGAGGGCCTCGTCACCGCCGTGCACCGCTGGGCCGTCGGGCGCAGCCTCGACGCCGTGCTGCGCGGCTCCGAGATCGCGGCCGGCGACTTCGTGCGCTGGTGCAAGCAGGTCATCGACGTCCTCGACCAGGTCGCGGGCGCCGCCCCCACCCCCGAGGTCCGCCGCACCGCGCGCCAGGCGATCGACCGCCTGCGCCGCGGCGTCGTCGCCTACTCCAGCGTCTGAGCGCACCCCGCACCGGCGGCGCCCCGTCGGCCCGGGCGTGGGACCGCCTCGCGAGGCCGGCTCGCGAGGCCGGCTCGGAAGGTCGGCTCGGAAGGTCGGCTCGGAAGGTCGGCGCTGCGGCCGTACGGCGTGACGTGTACGACACGCGCCCGGACCTGCGCCGACGCCGCCACCGGGCGGTGAAGCACGGCGGGTTGTGGCGGTATCGTGAAGGACTGTGGCCTCAACCCTGTACCGCGGCGGCGTGATCCACTCCCCGGCCGACCCGTTCGCGGAAGCGCTCCTCGTCGACGACGGCGTCATCGCCTGGATCGGTGCCGACGACACGGCCGACGGGCTCGCCGCCCGCGCCGACCGCGTCATCGACCTCGACGGGGCGCTCGTCGCCCCCGGGTTCGTCGACGCCCACGTCCACCTGTTCGAGGTCGGGCTCGCCCTGGCGGGCGTCGACCTGTCCGCGAGCGCCGGCGTGACGTCGCTCGCGGCCGCGCTCGACGCCGTCGCGAAGGCCGCGGCCGGCGCGCACGAGGACGACGTCGTGCTCGCCTTCGGGTGGGACGAGCGGTCCTGGCCCGAGGGGCGGCCCCCGACGCGCGAGGAGCTCGACGCCGCGGCGGGCGGCCGCGCGGTGTACGCGGCGCGGGTCGACGTGCACTCGGCGGTGGTGTCCACGACGCTCGCGCGCCGCTGCGCGCTCGAGACGCGGCCCGGGTGGGACGAGTCGGGCTGGGTCGCGGGGGAGGCGCACCACGTCGCGCGCGACGTCGCCCGGGCGGTGTCCCCGGCGCGGCGCACGGACCTGTACCGCACGGCGCTGCAGGCCGCGGCCGAGCAGGGCGTGGTGTCGGTGCACGAGATGAGCGCCCCGCACATCGACACGCGCGCCGGGCTGCGGGAGATCCTCGCCCTCACGGCGGACGCGTCGTCGGGCCTGCCGCACGTCGTGGGGTACCGGGGCGAGCTGTGCGCCACGGCCGACGACGCCCGCGCGCTCCTCGCGGACGTGCCCGGGCTCGCTGGCATCGCGGGCGACCTCAACGTGGACGGGTCGATCGGGTCGCGCACGGCGGCGATGCGGCTGCCGTACCAGGACGGGCCGGACCGCGGCGACCGCGGGAACCTGTACCTCACGGCGGAGCAGATCGCGGACCACCTGTCCGCGGTCGCGGCGGCCGGCACGCAGGGCGGGTTCCACGTCATCGGGGACCGTGCGATGGACGAGCTCGTGCTCGGGCTCGGCCTCGCGGCCGAGGCGCACGGGCAGGGCGCGGTGCGCGCGGCGCGGCACCGGGTCGAGCACGCGCTGTTCGTCGACGCGACCGCGCTCGCCACGCTCCTGCTGTACGGGGTGAGCCTGAGCATCCAGCCCGCGTTCGACGCCGCGTGGGGCGGCCCGGACGGCATGTACGCGGCGCGCGTGGGGGCGATGCGGGCGCAGGGCCTGAGCCCCTTCGCGGACCTCGCGGGTGCGGGCGTGCCGCTCGCGTTCGGGTCGGACGCGCCGGTGACGCGGATCGACCCGTGGGCGGGCGTGCTCGCCGCGATGTCGCACGTCGACCCGGACCAGCAGATCTCGGCCCGGGCCGCGTTCCGTGCGCACACGCGCGGCGGGTGGCGCATCGCCGGGCTCGACCACACCGGCGCCGGGCAGCTGCGCGTGGGGGCGCCCGCGCACCTCGCGGTGTGGCGCGGGGAGCACCTCGTGGTGCAGGGCGCGCTGGGCCGCACGACGTCGTCGTGGAGCACGGACGCGCGCGCGGGGCAGCCGCTGCTGCCCGAGCTCGGGCCGGACGTGCCGCGACCGCGGTGCCTGCAGACCGTGCGGGCCGGAGTGCCCCTGTTCGACACCTTCGTCTGATCGCTCCCGCTTGACAGGGCGGTGAGCCGGAGTAGTTTCGACAGGGTGTTCCGGCCCCCGTGGCCGCAGGGGGATCAGCCACCGACGACGACCCCTCGGCGTGCCGCGCCGGGTACCTGGCCGGGCTCGCGCGCTCAGTAGAAAACGTGCTCCGCCGGTGGCGGCGTCGTACGGGCCGAAGGGCGCGCGAGCCCGCACACACTCCTTTCCCGCCCCCGCCGACCCTCCGCGGACGGTGGCGGCCCGCCAGGTCTTCGTGCAGGTCCGTGGCGTAGGGTGCACCCGTGCACGCCCCCGAGCCCCCGGCCGCTCCCGCCGGGCGATCCCGCCCCGCAGGCACGGCCGCCCGTGCGCCCGAGACGGGCACGCCCCACGACCGGCAGCCCGACGCCGTGCCGGACGCTGGGCCAAACGCACGGCCCGACGGCCGACCCGAGCGCGAGGTCCCCGCGGGTCCGTCGACCGCCGTCCCGTCGCGGCCCCTGACGCTCCTGCTCGCCCTGGCGGGCGGCCTGCTCACCGACACCGCGTTCCCCGACCGCGGGTGGTGGCCGCTCGCGTTCGTCGGCGTGGCCGCCCTGTTCTGGGCGCTGCGCCGCGACGGCGCGCGCTGGGGCTTCCTCGTGGGCCTGGTGTGGGGCCTGGCGTTCTTCCTGCCGCACCTGTGGTGGGCGAACTACGCGACCGAGACCGTGCCGTGGCTCGCGCTGTCCGTGATGGAGGCGTGCTTCGTCGGGCTGCTCGGTGCCGCGTGGGTCTGGGCGCGCCGCTGGTCATGGCTCACGGGGCACCCCGGGCAGCAGGCCGTCGCGTTCGCGGTGCTGTTCGTCGGGGCCGAGCAGGCGCGCACCGAGGTGCCGTTCGGCGGGTTCCCCTGGGGCCGGCTCGCGTTCTCCCAGGCGGACTCCCCGCTGGGTCGCGCGGCGTGGCTCGGGGGAGAGGTCCTCGTGTCGCTGCTCGTCGCGCTCGTCGGGGCGCTGCTCGCGGTCGCGGTGCTCGCCGTGCTGCGCCGCCGTGACGTCGTGGCCGGCGCCGTCGTCCCCGTGGCCGTCGCGGCCGCGCTCGTGGTCGCACCGCTGCTCGTGCCGCTCGACACGCGCGCCGAGGCGGGCACGCTCGCCGTCGGGGCCGTGCAGGGCAACGTGGGCGAGCCCGGCCTCGGGTCGTTCGCGAACCGGGCCGAGGTGCTGAACAACCACCTGCAGGGCACGCTCGCGCTCCTCGACGACGTCGAGCCGGGCGACCTCGACGTCGTGCTGTGGCCCGAGAACGGGTCCGACCTCGACCCGCAGACCACGCCCGAGGTGGCGCGCGCCGTCGACGACGTCGCGCAGGAGGTCGGCGCGCCGATCCTCGTCGGCGCGCAGGAGTACCCCGAGACCGGCGGCCGGTACAACGTGTCGCTCCTGTGGGAGCCGGGCACCGGCGTCGTCGACCGCTACGCCAAGCAGCACCCGGCACCGTTCGGCGAGTACATCCCGCTGCGCTCCCTGCTGCGCGTGTTCTCCGACCAGGTCGACCGCGTGAGCATCGACATGATCGCGGGCATCGAGACCGGCGTCGTCGACCTCGACGCGCCCCGCCTGGGGCGCACGGTGCCGCTCGGCGTCGTCATCTGCTTCGAGGTCGCCTACGACGGCCTCGTGAACGACGCGGTCGACGCGGGCGCCGAGCTGCTCGTCGTGCCGACCAACAACGCCTCGTTCGGGTACACCGCCGAGTCGACGCAGCAGCTCGCGATGTCGCGGCTGCGCGCCGTGTCGACGGGCCGCGCGACCGTGCAGGTCTCGACCGTCGGCGTGAGCGGCGTCATCGCCCCCGACGGCACGCTCCTGCAGAGCACGGGCCTGTTCACCGCCGACCAGATGGTCGCCGACCTGCCGCTGCGCACCAGCCTCACGCCCGCCGTGCGGGCCGGGGACTGGCCGGGCCGCGCCGTCGAGCTCCTCGCCCTCGGCCTCCTCGCCGCGGGCGTCGTCACCGCCGTCCGCGAGCGCCGCACCCGGACCGCCGCGGCGCCGGCCGGGGACGAGGCGCCGTGAGCCCGCGCGCGGGGGAGGGCGGCGTCCCGGGCGGGCGCGTGCTCGTCGTCGTGCCGACGTACGACGAGGCGCTGACCCTGCCGGGCACGCTCGCGCGCCTGCGCGCCGCGGTGCCGGACGCGGACGTGCTCGTCGTGGACGACGCGAGCCCGGACGGGACGGGCGACCTCGCCGACGCCGCGGCCGCCGTCGACCCGGGCGTGCACGTGCTGCACCGGGCCGGGAAGGAGGGCCTGGGCGCCGCGTACGTCGCGGGGTTCGGGTGGGGCCTGGACGCCGGGTACGACGTGCTCGTGGAGATGGACGCCGACGGCTCCCACCAGCCGGAGCAGCTGCCGTCCCTGCTCGCCGCCCTCGGCCCGGCCACGGCGGACGGCGCGCACGACGGCGCGGACCTCGTCATCGGGTCGCGGTGGGTCCCGGGCGGGCGCGTGGAGAACTGGCCGCGGCACCGCGAGGTGCTCTCGCGCGCGGGCAACGCGTACGTGCGCCTCGCGCTGGGGCTGCACCTGGGCGACGCGACGGCGGGCTACCGCGCCTACCGCGCGTCCGCGCTGCGCGCCGTCGACCTCGCGAGCGTGGAGTCGCACGGGTACTGCTTCCAGGTCGACATGGCGTGGCGGGTCTTGCGGACGGGGGGTCGCGCGACGGAGGTGCCGATCACGTTCGTCGAGCGCACGGCGGGGCGGTCGAAGATGAGCCGCGCGATCGTCACCGAGGCGCTGTGGAAGGTCACGGTCTGGGGTGCCCGACGGCGCGCGGCCCAGCTCGCGAGCCTCGCGCGGTCGGTCGCGGGGCGGCGCGGCACGCGCTGAGGCGTCGCCGCGGTGCTGGGCGCGACGTGGAGAGGCCCGGACCCCTCGCGGGGGTCCGGGCCTCTCGTGACGGGTGCGGCGAGGCGTCAGGCGCTGCGGCGCAGCTTGCCGGCGCGCAGCAGGCCGAGGCGCTCGTCGAGGAGCTCCTCGAGCTCGGAGATGGTGCGGCGCTCGAGCAGCATGTCCCAGTGGGTGCGGGCGGGCTTGCCGGCCTTGGGCTCGGGGCGCTCCGCGTCGCGCAGCAGCGCCTCGGCGCCGCAGCGGCACTCCCACACCGGGGGGACCTCGGCGTCGGTCGAGAACGGCAGGATGATGGTGTGCCCGTTGGGGCAGTCGTAGTGCGCCTGGAAGCGGGGGGCGAAGTCGACGCCCTCGTCCGACTCCATGCTCTTCGCACCGATGCTCATCCCGCGCAGCGAACGGTCGGCCATGGTGTCCTCCTGAGGGGTCTTCGGGGGTGGGTGGGCGCGCCCGGTGGGGGTGCGGGCAGCGGCCCGGTCTACGAGAGGCAACGCCTCACGTGCGGTCGGTGTTCCGACGCGCCGTGAAGGTCCGGTGAACGTCGCGGGGCCTCACGACCTGGTGGCCCCCGCGGTGCGTCGTGCCGGCCCGCCTCGGCGCGCCGTCCCAGGCTCCCGGGTTTCGATGCCCCGCGCAACTCCGCGGCCCCCGCCCGGCCCCGGACGTGTGCACGCTCACACCCCCGGGCCGGGAGTGTGGGAACAAACCCGGGGGGAGCCGGGTTGAGCGGCATGTACATGCAAACGCATCGACCTAGGACTCACGGGAGCACACCATGCAGTTCGGCATCTTCACCGTCGGCGACGTCACGACGGACCCCACGACGGGCCGGACCCCCGACGACACCGAGCGCGTGCGGTCCATGCTGACGATCGCGAAGCACGCGGACGAGGCGGGGCTGGACGTCTTCGCCACGGGGGAGCACCACAACCCGCCGTTCGTCCCGTCCTCGCCGACGACCATGCTCGGCTACCTGACGGGCATGACGAAGAACATCGTCCTGTCGACCTCGACCACGCTCATCACGACGAACGACCCGGTGCGCCTCGCGGAGGAGTACGCGATGCTCCAGGTCATCTCCGACGGCCGCATGGACCTCATGATGGGCCGCGGCAACACCGGCCCGGTGTACCCGTGGTTCGGGCAGGACATCCGGCAGGGCATCCCGCTCGCGATCGAGAACTACGCGCTGCTGCGCCGGCTGTGGACCGAGGACGTCGTGGACTGGGAGGGCAAGTTCCGCACCCCGCTCCAGGGCTTCACCTCGACGCCGCGGCCGCTGGACGGCGTCCCGCCGTTCGTGTGGCACGGGTCGATCCGCAGCCCCGAGATCGCCGAGCAGGCCGCCTACTACGGTGACGGGTTCTTCCACAACAACATCTTCTGGCCCATGAGCCACACGAAGCAGATGGTGCAGTTCTACCGTCAGCGCTGGGAGCACCACGGCCACGGCCCCGCGGACACCGCGATCGTCGGGCTCGGCGGCCAGGTGTTCATGCGCAAGGACTCCCAGAAGGCGTGGGACGAGTTCCGCCCCTACTTCGACAACGCGCCCGTCTACGGGCACGGGCCCTCCATGGAGGACTTCACGCGCGAGACGCCGCTCACCGTCGGCTCGCCGCAGCAGGTCATCGACCGGTACGCCGCGATGCGCGACCACGTGGGCGACTACCAGCGTCAGCTGTTCCTCGTCGACCACGCGGGCCTGCCGCTCAAGACCGTGCTCGAGCAGATCGACCTCCTCGCGGGCGAGGTCGTGCCCGTGCTGCGCAAGGAGATGGAGGCCGTGCGCCCCGCGCACGTGCCGGCGAACCCGCCGAGCCACGCCGAGCGCGTCGCGGCCGCCCGCGCCGCCGGGACCGAGGGCGCCGCGCACGTCGGCGGCACCGAGGACCTCTGGACCGGGCGCACCGCCGAGGACGACACCCGCACCGCCACCGCCGGTGCCGCGTTCGGCCTATGACACCGGCGACACCCGCGCCGTGACCACCCGCCCGACGGCGTACGGTCGAGGAGTGCCCCGCACCCGCGACCGGCCGCCGTCGGGCACGGCAGCACCCGGCCCACGACGGGCCGCACCCCGCACCGCACGTCAGCACCTCAGGAGCACCGCATGACCGCCAGCACCCCCGCCCCGGACCGCCGCCTCGTCGTGGTGTCCGCCGGGCTGTCCAAGCCGTCCTCCACGCGCCTGCTCGCCGACCGGCTCGGCGAGGCCACGGTGCGCGAGCTGCAGGGCCTCGGCGTGAGCGCCGAGATCGAGACCGTCGAGCTGCGCGACCACGCGCACGCCGTCGTCGACGCCATGCTCACCGGCTTCCCGACCGGCGACCTCGCGGGCGTGCTCGAGCGCCTCACCGCCGCCGACGGGATCGTCGTGACCACCCCGCTGTTCACCACCACCTACTCCGGGCTGCTCAAGTCGTTCGTCGACGTCCTCGACAAGGACTCGCTCACCGGCACGCCCGTCCTGCTCGGCGCGACCGGCGGCACCGCCCGCCACTCGCTCGCGCTCGAGTACTCGCTGCGCCCCCTGTTCACCTACCTGCGGGCCGACGTCGCCACGACGTCCGTGTTCGCCGCGACCGACGACTGGGCGGCCGCCGAGGGCGACTCCGGGGGCGGCCTGCCCGCCCGCATCGCCCGCGCGGGCCGCGAGCTCGCGGAGAAGGTCGCGCTGCGCAAGAACACCGGCCCCGCCGACCCGTTCGCCGGGACGCCCGACTTCACGGCCCTGCTCGGCGGCCTGTGACCTCCTGACCGCGCGCCCCGGCCACCGGTGCTCCGGCCGGGGCGCGCACCCCCGCCCGACCTGCGACGACACCCCGCCTGCACCGCGACCCGCCTTGCCCCCGGCAGGCCCGTCGCGGCAGGATCGGGGGACCGACGACGACGGGGGAGCACCATGCGCCGCAGCACCACCGAGGGCCAGGCCGCGCGACCCGGCGACCCGGAACCGGCCACGCGCCCCGCCGCCCCGCAGACCCTCGCCGTCCCCGTCGTCGAAGCCCTCGCCGACCACGCGCCCCGCCCCGACCAGGACGTCGCGGCCCCACCCCGGCGCCGGCCCGTCGGCATCGTCCGGGCACCGCAGCCCACCCCCAACGCCGCCCGGTTCACCGCCACACCCCGGTACCCCGCCATGTTCCACGTCGCCGGGGGCCGCCTCGTGTGGGACGGCACGCGCCTGCGCCTCGTGCGCGGCGACGGCACCGTCGTGCAGCCCGCCGGGCGGCCCGTCGTCACCGTCACCGGCGACGGCCCCACCGTCGCCGTCACCTGGCGCGACGACCAGCACCCCACCACCCGCGCCACGCGCGCCGTCCTGCTCGAAGGCTCCTCCGCACGGTTCGCGCGCTTCGCCCGCTCGCTCGCCGCCACCCGCCCCGGCGCCATCGAGCTCGACGACCGCACTGTGCCCTCCACCCGGCTCCCGCACCTGCGCCCCGACCATGCCGGGACCGACCGCCGACCGGGAGTGTTCACGCGTGCCCTGTGGCGCGTCGTCGGGCGCGCCACCACCGACCCGGCCCCCACCGGCAGGGGAGCGGACCTCGTCACCCGGCTCGAACGCCTCGCCGCCCTCCACCGCGCCGGAGACCTCACCGACACCGAGTACGGCCGCGCGAAGCAGGCCCTGCTCGGCTGACGGGCCCGACCCGACGGGGGACTACGTCAGTCCCCGGCCGTGCCCCACCCGGTCACGTCGACCTCGATCATCACGGACCGGCCGTCGCGGAAGTCCCCGTACCGCGCCCACGTCGGCGTGACCCGCAGCAGCACGATGCCGTCGTCCAGCAACGACCCCGCGAACTGCGGGAACGCCGCCGCGTACGCCGCGGCGCAGCGCCGCCGGTCCGCACCGGCCGGGACGTCCGCGACGCCCTCGCACTGCACGGTCGTCCCGTCCGTCCCGCCGACCGTCACGGCGACGCGCGGGTCCCGGGCCACGTTCGCCACCTTGCGCGACGACGCGCGCGCGTCGAACACCAGCTCACCCGCGTCCGTCGCCGCCACCGCGAGGAACGCCGCCTGCGGGCCACCGTCATGACCGATGGACGCCACGACCCCCCACCCCTGAGAACGGACGAAGCCGACGAACGCCGCACGATCCATGCCGCCACCGTAGCCTCCGCCGTGATATCCATCCACGATGGACCTGTCCCGCCACCCGGCCCGACCCACCCTCCTCGTCGGCGCCGCGCTCGTCGCCCTCACCGCCTGCTCCGGGCCCGTGACACCGCAGGATCTCGTCACCCGCCTCGCCAACGCACCCACCCCCGACGACGCCCTCGTCGACACGATGACGCCCGACGAGATGGACCCCACCTCCGCGCGACGCCTCAGCGAGCTCGACGGGGCCACCTTCTACGCCGGGTCGGGCACCCGCGACGGGCAGGACGTCGTCTGCCTCGTCACCGTCATCGAAGGCGACACCCCGGACGACGACGCCGGAGCCTCCACCTGCGGCCTCGTCACCGACCTCGACGACGGCCACCTCCGCGTGGAGTACGGCGACGCCCAGACTCTCGTCACCGCCACCCTCGTCCCCGACGGGCTCCCCACCGACCCCGACCTCACCCGGCTCACCCCCAACCTCGCTGCCCAGGTGTCACGCACCACCTGATCCCCACGCACCGCGACCGGGCCACCCGTGCTCACCCCGCCAGCAACGCCTCGACCACAGCCAGGTCCCGCACCGCGAACCGGTGGTGCTCCCACTCCTCCTCGAGGATCACGTGCAGGCACGACAACGTCGTCTCCGGATACTCCGGCGACCACGGGTTGCGACGCACCACCCCCAACGACTCCGGCGTCACCCCCGCCAGGAAGTCCCGCACCATCGCCACCCGCCCGGCCCGCGCCTCCAGCACCTCCCCGAACGACGGCGTCCCCACAGCGAACAGCGACAGGTCCAACCCGTCCTCAGCCGCCTGCGGACCCGGCTGCCCCAGAGGATGGAACGGCCGCTCCACCCCCAGCACCGCACGCCCCAGCCACGCGTCCGTCGCCAGCACCAGGTGCCGCACCGTCTGCGCGAACGACCACTCACCGTCCACCGACACGTCCACGGCGCTCGCGGGCAACGCCGCCACCCGCTCCAGCGTCGCCGCCCACGTGGACTCCAGCGCCGCCCACGCCACCCGCAGACCGTCCGGGTCCGCCGCCCGCCGCAGCTCCCTGCCAGGGAACCGCCGGTCCAGCTCCGCCTCCACGAACCCCCGCACGTCCACACCGTTCACCAGCACCGGAGCATCGCCGTCCGACAACCACGGCGCGTCGACGTCCAGACCCTCCACCTGCGCACCCCGCACCACGACCCCCGACAGGTCCGGCTCCACGAACCGCGCACCCCGCAGGTCCACACCCTCGAACGTCGCACCCCGCAGATCGTCGGAGCGGGTGAACCGGACCATGAGCGCCTCCTCGAGAACGGCCCGCCCGACAGGACACGCCAGACCCGGGGGAGAGGACCCATCGCGCCGACGACACGGCACGAGGGTCCCGGCCCGGGGGAGAGGCCTCAGCACCTCCCGGGCGGACGACGAACGGGGACGTTCGCACCGTACGCCGCCCGACCCTCGCCCCACCAGAGCACCCCCGGCCGCCAGCCCCAGGACCCGGCCCACGCGCCCCCAGGGCTGGTGCCCCGACACCGGACCGGGGGAGCATCGCACCATGCCGATCCTGCCCACCGACCGAGACCCCCGCCTCGTCACGATCGGACGCGGAGGCACCCTCACCGACGAGCACCACCACCAGATCGCCCGGTGGGCCGTCGACTGCGCCGAGCACGTCCTGCCGATCTTCGAACGCGCACGACCCGACGACACCCGACCCCGGGACGCCCTCGACGTCGCCCGCGCCTGGGTACGCGGAGACGTCCCCATGAAGACCGCCCACACCACCGCCTTCGTCGCCAACGCCGCCGGCCGCGACCAAGCCGCACCCGTCAAGTACGCGGCGCTCGCGGCCGGTCAGGCCGTCGCCGTGGCGCACGTCGCCGCCCACGGGCTGGGCGCGGCGGCGTACGCGATCCGCGCGGCTGCCGCGGACGCCGCAGCACGCGGGGAGGACGCCGAGGCGGCGCGCCTCGCGGAACGGGACCGGCAGCGCGGGCGTATCCCGGCCGAGCTGCGCGAGCTCGTGCTCGACGACCAGAGGCGTCGCAGCGCGATCTGCTGGCACGTGTTCGACGACTGACCCCGAGCCCGGCTCGGACGGGTTCGACCGTGGTGTCACGAGCGCGGTCGGACCTGGTGGCTCAGTGCAGGAGGTCCTCGTACGCGACGAGAGGGATCCGGCCGTCCGCCGCGGCGGCGACCTGCTCGTCACCGGCCACGAGGACGTCGGCCTGGAGCGTCGCGACCGCGACGTACTCGGTGGCCGACGTGTCGTCGGCGTCGAGCTCGCGCGCGATGCGGAACGCCGTCGCGCGCGAGACCCGGTCACCGAGCAGACGGATCCGCAGCGACGCGACACCTTCGAGACGCTCGCGCGCCGTCTTGTCGTCGAGGGCGCCGCGGCGCACGTCCTGGTACAGCATCGACAGCGCGTGGCTGCGCAGGACGGACGGCCCGACGAGCGGGCGGCGCGCACCGAGGGTCACGTCGTCGAGCACGAGACGCAGCGCGGTGACCGCGTCGATCGCGCAGCGGGTGGACGGTTCCAGGCCGGCGGATCCCATAGGGCCAGTACACACCCGCGGACCCGCAGGGTGCCGTCGAAGGCCGCGGTGCTCGGCGGCTCTCGGCCGCACCTCTGCTCGACGAGGGCGCCGGGGGAGTAGTTGGTACCTCGCATCTCACGTGCCTGTCGCGTCCGTGGAACAGCGTTCGGCGATCTGCGCGTCCAGGTCAGCAGCATGCCAAGACCAGGGAAAGTCGTTCGTGAGGTCCTGGAACCGCCCGGTGGCGCGAACACCACGCGGATGTCCTGGCGCGCGTGAGGCAACGGGTCTTCATTCGTGCGTCGCAGCCGCGCGCAGGGCATCGTCGACGACCGTCCACCCGTCGGGGGGTGTGGTCCTGCGGTCGGCATCGTTGCGGTAGTACGCGTCTGAGTTCTCGAGCCATCGCGCGAGCGCCTCGAGGTACTCGTGGAGGGAACGGTTGCTCCAAGGGTCGTCGGCAGCTGCGGCGGTCGCCAAGGCTCGGGCCGTCCCGATGACCGTCCGCCTGCCGGAGCCGTTCGCCTCGGAGGGGCAGCCGGCCAGACCACAGCTCTCGTCGACGTCGAAGTCCTGGTGCTCGAACTCGTAGTGGAAGCAGACGTAGTGCATGCGCTCGAAGGTCTCGTACTCGGCCGCGCCCACGCGCACGCTTCGATGGCACCGGCGGCACACGAGCTCCATGCGGCGATGATGTCAGAGCGAGCCGTCGAACAGGCTCCGGACCCGTGCTGGCAGGAGCTTGGCGACCCATGACAACACTCATCATCAACCGCCGATAATGTACATTATGTCATTACGACGAAGCGAAGCGCCCTCCAGCGCATCACGAGGCGCCCTGGTGGACTCCCCTTCGTCATGAGCACGACGACGTACGCACCGCAGCGTCTCGCCCCCGCCAGCCGCGGCGCCGACCCCCGAGCGACTGGCCGCGCGGCGCGATCCCTGCGGCGTGCGTCGCGGACCGGCATCGACACGACGATCGCACCAGCGCCCTCGGGTTCCGTCTCGGCGGCTTTCGGCTCGGCGGCGTCGGTGTTCACGGCCGCCGCACCTGACGCTCGTCGGTCTGGACGCGTCCTGACGGCGTGCGCGACGCTCGTCTGGTTGCCGGTGCTCGTCCTGACCGTCCTGGCGTTCCTCGTCATCGGCGCCGTCGGCGGCCTCGCGGCGGCCGGCGTGTGGATCTGGCGCACGGTGTCCCCCGTGCAGGCCCGACCCACGGACCATGCCGACGAGCCTGCCGACCGGCCGTCGTTCGCGAGCTCGCCGCGACCCGTCGCAGCGCCGAGCAGCCGACGGGTGGTTCGGGGCCGCACCATCGGCTACGATGCGTAGAATCGGACATAGGCCCCAAACCATTGTGTTTAGGTCAACACCATGGTGACGCGCGAGTGCGAGCGGTGACCGCACGACGGGTCGCCGGCCGTTTTTTCGGATCACCATCCTGCCGCCGGGTCCGCCGGAGCTATCGATCCCCCGCTCCAGGCGAGGCTGCCCCTGCGTCACGGTGCACGCCCGCCACGACGCTCCCCTCGCCACCACCGTCCTGTCCGCCATATGTGCCACCCTGTCCCGGTGCCCGACGCTCCCCGACCGCTCCTCGCTCCCCCGCTGCCCGACCTCGTCGGTGTGCGCGAACGCACCGTGCACGTCGTGACCCACCCGGAGGCGACGCACCACGTCGACGGACTCGTCGGCGGCCAGCACGACTCCGACCTCACCCCCGCCGGGCTGCGGCAGGCGCACCTCGTCGCGACGGCGCTGCGCGCACGTGTCCCGGCCGGTGCGAGGACGGACGTCGTCACGTCCGACCTCCTGCGCACGCGCCGCACCGCGACCGCGGTCGCCGACGCGCTCGGCACGGCGGTGCGCCTCGACCCCCGGCTGCGCGAGGCGTCCTACGGCGAGGCCGGCGGGCGGCCCCAGGCGTGGCTCGACGCACGGTTCGTCCCGCCGCCCGCGACGGGCGACCGCCTGCGGCACGACGTCGGTGTCGCCGGCGCCGAGACCCGCCTCGACGTCGCGCTGCGCGTGTACGCGGCGACGACGGACCTCCTGCGCCGGGACGTGGACCACCAGGTCGTCGTGACGCACGGGTTCGCCGCCACGTTCGTCGTCGCGGCCTGGATCGGCATGCCCGTCGACGCCGCGGGGCACGTCGCCTTCCCGGTGCCCTCGGGCAGCATCACGACGCTGCGTGAGGACGGCTACTTCCACAACCGCGCCGTCGTCGCCCTGGGCGACGTCGCGCACCTCGCCGCGGGCACCGAGGCGCGCGGCTGACGACCACAAGAGCGTCGGTGCAGGTCAGCGCGCCGCGGGCGGGCAGCGCTGTGGGTGGCGCGTCCTAGGCTGACGGCGACCCGTCCCCCAGGAGGCCCGCACCATGGTCGCCCCGCCCCGCCTCGAGCGGATCACCGTCGCCGAGGCAGCCGACCGCTATCTCGCGTCCGTCGCCGCGCAGACCCTGCGCGGCATCCTGTCCCCCACGACGCGCCGCAGCTACGAGCGGGACGTCGCGGAGTTCGCGCGCCTCGCGGGACCCGCGCGCATCCTGGACGACGTCACGGGCGAGGACGTCGACGACGTGCTCCTGCGCTACCAGACCACGCCCGACGGCCGGTACGCCGATGCGTCCCGCAAGCCCGGCAGCACGGGCCGCTCGGCAGCTACGGTGAACCGGTTCCGCCAGTCGGTGACGCGCTTCTTCGCGCACGCCGCGCGCGAGGGCTGGGTGCAGGCCGACCCGATGCAGTGGGCCGCTCCCCCGGCCCGCCTGCGCGACGGGCTGCGCGTCGCCCGCACCGCGCTGTCCGCGGGCTCGGCGGCCTCGCTGCTCGAGGTGTCCGCCGCCCGCGCACCCGGGGAGCCCGCCGTCTCGCGCCGCGACCAGGACCTCCAGCTCCGTGACCGCCTCGTCGTCGCGCTCCTCCTCGTCCTCGGCCCGCGCGTGTCCGAGCTCGAGCGGGCGAACCTCGACGACTTCTCCCGCGAACCGGACCAGACGCGATGGCGCATCCAGGGCAAGGGTGGCCACGTCCGCACCGTCACGCTGTCTCCCCCGCTCGCGGACGCGCTCGAGGAGTACCTCGCGCGCCTGCGCCCGACGCTCCTCGCGCGCCGGCCCGACGACCCGGACGCCCGGCGCGCGCTCCTGCTGTCGTGGCGGGGCCGCCGGATCGACGCCCAGGCCGTGCGCGGGCTGCTGCGGCGCTGCGTCGAACGCATGCCCGCGCAGTACCGTCGCGAGGCGACCCCGCACGCGCTGCGCCACACGACCGCGACGCTGCTCGCCGCGGAGGGCTGGGACGTCAAGGTCGTCGCGGAGCTGCTCGGGCACGCGTCCATCGCGACCACCGGCGTCTACCTCGACCGCATCGAGGGCGAGCTCGCGGCCGCGATCCGGGCCCACCCGCTCTCCGCGGCGCTCGAACCCAGCGAGGCCTGACCGGCCCGAGCACCCGGGCGGTGACCTCGGGGGCGCTGACACCCGGCCGGGCGAGGCGTAGCGTCGCAGGCATGGCCCCGCTCCACCGGGTGGAGCTCGTCCCCGACGACGAGCCCGCGCCGGGCGGGCGCGGCACACCCGCGGAGGGGGCACCCGGGCGCGCGGCCCCTGCCCGACGACGCACCCTCCTCGCGCGCGTCGTGGCGCCTCTGCTCGCGCTCGCGGTCGCGCTCGGCGCGGTCGCCTCGTGGCGCTCGTCGACGGCGGAGCAGGCCCGCCTCGCCCACCCCGGCGCCGTCCGCTCGCTCGCGGTGCCCCCGGCCCCCGCCTGGTCCGTCGACGCCGCCGCCCCGCGCGTCGCCGTCGTCGACGACGTGGTCGTCACGGTCACCGCCGCCGGGGTCGAGGGGCGCGACGCCGCCTCGGGCGCCCGGCGCTGGCTCGCTCTCGACGCCACCGCCACGTGCGGACCGACCCCCGACGAGTCGGCGGGACCGGTGACCGAGGCGCTCGTGTGCGTGACGGGACCCGCGCTCGCCCCGGTCGCGCACGTCGTCGGCCCGGACGGCCCAGTGACCGGCCCGGTGCCGCTGGGCGACACGCTCGGCCGCGCGGTCCCCGCGCCCGACGGGACCGTGCTGCGGTGGGCCCGCACCGGAGGGGTCGTGCACCTCGCGCTCCAGGACGCCCGCACGGCGCGCGTGCGCTGGCGGCACGACGTGCCGCCCGACGACGCGGAACGCACCCCGATGTGCCGGCCCCAGGTCGCCGGGCAGGCCGCCGCCACCGTCGAGGACGGCCTGCTCGTCGTGCGGGGATGTCGCGTCAGCGCCGTCCTCACCCTCGCCGGCGCCCGCATCGACGCCCCCGGCCCGGCCGTCACGACCGACGTCGTCCCGCTGCCCGACGGGACGTTCCTGCGCACCCGCGTGCTGCCGCCCGGGCGCGGGGCGACGACCGAGCTCGTCGCCCCGGACGCGGCGGTGCTCGCCGCCGTCGACGGTCGGCTCCTGCGGCCGCTCGTCGGCCCCGAGGACGACGCTGCCCCCTGGCTGGTCGCCACCGCCGACGGTGTGCGCGCCCTCGCGGCCGCGGACGGCTCCGGCGACGGGCTGCGCGAGCGGTGGCGGCTCGCGCAGCCCGTCGCCCAGGTCGTCGCGCTCGCGGCTGAGCGCGCCGTCGTCGTCACCGGCGAACGGGTCGTCGCCCTGGACGCGCGCTCGGGCGAGCCCGTGTGGTCGTGGCCGCGCAGCTCGCCCGCCGGTCGCCCCGCCGCGCCGGGCGTCGGCACGGCGCCCGGGAGCACCACCACGACGGCGGACGACGGCACGGGCACCACGGGCGTCCGGGTCGATCTCACCCGTGGCGTCGCGGCCGCGTTCACCGACGGCGCCACGCTCGCGCTGGTCGTCCCCGACGGCTCGTCGCGGCGCTCGCGGACGGTCGCCCTCTCCCTCGACGACGGGGACGTGCGCTGGGACGTCGTCGGCGACGGCGACCCGTCCGGGTTCACCGCCCTGGCGGGGTACGTGGGGCACGTCGACGCGGGGTCGTCGCGCGTCGTCGTGCTGGAGCGTCGTCCGCGCGGGAGGAGTCGTCCGCGTGCGAGAGGACGACGAGGGCGAGAGCCTGTCGGGAGACCGGCGCTGCCGTCCGGGCCGCCGGACCGAGGTGAAGGAGGCCGTCTTGCCGAAGCGTGATCCGGGTCCGAGCGTGAAGGACCCCGACCTGTACGAGAAGCTGCGGGACGAGGGCGGCTCGAAGGAGAAGGCGGCCCGCATCGCGAACGCCGCGGCGGGCTCGTCGCGCACGAGCGTGGGCCGCAAGGGCGGCAAGGCCGGCGACTACGAGGACTGGACCGTCGAGAGGCTGCGCAAGCGCGCCGCGGAGATCGGCATCGAGGGGCGGTCCTCCATGCGCAAGGCGGAGCTGGTCCGCGCGCTGCGCTCGCACTGAGTACGCGCCAGGACCCGCCGGGGACGGGCTCGTGCCGGATCTCACCCGCGGCGCGACCGTCTTCCGGTCGCGCCCGGGGTGCCGCCCGCTACGGTGAGTGCGTGCACCTGTCCGCCGACTCCGCCCTGCGCACCGCCCGCCGTCTGCTCTCCCGTGCGCTCGTGGTCGCCGTCGCGGCACCCGTGACGGTCGCGGGCGTGCTCGTCACCGCGGACGCGATCCGCAAGCGCCGCAACGCCACCGAGGCCTCGTTCCCGCGCTCGGCCCCCGCCGACGTCGAGGTCGCGGGCACCACGACGACCGTCTTCACGTACGGCGAGGACGTGTACCGGGAGATGCTCGGCGCGATCCGCGGCGCACGGCGCCGCATCCTGCTCGAGACGTACATCTGGAAGGCCGACGCGCTCGGCGAGGAGTTCAAGCAGGCGCTCGTCGAGGCGAGCGAGCGCGGCGTCGAGGTGTTCGTCGTGTACGACGGCTTCGCGAACCTCGTCGTCCCGCAGGCGTTCTTCGACCTGCCCGAGCCGATCCACGTCATCCGGTACCCGGTGTTCCGCCCGGGCGTGCTCATGCTCAACGTGCGCAAGTCCGGTCGTGACCACCGCAAGATCCTCGTCGTCGACGACGAGATCGCGTTCGTGGGCGGGTACAACATCGGCGCCCTGTACGCGACGCAGTGGCGCGACACGCACGTGCGCCTCGTCGGGCCGAGCGCGTGGGAGCTGCGCAACGCGTTCGTCGACTTCTGGAACGCGAACCGCGCGTCGGACCAGCCGCTGCTCGCCGACCCGGGGTCGGTGCACTGGGAGCCGCGGCTGCGCGCGGCCCGCAACGCGCCGGCGCACCTGGTGTTCCCGATCCGCGGGATCTACCTCGACGCGATCGACCGCGCGAGCTCGCACGTCTACATCACGCAGGCGTACTTCATCCCCGACCGGGAGATCCTGGCCGCGCTGCTCGCGGCCGCGGCGCGCGGCGTCGACGTGCGGGTCCTCGTTCCCGAGCGCTCGAACCACGTGCTCGCGGACTGGCTGTCGCGCGGCCTGTACACGGCTCTGCTCAAGGGCGGGGTCCGCATCCACCTGTACCGCAACGCCATGGTGCACGCGAAGACCGCGACCATCGACGGCGCGTGGACGACGATCGGCACGGCGAACATCGACCGGCTGTCCCTCACGGGGAACTACGAGGTGAACCTCGAGATCACGGACCCGGGGGTGGCCGAGCAGATGGAGAAGGTCTTCGAGGTCGACCTGTCGAACTCGCGCGAGCTGACGCTCGACGAGTGGGACTCGCGCTCGGTGGCGGCGAAGCTCAGCGAGGTCGTCCTCACTCCCCTGCGCCCGCTGCTGTAGCAGCGCCGCCGTCGTCGCCGTCCTTCGGGCGACGACGACGGCGGGCGGGTCCACGGCTCAGCGGGCCGGGTCGGAGCGCAGCACGTCGGCCGCCTCCTCCTCCGGCCGCGGCGGCACGGTCTCGTCGGTCTCGAGCAGCGCGACCTCCCCGAACTCGGGGTGCTCGTCGCGCAGCTCGCGCGCGACGGCGTCCGCCGCGCCGTCCAGGGCGCCCGCGGCGACGTCGATCGACTCCCCGGTCGTCAACGGCCGGTACTCGTACGTGCCGCCGGTGCGCTGCTCGCCCAGGAGCCGGTTCACGAGGCCGTGCCCGACGTCCGACAGCAGCGCGTCGTGCACCGGTACCACGACCCGCGGGTCGAGCGCGCGCACGAAGTCGATCGTCTCGGCGAGCTTGAGCCACGGCGCCGAGACGGGCGCGAGCAGCACGTCGAGCCGCCGTCCGCCCAGCACGCCCGGGTCAGGGGCGTCGAACGAGTCCCCGGGGTGGAGGAGCGTCGCGCCGTCCCCGCGCACGAGGTACGTGACGTTCGCGATCCGCGGGACGTCCGGGTGGATCACCGCGTGCCGGCCCCCGCCCACCACGACCTCCAGACCGCCCAGGTCCAGGCCGTCCCCCGGCGCGACGACGTGCACGCGCGACGCCGCGCCGTCGGGCAGCGCGGCACGCACCGCGGCGGCCACCTCCTCGGGCGCCCACACCGTGAGCTCCGGCCGGGCCGCGAGGGCGTCACCGAGGGCCCCGGTGTCCACGTGGTCCGGGTGCTGGTGGGTGAGGAGCACCGTGCCGGCGTCCGCCAGCGCGGCCGCGGCGTCGCTGAACGTGCCGGGGTCGATGGCGACGACCTGACCGCCGTGGCGCACCGTGACGCACGCGTGCCCGTGGAACGTGACCTGCATGGAACCTCCTCGAGTCGTCCTTGCCCGCCCCGCCCGTGCGGGACCGGCCCCTCAGCCCACCACGAGGACGAGGTCGCCGCCCTCCAGCTGCTGCACCGCGCCGATCGCGACCCGCTGGACCGTGCCCGCGACGGGCGTCGTGATCGCCGCCTCCATCTTCATCGCCTCGACGGTCGCGACCGTCTGCCCCGCCTCGACGACGTCGCCCACGACGACGACCGGTGTCACCGCACCCGCGAACGGTGCCGCGACCTGGCCGGGCTGGGTCGGGTCCGCCTTCTCGGCGGTGCGCGCGTCCACGTCCACCGCGCGGTCGCGCACCTGGATCGGGCGCAGCTGGCCGTTGAGGGTGAACATCACCGTGCGCATCCCGCGCTCGTCGGGCGTGCCGATCGCCTCGAGGCCCACGAGCAGGCGCACGCCCTTGCCGAGCGCGACCGCGACCTCCTGGCCCGGCTCCAGCCCGTACAGGTACGTGGGGGTGTCGAGCACCGACACGTCCCCGTACGCCTGGCGCACCTGCTCGAACTCCTTCGTCGGCCCCGCGAAGAGCAGGTGGTTGAGCCGACGACGGCGCACCTCGCCCTCCTGCCCGAGCTCCGCCTCGTCCTCGGCCGAGAGCGGCGTGACCCCCGCGCGCGCCGCACGGCCGGCGAGCGCACGCGACCGGAACGGCTCCGGCCAGCCACCGGGCGGGTCGCCCAGCTCGCCGCCCAGGAACCCGACCACGGAGTCCGGGATGTCGAACGACTGCGGGTCCGCCGCGAACTCCGCCGGGTCCGCGCCCGCCGCCACGAGGTGCAGCGCAAGGTCGCCCACGACCTTCGACGACGGCGTCACCTTCACCAGCCGCCCCAGGATCCGGTCCGCGGCCGCGTACATCGCCTCGATCTGCTCGAACCGGTCCCCCAGGCCCAGCGCGATCGCCTGCTGACGCAGGTTCGACAGCTGACCGCCCGGGATCTCGTGCTCGTACACGCGCCCCGTCGGCCCGGGCAGACCCGACTCGAACGGCGCGTACACGCGGCGCACCGCCTCCCAGTACGGCTCGAGGTCCGCGACCGCCGCCAGCGACAGCCCGGTGTCGCGCTCGGTGTGCTCCAGCGCGGCGACCAGCGCCGACAGCGGCGGCTGGCTCGTCGTCCCCGCCATCGCGGCGCTCGCGGCGTCGACCGCGTCGACGCCCGCCGCGGCGGCGGCGAGCAGCGTGGCCATCTGCCCGCCGGACGTGTCGTGGGTGTGCAGGTGCACGGGCAGGTCGAACCGCTCGCGCAGCGCGGTCACGAGCCGGCTCGCGGCGGCGGGCCGCAGCAGCCCGGCCATGTCCTTGATCGCGAGGACGTGCGCACCGGCGTCGACGATGCGGTCCGCGAGGCGCAGGTAGTAGTCGAGCGTGTACAGGTCCTCGGCCGGGTCGAGCAGGTTGCCCGTGTAGCACAGCGCGACCTCCGCGACCGTCGTGCCGGTCGCGCGCACGGCCTCGATCGCGGGACGCATCTGGTCGACGTCGTTGAGCGCGTCGAAGATGCGGAACACGTCGATGCCCGTCGCCGCGGCCTCCTCGACGAACGCCTCCGTGACGCGCGTCGGGTACGGCGTGTACCCGACCGTGTTGCGACCGCGCAGCAGCATCTGGATCGCGAGGTTCGGCATCGCGGCACGCAGGGTCGCGAGCCGCTCCCACGGGTCCTCCCCGAGGAAGCGCAGCGCGACGTCGTACGTCGCCCCGCCCCACGCCTCGACCGACCACAGCTGCGGCGTCGCCCGCGCCACGTACGGCGCGACGGCCGCCAGGTCGTGCGTGCGCACCCGCGTCGCGAGCAGCGACTGGTGCGCGTCGCGGAACGTCGTGTCCGTGACGCGCAGCCGCTGCTCGCCCCGCAGCGCCCGCGCGAACCCCTCCGGGCCGAGCTCGAGGAGCTGCTGGCGCGACCCGGGCGGGGGCGCGACCGTCAGGTCGAACGGCGGCAGCTTCGCCGCCGGGTCGCTCGTGACCCGCGGGTCCCCGTGCGGCCGGTTGACGGTGGTGTCCCCCACGTACGCGAGCAGGCGCGTGCCCCGGTCCGCGCTCTCGCGCGCGGCGAGCAGCTCGGGCCGCTCGTCGATGAACGACGTCGCCACGTTGCCCGCGACGAACTCCGGGTCGGCGAGGACCGCCTGCAGGAACGGGATGTTCGTCCGGATGCCGCGGATGCGGAACTCCGCCAGCGCACGACGCGCGCGCCGCACCGCCGTCGGGAAGTCCCGCCCCCGGCACGTGAGCTTCACCAGCATCGAGTCGAAGTGGCCCGACACGACCGACCCCGCCGTCGCCGTCGCCCCGTCGAGCCGGACACCCGCCCCGCCCGGCGACCGGTAGGCGATGATCCGGCCCGTGTCGGGACGGAACCCGTTCGCCGGGTCCTCCGTGGTGATCCGGGTCTGCAGGGCCGCGCCGTTGACGCGCACGTCCTCCTGCCGGATGCCCAGGTCCGCCAGCGTCTCGCCCGCCGCGATCCGCATCTGCGCGGACACGAGGTCGACGTCCGTGACCTCCTCGGTCACCGTGTGCTCCACCTGGATGCGCGGGTTCATCTCGATGAACACGTGCTGCCCCGCACGCTCGCCCACCGTGTCGACGAGGAACTCGACCGTGCCCGCGTTCTGGTACCCGATGTGCCGCGCGAACCGCACCGCGTCCGCGCACAGCGCGTCCCGGACCGCCGGGTCGAGGTTCGGCGCCGGCGCGATCTCGATGACCTTCTGGTGACGACGCTGCAACGAGCAGTCCCGCTCGTACAGGTGCACGACGTTCCCCGCGCCGTCCGCCAGGATCTGCACCTCGATGTGCCGCGGCCGCAGCACCGCCTGCTCCAGGAACACCGTCGGGTCACCGAACGCGCCGTCCGCCTCGCGCATCGCCGCAGCCAGCGCCTCCGGCAGGTCCTCGCGCACGTCGACACGCCGCATCCCCCGACCGCCACCGCCCGCGACGGCCTTGACGAACACCGGGAACCCGATCTCGTCCGCAGCGGCCACGAGCTCGTCGACGTCCGCCGACGGCTCGCTCGACGCGAGCACCGGCAGGCCCGCCTCGCGCGCCGCCTTGAGCGCCCGCACCTTGTTGCCCGCGAGCTCGAGCACCTCCGGCGGCGGCCCGACGAACGTCAGCCCGGCCTCCGCGCACGCGCGCGCCAGGTCGGGGTTCTCCGAGAGGAAGCCGTACCCCGGGTAGACGGCGTCCGCGCCCGCCTCCCGGGCGACGCGCACGATCTCCTCGATGTCCAGGTACGCCCGCACCGGGTGGCCGGGCTCCCCGATGAGGTACGCCTCGTCGGCCTTGAGCCGGTGCTCGGAGTTGCGGTCCTCCTGCGGGAACACCGCGACCGTGCGGGCCCCCAGCTCGTAGGCGGCGCGGAACGCCCTGACGGCGATCTCCGCGCGGTTGGCGACCAGGACCTTCGAGAACACCGGCACTCCATCCGTCGAGCGTGGCGGCGTCGTCGGGCCGGGGAGGGCGCCACGCACCGCGTACCGGGCGATCCTCCCACGGCGTCGCCGGACGGGTCACCGCACCCGCTGTGACGAGGTCCACACGCCTCGCGGGGGTGCCCCGGCGCTCGCGGTCGGCCCGCCCGTGGTCCGGCCGGGCGAGGGTCAGCCCGCGGTGCGGGCCTGACGGCGCTGGGCGAGCTCGTCCTGCGGGCTCGTCGCCGTGCCGTCCTCGTCCTCGAGGGACTCGGTCGGCAGCTCGGCGAGCGTGCCCTCGACCTCGCGCCAGACGCGCCCGACGGCGATCCCGAACACGCCCTGGCCGCCCTGGACGAGGTCCACGACCTCGTCGGGCGAGGTGCACTCGTAGACGCTCGCGCCGTCGCTCATGAGGGTGATCTGCGCCAGGTCGTCCACGCCGCGCTCGCGCAGGTGCTCGACGGCCGTGCGGATCTGCTGGAGCGACACCCCGGTGTCGAGCAGGCGCTTGACGACCTTGAGCACGAGGATGTCGCGGAAGCTGTACAGGCGGTGCGAGCCCGACCCGGAGGCCGGGCGGACGGTGGGCTCGACGAGGCCGGTGCGGGCCCAGTAGTCGAGCTGGCGGTACGTGATGCCTGCCGCGCGGCACGCCGTCGGGCCGCGGTAGCCGGTCGTGGTGTCCTGCTCGGTGATGTCCTCCCCGAAGAGGAGGCCCTGCGCGCCCTGCGGAACTGCCGCGCCGACACCGACGCTCGCCTCACCGCTGCTGTTCACTGTCGCCTCCTGGGGTGATGTCACGACCAAACTATGGGCGCCGTCCGGGGCCGTCAACGACCGACGCCCCGGGGGTGCGGGCGTGTCGCGCCCGCCACGTCGTCGCGTCGACCGCTGAACCCTCGACCTGAGCTCGAAGGTCTGTCTTGTCCGGTGTGTCCCGAAGCCTCGACCGCGACCCGAGGGTCGGGCCGCCACGCACCGGGACCGCTCTACTCGTCCACCGAGAAGTCCTCGGGCTGGACGTGGTCGAGGAAGTCGCGGAACTTCTCGACCTCCTCCTGCTGCGCGACGTCGACGACCTCGACGCCCGCCGTCGCCACGACCTCCGCCGAGCACAGCACCGGGCTCCCGGTGCGCACCGCGACGGCGATCGCGTCCGACGCGCGCGAGTCGAGCCGCACGCCGTTGCTGAGCACGAGCTCGGCGAAGAAGATGCCGCCGTCGAGGGCGACGATCTCCGCCCGCTCGAGCCGCACGCCCACCGCGTCGAGCAGGTCCCGCAGCAGGTCGTGCGTCATGGGCCGCGGCGTGGGCAGCCCTGCCTGCGCCATGGCGATCGCGCTCGCCTCCCGCGGGCCGATGACGATCGGCACCACGAGCTCGGACGCGTCGTCGAGCAGCAGCACCACGATCTCCTGGTCGCGCTGCTGCTGACGGACCCCCAGCACCTCCACCGGGACCATCGGGACGTCGTCGCTCACTCCACCACCGTACGACTCCGCCCGGCATCCGGCAGGGGGTGCGCACCGGGCGTGCGCGCGACACGCGGAGGGCGCCGCGGGAGGTGCGGCGGGGCGGGTGCGGGCGTCAGCGGGTGAGGTCGTCGACGCCCTGGCGCACGAAGACGGTGTGCAGCTGCGCGCACAGCTCGCCGACCTCGGACGCGACGGTGCCGGCGTGGGCGCGCGCGGACGGGCTCTGCTGCCCGCGCCACGGCGAGACGACCTGCTGCACGAGGCTCACGTGGCGGTCGGCGGCGGTGCGCAGGGAGCGGAGGTGGCGGGGCTCGATGCCGTAGTCCGCGAGGCCGGCGGCGAGCACGACGACGTCGAGCGAGCGCGCGTCGAGCTGCCCGCCCGGTGCCTGGCGGAGCACGCCGGCCTCGATGAGGCCCTCGACGAGCTCGCGCTCGACCCCGGCGGCCGAGACGAGCGCGTCGACGGTGTAGCGCTGGCGGACGGCGGCCGACCCGGGCTCGCCGTCGGTGGTCGCGAGGCGGGGGGCGAGCGTCTCGGCGTCGGTCCCGGCGTCGAGCGCGGCGAGGCGGTCCTTGATGACCTTCAGCGGCAGGTAGCGGTCACGCTGCTCGACGAGCACGAACCGGAGCCGCTCGACGTCGGCGGGGCTGTACTGGCGGTAGCCCGACGCGGTCCGCACGGGCTCGATGAGGCCCTGCTCCTCGAGGAAGCGCAGCTTGGAGTGGCTGACGTGGGGGAACTCGGCCCGCAGCGCGCGCAGCACGTCGGAGATGCGCATGGTCGCGCGGCGCGAGATCCCCTGGGGCCACGGTTCGGGCCCGTCCGCGGGCTCCGGGGCCGTGGCGTGCGCGGCGCCGGTCGACATGTTCACGACGGGGAGGCCGCGCCGCCCGCCGACGCCGCCGCGTGCGGGCTGGCGTGGAACGTGAGCCGGTACTTGCCGATCTGGACCTCGTCGCCCGTGCCGAGCGCGACGGCGTCGATCCGGCTGCGGTTCACGTAGGTGCCGTTGAGGGACCCGACGTCGCGCACGACGAAGTGCTCGCCCTCGCGCACGAACTCGGCGTGCTTGCGGGACACGGTGACGTCGTCGAGGAAGATGTCGGCGTGCTCGGAGCGCCCGGCGACGGTGCGCTCGGCGTCGAGGAGGAAGCGCGAGCCCTGGCCGGGGCCGCGCTGCATGATGAGCAGGGCCGAGTGGCGGGGCAGGGCGGCGACGGCGGCGTGCTCCTCGGGGCTCAGGCCCCCGGGCTGCACGCCCTCCTCGATCGGGGCCTCGATCCGGCCGAAGCTGACCGTCGTGTCGCTGGTCGCCCGGTTCGGCACCTCAGGACCGCCTGGGACACTCATCACGCCTCCTCGGGGCTCACGCACGTCGTGCTCGAGCTCGGAAACCGCACCGGGGGGCGAGCCCCGGGTGCGGGAAACTGGTGCTCGAAAACTACTACACCTGCAGGTCACGCGGTGCGTGCGACCCTCGGTCGTCCCAACCTACCCCGGCCCGTGGGCCCGCGGGAAGCCGGGTCACTCGTCGGCGGGGACGGGGGTCGCGTACCGGGGTGCGCGGGGCTCGACGGTCGCGGTGACCTCGGCCTGGTCCTGCTGGGTGACGGTGGTGCGCGCGCCGTCGGCCCGCAGGGAGGCCATGGCGCCGCCGGGGATCTCGAGCGCGGTCTCGAGCGTCGAGGGGTCGCCGATCGCGGTCCAACGGTACGGGGACGAGATCACCTGCCCGTCGACGACCACGCCGTCGGAGGTGTCCTCGAAGTAGCTGCTGGCGACGAGGCGGACGCCGTTGACCTCCATGGCCTCGGCGCCCGCGTTGCGCAGCTCCTCCAGCACGTTGAACAGGCCGAACGCCTTGAGCGGCTCGGCACCCTCGACGACCTCGATCTGGACGCCCGGGCCCTCGGCGGGGAGCCGGCCCGAGAGGATGCCGAGCGTCTCGGCCTGCTGCTCGGCGAGCTCGAGCGCGGCGCGCTCGCGGCCGGAGCCGGACTGCAGCTCGTCGCGCGTGGCCTCGAGCGAGGACACCTGGTCCTCGAGCTCGCCGGAGCGCTGGGTGACGTCGTCGAGCAGGCGTACGAGGTCGCTCTGGCGCAGGGAGGACAGCTGGTCCTCCTGCGTCTGGCTCACCTGGACGACGAGCGCGAAGCCGAGCAGCGCGCACAGGACGCCGACCATGACCTGGGAGCGCGACGCGCGCGGGCGCATCGCCCGGCCGAGGCCGCGCAGCCCGCGCGGCTCGGGCTGGGTGGGGGTGCCGTGGCGCCCGACGGCGGCCGTCGCCCCGGTGACCGGGTCCGGCTCGGCGGTGGGCGAGGTCTCGGCGTCCTGCTCGGGCGCCGCGGCTGCCGGGGTGGTCGTCGCGCCCGGCGTCGGGCGGTCCGGCGCGGTGGTGGCGGTGCGCGGGTCGTCGGGCTGGTCGGTGCGGTCGTCGGGTGCGGGGCGCTCCCCCGCTGCTGCGGCGGCGCCCGGGACGGTGGGGTCGCTCGACGCCGGGGTGCCCGGGTCGCTGGTGCCCGGGTCGCTCGGCACGGGCGTGTCGCCCGGCGCGGCACCGGTCGGGGTCGTGCCGGCCGCGGTGCTGCCGTCGTCCTCGTGGTGGTCGGTGGTGACCGTGGTCTGGTCGCGGGCTGCCGGTGCGTCGCTCGGCGTCGTGGGGTCGCCGGGGACCGCTGCGGGGTCGTCCGGGTCGTCGTGGGGCGCGCCGGACGGCGCACCCGGGCCCGGGTCGCCCTCGGCGGGGGTTGCGGCGTCCTCGTCGGAGGCGTCGGTGCGGGGCGGGACGGGCTCCGTGTCGCGCGCGTCGTCGTCGGTCCCGGGTTCGGTGCCGGGGACGGCGGGGGTGCCGACGGCGGCGTCGTCACCGTCCGCGGGCGTGGTGGGGTGCTCGGGCCGGTCGCCCGGAGCCTGGTCGCGGGGGTCGCGGCTCATGCTCACGCCTTGAAGATGTGGCGCCGGATCGCGGCGGCGTTGGAGAAGATGCGGATGCCGAGGACGACGACGACGGCGGTCGAGAGCTGGCTGCCGACCCCGAGCTGGTCGCCGAGGAACACGATGAGGGCGGCGACGACGACGTTCGACAGGAACGACACGAGGAAGACCTTGTCGTCGAACAGGCCGTCGAGCCGGGCGCGCAGGCCGCCGAACAGGGCGTCGAGGGCGGCGACGACGGCGATGGGGAGGTAGGGCTGCAGCGACACGGGCACGGTGGGTTGCAGGACGAGGCCCGCGACGATGCCCACCACCAGTCCGACGACTGCGATCATTCGACGATCTCCTGCCCTGTCTCGTGCGGTGCGGATGGGGTCCCGGACCCGTCGGTCGTGCCCGGCGCGGGGCCGCTCTCCTCGGCGGGTGCGTCGGAGTCTACGGTCGTCTCGGGGGCGTGCGCGAAGAACAGCGTGGGCGCGGACCGGCCGGGCAGGTCGAGGCGGCTCTGCGTCGTCACGCCGGAGCGGATGCCGTACTGGGTGCCGAGGAGCTGGAGGAAGTCCGACGTGCCGGACCGCAGGAGCGAGGTGCGCATCGCGTCGGGGTCCCCGATCGCCTCGACGCGGTAGGGGCCGACGAGGGGCTGCAGGTCGACGAGCACGGCGTCGCCGGCGCTGCGGATCGCGGACAGGCCGGTCAGGCGCTGGTCGTTGATCGCGACGGCCTCGGCGCCGCCGGCCCACAGGGCGTTGACGACGCGCTGCAGGTCGGAGTCGTGCACGAGCGAGCTCGCGTCGGTGGCCCCGGAGGACAGGCCGCCGCCGGTGTCGTCGAGGGTGACGACGACACCCTGGCCCTCGACGGGCTGCGTCCCGGTGAGCGCGCCCTCCTCCTGGAGGCTGTCGAGCACGTCGGCGCTCGCGCCGCTCAGGGCCGCGCCCTGGAGCTGCTCGATCTCCCCGGTCAGCTCCGCGCCGCGCGCGGAGAGCTCCTCGGCGGTGGCCTGGCGTTCGAGGATCTCCTGCTCGAGGGTCTCGCGTGCGGCGATGACGCCGGGCTGCGGGGCGCGCAGCTGCACGGCGGCGGCGGTGGTGACGATGCCGAGGACGACGGCGAGGGCGACGAGCGCGACGGTGCCGGCGCGCCCCCGGTGCGGGGTCTGCCCGGCGGCGCGGCGCGCGGCCGCGGCGGCGTACCCGGGGTCGAGGGGGCGGTGCATGACCTCGTTGAGGAGGGTCATGGACGCGTCCACGGGTGCGCGGCGCGCGGCGGCGGGCTGGTCCGGTCGCGTGTCGGTCACGGCGTCTCCTTCGTCGCGGTCCCGGGCCGGTCGGTGCGGGCGGCGCGGTCGCGCAGGACGAGCGCCCGGGTCTGCAGCACGTACTGCGCGCCCGCGAGCCAGTACAGGCCCACGCCCCACCAGGTGAACGCCCACCCGGTGACGGCGGCGACGTCGCCGAGCCAGCCGGGCATCTCCGCGAGGAGCAGCAGCGGGAACGCGTACAGCAGGGCGAACGTGCCGGCCTTGCCCGCGAAGCTCACGGGCAGCGGCCCGTAGCCGTGGCGGGCGAGCAGCGGCAGCAGTCCCGCGAGCAGGACGTCGCGCGCGACGATCGCGACGACGAGCCACACGGGCACGACGTCGCGCCACGCGAGCCCGAGGAGGGTGACGAGGATGAAGAGGCGGTCGGCGGCGGGGTCGAGCATCTGCCCGAGGCGGCTCACCTGGTCCAGGCGGCGCGCGAGCACGCCGTCGAGCCAGTCCGACGCCCCGGACACCGCGAGGACGACCAGGGCCCACACGTCGTCGCCGCGCACGATGAGCACCGCGAACACGGGCACGAGGAGCAGCCGCAGGAGGCTGATGACGTTCGGGACGGTCAGGACGCGCGAGCTGACCTGCTGCCCTGCCGTCACACCCACCGCCCCGTGCTCGCGTCGCGCCGTCGCGGCGACCTGCCGCGCGCGACCATCCTACGTACCGGCCCCGGTGACCTGGGCCCTCATTTCGCGGCGCGGCGCCCCGCAGGGCCCGAAATCACCCGCTTCGCCCGGTGTCCGGGGCGGGCCGGGCACCGGCGGGGCGGGTGCGGGTGAGGGACGTCACCGGGCCCGGCCCCGCGGCCCGCCCGCGCCCTCCGGTACGATGGGTGGACCTTTGGAGTTCGTCGCTCGTCCCGCGTGTGTCCGTGAGAGTGGCCGACCCCCCTGATCTCCCCGATCGTGGCGGTGGCCGGCCTGGTGTGTTCGGGAGTGCGACCTGCGAGAACCGACCCGGTGACCGCACGCCACTCCACACCCCGAAACGAACGGTCCTCACCCTTTCATGACTGCTGACGTCGTCGCGCCCTCGCACGCCCTCGACCACTCCACCGACACCTCCCCCGCCGTCGCGGAGCAGACCGCTCCCACCGGCCCCGTGTTCTCCGACCTCGGCCTGCCCGCGCCCCTCGAGCGCGCCGTCGCCGACCTCGGGTTCGTCACTCCGTCCGCGATCCAGGCCGAGGCCATCCCCGCGCTCCTCGCGGGCCGCGACATCACCGGCGTCGCGCAGACCGGCACCGGCAAGACCGCCGCGTTCGGCCTCCCGCTGCTCGCCGCGATCGACCCCACGCTGCGGCGCGTGCAGGCCGTCGTCCTCACCCCGACGCGCGAGCTCGCGATGCAGGTCGCCGACGCCGTCGAGTCGTTCGCGGCGCACCTGCCCAAGGTCGACGTCGTCGCCGTGTACGGCGGCTCGCCCTACCAGCCGCAGCAGCGGGCGCTCGCGGCCGGGGCGCAGGTCGTCGTCGGCACGCCGGGGCGCGTCATCGACCACATCGAGCGCGGCACCCTCGTGCTCGACGACGTGCGCTTCCTCGTGCTCGACGAGGCCGACGAGATGCTGCGCATGGGCTTCGCGGAGGACGTCGACACGATCTTCTCCCGCGCGCCGCGCGAGCGTCAGGTCGCGCTGTTCTCCGCGACGATGCCCGCCCCGATCCGCCGCGTCGCGAACGAGCACCTCACCGACCCGGTCGAGATCGCCGTCGCGCGGCAGTCCTCCACGGTGACGAGCGTGCGCCAGACGTACGCCGTCGTGCCGTTCCGCCACAAGACCGGCTCCCTCGTGCGCGTGCTCGCCACGTCCGACGCCGAGGCCGCGATCGTGTTCACCCGCACGCGCGGCGCCGCGGAGGAGGTCGGGTCCGCGCTCGTCGAGCGCGGCATCTCGGCCGCGACCATCTCGGGCGACGTCGCGCAGAAGGAGCGCGAGCGGATCGTGGAGCGCCTGCGCTCCGGGGCGCTCGACGTCCTCGTCGCGACCGACGTCGCCGCGCGCGGTCTCGACGTGGACCGCATCGGTCTCGTCGTGAACTTCGACCTGCCGGGCGAGCCCGAGGCGTACGTGCACCGCATCGGCCGCACCGGCCGCGCGGGCCGCACCGGCGAGGCCCTGAGCTTCGTCACCCCGCACGAGCGCGGGCGCCTGCGCGCGATCGAGCGCACGACCCGCACCCCGCTGCAGGAGATCGAGATCCCCTCCCCCGCGGACGTGTCCGCGCACAAGGTGCGGGCCCTGCTCGGGCAGGTCCCCGCCCGCCAGGAGGCGGGCCGCCTGTCGATGTACGCCGACATGGTGCGCACCTTCCTCGCCGAGCACGACGTCGACCCGGTCGACCTCGCCGCGGCCATGGCGGCGCTCGCGGTCGGTGACGACGGTCCGCGTGCCCGTGAGGAGCAGGAGCGGTTCGAGGCGGAGCGGGCCGCGGCGCGCGAGCAGTCGAAGGCGCGTCGTACGGAGCGCGCGGGCGAGCGTCCGTCGCGCGGCGACCGTGCGTCGGGCCGCCGCGAGGGCGACGGGACGCGCGGTATCCGCCGCGACGCCGTCGGGACGCGCTACCGCCTGTCGGTGGGGCACAAGGACGGCGTGATGCCGGGCGGGATCGTGGGCGCGCTGACGAACGAGGCGGGTCTGGCCGGGTCGGACGTCGGCAAGATCGACATCTTCCCGTCGTTCTCGCTCGTGGACATCACCGCGCCGCTCGACGCGGACACGATGGACCGCATCTCGCGGGCGCGGGTCGCGGGCAAGGCGCTGCGCATCCGTCTCGACGAGGGCGCGCCCGCGTCCCGGGGCCCGCGTGCCGGGCACGGCCCGTCGGGTCGTCGTGACGAGCGTCGTGACCGGTTCGACCGTGCCGACGACCGGGGCGAGCGCAAGCCGCGCCACCGCGCCGCGTTCTGACCGCTCCGCCGACGGCAGCCCCGCCGGCGCACGACGACGGCCCCCGGATCTCCTCGATCCGGGGGCCGTCGTCGTCGGTGCGGGGTGACCGTGGCGCGGGAACGGTAGCCGCGCGCCTGCGGTGCTTACTCGTGGGCCTCGCCGTGCGCCTTCACCAGGGCGGCGAGGCGACGCGCCTCCGCCTCGCCCCGGGCGCCGTCGGCCCGTTGGATGCCCATGACGGCGAGGGTGGACCCGTCCGCGAGGTCGAGGCGCACCCACGCGTCGCCGGAGCCGAAGCGGACCGACACGATCTGGGGCCAGGCGAGGCGGCGCGTGTAGATGACGTTGCGCACCCGCAGGCCCTCGCGCGTCGGGACGGCGTGCACGCCGCCCAGGCGCCACAGCAGCCACGCCGCGAACAGCGCGAACGCCGCGATGGACAGCCGGTTCACCCACGACGTGCCGAGCGGCCCCGTCGCGGACAGCCCCACCACGACGCACCCGCCGACGACGACCACGCCCGTCGCCCAGGCCGACACCAGCCCGAACCGGGGCCGGAACGTGCGGTACGGGTCGTCGTCGCGGTCGCCCGGCAGGCCGGGGTCGGGGAACGGGTCGGTGCTCATGCCGCCACCGTCTCACACCCGCCGACCACCCACCGGCGGCACGAGGTCAGAGGCGCGAGGCGTGGATCCGGGTCACGAGGATCGCGCGCGCACCCACGTCGTACAGGGCGTCCATGACCTGGTTCGTGCGGTCGCGGCGCACCATCGCCCGCACCGCCGCCCAGTCCCGGTCGTGCAGCGGAGACACCGTGGGCGACTCCAGGCCCGGCGTGATCGCGACCGCACGGTCCACGAGCGACACCGGCACGTCGTAGTCCATGAGGACGTACTCGTGCGCCGTCAGCACCCCCTGCAGACGACGCGACAGCACCTCCACCCCCGCCGGGACGTCCGCCTCCGCAACCTTGCGCGGCCGGATCAGCACCGCCTCCGACACCAGGATCGGGTCGCCGAACACCTCCAGGCCGGCGCCCCGCAGCGTCGTGCCCGTCGAGACCACGTCCGCGACGACGTCCGCCACCCCGAGCTGCACCGCCGACTCGACCGCACCGTCCAGGTGCACCACCGTCGCGTCCACCCCGTGCGCCCGCAGGTGCCCCTCCACGAGGACCTCGTACGACGTCGCGACCCGCAGCCCCTGCACCTGCTCCAACGACGTGATCGTCCCCGCCGGCGCCGCGTAGCGGAACGTCGACCCCCCGAACCCGAGCTGCATGTGCTCCACCGCGTCCGCGCCCGAGTCCAGCAGCAGGTCCCGACCCGTGACCCCGACGTCGACCGTGCCCGACCCCACGTACACCGCGATGTCGCGCGGGCGCAGGAAGAAGAACTCGGCGTCGTTGTCCGGGTCCGCCAGCACCAGCTCGCGCGGGTCACGACGCTGCCGGTACCCCGCCTCGCGCAGCATCTCGACGGCAGGCTCGGACAGGGACCCCTTGTTGGGGACGGCGATACGCAGCATGACAGGACCTTCGTTCAGGGGATCGGGCAGGAAGAGGGGAACAGCAGGGACGAGCGAGGGGCGAGCGGCGCTCGCGGCCGGGAGCGGGGACGCTCACCGGCGCGGCCGCTCACAGATGCTCGTACACGTCCTGCAGGCTCAGACCCTTCGCCAGCATGAGGACCTGCAGGTGGTAGAGGAGCTGGGAGATCTCCTCCGCCGTCTTCACGTCACCCTCGTACTCGGCGGCCATCCACACCTCGGCGGCCTCCTCGACCACCTTCTTCCCGATCGCGTGCACGCCGGCGTCCAGCTCAGCGACCGTGCCGGAACCGGCAGGTCGCGTCGTGGCCTTCTCGGACAGCTCCGCGAACAGGGACTCGAACGTCTTCACGGGCTCCAGGGTATCCGCCGCCCGGACCCGGCCGGGGCGTGTCCGCCCAGCGGGCACGCCCCGACCGCCCCCGTCAGAGGTCGCGCAGCGCCACGACCGTCGCGACCGCGGCCTCCGCGGCCTCCGCACCCTTGTCCTCGCGCGACCCCTCCAGGCCCGCCCGGTCCAGGGCCTGCTGCTCGTCGTCGCACGTCAGCACACCGAACCCCACCGGCACCCCCGTGCGCACGCTCACGTCCGTCAGACCCGACGTCGCCGCCTGGCACACGTACTCGAAGTGCGGCGTCCCCCCACGGATCACCACCCCCACCGCCACCACCGCGTCCGCACCGTGCTCCACCGCACGCGCCGCCGCCACCGGCAGCTCGAACGACCCCGGCACCCGCACCACGCTCACGTGCGACACGTTCGCCGCCGCCAACGCCCGCCGCGCGCCCGCCAGCAACCCGTCCATCACCTCCGTGTGCCAGCTCGCCGCGACCACCGTCACCCGCAGCCCCGACCCGTCCACGCTCACCGTCGGCGCACCTGCCCCGCTCATCCCTCGTCCTCCTTCGTCTCCGTACCCGGCTCGTCGCCCGGCTCCACCAGGACAGCCCCGTCCGGGACCTCCACCGTGTCCAGCAGATGACCCATCGCCACCTTCTTCGTCACCAGGTACGCCCGGTTGTGCTCCCCGTGACCCACCTCGATCCGCTCCGCCCCCACCACGTCGATGCCCGACGCCACCAGACCCGTCACCTTCGCCGGGTTGTTCGTCAGCAACCGCACCCGCGACAACCCCAGGTCCGCCAGGATCGCCGCCGCCGCCCCGTACTCCCGACGGTCCACCGGCCACCCCAGCTCCAGGTTCGCCTGCACCGTGTCCAGACCCGCGTCCTGCAGCTCGTACGCCCCGATCTTCGCCAGCAACCCGATCCCCCGACCCTCGTGCCCCCGCAGGTACACCACCGCACCCCCCTCCGCCGCGACCCGCCCCAACGCCGCCTGCAGCTGCGGACCGCAGTCGCACCGCAACGACCCGAACGCGTCCCCCGTCAAGCACTCCGAGTGCACCCGCACCACCGGCACCACCTCCGTCCCGACGGCGCTCGCGGCCTCCGCACCAGCCTCACCCCGACCCGAGGCACCAGCAGGGGCGACCGCAGGGACCAGCGCCACGTGCTCCGCCCCCGTACGCAGGTCCCGGTACCCCACCACCCGGAACCGGCCGTGCACCGTCGGGAGCTCCGCCGAAGCCGTGCGGTGCACCCGCCGCGCCACCGCCTCCCGACCCGGCACCTCCATGGCCACCGCAGGCGCCGGGTCGTGCACCCGCCGCCACGCCACCAGGTCCGCGATCGTGATCAGCACCAACCCGTCACGCTCCGCCAACGCCGCCGCGTCCCCCAGACGCATCATCGTCCCGTCGTCGTGCACCAGCTCCGCGATACCCCCGACCTCACCCCTCCCCGCCAGACGCACCAGGTCCACCGCGGCCTCCGTGTGCCCCGCACGATGCAGCACACCCCCCGGCACCGCCCGCAACGGCAGCACATGACCCGGCCGGATCAGATCACTCGCACCCGACCCCGGGTCCGCCAGCACCCGCAACGTCCGCGCCCGGTCCTCCGCCGAGATCCCCGTCGACACCCCCGTCGCCGCGTCCACCGTCACCGTGTACGCCGTCCGCCGCGGATCCTGGCTGTGCGGCACCATCAACGGCAGCTCCAACGCGTCCGCCCGCGCCGCCGGCATCGGCGCGCACAGGTACCCCGACGAGTGCCGGATCGTCCACGCCACCCACTCCGCCGACACCCCCTGCGCCGCGAACACCACGTCCGCCTCGTTCTCCCGGTCCGGCGAGTCCGCCACCAGCACCGGACGCCCCGCCCGGATCGCCGCCAACGCCTCCTCCACCGACCCCAGCCGCACGCCCCCCGACCCCTCCGGCACCGCGGCGCTCGCGGACCCCGCGCCCGTCACGACGCGCTCCCGGGGACCACGCCGGACACCAGCAGGCGTTCGACGTACTTCGCGAGCACGTCCACCTCGAGGTTCACCCGGTCGCCCGGCACCAGTCGCCCGAGGATCGTCGCCTCGAGCGTCGTCGGGATCAGCGAGACGCCGAACGTCTCGTCGTCCACGTGCGTCACCGTCAACGACACCCCGCTCACCGCGATCGAGCCCTTCTCCGCCACGTAGCGCGTCAGACCCCCAGGCGCGGAGAGCACCAGGTCGTCCCACCGCTCCCCCGGCGCGCGGCTCACGAGCGTGCCGACGCCGTCCACGTGGCCCTGCACGACATGACCGCCCAGCCGCGCGTCCGCCCGGACGGCCCGCTCCAGGTTCACCGGCGACCCGGCCACGAGGTCACCCAGCGCAGTCCGCCGCAACGACTCCGGCATCACGTCCGCCGTGAACGACCCGTCGCCCCCGAGGCTCGTGACCGTCAGGCACACCCCGTTCACCGCGATCGAGTCACCGAGCCCCGCGTCCGACGCCGCGAGCGGCCCCTCGACCGTGAGCACCGCGTCCTCCCCCACGCCACCCGGGAACGCGATCCCCCGGACCCTGCCGATCTCCTCCACGATCCCCGTGAACATCAACCCACCCGTCCTTCCGTGCTCTTCCTGGACACCACCAGCGCGTCGTCCCCGACACGCCTCACCTCCACCGTGCGGAACCGGTGCGCGTCGGCGATCGTCGCCACACCCAACCCGTCCACCGCCCGCCGCCCGCTCCCCAGCAGCACCGGCGCCACGTACGCGTGCAGCTCGTCCACCGCCCCCGCGGCCAGGAACGCGGTCGCCAGCGTCGGACCGCCCTCCACCAGCACGTGCCGCACCTCGCGCTCCGCGAGCCGCTCCAGCACCTCACCGACGTCCCGCGTCAGCACGTGCACCAGCTCGCTACCCTCCCCGCGGACCCGCGCCGCCGGCGGGATCCCCCGCAGGCCCACGACCACCCGCAACGGCTGGTGCTCCGCCAGACGCGCGGCGCTCGCGGCGTCGTGCGCCGCGTCGTGGGAGGGGCCGTGGCCGCGCACCCGCGCCGTGAGCTCGGGGTCGTCGGCCAGGAGCGTGCCCGTGCCGACGACGATCGCGTCCACCTCCGCCCGCACGCGGTGCGCGTGCTCGCGCGCTGCGGGCCCGGTGATCCACCGGCTCGTCCCGTCCTGGGCGGCCACGTAGCCGTCGAGCGTCGTGGCCGTCTTGAGCGTCACGTACGGCGTGCCGCGCCGGACGGCCGTGAGCCACACCCGCAGGAGCTCCTCGCCCTCGGCGGCGCGCAGGCCGCGCACGACGCGGACCCCCGCGGCACGCAGCCGGTGCGCGCCGCCCGTGGCGACGGGGTTCGGGTCGTCGACGGCGAGCACGACCTCCGCCACGCCTGCGGCGACGAGCGCGTCGGCGCACGGGCCGGTGCGACCGGTGTGGGCGCACGGCTCGAGCGTCACGACCGCCGTCGCGCCGGCGACGTCGACGCCGCGCTCCCGGGCGTCCGCGAGGGCCGCCGCCTCGGCGTGCGGCGTGCCCGCGCCACGGTGCCACCCCTCGGCGAGCACGGGCCGCGGGTGCGGGTCGATCGAACCGGGCGCGGCGCCGTCGGGCAGGGTCGCGCCGGGCGGAGGGCCCAGCAGGACGCACCCGACCCGGGGGTTCGGCCCGTGCGCCGGCCCTCGGGCCGCCAGCTCGAGCGCGCGCGTCATCGCGTCGTCGACCGTCAGGGTGCGGGGGTGCTCGCCCATCGTCCTCCTCCCGGGCACGGGCGCTCCGGGGTGAGGGCGGGCGGCGGGTCGAGCCACGAGGGCTCGACGGCGTCGCTCACCACGGCGAGGCCGTCACCGTCCCGGACGGGTGCACCGGCGGGTCGCCGGAGCACCACGCGCCGAGGCGTGGCCACGCCGCACGTGCTTCCTCCCATCCGGACTTTCACCGTCGGTCCTGGAGTTCCACCAGGTCAACCGCGCGTGGGCGCGGGTCGCGGACTGTCACCGCCGGCTCGGAATTGCACCGACCCCGGAGCACGTTCGTGCGTACTGCGTTCTGCAACCGCCGATGCTACTCCGGGTGCGCTCCGCGCGGGCGCGACCGACGGTCCGACGCGTTCTCGCCCGCTCCCGTCGAGGTCCGCGCTCGCGAGAACCGCCTCACCCTGAGCGGCCGCCCTTCGCCGTCCGACGACCGCCGCCCCGCTCCTCTGTGCTTGGTGGTGAGTTTTCCGCGGTCTGGCAGGAGTGAAATTTGCGCTTGGCACACTATTTTGTGGGGAACGAAGAAGGGGCCCGTAGTGGGCCCCTTCTCGTCCTGACGTCAGTGGGCGTGCGCCGATGCCTCCGCCAGCTCGCGCAGCGCCTGGATCTCCTCGGGCACGTTCTCCGCCCCGTAGACCGCCGATCCGGCGACGAAGACGTTCGCCCCCGCGTCCGCGGCTCGCTCGATCGTCGAACGGGACACTCCCCCGTCGACCTGGATCCACACGTCGAGGCCCGACTCGCTCACGGCCTCGCGCGCCCGCCGGATCTTCGGCAGCGTCCCCTCGATGAAGGACTGTCCGCCGAAGCCCGGCTCGACCGTCATGACGAGGATCATGTCCACCTCGGTCAGCAGGTCCAGGAAGGGCTCCACCGGCGTCGCAGGGCGCAGCGCGACGCCTGCGCGGGCTCCCAGGCGGCGGAGCTCGCGAGCGAGCCGCACAGGGGCAGCAGCGGCCTCGGCGTGGAACGTGACCGACGCCGCGCCCGCCTCCGCGTAGGCCGGCGCCCAGCGGTCAGGGTCCTCGATCATGAGGTGGGCGTCGATCGGGACGGGCGACACCTGCGCCAGGCGCTCGAACACCGGCAGCCCGAGCGTCAGGTTCGGCACGAAGTGGTTGTCCATGACGTCGACGTGCGCGTAGTCCGCCGTGGCGATCGCGTTCAGGTCGCGCTCGAGATTCGCGAAGTCGGCGGACAGGATGCTCGGTGCGATGAGGGCTGCCATGGGCCCCAGCCTAGGGGCGCGTGCCGGAGCCCGGTGCTCGTACCCTCGTCGCGTGAGCGACCTCTCCTCCCCCTCCCCCGGCCCGGCCCCTGCCTCCGTCCGCGGCACGCCGCACCGCCCCGGGGACCCGCACGCCTCCGCACCCGTCGTGACGGTGCGCCCGGCCACGGTGCACGACCTGCCGCGGGTCGCGGAGATCGCCGCCCCGTTCGTGCGCGACACGTGCGTGACGTTCGAGGAGGAGGTCTGGGACGTCCCGGCGTGGCACCGCAAGCTCGACGACGTCACCGCGCGCGGCCTGCCGTTCCTCGTCGCCGAGGTCGACGCCCCGGGCGGGCCGAGCTCCCCGACCGGCGCCGTCGTCGCGGGCTACGCGTACGCGTCGGCCTGGCGCCCCAAGCCCGCCTACCGGCACACCGCCGAGGACACGATCTACCTCGACCCGGCGCACGCCGGGCGCGGGGTGGGCACCGCGCTGCTCGCCGCGCTCCTGGAGGCGGTCGCCGCCGCGGGGGTCCGCCAGGTCGTCTCCGTCGTGGCCGACGTCCCCGAGGCCGCCGGGTCGCTCCCGCTGCACCGCCGCTTCGGCTTCGTCGAGGCCGGGCGCCTCACCGCCGTCGGGTTCAAGCACGGCCGCTGGGTCGACACGATCCTGCTCCAGCGCACCCTCTGAGCACCCTGGGGCGCCCCGACCCGGCGGGGCGAGCAGGCGGTCCTGGTGGGTGAGGGCGCGCGGACCCGCCGCGACCACCTGCTCGGCGTGAGAAGGAGACCGTTAGACGGCCAGGGTTCGGCGGAGGTCGGTGGTACGGCGCTCGACCGTGCGCCAGGCGTGACGGCTCACGCCGGGGTGGGCGTCGCGGTCGATGTCCGCGAGCGCCGCGAGGAGTCCGTCGAGGGTCTGGGCGACGGCGCGCTGGGCGCGTCGGCGGGGCAGCCCCCAGGTGGTGCCCTCGGTGACGAGGTGGTCGGCGGTGAGTCGGTCCATGTCGCGTTCGCCGGCGACGTCCATGGCGAAGACGCGGGAGGCGTGGTCGTGGTGGAGGTGCATGGCGATGTCGTAGGCGGGGGCGAGGCGGACGGTGCCGTCGGCGTGGCGCAGGACGGAGATGTTCTTGGCGTGGGCGTCGGTGTTGCCGAGGGCGAGGTTGAGGGTGGTGAGGGCGAGGAGGGGGTCGGGGCGGGTGCCGTCGTCGCGCAGGGTGCGGGCGATGGCGGCGAGGGAGGGGAAGCGGCGGCCGTGCTGGAACTTGCGTTCGGGGTCGCGGGTGTTGATGCCGAGGGCCTGGGCGGCGTCCTCCTGGTGGAGGCGTGCGGTGCCGGTGGGGTCGGTGGGGTCGGGGACGCGGTCGTAGCGGGTGACGACGATGGCGCGTTCGCCGTCGAGCTCGGTGACGTGGGCGTGGACGGTGGTGAGGCCGACGCGGCGGGCGAGGTCGAGGGCGGCGGCCTCGGTGTTGACGAGGTCGGCGGTGGGTGAGTCGGCGGGGCGGGCGACCTTGAGGATGTGGGTGGTCGGTGCGGAGCCGTGGGGTCGGGCCCAGCCGTGCTCGTCGTGGAGGAGGGTGATCTTGGGTTCCATGCCGGGCAGGGAGCTGGTGAGGTGGTCGGTGCGGCCTTCTCCCCCGCTGCGTGCGACGGCGGCGCGCAGGAGTCGTGCGACGGCGGCGTCGTCGAGGCGTTCGGGGGTGCCGGGGGTGGGGAGGGGTTGTCCTTCGGGTGCGAGGAGGACGGCGCCGGCGGTGTCGTGGCCGTAGTGGACGAGGAAGGCGAGGGCGTCGTCGGGGTCGATGCCGGCGTCGATGGCCATGGCGTCGCGGGTGCGGCCCTCGGGGAGGAGTCCGTCGAGCCAGGCGGCGACGCGCGCGGGGTGGGGCGGGGGGTCGTCGGGTGGGGTGATGGGCAGCAGGTGGGACAGGACACGGGCGTCGTGCCCCCAGCGGTCGAGCGCGTCGGTGGGCCAGGTGAGGGTGACGCGGGGTGTGCCGTCGGTGGTGCGCAGGCCGGTGGGTGCGAGGGTCGCGACGGGGGTGCCGTAGAGCCAGGCGGTGAGGGTGGTCATCGGCGTTCCTGGAGTCGCAGGTCGACGTCGAGGGTGTCGAGGAGCTCGAAGAGTCGTTGGACCCAGAGGTTCTCGACGCCGTTCTCGAGCTCGGAGAGGTACTGGCGGGTGATGCCGAGCTCGTCGGCAACCTGGGCCTGGGTGAGTCCGCGGGTTCGGCGGACGCGGCTGAGGTAGGCGCCGAGGTCGCGGGGGCTGCGGGGGGTGGTCCAGGTGTCGGCCATGCTCGCTCTCCTGCCGTGGGGGCGCTGACGTGCTGCCGTGTCGGGATTCCCTGACACGAGGTGTTGTCAGGTTACTCCGACATCCCCGCGTTGTCGAGATATCACGACATCGCGACGCGGGGCGCGGCGCTCACACCGTGCGGCGCAGGAGCGTGAGGTGCATGGCGTCGGTGCCGTGGACGTGCGGCCAGAGCTGGACGTCCTGACGGTCCCCGAGCTCGACGGTGTCGCGCACCTCCGGACGCACGACGTCGCGCACGACGTCCGGGGCGTCGAGGACCTCGACATCGTCGCGGCGGCGCAGCACGTCGGCGACGACGACCTGGGTCTCGGCGAGGTGGGGCGAGCACGTGACGTACCCGACCACTCCCCCGGGCCGGACGGCGTCGAGCGCGGAGTCGAGGAGCTCGCGCTGGAGCCCGGTGAGGGGCGCGAGGTCCGCCGGGGTGCGGCGCCACCGCGACTCGGGCCGGCGGCGCAGGGCCCCGAGGCCCGTGCAGGGGGCGTCGAGGAGCACGCGGTCGTACGCGCCCGGCTCGTCCTGCCCGACGGCGCGCCCGTCACCCGTGCGCACGGCCTCCACGGCGTCCGCAGGGACGGCGGCGAGCGCCTTCTCCACGAGGCGTGCGCGGTGCGGCTGGACCTCGTTGGCGACGAGGCGCGCCCCGCGCTCGGCCGCGAGCGCCGCGAGGAGCGCGGCCTTGCCGCCCGGGCCGGCGCACAGGTCGAGCCAGCGCGCGTCGTCGCCGGTGGAGCCGGGCTGCGGTCCGGTGAGCGGTGCGGCGGCGAGCGCGAGGGCGACGAGCTGGCTGCCCTCGTCCTGGACGCCGGCGCGGCCGTCGCGCACGGCGCCGAACGCGGCGGGGTCGCCGCCGTCGAGGGTGAGCGCGGTGGGTGCCCAGCGGGCGGGGGTGACGCGGCCGTCGCCGTCGGCGAGCTCGTGGGGGTCGGCGAGGCCGGGGCGCGCGACGAGCGTGACGCGGGGGGCGTCGTTGTCGGCGGCGAGGAGGGCGTCGAGCTCGTCCACGGGGCGTCCGTTGCCGGCGAGGGCGTCGCGCAGGGCGCGGGCGATCCACACGGGGTGGCTCTGGGTGGCCGCGAGCGCCGCGAGGGGGTCGGGGGCGTCGTCGGCGAGGGTCGTGAGCCAGTCGTCGAGGGGGGTGCGGGCGACGCGGCGCAGGACGGCGTTGACGAGCTGGGCGCTGCCGGCGCCGGTGCGTTCGCGGGCGAGGCCGACGGTCTCGGAGACGGCGGCGTGCTGCGGGACGCGCATGGCGAGGAGCTGGTGGGTGCCGAGGCGCAGGACGTCGAGCACGGGCGGGTCGAGGCGGTCGAGGGGGCGGTCGAGGCAGTGCGCGAGGATCGCGTCGTAGCGGCCGCGCAGGCGCAGCGTGCCGTAGGCGAGCTCGGTCGCGAAGCCCGCGTCGCGCCCGCGGATGCCGCGCTCACGCAGCAGGGGCGGCAGGACCAGGTTGGCGTAGGCGTCGGAGCCGTCGACCTGGCGCAGGACGTCGTACGCGACGGCCCGTGCGGGGTCGGTGCCCTTGCGACGCTGGGAGGGTGCCGCGGAGCCGCGGTGCACCTCTCCGCGGGAGCGGGCGGCGCCGCGCTGGCGCCCTCGGGCGTCGCGGCGCTCGTCCCCCCCGCCGGCCCGCGCCGCACCAGAATTCGAACGTGCGTTCGAGTTGTCGCCTCCACCCGGGGTGCCATCGCTCGAACGCCTGTTCGACGCGGCGCCCTCCCGGCGCTGCGGTCGCCCGTTCCTGTTCGAACGTGCGTTCGAACCGTCGCGGTCGCGGCGCTCGGCGCTCATCGGGCGGTCTCCGCACCGAGGACCGTGGCGTCGTCGAGCCGGGCACCGCGCGCCCAGTCCGCGGCGGCCATGTGCTTCTTGCCCACGGGCGCCACCTCCCCCAGCTGGACGGCGTGGGTCGCGGTCCCGACGAGCACCTCCTTCTTCCCGGCGCGCACGCGCCCGGGGGCGAGGTCGACGACGTCGGGCCGCGGGGTGACCGGGCCGAGCCCCAGGCGCGCGGGCGTACCGTCGGCGCCGGGCAGGGTCGTCCACGCCCCGGGGGCCGGGGTGCAGCCGCGCACCAGGCGGTCGACCGCGAGCGCCGGGTGGTCCCAGCGGACCTCCGCGTCGGCCGTCGTGAGCTTGGCGGCGTGCGAGACGCCGTCGGCGGGCTGGGGCTGCGGGCGCAGGGTGCCGTCCTCGAGGGCGTCGAGGGTGGCGACGAGGAGGCCGGCACCGGAGACGGCGAGGCGGCCCAGGAGGTCGCCCGCGGTGTCCCGGGGCCGGATCGTCTCCGTCGTGGTGCCGAGCGTGGGCCCCGAGTCCAGCCCTTCCTCGATGAGGAACGTCGTCGCCCCGGTCACCTCGTCGCCCGCGATGATCGCGCGCTGCACGGGCGCCGCGCCGCGCCAGGCGGGCAGGACGGAGAAGTGCAGGTTGACCCACCCGTGCCGGGGCACGGCGAGCACGTCGGGGCGCAGGATCTCCCCGTACGCGACGACGGGTGCCGCGTCGACGTCGAGCGCGGCGAAGCGCGCGAGGAACTCCTCGCCGCGGGGCCGGTCCGTGAGGACCGGGATCCCGGCCTCCTCGGCACGCACGCGGACGGGGCTGGGGGTCAGGCGCCGTCCGCGGCCCGACGGCGCGTCGGCGCGCGTGAGCACGGCGACCACCTCGTGGCGGGAGTCGAGGAGGGCGTCGAGGGACGGGACCGCGGTATCCGGGGTCCCCGCGAACAGCAGGCGCATGGGCCCGATTCTAGGTGGCCGGGCAGGGCGGCAGACCCGGGAGCGGCCCCGTGCACGGGTCATGCGCCGGCGCGCACAGGCGCGCGGTCGGGCCCGGGGGTCAGGTCGCCAGCGTGGCGACCGGAGGGAACGCGGGGAACGCCTCGTCGCCCACGGGAGCGAGCTCGAGGCAGCTCAGCCGGTCGTCGTCGACGAACAGCAGCAGGAGGAAGCGGTCCGTGCCCGCCTCCAGCACGACGCGCGGGCCCTGCGCGGGGACGGGACCGTCGTCGTCCCCCAGGTCGATCGTCGGGCAGGCCCCGCACGCGCACGTGCCGTGCACGCGCACCGCGTCGACCTGGGCGAGCCAGCGCCCACGGTCGGCCGCGTCCCGGTCCGGCGCGACCGCCTCGCCGCGGCACCCGTGGCCGAGCATCCAGACGAGCACGTCGCGCTCACGGGCCGTGAGCGCGCGCGGCACCCCGGCACCCGTCACGACGCGGCGCCCATCACGACCCGGCGCCCTCGGGGCCGACCGGCACGCCCAGGTCGCGCAGCGCCGCGCGCAGGCCCGCCGTGCCCACGAACAGGTGGGTGCGCAGCCCGAGGCGCGCCGCGGCGTCGACGTTGGCCGCGCTGTCGTCGGTGAACAGCGTCCGGGCCGGGTCGAGACCGAACCGCTCGACCGCGAGCGCGAAGATCGCCGGGTCGGGCTTGGCCAGGCCCTCGCGCCCGGAGACCAGCACGTCCTCCATGAGGGCCGTGGCCGGAGCGGCCGGAGCGGCGTGCCCGAAGAGCTCCGCGGACCAGTTCGTCAGCCCGTACAGCCGCAGGCCCAGGTCCCGCAGCTCGCGCACGAGCTCCTCGGAGCCCTCGACCGGGCCGGTGAGCGTCGCGGGGAACCGCTCGACGTACCGGTCCAGCATCGCGACGTGGTGCGGGTGGCTCGCCGCCACGCGGTCGCGCGCGTCCTGCCACGTCGCACCCGCGTCCCGCTCGTGGTTGAGCACGCGGAAGTCCACGTCGGCGAAGAACGCGTCCACGTCCCGCCGGTCGACGCCGTCGTACGCGCCGTACGGGTCCCAGCCCACCAGGACGTTGCCGAAGTCGTACAGCACGGCGTCGATCTCGCGGGCGGCGGGTGCCGGGCCCGGGTCGGGGGTCTCGTCGGCGGACGCCCCGGTGACGGGGGCGACGGTCGGGGCGTCGGGCACGGGGTGGTGCGTCACAGGATCTCCTTCGGGTCGAGCTCCACCCGCACGCTACCCGGCTCGCGCCGCGCGGACCGGACCGCGACGGACGCGCCGAGCTCGCGCGCCAGCCGACGGCCGTCGCGCACCGGGACGCGCACCACCGCCCGCACGGGTGGGGCGTCCACCAGCCCAGGCGCCGCGCCGTCCACCCCGTCGGCACCCCGCCCGCGGGGCGACGCCGCCACCTCCACCGGGCCCAGCACCGTCTCCGGGCCCGCGAGCGCCACCCGGCCCAGCACCGCCGCCACCGCGGGACGGTCGCCCGTCACCGCCGCCACCCGGACCGCCGGCGGCAGCGACAGCTCGACCCGCTCGTCCAGCTCGCGGTCCGCGAGGAGCGCCGGGTCCCAGCGCACGAGCGCGTTCGTCGGCGCGGGCGCGGCGTCGCCCACGAGCAGCACCTGCCCGCCCGCCGTCGCGGGCCGCACGAGCGCCGCCGCGGCGAGCCAGCGCGCCAGCGCGTCCTGCGCCACGTCCAGCCCGACGTGCGCCGTGCTCACCGCCGCGTCCAGCAGCAGCGCCGCCGCGTACCCGCCCTCGGCGACCGGCTCGGCGCCCGGCGTCGCGACCACGAGCGCGGGACGCGCGGACACCGCCCCCAGCACCCCGCCCGCCGCCGCGGCACCCGACACCTGCACCGGGACCCCCGCGAACGCACGGCCCAGCTCCTCCGCGGTGCGCTGGGACCCCACGCGCACCGACCGCAGCCCCGTCCAGTGGCACTCCGCGCACGACCACCCGCCCGCGAGCGCCCCGCACCACGCGCACTGGGGCGTCGCCTGGGGGCCGGACAGCGCGAGCGGGCCGTGGCACACCGTGCAGCGCGCGGGCGTGCGGCACCGGCCGCACGCCACCACGGGCACGTACCCCGACCGCGGCACCTGCACCAGCACCGGCCCCTGCTCCAGCGCCGCACGCGCAGTGCGCCACGCGGCCGTCGGGATGCGCGCCGCGGCGCCCGGTCCCTCCGCCGCCAGCTCGACCGAGGTCAGCGCCCGCACGCGCGGCGCCCGGGCCCGCACGACGTCGCGCGGCGCCGCGAGCTCGTGCGCCCAGCCCCGAACGACGAGCGCGTGCGCCGCGACCGTGCGCCCGTGCGACCCCAGCAGGAACGCCGCGCCCTCCTGGTCGCTGCGCAGCGCGAGCACCTCGCGCGCGTGCGGGTACGGGGCGCGCGGCTCCGCGAGCGTGTCCTCGCCGTCGTTCCAGCACACCACCAGCCCGAGGTCGACCACGGGCGCGAACGCCGCTGCGCGGGTCCCCACGACGACGCGCGCGTCACCGTGCAGGACGGCGAGGAACGCGCGGTAGCGCGGCGCGGGCCCCTCGTCGGCCGTCAGCCGCACCACCTCGCCCCCGGTCGCCGCGTCCCACGCAGGCAGCCCGGCGGCCGCGAGCGCCGCGCAGACCTGGTCGACGTCGCGCGCGTCGGGCACGACGACGAGCGCGCCCCGCCCGCCCGAGCGGGCCGCGCGCACCGCCTCGGCGACCGCGGCCGCCCAGTGCGTGACGGGCAGCGCGTCGGGCTCCTTGCGCGAGCGGCCCGCGCCGCGCCGACCCTCGGACGCCGCCTCGGGCGCCGCGGGCGCGAGCCCGGGGAGCGCGGTCCACACGGCCCGGGGCGCCCCGCCGCCCGCGACGTGCGCGAGGAACGCGGCGCCGGCCCGGTACGGGGCCCACACGGACTCCTGGTGCGTCGCAGCCGCGGGCACGGACCCGGGAACGGACTCGGTAGGCGCAGGAACGGACTCGGCGACGGAAGGGGCCGTAGGAACCGCCTCGGCGGCGACGGCGTCGCCCGGGGCGGCCCCGGCCGGGGTCGATCCCGGCGCGGGGACCGCGTCAGCGGCCGTCCGTGCCGCGAAGGTCTGCTCGGCGCGCGCGTGCCGCGGGGGCACGGCGAGGCGCAGCACGTCCGAGAGCGTGCCCGCGTAGTGGTCGGCGACCGCGCGCGCGAGCCGGGCGACAGCCGGTGCCAGCACGGGCTCGGCCGACACGACGCGCCGCAGCGGCAGCAAGCGCCCGTCGTGGTCCGAGCGATCGACGCGCTCCAGGACGTACCCGTCGACGTCCCGGCCCGCGAACCGCACCTTGACCCGCACCCCCGGGCGCGCGTCGTCGGACATCGTGGCGGGCACGAGGTAGTCGAAGGGGCGGTCCAGGTGCGGGGGCGCGAGGTCGAGCGCGAGGCGCGCCACCGGCAGGTGCGCGGCGATCTGGTGCGACGCCGGCGGCGCGGGCCCCCGGCGGGGCGCAGCGGGCGCGACGGTGAGCAGGGTGTCCTGCACCGCCCGCGACGTGTCCTCCGGCTCGCTCACGACGCCATCGAACCACGCGCCGCCGTCACGACCGGCGCACCCGTCGACGCCGCGACGACGCTCCTCACACCTGGGACTGCAGGTCCGCGACGCGGTCCGTGCGCTCCCACGTGAACTGCTCGAGCTCGCGCCCGAAGTGCCCGTAGGCCGCCGTCGGGGCGTAGATGGGACGCAGCAGGTCCAGGTCGCGGATGATCGCCGCCGGGCGCAGGTCGAACACCTCGCGGATCGCGGCCGTGATGCGCTCGACCGGGACCTTCTCCGTGCCGAACGTCTCCACGTACAGGCCGACGGGGTGCGCCTTGCCGATCGCGTACGCGACCTGCACCTCGCAGCGCCGCGCCAGACCCGCCGCGACGACGTTCTTCGCGACCCAGCGCGTCGCGTACGCGGCCGAGCGGTCCACCTTCGACGGGTCCTTGCCGGAGAACGCACCCCCGCCGTGGCGGGCCATGCCGCCGTACGTGTCGACGATGATCTTGCGACCCGTCAGGCCCGCGTCGCCCTGCGGACCGCCCACGACGAACGTGCCCGTGGGGTTGACGAACAGGCGCGTCGCGCGCACGTCGAGGTCGAGGCCCGCAGCGTCGAGCACGGGGGCCACGACCTGCGCAGCGACCTGCCGGTGCAGCTCGTCCTGACGGACGTCCGGGTCGTGCTGCGTCGAGAGCACCACCGTGTCGAGGCTGACCGCGCGGTCGCCGTCGTACCCGACGGTGACCTGCGTCTTGCCGTCCGGGCGCAGGCCCGGCACCGTGCCGTCCCGGCGCACCGCCGCCAGGCGCTCCGCGAGACGGTGCGCGAGCCACACCGGCAGGGGCATGAGGCTCGGCGTGTCGTCGCTCGCGTACCCGAACATCAGGCCCTGGTCGCCCGCGCCCTGCGCGTCGAGGGGGTCGTGGTCGCCCTGGTCGTCGCGCTCCTCGAGGCTCTTGTCGACGCCCTGCGCGATGTCCGGCGACTGCTGGCCGATCGACACCGAGATGCCGCACGAGTCCGCGTCGAAGCCGATCACCGACGACGTGTACCCGATCCGGCGCACGACGTCGCGCACGATCTGCGGGATCTCGACGTACGCGTCGGTCGTCACCTCGCCGGCGACGTGCACCAGGCCCGTGGTGACCATCGTCTCCACGGCCACGCGGGACGTCGGGTCCTGCGCGAGGAGCGCGTCGAGGATCGCGTCGGAGATCTGGTCGCAGACCTTGTCCGGGTGCCCCTCGGTGACGGACTCGGACGTGAACAGACGCAGCTCAGCCATGGCGCACAGCCTACTGTCCCGAAAGGTGAGCGAGCGTATCCGGCAGGCGAGACGAGACGCGGGTCACTCGCCCACCCCGGCCCGCTCGTCCGACGGCGCCACGCGCGGCACGACGACGTCCCACACCGCGTCCGCGACCTCGCCCTTCGACCCGCTCGCCGTCGCGACGACGTCCCCCGCGCCGTCGACCACGGTCACGTCGTTCGCGTCGACCGCGAACCCGCGCCCCTCGCCCACGGCGTTGACCACGAGCAGGTCCGCGCCCTTGCGCCGCGCCTTGGCCCGGCCGTGGTCGAGCACGGACCCGTGCGCGTCACCGGTCTCCGCCGCGAAGCCGACCACCACCTGGCCCGGGCGCAGCCGGTCGCGGGCGAGCTCGGCGAGCACGTCCGGGTTCTCCACGAGCGCGATCGGCTCGGGCCCCTGGCCCGGCACCTTCTTGATCTTCGCGTCGGGCGCGTGGGCCGGGCGGAAGTCCGCGACCGCCGCCGCCATGACCACGACGTCCGCCCCGGCCGCCGCCGACCGCACCGCGTCGCGCAGCTGCGCCGTCGTCTCGACCTCCACCACGGCGTCGGGCACGCCCCCGGGCGCGCGCACGAGCGCGGCCACGTCCGGGGACAGGTTCGCGGCCACGAGCGTGACGTGCGCGCCGCGCGCCGCCGCGGCCCGCGCGAGCTCGACGCCCTGGCGCCCGCTCGACCGGTTGCCGATGAACCGCACCGGGTCGATGGGCTCGCGCGTCCCGCCCGCCGACACCACGACGCGCCGGCCCGCGAGATCCTGCGCGGGCCCGCTGCCCGGCCCGTGGCCGGGCTCCGCGCCCGCGTCGGCGGCGGTCGCGCGGGACGCGTCCTCCACGACGGCGAGCGCGACGCGCGCGATCTCGTCCGGCTCGGGCAGGCGCCCCGGCCCGGTGTCCGCCCCCGTGAGGCGGCCGGACGCCGGCTCGATCACGTGCACGCCCCGCGCCCGCAGCGTCGCCACGTTCGCGACCGTCGCCGGGTGCTCCCACATCTCCGTGTGCATCGCGGGCGCCATGACCACCGGGCAGCGCGCGGTGAGCAGCGTCGAGGTCAGCAGGTCGTCCGCGCGCCCGGCCGCCGCGCGCGCCAGCAGGTCCGCCGTGGCGGGCGCCACGACCACGAGGTCGGCACCCTGCCCCAGGGCGACGTGCGGCACGTGCTCGACGTCCTCGAACACCTGGTCCGTGGCCGGCTCGCCCGACAGCGCCTCCCACGTGGGCGCGCCCACGAAGCGCAGGGCGGACGCCGTCGGCACCACCCGCACCCGATGGCCCTGCTCCCGCAGCAGCCGCAGCAGCAGCACGGCCTTGTACGCCGCGACCCCGCCGCTCACACCGAGCACGATCCGCATGTCGTTCCTCCTGGAGGTCCGGCTCAGACCCGCCGCCGACCGCGGCGGGGAAGGGGCCCGCGCACCCGGGCGCGGACGCACGAACGCCGCGCCCTCCGGTGGAGGTGCGCGGCGTGCGGGCTCAGGCCTCGGGGGCCTCGTCGGGCTCGGCCTCGATCGTCAGCAGGCCCGCGTTGATCTCGCGCATCGCGATCGAGAGCGGCTTCTCCTGGTTGCGCGTCTCGAGCAGCGGCCCGACGTTCTCCAGCAGGCCCTCGCTGAGCTGCGAGTAGTACGCGTTGATCTGGCGCGCACGCTTGGCCGAGTAGATGACCAGCGCGTACTTCGAGTCGACGTGCTCGAGCAGGTCGTCGATGGGCGGGTCGGTGATGCCCTCGGGGGCGGCGACGGTTCCGGACACAGTTCGCTCCGTGGGTTCAAGGGTCTGCAGCGGGCGCTGCAGCTGGTCGATGGCGGCGGCGCGCACGGCGCCCCCGTCCGGGACCGGGCGGCCGCGGCACCACGTCGCAGGACGGGCCGCCGACCGGGCCTCGGGCCCACGGGGGAACGCCCGCGCACGGGCACCGCAGAACAGTCTACTCGCTGTGCCCCTCGCCGTGCCCGGACGGCACGGGGGACGACGCCGGGGACGAGCCCTCCGCCGGGACGGGACGGGGCTCGAGCCCCATGACGCGCACCAGCTCGTCCGTCGCGCGGTGCACCTCGTCGTTGACGATGACGTGGTCGAACTCCGACTCCGCCGCGAGCTCGACCCGGGCCGTCGTCAGACGGCGCTCCCGCTCCTCCGCGTCCTCCGTGCCGCGGCCGACCAGGCGACGCACGAGCTCGTCCCAGCTCGGCGGCGCGAGGAACACGAACCGGGCCTCGGGCATCGACGCGCGGACCTGGCGCGCACCCTGGAGGTCGATCTCCAGGAGCGCCGGCACGCCCGCGGCGAGCTTCTCCTCGACCGCGCGCCGGGGCGTGCCGTAGCTGTTGCGCCCGTGCACGACGGCCCACTCCAGCAGCTCACGGTCCGCGACCATGCGCGCGAACTCGTCCGGGCCGACGAACAGGTAGTGCACGCCGTCCACCTCGCCCGGCCGCGGGTCGCGCGTCGTCGCCGACACGGACAGCCACACCTCCGGGTAACGGGCCCGGATGTCGGCCGACACCGTGCCCTTCCCGACGGCGGTCGGGCCGGCCAGGACGGTCAGGCGGGCGGGGCCGGGGACGACGGGCGGCGACGCCGGCTCCGTGGTCTCCCCGGCGGGGACGGACGGCGTCGGCTCGGACGGGTGCGCGGAAATGTCAGCCAAACCTCTCGATGAGGGCCGCGGACTGGTGGGGGCCGAGGCCGCGGACACGACGTGTCTCGGCGATCCCGATCTCCTCCATGATCGCCCGAGCCTTCACCTTACCCACGCCGGGCAGGGACTCCAGCAACGAGACGACCTTGAGCTTGCCGATCATGTCGTCCGTCTGGCCGCGCTCGATGACCTCCTTCAGGGAGCCCTGGGAGTACTTGAGCCGGTTCTTCACCTCGGCGCGCACGCGTCGTGCCTCCGCGGCCTTCTCGAGCGCCGCCGCGCGCTGTTCTGGGGTCAGGGGTGGAAGTGCCACGCAAGTCACCTACTCGTCGTCAGGCGGATGGGCCCACTCAGTCGTCCCGGCGTGCCCGCAGGTGGAGCCCCGACCGGGTGGATCACCCGGGCGACCTGCGCCGACGCACGGAGCCGACCCCTCGAAAGTAGCGAGCCTCGGGCGATCGGGCAACGACTGGGCGTGGCGCGTCGTCCGCGGCCGTACCCGGGACGGTCTCCGCAACGACCCCGGCGGCGGGCCCGGAACGACGGCGGAACGAGGGCGGAACGCGGGTCGGGGGCGGCTCAGGACGCCACGAGGCGCGCCACGAGCGCGTCGCGCACCGCCGTCGTCACGCCGCACGCTCCGAGGTAGTCGTCGATGCTCCCGTGCTCGCGCACCGCGAGCTCCCACGCGCCCTCCAGGTACGCGGGCTCGACGGTGAGGACCGGCGCCAGCGCCTCGGGCGACAGCCCCGGCAGCGGGGGCACGAGCGCGGCGAGCCCCTCGGCCGCCGCCGCGCTCGCGAGGTACTCGGCCATGCGCTCCTCCTCAGGGACCCCCGCGACGTACTGCACGAGGGCCACGACCCAGCCCGTGCGGTCCTTGCCCGCCGAGCAGTGCACGACGCTCGCGCCGTCGGCCGCGGCGACGTCCGCCAGGACACGGCCGACCGTCTCCCGAATGCCCGGGTCCGTGACGAACGTCGCGTACACGCCGTGCATGAGGCGCCGCGCGACCGCGGCCGGGTCGTCGGCCGCGAGCAGTCCCGCGACGAGCGCCGCCGGGTCCGCCGACGCGCCCGCGCCCGCTCCCCCGTCGACCAGGCCCGGCGTCGGGTCCATGCCCCGGCGCAGCACGCGCACGCCACCCGGGACGGCGTCCGCGCCGTCGCGCTCGAGCTCGTCCCCGCCGCGCAGGTCGACGACAGTCCGCACGTCCAGGTCGACCAGCGCGGCCTGGCCCGCGGGGGTCAGCCGGGACAGGCTCGCCGTGCGCAGCAGCACGCCCGTCCGCAGCGGCTCGTCGTGACCGGACGGCACCGCCCGACCGCCCACGTCGCGCGCGTTCCACGTGCCCGGCACGTCCAGGGCGCCCGGCACAGCGCCCGGCGGGGGCAGCTCCGGAGGCGCACCGGCAGCGGTCGGGGCGGGGTCGGTCGTCTCGTCGCGGGAGGTCATGGGCGCAGTCTCGCACGGGACCACCGGGCACGACGGCGACCGGGCCGGCACCCATGACGGCGACCGGGCCGGCACCCACGAGGGTGCCGGCCCGGTCCCGGGAGGTGCGGGGCTCAGCCGCGCAGGGCCTGCGCCGCCTCGTCCGTGGCGGTGCGCGCCGCCGCGCGCAGCGCCTCCGCGTCCGGCCCGGCGCGCAGCACCCCGCGCGACGACGACGCGAGCACCTGGCGCCGCGCGTCGCCGAAGACGGCGGCGAGCTCGGCCGCGCCCGCGCCCTGCGCGCCCACGCCGGGCGCCAGGAGCGGCCCGCGCACCGCCGCGAGGTCGGTCCCCGTGCGCGCCGCGGCGTCCGCGATCGTCGCGCCCACCACGAGCCCGACCGGCCCGAGCGCGTCGCCCGCGGCGACGACCGGGGCGTTCACCTGCGCCGCCTCGCGCGCGACGTGCGCCGCGACGGACTCCACGCCCGCCCCGGCGCCCCGGCGCGCGTGCTGCACCTCGGCGCCCTCGGGGTTCGACGTCAGGCACAGCACGAGCAGGCCGCGCCCCGTCTCCAGCGCCGCGTCGACCGCGGGCTGCAGCGACCCGAACCCCAGGTACGGGGACACGGTCAGCGCGTCCGCCGCGAGCGGCGAGCCGTCGCGCAGGTACGCGTCGGCGTACGCGGTCATGGTCGAGCCGATGTCGCCGCGCTTGGCGTCCACGATCGTCAGCGTCCCGGCGGCACGGGCCGCCGCGAGGACCTCCTCGAGCGCCGCGACGCCGCGCGACCCGTGGCGCTCGAAGAACGCCGACTGCGGCTTGACCGCGGCCACGCGGCCCCCGACCGCCTCGACGACCCGCAGGCCGAACTCGCGCAGCCCGGAGGCGTCGTCGGGCAGGCCCCAGTCCGCGAGCAGGCCCGGGTGCGGGTCGATGCCCACGCACAGCGGCCCGTGGTCCTCCGTCGCCGCCGCGAGGCGCGCGCCGAAGCCCGCGCTCACGCGCCCACCCGCTCCGCGGCGGGAGCGGGCAGCTCGACGCCGTCGGTCAGGCCCACGCCCGCCATGTGCTCCTGGAGGCTCGCGACCGCGAACGGCCCGGCGAGGACGGCCTCGATGCCCTGCACCGCGGCGGCGAGCTGGTCGACCGTCGTCGCGATCGGCTTGTCGGCCGCCGTCGTGGCCGCGCGGATCTCGTAGCCGTCGGCGCGCGCGCCCTGACCGGACGGCGTGTTGATGACCATGTCCACCTCGCCGGCCGTGATGAGGTCGACGATCGTCGGCTCGCCGTCCGCCCCGCGGCCCGCGGAGAACTTGCGCACCACGCGCGACGCGATGCCGTTGCGGCGCAGCACGCTCGACGTGCCGTCCGTCGCGAGGATCTCGAAGCCGAGCTCCGCGAGGCGCTTGACCGGGAAGACGATCGAGCGCTTGTCGCGGTCCGCGACCGAGACGAACACGCGGCCCGACGTCGGCAGCCCGCCGAACGCGGCGGCCTGCGACTTCGCGAACGCGTGGGGGAAGTCGCGGTCGAAGCCCATGACCTCGCCCGTCGAGCGCATCTCCGGGCCGAGCACCGTGTCGACGACGACACCGTCCGCGGTGCGGAAGCGCTTGAACGGCAGGACCGCCTCCTTGACCGCGATCGGCGCGTCGAGCGGGAGCGTGCCGCCGTCGCCGTCGGCGGGCAGCACGCCCGCGGCGCGCAGCTCCGCGATCGACTCGCCCGCCATGACGCGCGCCGCGGCCTTCGCGAGCGACGTGCCCGTCGCCTTCGAGACGAACGGCACCGTGCGCGACGCGCGGGGGTTGGCCTCCAGGACGTAGAGCACGTCGGAGACGAGCGCGTACTGCACGTTGAGCAGGCCGCGCACGCCGACGCCCTTCGCGATGGCCTCGGTCGAGCGGCGGATGCGCTCGATCTCCTGCTCCGACAGCGACACCGGCGGCAGGACGCACGCCGAGTCGCCCGAGTGGATGCCCGCCTCCTCGATGTGCTCCATCACGCCGCCGAGGAAGAGCTCGGTGCCGTCGTAGAGCGCGTCGACGTCGATCTCCATGGCGTCGTCCAGGAACCGGTCGATGAGCAGCGGCGCGGGCAGCGTCCCGGCCGTGCGGTCCTCCGCCGCGGCCGCCACGAGGGCGCGCTCGACGTAGCCCGTGAGCTGCTCGGCCGAGTACACGATCTCCATGCCGCGCCCGCCGAGCACGTAGGACGGGCGCACGAGCACCGGGTACCCGATGCCGGCCGCGACGTCCTTCGCCTCGTCCAGCGAGCGCGCCGTGCCGAACGCCGGGGCGGGCAGGCCCGCCTCGACGAGCACGCGTCCGAACTCGCCGCGGTCCTCGGCGGCGTCGATCGCCTCGGGGCTCGTGCCGAGGATCGGCAGGCCCGCGTCGGCGAGCCGCTGCGCGAGCGCGAGCGGGGTCTGGCCGCCGAGCTGGACGATGATGCCCTTGACCGGTCCCGCGGCGAGCTCCGCCTGGTAGACCTCGAGCACGTCCTCGAACGTCAGCGGCTCGAAGTAGAGGCGGTCGGACGTGTCGTAGTCGGTCGAGACCGTCTCCGGGTTGCAGTTGACCATGACCGTCTCGTAGCGCTCGCGCAGCGTGAGGGCCGCGTGCACGCACGAGTAGTCGAACTCGATGCCCTGGCCGATGCGGTTCGGGCCCGAGCCGAGGATGATCACGGCCTCGCGCTCGCGCGGGGCGACCTCGGTCTCCAGGTCGTACGACGAGTAGTGGTACGGCGTGCGGGCGGCGAACTCGGCCGCGCACGTGTCGACCGTCTTGTAGACGGGCCGGACGCCGAGCGCGTAGCGGACCTCGCGCACGGTCGCCTCGCCCGCCGGGCCCATGCCGCGCAGGCGCGCGACCTGCGCGTCGGACAGGCCGTGCTTCTTCGCCTCGCGCAGCACGTCCTCCGTGAGCGCGGGCGCGTCGGCGACGGCCGCCGCGACCTCGTTGACCAGCTGGATCTGGTCGAGGTACCACGGGTCGATCTTCGTGGCCTCGAACACCTGCTCCACGCTCGCCCCGGCGCGCAGCGCCTGCTGGACGCCGATGATCCGGTTCTCCGTGGGGCGCGCGATGCGCACGAGCAGCTCGTCGAGCTCCGCGCCGGAGACGGGCTCGCCGTCCCAGTGGAAGACCGAGCCGCCCTTGTCGATCGAGCGCAGCGCCTTGCCGAGCGCCTCGGTGAAGTTGCGCCCGAGCGCCATCGCCTCGCCGACCGACTTCATGGTCGTCGTGAGCGTCGGGTCCGCGGCCGGGAACTTCTCGAACGCGAACCGCGGCACCTTGACGACCACGTAGTCGAGCGTCGGCTCGAACGAGGCCGGCGTGACCTGCGTGATGTCGTTGGGGATCTCGTCGAGCGTGTAGCCGACGGCGAGCTTCGCCGCGATCTTCGCGATGGGGAACCCGGTCGCCTTGGACGCGAGCGCGGACGACCGCGAGACCCGCGGGTTCATCTCGATGACGATGACGCGGCCCGTGTCCGGGTCGACGGCGAACTGGATGTTGCAGCCGCCCGTGTCGACGCCGACCTCGCGGATGACGGCGATGCCGATGTCGCGCAGCTTCTGGTACTCGCGGTCGGTGAGCGTGAGCGCGGGCGCGACCGTGATCGAGTCGCCCGTGTGCACGCCGACGGGGTCGACGTTCTCGATCGAGCACACGACGACGACGTTGTCGTTCTTGTCGCGCATGAGCTCGAGCTCGTACTCCTTCCAGCCGAGGATCGACTCCTCGAGGAGCACCTCCGTCACCGGGGAGTAGTGCAGGCCCTGGCCGACGATGCGGCGCAGCTCGTCCTCGTCGTACGCGAAGCCCGAGCCGAGGCCGCCCATCGTGAACGACGGGCGCACGACCATCGGGTAGCCGAGGTCGCCCGCGGCCGCGATCGCCTCGTCGACCGTGTGGACGATGACGGAGCGCGCGGACTCGCCGCCGCACGTCTCGACGACATCCTTGAACTGCTGACGGTCCTCGCCCTTCTGGATCGCCGCGATGTTCGCGCCGATGAGCTCGACACCGTACTCGGCGAGGACGCCCGCCTCGTCGAGCGCGATCGCCGCGTTGAGCGCCGTCTGACCGCCGAGCGTCGGCAGCAGCGCGTCGGGGCGCTCCTTGGCGATGATCGACGTGAGGACCTCGGTCGTGATCGGCTCGACGTAGGTCGCGTCGGCGAACTCGGGGTCGGTCATGATCGTCGCCGGGTTCGAGTTCACGAGGACGACCCGCAGGCCCTCCTCCTTGAGCACGCGGCACGCCTGGGTGCCGGAGTAGTCGAACTCGCACGCCTGGCCGATGACGATCGGGCCGGACCCGATGACCAGGACGCTGGAGATGTCGGTTCTGCGAGGCACGGTATCAGCTCTCCTTGGTGGTCTGCTCGACGGCGTCGGAGCCCGCGCCCGCCGCGCCGGCGGCGCGACGCGACGTCATGAGCTCGACGAAGCGGTCGAAGAGGTACGCGGCGTCGTGGGGGCCGGCCGCGGCCTCGGGGTGGTACTGGACGGAGAAGGCGGGCAGGTCGAGGCACTCGAGCCCCTCGACCACCTGGTCGTTGAGCCCGACGTGGGACACGACGACGCGCCCGTAGCGGCCGCCGTCGTGCGGGGCGACGGACTCGCCGTCGAGCGGCGCGTCGACCGCGAACCCGTGGTTGTGGGCCGTGACCTCGACCTTGCCGGTGCGGCGGTCCATGACGGGCTGGTTGATGCCGCGGTGGCCGTACGCGAGCTTGTACGTGCCGTAGCCGAGCGCGCGCCCGAGGATCTGGTTGCCGAAGCAGATGCCGAAGAACGGCGTGCCGCGGTCGAGGACGCCGCGCAGCAGCTCGACCTCGTGGGTCGCGGCGCTCGGGTCGCCCGGGCCGTTGGAGAAGAACACGCCGTCGGGCGCGTACGCCTCGATGTCCGCGATCGTCGAGGCCGCGGGCACCACGTGCACGCGCACGCCGCGCTGGGCGAGGCGCTGGGGCGTCATCGACTTGATGCCGAGGTCCACGGCGACGACGGTGGCGACGGGCTCGCCGTCCGGCGTCGTGCCCTCGAAGGGCTCGACGACGTACGCCGTGTCGGTGCTCACCTCGCGGGCGAGGTCGGCGCCGGCCATCGCGGGCGCCGCCTTCACCTCGGCCACGAGGTCCTCCACGGTGCGCGGGTAGCCGTCGCGCACGAGCGCGTCGCCGGAGAAGATGCCCGCGCGCATCACGCCGAGCTCGCGCAGGTGGCGCGTGAGGGCGCGCGTGTCGACGTCGCTGATGCCGACGACGCCCTGGGCCGCGAGCTCCTCGTCGAGGGTGCGCTGCGCGCGCCAGCTCGACGCGCGGCGGGCCGCGTCGCGCACGACGTACCCGGCGACCCAGATCTTGCCGGACTCCGGGTCCTCGTCGTTGACGCCCGTGTTCCCGATGTGGGGGGCCGTCATGACGACGATCTGACGGTGGTAGGAGGGGTCGGTGAGGGTCTCCTGGTAGCCGGTCATGCCGGTGTTGAAGACGATCTCGCCGACGGTCGTGCCGCGCGCGCCGTACGCGCGGCCGTGCTGCACGGTGCCGTCCTCGAGGACGATCAGGGCCCGGTCGGGGGCGGGTGCGCAGGTCACCGAGGTGACTGCGGTCGGTGAGCTCACTGCGTTCGCTGAGGCGGTCAAGGTGCTTCCTCGTCGTTCTCGTCGGTGCCGGGTGCGGCGCTCTCGCGCGTCGGCGCCGGGCCGTCCTGGTCGGTGGGTGCGTCGGTGGCGCTGCTCGGCGCCCCGGTTCGTCGTTCGCGGGTGCCGTCGGCGCCCGCGTCCCGGGGGCGGCCGGCGAGGTCGCGCACGGCCTCCAGGAGACGCGGGACGTCGTGGTCGTGGCGCGGCATGAGGCCGGTGTCGAGCCGCACCTCGGGGTGCGGCGGGGCCTCGGGGGCGTCGGCCGGGACCGGCTCGGCGGGGACGGACCACGTCACCACGACGATGGCCTCCTTCCCGACGAACTTCCCCGCCATGCCCGGGGTGAGCGCCACGTCCTCGACGGCCGCCGCGGGGACCCACACGTCGTCGGCGCCGCGGCGCGCGACGTGCAGGCCGGCGTCGTGCACGGTGACCTGGGCCTGCGCCCGGTCGCCGAGGCCGTGGGCGCCGACGCGCGCGAGCCAGTCGCCCGCGAGCGTGCTCGACACGTACAGCACGTCGAGCGGGCCGAGCACGACGCCGCCGCGCGCGGCCTCCGCCGGCACGGCGGGCGGCGTCGGGACGAAGCCCGCGGAGCGGCGCACGAGCCGGCGACGGCCGACGAGCACGAGCGTCAGCAGGACGACACCGAGCACGATCCAGATCCCGGCCGCGACGGGCTGCGGCAGGTTCACGCCCCCACCCCCCGACCGGCCGCGACCGCCTCGACGGGCGCGCCGTCGAGCACGGTGGCCCGGCCCCGCAGGAACGTCGCGACGACCGCACCGGGCAGCTCGCGGCCCTGGAAGGGCGTGTTGGTGCTCGCGGTGGCCTGCCCGGCCCCGTCGACCACGCGCCGCGCGGCCGGGTCGACGAGCGTGACGTTGGCAGGCTCGCCGACCTCGAGCGGGCGGCCCTGGGCGCGCTCCCCCGTGTCGATGCGGCCGATGCGCGCGGGCGCGCTCGACAGCACGCGCGCGACGTCGGCCCACGTCATGCGGCCCGTGTCGACCATGGTCTGCTGCACGACGCTCAGCGCCGTCTCGAGGCCCGTCATGCCGAACGCGGCCGCGGCCCACTCGCAGTCCTTGTCCTCGCGCGCGTGCGGCGCGTGGTCGGTCGCGACGATGTCGATCGTGCCGTCGGCGAGGCCCTCGCGCACCGCCTCGACGTCCGCGGCCGTGCGCAGCGGCGGGTTGACCTTGAACGTCGGGTCGTAGCCGCGCGCCAGGTCGTCGGTGAGCACGAGGTGGTGCGGCGTGACCTCGGCCGAGACGTCGATCCCGCGGCCCTTGGCCCAGCGGACGATCTCGACCGAGCCGGCGGTCGAGAGGTGGCACACGTGCAGGCGCGAGCCCACGTGCTCCGCGAGGAGCACGTCGCGCGCGATGATCGCCTCCTCGGCGACGGCGGGCCAGCCCGCGAGGCCGAGCTCCGCCGACACGACGCCCTCGTTCATCTGGGCGCCCTCGGTGAGGCGCGGCTCCTGCGCGTGCTGGGCGACGACGCCGTCGAACGCCTTGACGTACTCGAGGGCGCGGCGCATGAGGATCGGGTCGTCGACGCACTTCCCGTCGTCCGAGAACACCCGCACGCGGGCCGCGGAGTCGGCCATCGCGCCGAGCTCGGCGAGCTGCTCGCCCGCGAGCCCGACGGAGACGGCGCCCACGGGGTGCACGTCGACCCAGCCCGCGTCGCGCCCGAGACGCCACACCTGCTCGACGACGCCCGCGGTGTCCGCGACCGGGGTCGTGTTCGCCATCGCGTGCACGGCCGTGAAGCCGCCCGCCGCCGCGGCGCGGGTGCCGGACGCGATCGTCTCGGCGTCCTCGCGCCCCGGCTCGCGCAGGTGGGTGTGCAGGTCGACCAGCCCGGGCAGGGCGACGAGGCCCGTCGCGTCGACGACGACGGTGCCGTCGTCGTCCGCGGCGCGCGCGGCGCCGACCGGGGCGAGCTCGGCGACCACGCCGTCCGCGAGGACGAGGTCGACGGGGTCGCCGCCCAGCGGGCGCGCGCCGCGCAGGACGTACGTGGTGGTTGCGGCGCTGCTCACGAGGCGGAGACCCTTTCGACGGCGGGGACGGGCTGGGCGGAGGGCAGGGGCGCGGCCGACGCCGCGGAGTCGGCCTCGTCGCTGCCCGCGAGGAGGAGGTAGAGCACGGCCATGCGCACGGCGACGCCGTTCGCGACCTGCTCGACGATCACCGCGCGCGGCGAGTCCGCCGCCTGCGCGGAGATCTCGAGGCCGCGGTTCATGGGGCCGGGGTGCAGGACGACGGCGTGCTCGGCGAGGAGCCCGAGGCGCCGAGCGTCGAGCCCGTACTTGCGGCTGTACTCGAGCGGGTTCGGGAAGAAGGCCCCGCCCCCCGCGCCGGCGCCGCTCATGCGCTCGCGCTGCACGCGCAGCATCATCACGGCGTCGGGGCCGCCGTGCGCCGTGTCTCCAGCGAGGGCCGCGTCCAGGTCGTAGGAGACCTCGCACGGCCACGTCTGGACGCCGACCGGCAGGAGCGTGGGCGGCGCGACGAGCGTCACGCGGGCCCCGAGCGTGTGCAGCAGGTGGACGTTCGAGCGCGCGACCCGCGAGTGCAGCACGTCGCCGACGATCGCGACGTGGCGCCCGTCGAGGCCCGCGCCGCGCGCCGCGGCGTCGTCGGGACCGCTCGCCCCCGGCGACGTCAGTCCCGTCCCGGTGAGGTGGCGGCGCAGCGTGTACGCGTCGAGGAGCGCCTGCGTCGGGTGCTGGTGCATGCCGTCGCCCGCGTTGACCACGGCCGCGTCGAGCCAGCCCGCGTGCGCGAGCAGGTGCGGGGCGCCCGACGCCTGGTGCCGCACGACGACCGCGTCCGCGCCCATCGCCTGGAGCGTCAGCGCGGTGTCCTTGAGCGACTCGCCCTTGGACACGCTCGACCCCTTGGCCGAGAAGTTGATGACGTCCGCGGACAGCCGCTTCGCGGCGGTCTCGAAGGAGATGCGCGTGCGGGTGGAGTCCTCGTAGAAGAGGTTGACGACCGTGCGACCGCGCAGCGTCGGGAGCTTCTTGATCTCGCGGGACTGCGTCGCGGCCATCTGGGCGGACGTGTCGAGGATGCGGATCGCGTCGGCACGCCCGAGGTCCTGGGTCGAGAGCAGGTGCCTCATGCGCGGGCCTCCCCGTCCTCGGAGGAGCCCGGCTGCGCAGCAGCGGGCCGGATGACCACCGCGTCGGCGGACGCGTCGCCCGCCGCGGGAGCGCCGTCGATCTCGGCGAGGCGCACGCTCACGCGCTCGGACGTCGACGTGGGCAGGTTCTTGCCCACGAAGTCGGGGCGGATCGGCAACTCCCGGTGGCCGCGGTCGACGAGCGCCGCGAGCTGCACCGCGCGCGGGCGGCCGAGGTCGCTGATCGCGTCGAGCGCGGCCCGGATCGTGCGGCCGGAGTACAGGACGTCGTCGACGAGGACCACGACCTTGCCGTCGATCCCCGACGCGGGAAGGCGCGTCGCGCCGATCGTGCGCGTCGGGTGGCGGTGCAGGTCGTCGCGGTACATCGTCACGTCGAGCTCGCCGACGATCGCGTGCGGGTCGGGCGCACCGTCTGCCTCGATCGCGGCGAGGCGCTCGGCGAGCCGGGCCGCGAGCGGGACGCCGCGCGTCGGGATGCCGAGGAGGACGAGGTCGTGGGCTCCCTTGTTGCGCTCCACGATCTCGTGGGCGATGCGCGTCAGCGCGCGGGAGATGTCCGCCGCCGTGAGGACGACGGTCCCGGCGGTCGGCCCCGTCTCGGGGTCGGACCCCGGCCGAGGTACGGATGGTGTGGGCACAGCAGCGCCAGAGCTCATGTCCGGCGACCTCCTTCCCCGCCTCACAGGACGGGCCTTAAAGGATGTCTGACGGTCACCCACCCTACCGCCGGTGGTCCGGCGGCCGGGTGCGCGTCCCGCCCGGTGGGACGCGGCGTCGGTCACACCCGTGACCGACGCCGCGCGAGGCGTCGTCCCGGTCGGGGCCGGGCGCCGCGGTCAGGCCGTGATCGTCGGCTTCATCTCGACGATGCGCGCGAGCAGCCCGTTGACGAACGACGGCGAGTCGTCGGTCGACAGGGAGCGCGCGAGGTCGACGGCCTCGTCGATCGCGACGACGTCCGGGACGTCGTCGTTGAAGAGGATCTCCCAGCCGCCGATGCGCAGCAGCGCCCGGTCGACGGCGGGCATGCGCTCGAGCGTCCACCCGTGGGAGTACGTCTCGAGCAGCTCGTCGATGCGCTCGCGGTGGGCGAGCACACCCTCGACGATGTCGACCGCGTACTGCGGCAGCGCGGTCTGCGCCGTCCCGGGGTCGGCGACGCGCTCCGCGAGGAGGGTCGTCGGGTCCACGTGACGCTGCTCCGCCTCGAAGAGGACGTCGAGCGCGCGCTTGCGCGCCTTGGTGCGTGCGGCCATGTCAGTCCGTCGTCTGTCCGTCGGTGCCGGCGGTCAGTCGTTCACGCGGCCGAGGTACGACCCGTCACGCGTGTCGACCTTGACCTTGGTGCCCTGCTCGAGGAAGAGCGGGACCTGGATCTGCGCGCCCGTCTCGAGCGTCGCGGGCTTGGTGCCGCCCGTCGAGCGGTCGCCCTGCAGGCCCGGCTCGGTGTACGTGATCTCGAGGACGACCGAGGCGGGCAGCTCGATGTAGAGCGGCTGGCCGTCGTTCGACGCGATGAGCACGTTCTGGTTCTCGAGCATGTAGTCCTTGGCGTCGCCCACGATCTCGGCACCTACCGTGATCTGGTCGTACGTCGAGGTGTCCATGAACACGTAGTCCGCGCCGTCCTGGTACAGGTACTGGAAGTCACGGCGGTCGACGTTGGCGGTCTCGATCTTGAGGCCGGCGTTGAACGTCTTGTCGATCGTCTTGCCCGTCATGACGTTCTTGATCTTGGTGCGGACGAACGCGCCACCCTTGCCGGGCTTGACGTGCTGGAACTCGATCACGGTCCACAGCTGGCCGTCGAGTCGCAGCACGGTGCCGTTCTTGATGTCGTTGGTGGTCGCCACGTTCGTCTTCCTGTCGGAGGGTCAGCGGTCCCGTCGACGCGCTGCCGCGTGCCGGGACGGCACGACGGGGCCACGAGAGCGGGATGCGGAAATGGGCCTTGACGATCTTACCGGAGCGCGGCGAGGACCGCGTTCGCCACGACGCCCAGGGTCGCCGCCCAGCACATCGAGGCGAGCGTCCCGATGACGAAGCGCTCCGACGCGACGGGGTGCTCGCGCAGCTCGGGGTAGCGGCCGAGGCCCTTGATCGCGACGACGAAGGCGATGCCGCCCGGCTCGCCCGCGAGGAGGCAGCCCGTGATCGCGAACCGCTCGAGGATCCCGATCCACGTCCCGCCGCGCAGGGCCTTGACGGCCTCCGTCCCGATCGGCCCCGTCGTCGGAGGGGGCGGCGGGGGCACCGGGACGGCCGCCGGGTCCGCCGGGGCACCGCGCCGCGGCCGGCCGGCGCGACCCGGGGCGGCGGAGCCGCCCGCGCGCGCCGCCGCGCGCAGGACCCCCTGGGTCACGGGGCCGCCGCCGAGGACGCTCGCGGCGAGCGCGACCACCCAGACGAGCACCACGAGCACGACCGTCACCGGGTCCGTCACGCCTTCTCCTCCTGCCGATCCACCGGCGGCCCCTCGTGGAGCTCGCCCAGCAGCCTCGCGACCACGGGCCGCGCCGCCGCCTCCTCGGGCCACAGCGCGGTGCGCAGCCGCTGGCTGACCGCCTGCTCGGACACGCCGAGCGCGCGAGCCACATCCTTCTGGGTACCACCCACACGCGCCAGCGCGTCGACGGCCTCCCACCCGGGCGCGGTGCGCCGGTCCACGACCGCCGCGAGGAGGCGCAGGAGCGCCTCGACCTCCGCGGCGCGCGCCGCGGGCTCCCCACGGACGGCCACGGGCGCGGTCGCCGCGCGCGACTTCGCCTGCTCGACCGCCTCGCGGGCGCGCACGAACGCCGTGCCCGACGCCTCGCGCGAGACCGCGGGCAGCGGCTCGTCGACCGGCCCGACGCCGAGGCCGACGCTCCAGCCGGCGTCGCGCAGGAGGTCGAGCACGACCTCGACGACGGCCTCCGGGTCGTCGAGGACGCCCTGGACCTCGTCGCCGACCGTTCGGGCGAACGGGACGACGACGCCGCCGCGGCCCGCCAGCATCTCGTCGAGCCGCGCGAGCACCTCGGGGACGCGGTCGGGACGACCGGTGCTCCCCCGCTGGTCGACGGTCAGCACGTACATGACATCAAGGCTAGACCCTTGTTTGTCGAACATCAAGGCCCCGGGATTGATCAGGGCAGATCAAGCCCGGGTCCCGCGCAGGCGCGCGGCGACGGCCTCGAGCGCGAGCCGGTAGGAGTCGAAGCCGAAGCCCGCGACCGTGCCGGTCGCGACCGCCCCCACGACGGAGTGGCTGCGGAACGCCTCGCGCGCCGCCGGGTTGCTGAGGTGGACCTCGACCAGCAGCAGGCCGGACGTCGTGACCTGCGCGGCGGCGTCGCGCACCGCGTAGGAGTAGTGCGTGAACGCGGCCGGGTTGAGCACCACGTGGGCCCGCGCGTCGACGGCCTCGTGCAGCCAGCCGACGAGCTCGGACTCGTCGTCGGTCTGCCGCACGTCGACGGCGAGGTCGAGCGCGCTCCCCCACGTCGTCGCCGACTCGCGGAGGTCCGCCATCGAGGCCGAGCCGTAGATCTCCGGCTCGCGCACGCCGAGCCGGCCGAGGTTGGGTCCGTTGAGGACGAGCACGCGTTCCATGGCGCCCGAGCCTAGCCGTGCCGGAGCGAGCGACGGCGACACGTCCGGGGCCGCTCCCGACGGGCGACGGACCACGGCCTCGGGCAGGCTGGCGGGGTGACCCTCAGCGCTGCCCGCCCCCGACCGCCGGCACGGCACCCGCACCTGCGCTCCGCGCCCGTCGCCGCGCCGTCCGTCGCTCGTCCACGGACAGCCGCATGAGCGCGACGCGCTACCTCGACGCCCCGTTCGCGGCGCTCGCGCACCGCGGCTTCTCGCGCGACGGCCTGGAGAACTCGATGGCGGCGTTCGCGGCGGCCCGCGAGCTGGGGCTCCGGTACGTCGAGACGGACGCGCACGCGACGTCGGACGGCGTCGCGGTGGCGCTCCACGACGCCTCGCTGGACCGGACGACCGACGCGCGCGGCCTGGTCGCCGACCTGCCGTGGCGCACGGTGCGCACCGCCCGGATCGGCGGCCGGGAGCCGGTGCCGTCGCTGGAGGACGTCCTCGGGACGTGGCCGGACCTCCGCGTGAACGTCGACGTCAAGTCGGCCGCGGCGGCCGAGCCCGTCGCGCGCGCGATCGAGCGCACGCGCGCGCACGACCGCGTGTGCGTCGCGTCGTTCGCCGCGTCGCGGCGGGAGGCGACCGTGGCGCGGCTCTCGCGCCCCGTGACCGTGTCCGGCGCGCGAGGCGCGGTGGTGGGCATGCTGCTCGCAGGGCGGGCGCGCGCGGACGCGCTCGCCCGCCTCGCGGCCCGCTCGGTCGACTGCCTCCAGGTCCCGGTGCGCGAGGGCTGGGTCCGGGTCGTGGACTCGGCGTTCGTGCGGGCCGCGCACCGGGCCGGCGTCGCGGTGCACGCCTGGACGGTCAACGACGCGCCGACGATGCACCGGCTGCTCGACCTCGGGGTCGACGGCATCGTCACCGACCGCTCGGACGTGCTGCGCGACGTGCTCCGCGGACGAGGGCTCTGGGCCTGACCCTGCCGAGGATCCGTCAGAGGGCGATCGGCCCGCGGCCCACCGGGGCGTCCGCCGCGATCTCGGCGTAGGCCGCGGCGAGGAGCGTCGGGTCCGGGCCCTCGAGGCGCGTCGGGCGGGCGACGTCGTCGAGCACCACGAAGCGCAGGAGGTCGCCGCGCGACTTCTTGTCGCGGCGCATGGCGGACAGCAGCTGCTCCCACCGGTCGCCCCGGTAGGTGAGGGGCAGCCCGAGCGAGCCGAGGATCGCGCGGTGGCGGTCGACGACGGCGTCGTCCAGCTTCCCGGCGAGGCGCGAGAGCTCGGCGGCGAACACCATGCCGACGGAGACGGCCGCTCCGTGGCGCCACTGGTAGCGCTCGGTGAGCTCGACGGCGTGGCCCAGCGTGTGGCCGTAGTTGAGGATCTCGCGCAGCCCGGCCTCCTTGAGGTCCTCCCCCACGACGCGCGCCTTGACCGCGACCGAGCGCTCGACGAGCTCGGCGACGACGGCCCAGGTCTCGTCCGTCGTCGGCCGGGTGCCCCACGCGGCGAGCGCGTCGGCGTGCGCCTCGACGAGCTCGAGGATGCGCTCGTCCGCGATGAACCCCGTCTTGACGACCTCCGCGAGCCCCGCGACGAAGTCCCAGCGCCCGAGCGACTCCAGGGCCGCGAGGTCGCACAGGACGCCGGCCGGCGGGTGGAACGCGCCGACGAGGTTCTTGCCCTCGGCGGTGTTGATGCCGGTCTTGCCCCCGACCGCGGCGTCGACCATCGCGAGGAGCGTCGTCGGCACGTGCACCACGCGGATGCCGCGCAGCCAGGTCGCGGCGACGAAGCCGCCGAGGTCCGTCGTCGCGCCGCCGCCGACCGTGACGACCGCGTCCGTGCGCGTGAAGTCCAGCTGCCCGAGCACGCCCCACAGGAATGCGGCGACCTGAGCGGTCTTGGCCTCCTCGGCGTCCGGCACCTCCGCGACGTACGCCTCGTAGCCCGACGCCTTGAGGTCCTCGTGGACGACCTCGGCCGTCGCGGCGAGGGCCGCGGGGTGCACGACGAGCACCCGGCGCACCGAGCCGCCGAGCATCGCGGGCAGCTCGCCGAGCAGGTGGCGCCCCACGACGACGTCGTACGGCTGCTCGCCCGCGACCCGCACGCGCGTCGGCGCGGCGGCGGCCGGGTCCTGGGCGGGGGTGGTGGCGTCGGGGGTCACGCGTTCTCCTGTTCGACCGGGGTGCCGGCGGGGTCGGCCGGCGCGGGTGCGGGCGTCGTGCGCCCCGGGGTGGGCGCGACGTCGCCCGCGAGGTGCCCGCGGATCTCGCGCGCGACCTGGGCGGGCGTGCGCGCGTCGGTGACGACGTGCAGCGTCGAGACCCGCTCGTAGACGGGGCGACGCGCCTCCATGAGGGCGGCCCAGCGCGCCCGCGGGTTGCCGAGCAGGAGCGGGCGCGCCTGGTTGAGGCCGACGCGCGGCGCGGCGTGCGCGAGGCTCACGTCGAGGAACACGACCGTCCCGCCCGCGGCGACGTACGCCGCGAGCGCGGTCTGCGTGTGCTCGTCGAGCACCGCGCCGCCGCCCAGGGCGAGGACGCCGTCGTGCGTGGCGAGCGCGGTCGTCACCGCCTCGCGCTCGAGCTCGCGGAAGTGCGGCTCGCCGTGGTCGACGAAGATGTCCGCGACCGGCTTCCCGGCCGTGGTCTCGACGTCGACGTCCGTGTCGCGCTGCGCGAGGCCGAGCAGCTCGGCCAGGTGGCGCGCGACGGTCGACTTCCCGCTGCCGGGCGGGCCGACCAGCACGACGACCGGGCGGGTCCCCGGGGCGACGGGCGTCATCAGCGCTGCAGCTCGGGGATCGCGGCGAGGTACGCCTCGGCGTTCCGGCGGACCTCCGCGAGGGAGTCGCCGCCGAACTTCTCGAGCGCCTGCTCGGCGAGCACGAGCGCGACCATCGCCTCGGCGACGACCGCCGCGGGCGGGACCGCGCACACGTCGGAGCGCTGGTGCTGGGCCTTGGCGACGTCGCCGGTGACGACGTCGACCGTCGCGAGCGCGCGCGGCACCGTCGAGATCGGCTTCATGGCGGCGCGCACGCGCACCACCTCGCCGTTCGACATGCCGCCCTCGACGCCGCCGGCACGGTTGCTGCGACGGTGGATGCGGCCGTCGGCGCCGCGCTCGATCTCGTCGTGCGCGGCGGACCCGCGGCGGTGCGCGGTGCGGAAGCCGTCGCCGACCTCGACGCCCTTGATCGCCTGGATACCCATCAGGACGGCGGCGAGGCGCGCGTCGAGGCGACGGTCGCTCTGCGCGTAGGTGCCCAGGCCGGAGGGGACCCCGTACGCGAGCACCTCGACGACGCCGCCGAGGGTGTCGCCCGCCTTCTGGCACTCGTCGATCTCCGCGACCATGGCCGCGGCGGCGTCCGGGTCGAAGCAGCGCACCGGGTCCGCGTCGAGCGCCGTGACGTCGTCGGGGCCGGGCACCGGCGCGTCCTCGGGGACCTCGACCGGCCCGATGGCGACGACGTGCGACACGAGCCGGACGCCGAGCGCCTGCTCGAGGAACTTCGCCGCGGCCGTGCCGAGCGCGACGCGCGTCGCCGTCTCGCGTGCCGAGGCGCGCTCGAGCACGGGGCGTGCGTCCTCGAAGCCGTACTTGCGCATGCCGACGAGGTCGGCGTGCCCCGGGCGGGGCCGGGTGAGCGGGCGGTTGCGCGCGATCTCCCGGACGTCGCCCGTCCCGGCGTCGACGAGCAAGGCCTCGGGCGGCACCGGGTCCGACGACATGACGTCGACCCACTTGGGCCACTCGGAGTTCGCGATCTCGATGGCCAGCGGCCCGCCCTGGGTCACCCCGTGGCGCAGGCCGCCGAGGACGCGCAGCTCGTCCTGCTCGAACTTCTGCCGCGAACCGCGGCCGTACCCGAGGCGGCGGCGCGCGAGCGCGGCGCGCACGTCGTCCGTCGTGAGCTCGACGCCCGCGGGCAGCCCGTCGAGGATCCCGACCAGCGCCTCGCCGTGCGACTCACCCGATGTCAACCAACGCAGCATGATCGCCATCCTCCCACGTCGGCGCGCCCGTCCCGGCGGGCGCCCGCAGTGCGGACCGACGGCGCGCGACGACGGGTCGAGGGGTCCTGAGGGGACGCCGCGGGCCGCGCCGTACCCGCCGACGCGGCGGTCTGTGGACGACGACGTCCCAAGCCACCGCGGGCGCGCTACGGTGCCGCGCATGGTCCAGCAGGGGGACGGGACGAGGTACGCCGCGGCATCGCTCCGCGGGGCGGGTGACGACGAACCGGACGAGGCACGGAAGTCCGTGGTCACCGCGGGCGCGCCGAGGACGTGGGGACGACGCCGTCGCGCCGACCTCGCCCGGGAGCTCCGGGTCGCGGGCCGGGCGGGTGGAGTGCTCGCGCTGCTCGCGGCGCTGGCCGCGGCGTGGTGGTCGGGCGCGTCGTGGGCGACGCCCGCCGTCGTGGTCGTCGCCGCGGCCGGTGCGCTGCTCGCCGTGGTCGACGTGCGCACTCACCGCCTGCCGGACGTGATCGTGGTCCCGACGGGGGCTGCCGTCGTCGCGCTGCTCGCGGTCGCGTCGCTCGCGGCGGGCGACGGTGCGCCGCTCGTCCGCGCGCTCGCCGGCGGCGCCCTGGGCTTCTGCGCCTACGCCGCGCTGCGGCTCGCGCACCCACCCGGGCTGGGGTTCGGCGACGTGAAGCTCGCCGGGACGCTCGGCACCCCGCTCGCGTGGCTCGGGTGGGCCGAGCTCGTCGCCGGGCTCCTCCTGCCGTTCCTGCTCGGCGGTGCGTGGGCGCTCGGCCTGGTGGTCTCGCGGCGCGCTCGCCGCGACACCGCGGTGGCCTTCGGCCCCTTCATGGTGCTCGGCGCGGGCGTCGCCGCCGGCTGGGGGCAGACGACGACCGGCGCGGTCCTCGGCGGCTGAGCGCGCCGTCGGGCTCAGACCGGGGCGCCGAGCGCGGAGCCGAGGGCGCGGTCCATCGTCGCCAGCGGCGCGGGCCTGCCCGTCATGAGCCGCACCTGCTCGGCCGCCTGGTGCAGGAGCATGCGCTCGCCGCCGACGACGGTTCCGCCGCCCGCGGTCCAGGCGACGGACAGCGCGGTGGGCCGGGGGTCGTAGACGACGTCGAGGAGCACTCCACCGAGCGTCGCCCCGGCCCGTGACAACGCGTCCGCCACCGGGTCGGCAGCACGCGACGGCAGGGTGGCCACGACGGCGTCCGTGCGCGCGAGGCGGTCGACGAGCGCGGGCGACGCCACGTCCAGCACCTCGAACCGCGGCTCGACGCCCATCCGGTGCGCGGCGCGCTGGAGGCTGCCCGTGCGCCCGAGCGAGCGTACGAGGACGGTCGGCGCCGTGCAGCCCAGCTGCGCGAGCGCGGCGAGCGTCGAGGCGGCGGTCGCCCCGGCGCCCAGCACGACGGCGGAGCGCACCTCCCGCTCCCCCAGTCCCTCGCGCAGCGCCGCGACGAGGCCGTGCACGTCGGTGTTCGTCCCGACGAACGTCGGTCGCGTCCCGCCCGTGGGCTGCACCACGAGCGTGTTGACCGCCCCGACGACGTTCGCGAGCGGGTCGACGTGGTCCAGCAGCGGGATCACCGCGTGCTTGAGCGGCATGGTCAGGCTCAGGCCCGCCCACGAGGCGTCGAGGCCGTTGACGAAGGCCGGGAGCTGCTCCTCGGTCGTGTCGATCGCCTCGTACGACCACCCGTCCAGCCCGAGCGCGTCGTACGCGGCACGGTGCAGCACCGGGGACAGCGAGTGCGCGACGGGGTGACCGAGGACGGCCGCACGTCGCGGCGGGCGCGTCGTGCTCACCCCTCGTTCTCCGCGAGCCACTGCTTCAACGCGTCGACGTTCCGGTTGTGCTCCGCGAGGGTGACCGCGAAACGGGTCTCCTTCGTGTCGTAGTTGACCGTCGTCCAGAACAGCCACTCACCGGGCTCAGGGTTGAGCACCGCCTGCATGGACGCCGCGCCCGGGGAGGCGATGGGACCCGGCGGCAGACCGTTGTGGGCGTACGTGTTGTACGGGTTGCTGGCGTCGCGCGTGTCCTCCGGCTTGACCTGGTATCCAGGCGGGTTGCCCGTCCCGTAGGCCACCGCCGCATCGATCTGCAGAGGCATACCCGTCGCCAGACGGTTCTCGATGGCGCGAGACATCTTGGGACGGTCCTCGTCCCGGCCGGCCTCGCGCTCGATGAGCGACGCCTTGATGAGCACCGCTTCCCGGTTCTCGGGGGCGACGCCCAGCTCGTCCAGCTTCATCACCGTCTGGCTGACCATCCCCTGGATGATCGCGAGCGCGTTCTTGTCCTGCGGCTCGAGGACGTACGTGGTCGGGAAGAGCCAGCCCTCGTAGTTGCCGTTCGCCTCGGCCGGGAGGCCGGTCGCGGCGGTGTCCGCCATCGCCGCCTGGAAGTCGGCGACCGGGATGTCGGTCACGGAGGACGCCTTCTCGAGGATCTGCGAGACCGTGCTCCCCTCGGGGATCGTGATCTTCGTCTCGACGCGCGAGTCGTTCGCCACGAGACGCGCGACGGCGTCCTTCGCCGACATGCCGAGGAGCAGCGTGTGCGTGCCCGGCTGGATCTTGCCGGCGTTCGGGTTCTCCTCGAACGCGTTCGCGAACGCCGCGGAGCTCGCGACGACGCCCGCCTCGGTGAGCACGGCCCCCATGTCGCGGCCCGTCGAACCGGGCTCGATCACGACGTCGACGGGCTCGGTCCCCGGGCCGTCGAAGTCCTTCGCCTCGAGCGGGTTCGCGAACCCGAAGAGGTCCGAGGCGTTGTTGAGCAGGAGGTAGCCCGCTCCGCCCACCACGAGGAGCGAGACGAGCAGGACCACGAGGGCCCGGCGACGCCGACGCTGGCGTCGCTTCTTCGCGGCCCGGCGCGCGCGCTGCTCGGCGCGCGAGGAGCGCGCGGGCTGCTGCTCGCCCTGGACTGCGGGCCGTTCGAACAGGTCGGTCACGGTCGGTGGTCTCCTGTCGGGTCTACAGGTTCTCCGGCGCGCACCCCCGCGCCCCGCTCGGCCTCGAGAGCGGATTGCAGAATGATAACGGCGGCGGCCTGGTCGACGACGCTCCGGTGCTTGCGACCGGCGCGTCCCGACGCGTGCAGCGCCTGGTGGGCGCTGACGGTCGTCATCCGCTCGTCGACGAGGTGCACCGGCACCGGTGCGACGACGCGAGCCACCGCACCAGCGTACGCCCGCGCGCCCTGGGCGGCGGCCCCCTCCCCGCCCGAGAGGTGACGCGGCAGGCCCACGTACACGACCTGGGCGTTGCGCTCCTCGACCTCGGCCGCGATGCGGGCGACTTCGGCGGGGACCGCCGCGCCGCCGCGCGTGTCGCGCGCGAGGGTCTCGACGGGGGTCGCGACGAGCCCGTCGGGGTCGCTCGCGGCCAGGCCGACGCGGACGCTGCCCACGTCGACGCCGAGGCGCGCCCCCCGCGGGAGGGGGGCGCGCCCGTCGTCGGCGGGCTGCACGGGCAGGCCGGTCACGCGCCCGCCGCGGCGCCGTCGCGCACGCCCCGGAGGGCGGCGGGCAGCGCGGACACGTCCGTGCCGCCGCCCTGGGCCATGTCGTCCTTGCCGCCGCCCCCACCGCCGAGCGTCTGGGCCGCGGCCTTGGCGAGCACGCCGGCACGCAGCCCGGCCGCGCGCGCGGAGGCGTTCGTCACGACGACGACCTGCGGGCGGCCCTTGGAGACGCCGCCGACGGCGACGACCGCAGGCTCCGCCTCGCCGATCCGGCCGCGCACGTCGAGCGCCAGCGCGCGCAGGTCGTCCGCCGACGCGACCTCGCCGGCGTCGTGCACGACGACGCGCGTGCCGCCCACGAGCTCCGCCCCGGCGGCGAGCGTGCCGGCCGCCGCGAGGAGCTGCGCCTGCCGAAGCTGGGCGAGCTCCTTCTCGGCGTCGCGCAGGCGCGACACGAGCGTGCTCACCCGGTCGGGCAGCTCCTCCGTGCGCACGTTGAGCAGACCCGTGAGCTGGCCCACGAGCGCGTGCTCCTTCGCCTGGAACCCGTACGCGCCGTCCCCGACGAGCGCGTCGACGCGCCGCACGCCCGAGCCGATCGACGACTCGCCGAGCAGCGTGACGAGACCGAGCTGGCCCGTGCGCTGCACGTGCGTCCCGGCGCAGAGCTCGCGCGACCAGTCGCCGCCGATGGAGACGACGCGCACGGTGTCGCCGTACTTCTCGCCGAACAGCGCCATCGCCCCCAGGGCGCGCGCCTCGGTGATCGGCATGAGCTGGTCCGTGACCTCGAGGTTCTCCTGGAGCTGCGTGTTGACCCGCTCCTCGATCTCCGAGAGCGCGCCCGAGGGCACGGCGGACGAGCGGCGGAAGTCGAAGCGGATGCGGCTGGGCGCGTTCTCCGACCCGGCCTGCGTCGCGTCCTTGCCGAGCGACTCCTGGAGCGCCTTGTGGATCATGTGCGTCGCTGAGTGGGCACGGCTGATCGCCTTGCGGCGGTCGCGGTCGATCGTCGCCGTGCCCGGGTCGCCGAGCGCCGCGGTGCCCTCGACCAGGCGGCCGCGGTGCACCGACAGGCCCTTGATCGGGCGCTGCACGTCGTCGACCTCGATGGTCGCGCCGCCGTCGAGCACGATCGTGCCGTGGTCGGCGAGCTGGCCGCCGGCCTCCGCGTAGAACGGGGTGCGGTCGAGCACGACCTCGACGTCCGCCGGGGCCGTCGCGGCCGGGGCGGGGACGCCGTCGACCAGCAGGCCGGCGACGCGCACCGCCGCGGACGACTCGGTGTACCCGAGGAACTCCACGGGCGCCGCGAGCTCGGACGCGAGCGACTCGTACGCGGCCGTGTCGACGCCGCCGGAGCGCTTCGCGAGCGCGTCGGCGCGCGCGCGCTGGCGCTGCTCGGTCATGAGCGCGCGGAACGCCTTCTCGTCGACCTGGACGCCCTGCTCGGCGGCCATCTCGAGCGTGAGGTCGATCGGGAAGCCGTACGTGTCGTGCAGCGCGAACGCCTGGTCCCCGCCGAGCAGCGGCGTCCCGCCCGAGCCGGCCGCGGCCTTCGCCCGCGACACGGCGGTGTCGAGGATCGTCGTGCCGGCCGTGAGCGTGCGACGGAACGCGTCCTCCTCGGTGTAGGCGACGTCGGAGATGCGCGCGAAGTCCGTCGCGACCTCCGGGTACGACGGCGCCATCGCGTCGCGGCTCACCGGGAGCAGCGCGGGCATGGCGCGGTCCTCGACGCCGAGCAGGCGCATCGCGCGCACCGAGCGGCGCAGCAGACGGCGCAGCACGTAGCCGCGGCCCTCGTTGGACGGGCGCACGCCGTCGCTCATGATCATGAGGGCCGAACGGACGTGGTCGGCCACGACGCGCATGCGGACGTCGTCCTCGTGGTTCGCGCCGTAGCGCTTGCCCGAGAGCGCCTCGGCCGCGGTGATGACGGGGAACACCTCGTCGATCTCGTAGAGGTTGTCCTTGCCCTGGAGCAGGTAGGCGACGCGCTCCAGGCCCATGCCCGTGTCGATGTTCTTGCGCGCGAGCTCCGAGACGATCCGGAACTCCTCCTTGGACTTCACGTCGTCGATCGCGTACTGCATGAAGACGAGGTTCCAGATCTCCAGGTAGCGGTCCTCGTCGACGACGGGGCCACCCTCCTGGCCGAACTCCGGACCGCGGTCGATGTAGATCTCCGAGCACGGGCCCGCGGGGCCGGGCTGGCCCGTGGACCAGTAGTTGTCCTTCTTGCCGCGGGCCTGGATGCGCTCGTCCGGCAGGCCGGCGATGCGCTTCCAGAGCTGCCGCGCCTCGTCGTCGTCGTGGTAGACGGTGACCCAGACGGTCTCCGGGTCGAACCCGTACTTGCCCTCGTCGCGCGAGCCCGTGACCAGGTCCCAGGCGTAGGTGATCGCGCCTTCCTTGAAGTAGTCCCCGAACGAGAAGTTGCCGTTCATCTGGAAGAACGTGCCGTGGCGCGTCGTCTTGCCGACCTCGTCGATGTCGAGGGTGCGCACGCACTTCTGGACGCTCGTCGCGCGGTCCCACGGCGGGGTCTGCTCGCCCGTCATGTACGGGATGAACGGGACCATGCCCGCGATGGTGAACAGCGTGGACGGGTCCGGGGAGACGAGCGACGCCGACGGCACGACGGTGTGGTCGCGGTCGGCGAAGTAGTCGAGCCAGCGCTTGCGGATCTCGGCGGTGCGCATGATGTCCTTCGGAAAGAGGTCGGTGGTCGTGCGGGGTGGTGCGGTGGGCGCCGCGGGCTCGGCGTCCTAGAAGGAGTAGCCGAGCAGGTCCTCGACGTCGTCCGTGTCGTCGAACGCGTCCCGGTCGGCGGCGGCGGGACGCGCGTGGCGTCCGGCCGCGCGACGCGCGCGGACGGCGTCCGGGTCCTCCTGGCCCTCGGCGAGAAGCGCCGCCATGAGCTCCTGCTCGCGCGCGTCGCGCGCGAGCGCGAACTCCGTGCGGAAGTCGCGGGCGATCTCGACGACCTTCTCGCCGAGGCCGTTCACCTGCTCCGTCGCCTGGTCCACGAGCGACGCCGGCGCGTAGCGCGCGAGGACCTTCTTGCCGCGCACGACGACCACGACCGTGATCGCGACCCCCACGCCGATCCAGAAGACCCGGCGCATCAGCGCGACCCCTCGGCGCGGCTCGCGGAGCTGCCCTGCGACCGCCGACGGCCGAACGAGCGCGCGGCAGCCTGGCGCACGCCGTACGTGAACGCGGCGACCTTGACCAGCGGCGCACCGAACGTGGCGGCGTACAGGCCCGTGAGCGCGGAGACGTTCTCGCTCACCTGGGCGGCCGACGTGGTGATGGTGTCGACCTTGACGAGCTGGCTGTTCGTCGTGGCGACGGTCGTCGCGGCCTCGTCGAGGATCGGCACCGAGTGGTCGGTGACCTCCTTGATGCTCGCGCGCGCCTCGTCGAGCACGCGGCCGAGCTTGAGGAGCGGCACCGCGAGCAGGCCGACGAGCAGCACGAACGCGACGGCTGCGATGAGGCCGGCCACATCTCCCAGGGACATTCTTCCTCCAGTGCCAGTCACGGTGCCGCGGGCGCGGCACCCGTGCGCCGTACGCGCGGGACGGTCGTCGCCGCGGGCTCCTCGCGGACGTACCCACGGCTCCGCGAAACACTACCCGCACCAGGGCGGGGACCGTCGTCGGGCACGGCGCGACGGCGCCCTCGCGGGGGCGGGCCGACGCACCGGCCCGGACGCACGAACGCCCCGCTCGCCGACGAAGCGGTGAGCGAGGCGTCCGGGGCAGAAATCAGCGAGCGTAGTACTCGACGACGAGCTGGACCTCGCACTGCACGGGGACCTCGGCGCGCTTCGGGCGACGCGTGAGCACCGCGCTGAGCTTCTCGAGCTGGACGTCCAGGTAGCCCGGGACGGCCGGCAGCACGTCGCGGTGCGCACCCGCGGCCGCGACCTGGAACGGCGTCGTCGCCTGGCTCTTCGGCTTGACCTGGAGGGTCTGGCCGGGCTTCACGCGGAACGACGGGCGGTCCACGATCTTGCCGTCGACGAGGATGTGGCGGTGCGTGACCGCCTGGCGCGCCTGCAGGATGGTGCGGGCGAAGCCGGCGCGGAGCACGAGGGCGTCGAGACGCATCTCGAGGTTCTCGACGAGCGCCTCACCGGTCAGGCCCTTGTCCTTGCGGGCGTCCTCGTACGCACGCGCGAGCTGCTTCTCGCGGAGCATGTACTGGGCGCGCAGACGCTGCTTCTCGCGGAGACGGACCGCGTAGTCCGACTCGGTGCGGCGGCGGGCGCGGCCGTGCTCACCCGGGGGGTACGGGCGCTTCTCGAAGTGCTTGACGGCCTTCGGGGTGAGGGCGATGCCCAGGGCGCGGCTCAGGCGGACCTGGCGGCGCGAGCGCTTGACAGACGTCACAGCGGTATCTCATTCCTGTCGTTCGGGTTCTGACGTCACACCTGGTCCCGAGAACCGGGTCCGGGTGCGGGACCAGCCGATGGACCGCACGCTCCACCGCGAGGAGGAGCGAGGGGTCGGGGCCGAGGTCCCAGGTGGTCGCCGCGAAGGCAACCTGAGCAGTCTACCGCACGCGGGGCGCCGTGGTCCCCGCCCCGTCAGCGCGCGGGGCCGTCCTGGTCGAGGATGTCGCGGATGCGCCCGAGGCGCTCCGTGACCTGCCGCTCGTACCCGCGGTCCGTCGGCGTGTAGTACCGCGACCCCACGAGAGAGTCCGGCAGGTACTGCTGCGCCGCGACACCGTGCGGCGCGTCGTGCGCGTACCGGTAGCCCGCGCCGTGCCCCAGCTGCTTGGCGCCCGGGTAGTGCGCGTCACGCAGGTGCGGCGGGACGGACCCCGCCCGACCGGCCCGCACGTCCGCGAGCGCCGCGTCGATCCCGAGGTAGGCGGCGTTCGACTTGGGCGCGGTCGCGAGGTGCACGACGGCCTCGGCGAGGACGATGCGTCCCTCGGGCATGCCGATGAGCTGGACGGCCTGGGCGGCGGCGACGGCGGTCTGGAGCGCCGAGGGGTCGGCCATGCCGACGTCCTCCGCGGCGGCGATGACGATGCGGCGGGCGATGAAGCGTGGGTCCTCCCCCGCCGCGATCATGCGGGCGAGGTAGTGCAGCGAGGCGTCGACGTCGGAGCCGCGCATCGACTTGATGAACGCGGACACGACGTCGTAGTGCTGGTCGCCGTCGCGGTCGTACCGCACGGCGGCGACGTCGACGGCGCGCTCGACCGCGTCGAGGTCGACGGGCACCGGCGGGGGGCCCGCGTCGGGCGTGCCGCTCCCCGCACCCTCGGGGAGCGCGGCGTCGTCGTCGGCCGGTACGGCCGTCGCGGGCACGGGCACCGGGGCGTCGGACAGCGCGGCGCCCGCGGCGGCCTCGAGCACGGTGAGCGCCTTGCGCGCGTCGCCGCCCGCGAGGCGCACGAGGTGGTCCTCGGCCTCGTCGGTGAGCGCGACGAGGCCGCCCAGCCCTCGCTCGTCGGCGACGGCGCGCCGCACGAGGGCGCGGACGTCGTCGTCCCCGAGGGGCTGGAGCGTGAGCAGGAGCGAGCGGGAGAGCAGGGGCGAGTTGACGGAGAAGCTCGGGTTCTCCGTGGTCGCCGCGACGAGCGTGACCCAACGGTTCTCGACGCTGGGCAGGAGCGCGTCCTGCTGGGACTTGGAGAAGCGGTGCACCTCGTCGATGAAGAGGACGGTCTCCTCGCCGCCGGTGGCGAGGCGGCGCCGGGCGTCCTCGACGACGGTGCGCACGTCCTTGACGCCCGCGGTGACGGCGGAGAGCTCGACGAAGCGGCGGCCGGAGGCGGTCGCGATGAGGTAGGCGAGCGTCGTCTTCCCGGTGCCGGGCGGGCCCCAGAGGATGACGGAGCCGGGCGCGGCGCGGCCGCCGGACGCGTCGCTCTCGCTGCCGGACCGGATGAGCCGCCGCAGGGGCGAGCCGGGCACGAGGAGGTGGGACTGGCCCGCGACCTCGTCGAGGGTGGCGGGGCGCATGCGCACGGCGAGCGGGGCCCCCGGTCCGGGTCGCGGCGTGCCCTGCGCGCCGGACGTGGCGGCACCGAAGAGGTCGCCGCCGAAGAGATCACCGGTGGACATGGCTCGAGCCTACGCACCGCCGCCCACGCGGCGGTGCCGGGCCGGGGAGGTCGGGTGAACGTCCGTCCCCGGGGCGCGGGGGATCTGACACGCGGCGCGGCCGGGTGGGATGCTGGCGCTCGTGTTCTCGAGCCTCGGTCGTCGTGTCGCCCGCCACCCGCGTCTCACCATCGTCGTGTGGGTCCTCCTGACAGCGCTCGGCTTCGCCCTGGCGCTGTTCGGGGTCCACGGGGAGAGCGTGTTCGACCGCGTGACGACGGGCGCGCCGACGATCCCGGGCTCGGACAGCGATCGGGCGTCGCAGGTCCTCGCGGACAACGACGAGAGCGGCACGGAGATCACGCTCCTGGTGTCCGGCGTCGACCCGGCGGACCCGCAGGTCGTGGAGGCGATGACGGGGGTCGACGCCGACCTCGTCGCCATCGAGGGCGTGGACACGGTCATCGACCCGTACGTGATCCCGGGCGGCGTGGAGGACCCGGCCGCGCAGTCGCTCGTCGCGCAGGACGGTCGCGGCTTCCTCTCGGTCGTGACGCTGCGCACCGACCTCGACGCCGAGCGCACCGACGCGGTCGCGGACCGCGTCGTGGAGCAGCTCGAGGCCGTACCCGGCGTGCTCGCGGACGCCGCCCCGGAGGCGGCGGGCGACGCGACGGGCCTCGTGGGGTCGAACGGGCTCATCGTCGAGGCGATCACGAGCCAGGTGAAGGAGGACCTCACGACGGGAGAGGCCGTCGCCCTCCCCGTGGCGCTGCTCATCATGGTGCTCGTCTTCGGCGGCTTCCTCGCCGCGGCCATGCCGATGGCCGGGGCCGTCGCATCGATCGGTGCCGGTCTCGGGGTGCTGCTGGGCCTGACGTACGTGCTCGACGTCGACGCCTCCATCGTCAACGTCGTCACCCTGCTCGGCCTGGGCCTGTCCATCGACTACGGGCTGCTCGTGGTGTCGCGGTTCCGGGAGGAGCTGCACCGGCTGATCGAGGCGGGCGACGACCCGTCGCTGCGCCGGCGGCGCGGCGACGGCGTGGTGCACGCGGCGCTCGTGCGCACCATGGAGACCGCCGGCCGCACGGTCGCGTTCTCGGCGCTGACGGTCGCGATCTCCATCGCGGGGCTCATGGTGTTCCGCCCGGACATCCTGCGCGCGGTCGGGGCGGCCGGGCTCGGCGTCGTGCTCGTGGCCGTCGCGACGGCGCTCACCCTCGTCCCGGCGCTGCTCGCGTACTCGGGCCGTCGCCTCGCCCGCCCGGGGCTGCTCGGCCGGGTCCCGGGCTTGCGCCGCGTCCTCGCCCGGACCGCGGACGTGCAGTCGGACGAGGGCGCGTTCTCCCGTCTCGCCGGGCGCGTCCAGCGGCACCCGCTGTGGGTGCTGCTCACCACCGCGGCGCTCCTCGTGGTCCTCGCGCTGCCGGTGCTCGGGCTGCAGCTGCGGAACTCCGGGATCGAGCTGCTCCCCCAGGGCTCTCCCCAGCGCGAGTTCGTGGACGAGCTCGCCGCGCAGTACCCGTCCAGTGCGGGTGCCCAGGTCGTCGCCGTCGTGGACGCGAGCGTCGAGGACGCCCAGGCGTGGGCCGACGACGTGGCGACGCTCGACGGGGTCGAGAGCGTCGACCCGGCGGCGCCGCTGGGGTCGTACGCCGTCGTGGGCGTGCACGTCGACACCGACGACGCCGGTGGCCCGGAGGCCGTGTCGGTCGTGCGGGAGGTCCGTGCGACGGACCCGGGCTTCGACGTGTGGGTCACCGGTCAGGCGGCGGGACAGGTCGACTTCCTCGAGGCGCTCGGCGAGCGCGTGTGGTGGGCCGTGGGGATCGTCGTCGGCGCGACGCTCGTGCTGCTGTTCCTCATGACCGGCTCCGTCGTCGTGCCGGTGAAGGCGCTCCTGACGAACGCGCTGTCGCTCGCCGCCTCGCTCGGGGTCCTTGTGTGGGCCTTCCAGGACGGCCACCTCGAAGGGCTCCTGAACTTCTCGTCCGTGGGCGGGATCGAGACGTACGTCGTCGCGCTCGTCGTCGCGTTCGCGTTCGGTCTCGCCATGGACTACGAGGTGTTCCTGCTCGCGCGCATCAAGGAGCTGTACGACGCCGGGCTCTCCAACGACGAGGCGGTCCGCCTGGGCCTGCAGCGCTCCGGGCGGATCATCACGTCGGCGGCGGCGATCATCGTCGTCGTGTTCGCGGGCTTCGTCTTCGGCGACCTGCTCGTCATCAAGGAGGTCGGGTTCGCGCTCGCCGTCGCCGTCCTCATCGACGCGACGATCGTGCGCCTCCTGCTGGTCCCCGCGACGATGACGCTGCTCGGGCGGTACAACTGGTGGGCACCCGGGCCGCTGCGCCGGGTGCACCGTCGGCTCGCGATCACCCACTGAGACGCTCCGACCGGCGAGGACGGTTCGTGCGCGGGCACTCCCGCGGGCGGCTACGGTAGGCGGCAGACTCAGTCGCACGGGGGGAGACGGATGGCGGACAACACACGCACCGCAGTCATCGTCGAGGACGACGCGGAGATCCGTGATCTCCTGCAGACGGTGCTCGGTCAGGCAGGCTTCGTCACCGAGGCGGCCGCGACCGGCGTCGAGGGCGTGGAGCTCGTCCGGCGGACCGACCCGGTCGTGACGACCCTCGACGTGAGCCTGCCCGACATCGACGGGTTCGAGGTGTGCCGGCGCATCCGTCAGATCTCCGACACCTACATCGTGATGCTCACCGCGCGCACCGACGAGATCGACACCCTCATGGGCCTGGACGCCGGTGCCGACGACTACCAGACGAAGCCGTTCCGCCCGCGCGAGCTGCGCGCACGGATCGAGGCCCTCCTGCGGCGCCCGCGACGCGGCCTGCCGTCTGACGGCGCCGACGCCGCACGGCCCGCCCCGGTGGACCACGAGCCGACCCTCGTGGGGTCGGACGGGCTCCTGCTGGACGTCCCGCGCCGCACCGCCACGGTCGACGGCGAGGCCGTCCACCTCACGCGCAGCGAGTACGACCTGCTGGGAGCGCTCGTCGAGGCGGCGGGTCGCGTCGTCAGCCGCAACGAGCTCGTCCGCGTCCTGTGGGGCGAGGAGTACGACGCCGGAACGTACGTCACGGACGCGGACCGGCGCAGCGTGGAGGTCCACATCGCGAACCTGCGCCGCAAGCTCGGCGACGGTCCGTCGTCGCCCCGGTGGATCCGCACCGTGCGCGGCGTCGGCTACCGGTTCGACCCCACGGGCTGACCGACGGCGGGCGGCGGGTCGCCGAGCAGCAGCGCCACCTCGTCGCACGCGCTGCGCGCGGCGGCCCGCAGCGTCGCGAGCGCGCGCGCCTCGTCCGCGGTCGTGCGGTGCCCGGCACGGTGCCGGTCGAGCACCGCGGAGGCGGCGTCGCCGACCTCCGCGGCCCCGACCATGAGCGACGTCGACCGCACCGTGAGCAGCGTGCTGCGCGCCTCCTCGTCGTCGCCCCGGGCGAGCGCGACCGCCGCCGCGTCGACCCGCGGGACGACGAGGTCCCGGTACGCGACGAAGAAGCGCCGGACGGCCTGCACGTCGCCGTCCAGGTCGTCCGTGAGCGCCGTCCACGCCCGGCGCAGGTCCTCTCTCACGCGCGGAGGCCGTGGTGGCGGCGCACGAGCCGGCGCAGCATGAAGAACGTCTGGAGGATCGTCACCACGCCGAGCACCGGCCACCCGAGGGACAGGACGGCGGACTGGACGCCTGGCGTCAACGTGGTCCACGCCCACACCACGGCGGCGAGGGCGACCAGAGCGACGAGGAGCGGGCTGAGGTAGGCCCAGCCGCTGCCCCGCTCGGCCTTGGCCTGCGCCGCCCAGTTGTCGGTGCGCGAGCGCGAGAGGAACTTGGACCACGCGCGCACGAAGTGCCCGATGCGGATCCACATGTAGAGCTCGGCCGGGACGAGGGTCGCGGCGAAGAGCACGTCGCGCCAGGTACGGCCGTTGATGGAGAGCGCGGTCCGGAGGTTGAGCGCGACCGCGACGGCAGGCGGCACGAGCCAGACGGGCGAGAAGCGGAACGCGTGAAGGCTCAGCGCGCCGGCGACGAGCAGTCCGAACAGGATGCGCGTGGCGGCGTTGACGAGCATGCTCACGTTCTCCATCCATCGCAGCCGCAGGTTGGGGTGGAACGGCTGGCCCCGCGTGTCACCACGCTGGCCGGGCCACATGAGGTCGATGGCGCCGTAGTTCCACTTGACCTGCTGGCCGTCGAGCGCACGCAGCGTCGTCATGCCGCCGACGGTCGCGCGAGCGGTCGCGGAGATCTTGGTCGAGTAGCCGAGCGACTTGATCTGCAGGCTGAGGAGGGAGTCCTCGACCTCGGAGTCGGAGACCCACGGGTCGCGCTGGTGGTGCGCGAGCATGACGGCCTCGAGGGCCGACATGCGGAACAGCGAGGCCTGACCGCCGAGGACGGCCATGTTCCGCCCGCGCAGGAGGTTCTGCATGTTGAAAGCGGCGAACTGGGCGCGCTGGCCGGTGAGGAGGAACCTGCCGAGGGGTCCGCGTGGAGAGACGTTGTCGACCGTGTAGATCGCGGAGATCCCGCCGATGCGCGGGTCGGACGACATCTCGGCCTCGAGCCGCTCCACGGCGTCCTTGGCGAGCACGGTGTCGCCGTCCACGCCGAGGAGGTAGTCGACGCCGCGCACGAGGCGGTACCCGTAGTTGAGCGCGCCGACCTTCTTGTCCGCGAGGGCGCCCAGGTCGTGGACGTACACGCGCGTGGTCTGCTCGACGCCGCGGCGGCGCGTCGTGTGCTCCCCGGCGAGCTTGGACGCCTTGGCGAACGTGCGGTCGCTGGTGTTGTTGACCACGACGTGCACGACGTCCGGCAGGCGGGTCTGCCGCAGGATGCCCTTGAGCACGGACTTGATCGTCGAGCCCTCGTTGTACGCGGGGATGATCGCGCCGATCGTCGCGCGGCGGGCGGGCTCCTGGACCACGACCTCGTCGGGGGTGAACTGGTAGCGGTCGAGCTCCGTACCGAAGGGCACGGGCTCGTCGACGTCGACCGGGGCGCGGTCGGTGAGCAGGGCGGTCATGAGTGCCTCGTTCGTCGTGGGGTTCAACGAGCACGATCCTGCGCGCCCCGGCGCGAGGCACCCGCCGGGTCGGCGCAGCGAAACCTCAGGATCTGCTCAAGATCCGGGCGCGGGACGTGCCCGCGGGCTCCGTCCTCGCCCGGTCCGGGCGTCGCGCCCTCGCCGCGCCGGGGTTGGGTCGGCGGCGTCTGGACGCGCAGAGGGCGCGCCACCCGGCGGGGGTGGCGCGCCCTCGGCGTCGTACGGGTTGCGGCTACGCGTCCGTGCGCCCGGTCGCGTCGCCGTCATGGCCGCCGTCGGGCGCAGGAGCGGCGGGCTTCGCGTCGACGCCCGCCTCCTTGCGCTGCTCGGGCGTGATCGGGGCGGGTGCCTGCGTCAGCGGGTCGTACCCGCCGCCCGACTTGGGGAACGCGATGACGTCGCGGATGGAGTCCGACTTCGTCAGCAGCGCGACGATGCGGTCCCAGCCGAACGCGATCCCGCCGTGCGGGGGCGCGCCGAACTTGAAGGCGTCGAGCAGGAAGCCGAACTTCTCCTGCGCCTCCTCGGGCCCGATCCCCATGACGTCGAAGACGCGCTCCTGCACGTCGCGACGGTGGATACGGATGGATCCGCCGCCGATCTCGTTGCCGTTGCACACGATGTCGTAGGCGTAGGCGAGCGCCTCGCCCGGGTTCTGCTCGAACGTGTCGACCCAGTCCGGCGTGGGCGACGTGAACGCGTGGTGCACGGCGGTCCAGGCGGAGTGGCCCAGGTCGACGTCGTCGTCCTCGCCGGTCGGCTTGAACAGCGGCGCGTCGACGATCCAGACGAACGCCCACGCGTCGTCGTCGATCTGACCCGTCCGCTTCGCGATCTCCTGGCGCGCGGCACCGAGCAGGGCACGCGAGTCCGACGTCTTGCCCGCGGCGAAGAACACGGCGTCCCCCGGCTGCGCGCCGGTCGCCTCGCGCAGGCCCTCGCGCTCGGCGTCGGACAGGTTCTTGGCCACGGGGCCGCCGAGCGTGCCGTCCTCGCCGAACGTCACGTACGCGAGGCCGCGAGCGCCGCGCTGCTTGGCCCACTCCTGCCACGCGTCGAACTGGCGGCGCGGCTGCGAGGCCCCGCCCGCCATGACGACGGCGCCGACGTACTCGGCCTGGAACACCCGGAACGGGGTGTTCCGGAAGTAGTCCGTGAGCTCGACGAGGGGGTTGCCGAACCGCAGGTCGGGCTTGTCGGACCCGTAGAGCCGCATGGCGTCGTGGAAGGTCATGCGCGGGATGGGCGTCGGGATCGTGTACCCGATGAGCTCCCACAGCGCGACGAGGATCTTCTCGGCGAGCGCGATGACGTCGTCCTGCTCGACGAAGCTCATCTCGACGTCGAGCTGCGTGAACTCCGGCTGGCGGTCCGCACGGAAGTCCTCGTCGCGGTAGCAGCGCGCGATCTGGTAGTAGCGCTCCATGCCCGCGACCATGAGGAGCTGCTTGAACAGCTGGGGCGACTGCGGCAGCGCGTACCAGGAGCCGGGCGCGAGGCGCGCGGGCACGAGGAAGTCGCGCGCACCCTCGGGCGTCGAGCGGGTGAGCGTCGGCGTCTCGATCTCGACGAACTCCTCGGCGTCGAGCACGCGGCGTGCGGCCTGGTTCGCCTTGGCGCGCAGGCGCAGGGCGTGCGCGGGGGCGGGCCGGCGCAGGTCGAGGTAGCGGTGCTTGAGGCGCGCCTCCTCACCGATCGTCTCGGTGTCCGCGAGCGCCGTCGACACCTGGAACGGCAGGGCCTCGGAGGTGTTGAGCACGACGACGTCGGTCGCGACGACCTCGATCTCGCCCGTGGGCAGCGACGGGTTCTCGTTCCCGTCGGGGCGGCGCGAGACCTCGCCCGTGACCTGGAGGACGAACTCGTTGCGCAGCGGGTGCGCGACGGCCTCGTCGCGGATGACGACCTGGGCGATGCCGGAGGCGTCGCGCAGGTCGATGAAGGCGACGCCGCCGTGATCGCGCCGACGGTCGACCCAGCCCGTGAGGGTGACGGTCTGACCGGTGTGCTCGGCCCGCAGTGAGCCGGCCGTTCGGGTGCGCAGCACGGAGGGTTCCTTCCAGGTGGGCGGTGGGGGGTCGCGCTCCCGGAGCGGGGGCGCGTCCGCTGAAGTCTAGTGCGGGCGGGCGGGCGGCTCGACCGGATACCTCCGACCGGAGGCGGTCGACGGTCCGCTCTCGACCGGCGGGGGCGACCGGATACCGTGGCGGTGCCGCCGCGACGTCCCGTGGCGGCACCGCCGGGACCGGCGCCGCGCCCGCGGGCGCACGGGCCGACCGGCCGCGGCAGGGCCGTCCGGCCCGCCGCCCGCACGAAGGAGGGTCACCCGTGGCACGCACCATCGCGACGAACCGGCGCGTCGAGCGCGACGAGCTCGAGGAGTTCCTGCGCTCCCGGCACGACGGCGTCCTCGTCACCACCCGCGCCGACGGCCGTCCCCAGCTCAGCCCGGTCACGTACGGGGTCGACGACGCGGGTCGGGTCGTCGTGTCGACGTACCCGGAGCGCGCCAAGGCGGTCAACGTGCGCCGCGACCCGCGCGCGTCGCTGCTGTCCCTGGGCGAGCGGTTCTCCGACCCGTGGGTGCAGGTCGACGGCGAGGCGGAGGTGATCGACCTGCCCGAGTCGGTCGAGCCGCTCGTCGACTACTACCGCGCCGTCGGCGGCGAGCACCCGGACTGGGACGAGTACCGCGCGGCGATGGTCACCCAGGGCAAGTCGCTCGTGCGGCTGACGATCACGCGCTGGGGACCGGTGGCGACGGGCGGCTTCCCGGCGCGCCTCGCCGACGCCTGAGACAGGTCAGAACAGGACCTGCTCCACTCCCCCGCCGACGACGTCGAGCCCGCCGCCGTCCACCGGCATGCCCGCGAGCGCACCACCGTGGCCGTCGCGCGCGTCCTGCGGCGCCGGGTCGACGGCGAGGCTGCCGGCCGGGTAGGCGCCGTCCGTCGGCGGCCCTGGCCGGCGGTGCCGGTCGCCGGGTTCGCCGCGGCGGAACCGGCCCTCGACGCCCGCGGGGCCGCGGTGGCCCGCGACCCCGAACCCGCGTGCCTCGAGCATCGGCCGCACCCGGTCCCACAGCCAGGACCGGTACGCCGTCGAGGCGTACGTGCCGCGGGCGTACACGCGCTCGTACCCGGGGACGAGGCGCGGGTGCTCGCGCGCGAGCCAGCCCATGTACCACTCGCGAGTGCCGGGCTTGAGGTGCAGCGGCAGCACCGTGACGCCCGTCGCGCCCGCGTCCTTGACGGCGTCGAGCAGGTCGGTGAGCGCGCGGGTCGAGTCGGTGAGCCACGGCAGCACCGGGGCGACCATGACGCCGCACGGCAGACCGGCCTCCCGGACCGTGCGGACGAGGTCGAGCCGCGCGCGCGGCGAGGGCGTGCCGGGCTCGACGCTCGCCTGGAGCTCGGGGTCCAGGAGCGCGAGGGACACGCCGATCCCGACCTCGACGCGCGAGGCTGCGTCGACGAGCAGCGGCAGGTCGCGGCGCAGGAGCGTGCCCTTGGTCAGCACGGACAGCGGCGTGCCCGACCCGGCGAGCGCGTCGATGATGCCGGGCATGAGGCGGTAGCGACCCTCGGCGCGCTGGTACGGGTCGGTGTTGGTGCCGAGCGCGACGGCCTCGCGCGCCCAGGACGGGCGGGCGAGCTCGGCGCGCAGCACGTCGTCGACGTTGACCTTGACCACGACCTCCCGGTCGAAGTCCTCGCCCGCGTCGAGGTCGAGGTACTCGTGCGTGGGGCGGGCGAAACAGTTGTGGCTCACGACCCCCGCGGCGACGAAGTCACGCGTGCCGGTCGTGATGTCGACCAGCGCCGTCGTCTCCCCCGGCCCGTCGAGTGCTTCCAGGGAGTCGACGCGTAGTGCCTCGCCGCCGGTGACGCCCTGGCCGTCGAGGACGGGCCGCCCGTCCGCGAGCGCCGCGGCGCCCGGCCCGACGAGCACGTCGCCGAGCGCCAGGCGGGCGCGGTGCCCGGTGCCGCCGACGACGTGCCGCCACCCGCGCTCGGTGAGGAACCGGTGGTCGCCGCTCGCGACGAGGCGCGTGCCGTCGGCGAGGGTCACGCGGTAGGCGCGCTTGCGGGTGGTCCAGCGGTCGAGCACCCGGGTGCGCACGTAGCGCCGGTACGCGCCGTGCGGAGCGGTGCCGACGATCTCGTCGCCGACACGCAGCTCGCCGATCGGCCGTTGCGTGCCGTCGGCCAGCAGCACGGGCGTGGCGGGCGCGAGGCAGTAGGAGCACGCGTGGCTGCACCCGCGGTACGGGTTGACGGTCCAGCGGAACGGCATGCGCGACATCGCCGGCACCTTGGACAGCGCGCTCTTGGCCGTGACCTCGTGGAACGTGATGCCCGCGAACTCGGGCGTGCGCACGCTGCGGACGAGGCCGACCCGCTCCAGCCCGGGGAGCGCGCCGTCGTCCGCGCCGAGCGCCTGTCCGTCCCACCGCATCGCGCTATTCGAACAAACGTTCGAACGCGCTGTCAAGGGCGGGTCAGCCGTCGGCGGACCACGCCTTGAGCAGCGCCAGGTTCCCGAGGGGGATGTGGTGGCCGATGCGCGGGTGGTCCAGCGCGACACCGACGACCCCGGCCGCGCCGAAGGACGCGACGTAGTCGATCGCCGCCGGCACGGGTACCCCGAGCAGCGGCACGGAGCCTGTCTCGTCGTCCGCCAGACCGAGCGCCCGGGCCGCCTCGTCCGCGCGCGCGGCGCTGCTGTAGAGGCAGATCATGGGCCCCTGGTCCGCAGCGACGGCGTACGGACGAGGCTGGTCCTCGGACCCCCGCGCGATGAAGAACCACGTGCCGAGGCGCACCGTCTGCCGCCACAGCGCGATCTGCGCCGACGTGTCGCCCGCGGGCGCGCTCCGCACGGCCTCGTCGAGGCGGTCCAGCTCTGCGACCGCGGCGGGGTCGTTGTCTCGGGTCATGCGCACTGCCTCGTTCCTCGTGGTCGGAGCCCGTACCCGGGTCCGCGCGGGCGCCTCGTCGCCGTCACCTTCTCACGGCTGCCGGGCGTCCCGGTGGGTGAGACGCCGGGATTGTCCGGCGGCCGTCCAGGCCCTAGGGTCGGGCCGAACGCCCCCGGGGAGCGCACGAGCGCTGAGAGTGCAGGCCGGACACCCGTCCCCCCTGCAGACCCGTGGAACCTGATCTGGTTCGTACCAGCGAAGGGAGCAGGGCCGACGTCACCGTCCCCTGCGCGCTCGTGCCCGCGCCCCGCGCGTGCCGTCCGCGCGGGGGCGGCGGTGGCGCGCCGTCGTGCACCCCTCGCCCCGGGGGCCCGACGGAGGGAACCGCATGACCGAGCCCCGCACCACACCGCCCCGGGCGACCCCGCCCACCCCCACACCCGGCGCCACGCCCGACGGCGTGCCCGACGGTGCGCGGCCCGCCCCTGGTCTCCACGAGGCCGTCGCCGCTCCCCCGAGCCGTGCCCGTCGCCGCGGCCTCACCCTCCACGAGACGGTCCTCGTCGCCGTGCTGGGGGTCGTGTTCGGGTTCGTCTACTGGGCGTTCGTGCAGCTCTGGGCCCCGCTCCAGCTCGCCATGGGACCGCTCGCGGACCTCGCCGCCAACGTGCTCGCGGGCGCGTGGATCGTCGTCGGCCCCCTCGCGACGTACATCGTGCGCAAGCCGGGCGTCGGCATCCTCACCGAGACGCTCGCGGCGCTCGTCGAGGTGGTCTTCCTCGCGTCGCCCGCCGGCCCGCTGCTCGTCCTCGTCGGGCTCGTCCAGGGCGTTGGGGCCGAGATCCCCTTCGCCCTCACCCGGTACCGCCGCTACGGCTGGTGGGTCTTCGTCGCGTCGGGCGTCAGCGCGGCGCTCGTCACGTACGCGTTCAACGCGGTCCGGTTCGGCTGGCTCGGGCAGGACTACGCGATGCTCCGGCTCGGCGTGCAGGTCGTCTCGTGCGTCGTGCTGTGCGGGATCGCGGCGCGCCTCCTCGGCGACGCCCTCGCCCGCACCGGCGCGCTCGACGCCTTCGCGATCGGGGCCGACCGCCGTGGCTGAGGCACCGACCGCCGCACCGGACGTCACGCCGGACGCCGTGCCCGGCGACATGCCCTGCGACGTGCCCGACGCCGTCGCCGCCGCCGGTCTGACCGTCACCGTGGGCCACGACGGCACGCGCGTGCTCGACGACCTCACGCTCACCGTCCCCGCGGGCACCGGGCTGCTCGTGCTCGGCCCCTCGGGCTGCGGGAAGTCCACGCTGCTGCGTGCGCTCGTCGGCGTCGTGCCCCACACGCTCCCGGGGTCGGTCACGGGCGACCTGCGCGTGACGGGCGTCGACCCGCGCGACACGACCCCGGCGGCGCTCGCCGCGCGCGTCGGCCTCGTCCAGCAGCGGCCGGGCGACCAGCTCTGTCTCGCCCGCGTCGACGACGAGCTGCGGTTCGCGCTCGAGAACCGGGCGGCGGACCCGCGCACGATGGACGCCCGCGCGACCGCCGCGCTCGCCGCCGTCGGCGCGGACCATCTGCACGACCGGCCGACCCACGCGCTGTCGGGGGGCGAGGCGCAGCGCGTCGCCCTCGCGGCGGCGCTCGTCGCCGACCCCGAGCTCGTGGTCCTCGACGAGCCGACGGCGTTCCTCGACCCGGCCGCGGCGCACGAGGTCGGGACGCTCGTGGGCGGGCTCGTCCGGGCGCCCGGACGGGACGCGCCCGACACCCCCGGCCGGTCGGTCGTGCTCGTCGAGCACCGCCTCGACGACGTCGGGACCCTCCCGGCCGCGACGCTCGTGCTCGACGACACCGGCCGCGTCGTCGCGCACGGCCCCACGACCGCCGTCCTGCGCGCGCACGCCGCCACGCTCGCCGCGCTCGGGTGCTGGCTGCCGCTCGACGTCCGGCTCCGGCAGGCAGGAGCCCCGGGCACGCTCGGCGCGCCCGCGACCGACGCCTGGCTCGTCGACCTCGCGCGCGCCGCCCCCCGCACCGTCGACCCCCGCGCCGCGGACGCCGGCCCGGTCGCCCTGCGTGCCCGACGCCTCGCGGTGGACCGTGCCGCGGCAGGCCACCGGCGGCGCGGGCGGGACGAGACGCCGGTGGTGCGCGACGTCGACCTCGACGTGCACGCGGGTGAGGTGCTCGCGGTGGTGGGGCCGAACGGCGGCGGCAAGTCGACCCTCCTACGCGGGCTGGCGGGACTCGAACGGACCACGGGCGAGATCACGACGGCGCCCGGTGCGCCCGTCGCGATGGTGTTCCAGGACCCGGAGCACCAGCTCCTCGCGCGCACGGTCCGCGACGAGGTCGCCTGGTCGGCCCGGCTCGCGCGGCTCGACGGCGTCGACGGACGCGTCGCGCGCACCCTGGACGCGTTCGCCCTCGCGCACCTCGCCGACGCGAACCCGTACCGGCTCTCCGGCGGCGAGCAGCGGCGCCTTTCCCTCGCGACGGCGACGGTGCTCGACCCGCCCGTCCTCCTCGCCGACGAGCCCACGTCGGGGCTTGACCGCGCCCAGGCGGACGCCGTCGCCCACGCGCTGCGCGAGCGCGCCGACGCGGGCGGCGCGGTGGTCGTCGTCACGCACGACCTCGCGCTCGTCGCGGCCCTCGCCGACCGTGTCGCCGTCGTCGTCGGCGGCCGGCTCGTGGCGCTGGGGCCGCCCGCCACCGTGCTGGCCGACGACGCGCTGTGCCGGCGCGCCCGCCTGCGCCGTCCTCCCCTGCTCGCGTGGTGGGCCCGCACGGGCCGCCGCCACGGCGTGGACCCGGGCGCGCTCGTCCGGGCGCTCGACGCCACCGTCGGCGCCGTCGCAGCCGACCCCGCAGAGACCGCGCCCGCAGCCCTCGCGGAGGTCGCCCCGTGACCGCTCCGCACAGCACGCCCCTCGGGCGCTGGAACCCGACGGTCAAGCTCGCGACCGTCCTCGTCGTGTCGACGGGTGCGCTGCTCGTCACCGACCCGTACACCCCCGCGATCGGGTGGGTGCTCACGATCGCGGCGCTGCTGGTCGCGGGACGCGTCCCCGTGCGCACGCTCGCCCTGGCGCACGTGCCCTTCCTCGTGTTCGCGACGAGCCTGCTGGTCGTCAACGTCGCCACCCGGCCCGGCGGCGACCCGGTCGACCTGGGCCCGGTCACCGTCGGCTCCGACGGCCTGACGATCGGCGCCGGGCTCGCCGTGCGCACGCTGCTCGTCGGCGCCCTCTCGCTCACGGTCGCGGTGACGACCGACCCGGTGCACCTCATGACGAGCCTCCACCAGCACGGGCGGCTGCCCCTGACGTGGACGTACGCGGTGCTCGCGGCCCACCGGCTGCTCGTCGAGCTGCCCGACGCCTGGCACACGATCCGCTGCGCGCAGGCCGTGCGCGACCCGCGGCGGCGGCCCGGCACGCTCCCCCGGTCCCCCCGCGCGCTCGGGACCGCCGCGTTCGCCCTCCTCGTCGGCGCCGTGCGCCGGTCCGAGCGCCTGACTGTGGCGCTCGAGTCGCGCGGCCTGGGCTCCGGTCCACGCACCACGGCGCGGCCCGTCCCGCTCGGCGTGCCCGACGTCGTCGCTGCGGTCGCCGTTCTCGCCGTCGCCGCGGCGGTGGTCGTCGTCGGGGTCCGTGCGGGCTGGGTCACGGGGCTGGGCGCGCTCACGGCGTGAGGCTTGCCGGACCGCGGTCACGCAGGCTCGACGACCGCGCCCTCCGCCGGGACGCCGAGGTCCACGACGCGCGACGAGCCGTCGCGGGACCGCTCGCGGAAGCCCCGGAAGACGAGCGGCAGCCCGCGGGCGGCGAGCGCGTCCGGCGCGTCCATGACCTGCAGGTGCACGTGCGGCTGCGTCGAGTTCCCCGAGCTCCCGCACCGGCCCAGCTCGTCGCCCGCCTCGACCCGTCGGCCGGGCACGACGGCCACGGACCCGGCGCGCAGGTGCGCGAGGACGACGTACGTGCCGGGCGGGTCCAGGGCGAGCACCACGTGGTTGCCCGCGAGCGCCGCGGCACCGCCGCGCGCCCGCGCCGCCTGCGTGAGCGCGTAGCCGAGCAGCGCGATGGGCGACCGGCGGGCCTCGTGGTCGGGCTCGCCGTCGTGCACCGCGACGACGGTGCCCGCCGCCGGGGCGAGCACGGGCCGCCCGAACGCGACGAACCGTTCGGGCGGCTCGGTGCTCAGCGCGGTGCGCCAGTCGCGCACGGCGGCGGTGCGCCGCCCTCGGACGGCGACGAAGTCGATCGCGTACGTCGTCGCGAAGAGGTCGGTGCCGTGGCTCGGCACGCGGCGCGCCGGGCTGTTGCGCACGAGCCACGTCCCCTGGAAGGGCAGGGCGAGCTCGACCGGTCGCGTCACGGCGCCCTCCCCTCCCCGGTGCGGCGGGGTCAGCCCTCCGCGGGCACGACGCGCGGGAAGCGGTCCTCGGCGGGCGGCTCCCACGTCGCCGCGTCGGCGTCGACCTGCTCCCCCGAGCGGATGTCCTTCACCTGGTCGGGCGAGCGCGTGCCGTCGTCCTCGACGCGCCCGGGGAACCAGACGAACGGGATGCCGCGCCGGTCGGCGTAGCGGATCTGCTTGCCGAACTTCGCGGCCGCGGGTGCGACCTCGACCGGGACCCCGCGGGCGCGCAGCGCGTGCGCGACCGCGTCGGAGGCGTCGCGCGTCTCCTCGCTCGTGACGGCCACGACGACGGCGCTCGGCACCGACCGCGTCGCGCGCACGAGGCCGGCGGAGAGCAGGCGCGACACGAGCCGGGACACGCCGATCGACAGGCCGACGCCGGGGTAGGTGTTCGCGCCGTCGGACGCGAGCGTGTCGTAGCGCCCGCCCGAGCAGATCGAGCCGAGCTGCTCGTGGCCCACGAGCACGGTCTCGTAGACGGACCCGGTGTAGTAGTCGAGGCCACGCGCGATCTTGAGGTCGGCGACGACGACGCCCGGGGCGCGCACGCTCGCGGCCTCGATCAGCGCGCCGAGCTCGCCGAGCCCGGTCTCCAGCAGCTCGCTCTCCACGCCGTGCTCGGCCGCGAGCGCCCGCACGCGGTCGACCACGCCGGAGTCGCTCCCGCTGATACCCGCGAGCGCGAGGCACGCCTGCGCCTGCTCGGGCGTCGTGCCGGCCTCGGACTCGAGCAGCGCGGCGACCCTCTCGGGGCCGACCTTGTCGAGCTTGTCGATCTGGCGCAGGACGTCGTCGACCGCGTCGACGCCGAGTCCGCGGTAGAACCCCTCGGCGACCCGGCGGTTGTTCACGAGGACGCGGACCTCGGGCACGCCGATGTCGCGCAGCGCGCCCAGGGCCTCGGCCATGACGAGCGGCAGCTCGACCTCGTAGTGGTAGGGCAGCTCGCCCGCGCCGACGACGTCGACGTCGGCCTGGGTGAACTCGCGGAAGCGCCCGTCCTGGGGGCGCTCGCCGCGCCACACCTTCTGGATCTGGTAGCGCTTGAACGGGAACGCGAGGTGCCCGGCGTTCTCGAGCACGTAGCGCGCGAAGGGGACGGTCAGGTCGAAGTGCAGGCCGAGCTGCTTGTCGCCCTTCGCGGCCGACCCGGCCGCGGCGTCGTCCTGCGGCTCCTCCTGGAGCCTGCGCAGGACGTAGACCTCCTTCGACGTCTCGCCCTTGCGCAGGAGCTGGTCGAGCGGCTCGACCGCGCGCGTCTCGATCCCGGCGAACCCGTGCAGCTCGAACACCCGGCGCAGGGTGTCGAGGACGTGCTGCTCGACGATGCGACCGTCGGGGAGCCATTCGGGGAAACCGGAGAGGGGTGTGGGCCTGGCCATGGGTCAGATCTTCCCAGACGCCGGCACCCGCGACCGCATCGTCCGGCCCCCGGACCCGCGCTCAGCGGGCGAGGAAGGGGTTCGTCGCCAGCTCGCGCGCGACCGTCGTCGCCGGCCCGTGCCCCGCGAGCACGTCCCAGGCCGGGTCCAGGTGCGCGACGACGTCGCGCAGGGTGCGGGCCATCGTCGCGCCGTCCCCGCCCGGCAGGTCGGTGCGGCCGACGGAGCCCGCGAAGAGGACGTCGCCGCTGAGTACGAGGCCCGATCCCGGCTCGCCGACCAGGTAGAGCGTGGAGCCCTCGGTGTGCCCGGGCGCGCCCACCGCGCGCAGCGCGACGCCGCCCCAGCGCAGCTCCCGCTCGCCGCCCGCGGGCACGTCGAACGTCTCGACGCGGCCCGGCTCGCGGTAGTCCTGCGGCCCGGCGCCTGCCGCCGCGAGCGCCGCGCCGAGCGGGCCGGACACGACGGCGCCCGGCCGGCTCGCGGCGGACCCGCCGTGCTCCAGGCTCCCGAACGGGTCCGCGAGCCGGTACGCGTCGGCCGCGTGCAGCACGACGGGCACCCCGAAGCGGTCGGCGAGCGCCGCGGCGTCCCACGTGTGGTCCACGTGGCCGTGCGTCGCGAGGACGGCGCGGGGCACGAGGCCCGCGGAGCGGACGTGCTCGACGACGGCGTCCGCGACCCCCGCCCCCGCGTCGACCACGACGCAGTCGCCGCCCGGGGCGCTCACGACCGTGCAGTTCGTGCCGAAGACGGGCGCCACCACCACGTGCACGGCCGGTCCGGGCGGGGTCGGGCCGTGCTCGGTAGAGGGAGTCGGCGTCGTGCCACGAGGTCGGTCCACGAGGGCGAGGGTAGCCCGCGGCACGGGCGGCGGGGCGGCTCCGGGCGAGCGCAGGACGGGTTTCGGGCGGCGGCGTCGATACCGGACCGTGACCTGCGCGCGGCAAATCCACCCGCCACCAGGGTTCTCGGTGCCTAGACTGTCCCGTACCGACCACGGCCGCACCGGGGTCGACCGTGCGCGCCGTCGCGGCGCCGGACGAAGGAGCTGGGGTGTCGACGAAGAGTCGCGAGCGCGAGCAGGCGCGTCGTCGTGAGGAGAAGTGGGACCGTCACGTGGCCCAGCTCCGGGCGAAGCGCCAGCGCACGTGGTCGATCGTGGGCGTCGTCGTCGCGCTCGTCGTGATCGGCGTCGCCGTCTGGTGGGCGCTCGCCGCCACCCAGGATCCCGGCACCGACCCGGGCGGAGGCACGGGCGCGGCGCCGTCGGGCGAGCACACCCTGCCGCCCGCGTCCGCCGCCGAGGGCCGTGACTGGACCACGACGCTCACCACGAGCGCGGGCGACCTCACGCTCACGCTCGACGGCGCGGCCGCCCCGCAGGCGGTCGCGAGCTTCGTGTCCCTCGCCGAGTCCGGGTACTTCGACGGCACGTCGTGCCACCGCCTCACGACGTCGGGCATCTACGTGCTCCAGTGCGGCGACCCGACGGGCACCGGCACGGGCGACCCGGGCTACAAGTTCGGCCCCGTCGAGAACGCCCCCACCGACGACGTCTACCCCGCGGGGACCGTCGCGATGGCCCGCCAGGGCGGGGACGGCGACTCGATGGGCTCGCAGTTCTTCCTCGTCTACGAGGACTCGACCATCCCGTCCGACGCGGCGGGTGGTTACACGGTGTTCGGCACCATCACGTCCGGCCTGGACGTCGTCCAGGCAGTCGCTGACGCGGGGACGCAGGACGGATCCGGCGACGGGTCCCCCTCCACCCCGGTCACCATCGAAGGAGTTGAGACCCAGTGAGCGATCCCGCCCAGAACCAGGCGAGCGCACCGGCACCGGAGCCCGCGGAGGCGAGCGAGACCGGACGGGTCGACGCGACAGACGTGGAGCCGACGCCGGAGGCCACCTCGGCCACCGAGGCCACCGAGGCCACCGAGGCCACCGAGGCCACCGAGGCCACCGAGGAGGGTCCCGCCTCCGCCGCGGCCGAGGTTGCCGCCCCGGCCGAGCAGGTGGAGGCCACGCCTGCCGCCGAGGCCGAGGCGACCGACGCACCGGCAGCGGAGGCCGAGACCGCCCCCGCGGCCGAGCAGACCGGGGCCCCCGCGGCCGACGACGCTCCCGCCGCCGAGGCCGAGACCGACACGCCCGCTGCCGCGGCAGCGGAGGCGCCTGCCGCCGACGCAGCCGACGACGCAGCTCCCACCACCGGGGCGACGGCACCCGCTGAGACGACGGCACCCGCCGGGGCGGCACCCCGGCCCGCCGCCCCGCGTCCCGGGCCGCGGCCCAAGCCGTCGGCGCTCCCGCACCCACCGCGCAAGCCGGCCGCCCCGGCCGCGGGCGCTCCCGCCGCCCCGGCCGTCGTGCCGGAGGTCCCGGCCGTCCCGGCGCTGGCCGACGACTCGGCCGCCGCCAAGGCCGCCGCCGCGTTCGGTCGGGTCGACGAGGACGGCACGGTGTACGTCCGCGAGAGCGCGGGCGAGCGCTCCGTCGGGCAGTTCCCGGGCGTCGGCGCCGACGAGGCGCTCACGCTGTACGTGCGCCGCTACCTCGACCTCCAGGCGAAGGTCGCGCTGTTCGAGGCGCGGCTGACGAGCACAGACCTGTCGGTCAAGGAGATCGACCAGACGATCGCCCGGCTCACCGAGGAGACCGCGGAGCCCTCCGCGGTCGGCGACCTCGACGGGCTCCGGGCGCAGGTCGAGTCGCTGCGCGGCGCCGCTGCCGAGCGTCGCGCACAGCTCGAGGCGGAGCGCGCCGCGGCGAAGGCCGCGGCTCTCGAGGCCCGCACAGAGATCATCGAGGCTGCGGAGAAGATCGCCGCGACCGACCCGAGCCGCATGCAGTGGCGGCCCGCGGGCGAGGAGCTGCGCGGGCTGCTGGAGCGCTGGAAGGAGGCCCAGCGCTCGGGACCGCGCATCGACCGCGCGAGCGAGGAGGCGCTGTGGAAGCGGTTCAGCCACGCGCGCACCGCGTTCGACCGCGAGCGCCGGCACTACTTCGCCGAGCTCGAGCAGCGCAACGCCTCCGCCAAGGCCGCGAAGGAGAAGCTGGTCGCAGAGGCCGAGGCGCTGTCGTCGAGCACCGACTGGGGCCCGACGGCGGGCGCGTACCGCGACCTCATGGCGCGCTGGAAGGCCGCGGGCCGGGCGAGCCGCAAGGACGACGACGCGCTGTGGGCCCGCTTCCGCGCCGCCCAGGACACGTTCTTCCAGGCGCGCGACGCGGTGAACTCCGCGACGGACGCCGAGTACGCGGCGAACCTCGAGGTCAAGGAGGCGCTGCTCACCGAGGCGGAGGCGCTCGTGCCCGTCAAGGACCTCGCCGCGGCCAAGGCGGCGCTGCGCGACCTCCAGGAGCGCTGGGAGGAGGCCGGCCGCGTGCCGCGCGGCGACCTGCAGCGCGTCGAGGGCCGCCTGCGTGCCGTCGAGAACGCGGTCCGCGACGCCGAGCAGGCGCAATGGACGCGGAGCAACCCCGAGACGCGCGCCCGCGCGGAGGGTGCGGCGGCACAGCTCGAGGCCGCGATCGAGGCGCTCGAGGCCGACCTCGCCGCCGCGCAGAGCCGCGGGGACGCGCGCGCGGTCAAGGAGGCCGAGACGGCGCTCGCCGCGCGGCGCTCCTGGCTCGAGCAGGTCGTCCGCGCGGCGGAGGACTCGCGGGGCTGACGCCCTCCCGCTCGGTCGCAGGGCCGGCGCTCGTCCACAGACGAGCGCCGGCCCTTCCGCGTCCCCACGGCCGTGCGGCACGGTAGGGCCGTGCCCGCAGCCACGACCGCGCCCGACCACGCCGCACCCGCCCGCGCCACGGGCCACGTCCCCGCCGCCGCGCTCGCGCACCTGCTCGCGCCGCCGGGACCGGAGGTCGGCCTGCTCGTCGTCCCGCAGGACGTCGGCGGACCGGCGGCCTTCCAGGATCTCGTCCGCGCGGGCGCCCTGCGTCGGCTGTGGGGCGACGTCGCCGCTCCGGCGAGCGTCCCCGTCACCCCCACGCTGCGCGCGCTCGCCGTCCGCGACGAGGTCCCGCGCGGCACGGTGCTCGCGGGCGCGGCCGCCGCGTGGGTGCTGTGCGGCTCCGCGCCGCCCCGGGTGCTCGACGTCGTCCACCCGCCCGGGCGTCATCGCCCGCCGCCGCGGCAGGGCCGGGCCGCGCGGCAGGCGCACGTGCTGCGCGACGAGACGAGCCTCGTCGCGGGCGTCCTCGTCACGTCGGTGCTGCGGACCGCGCTCGACGTCGCCACCCGGTGCGAGCCGGTGCAGGCGCTGAGCACCCTGCGCCGGCTGGAGGCGGTGTGCGGGCTCGATGCCCGTGCGGCGGCGCGGTCGCTCGAGCTGCGCCACCGGTGGGCCGGCCGGCCGCAGGCGCGACGCACCCTCGCGCTCCTGCTCGCCGGGACCGACGACCCGGTCTAGGTTGGTCGGCATGGCCGCAGCCACGACTCCCCCCGTGGAGCTCGACGTCCGAGGAAGGACCGTGCGCGTCACGAGCCCGGACCGCGTCGTCTTCCCCGCGCGCGGGCTCACCAAGCTCGACGTCGTGCAGTACTTCCTCGACGTGGGCGACGGCATCCTCGGCGCCCTGGTCGACCGCCCGACGACGCTCGAGCGCTGGCCCAAGGGCGTGTTCGAGGGCGCACGTATGAGCACGCGCACGGACAACACCGGCGACGCGTTCTACCAGAAGCGCATCCCGAAGGGCGCCCCGGAGTGGGTGCAGACCGCGCGCATCGCGTTCCCGAGCGGGCGCACGGCCGACGAGGTGCGCCCCACGGAGCTCGCCGTCGTCGCCTGGGCGGCCAACCTCGGCACCCTGACGTTCCACCCGTGGCCCGTGCGCGGCGGCGACGTCGAGGCGGTGGACCAGCTCCGCATCGACCTCGACCCGCAGCCGGGCACCGACTTCGACGACGCGGTGCGCGTCGCACCGCACCTGCGCGAGATCCTCGACGAGCTCGGCCTCCCCGGCTACCCCAAGACGTCGGGCGGCCGCGGCATCCACGTGTTCGTCCCGGTCGCGCCCGAGTGGGACTTCGTCGCCGCGCGCCGCGCGACGATCGCGATCGGTCGTGAGCTCGAACGCCGCCTGCCGGACCAGGTCACCACGAAGTGGTGGAAGGAGGAGCGCGGCGCCAAGATCTTCGTCGACTACAACCAGATGGCGCGCGACCGCACGATCGCGTCGGCCTACTCCATCCGTTCCAACCAGCGCGCGACGGTGTCCGCTCCCCTGCGCTGGGAGGAGCTCGGCGACGTCCACCCGGACGACTTCGACGTGCTGTCGATGCCCGCGCGCTTCGCCGCGGTCGGCGACCTCTTCGCACCCCTGCGCGCCGACCGGGAGGACCCGGGCGCGTCGCTCGAGCCCGCCCTGGAGCTGTCCCGGCGCGACGAGGCCGAGCACGGGCTCGGGGACCTCCCCTACCCGCCCGAGTACCCGAAGATGCCCGGCGAGCCCAAGCGCGTCCAGCCGAGCAAGGACCGGGACCGCGCCCGGGACTGACATGGCGCCCGGGACTGACATGGCGCCCGGGACTGACATGGCGCCCGGGACTGACGTGGCGTGCCCCCGGGGCGCTCGCCGCGTCAGCCGACGCCCGGCGCCCCGGGCAGGATGCCCGTGAGGTCGTAGCGCACCGGCTCCTCGAGCTGCTCATAGGTGCACGACCCCGGGTCCCGGTCGTCGCGCCAGCGCCGGAACTGCGCGGTGTGCCGGAACCGAGAGCCCTCCATGTGGTCGTAGGCGACCTCGAGCACGCGCTCCGGGCGCAGCGGCGTGAACGACAGGTCCTTGCCCGAGCTCCAGCGCGACACCGCACCCGGCATCCGCTCGCCGGCGGGGTTCTCCCACCCGGACCACGGGTGCGCGTCCGCGTCCGGCGTGCCCGGCTCGACGACGAGCGGCGCGAGCTCCTCGACCAGCGCGGCGCGCCGCGCCGTCGGGAACGACGCGGCGACGCCGACGAACTGGAGCTGGCCCGCGTCGTCGTACAGGCCGAGCAGGAGCGAGCCGAGCAGCGGCTTCGCGGGGGTCGACGTCTTGTGCAGGCGGTACCCCGCGAGCACGACGTCCGCCTCGCGGCCGTGCTTGATCTTGAGCATCGCGCGCTTGTTCGGCTGGTACGTGCCGTCGAGCGGCTTGGCGACGACGCCGTCCAGGCCCGCCCCCTCGAACGTGTCGAACCACTCCCGCGCCACGGCGACGTCGCGTGTGCGGGGCGTGGCGTGCACGGCCGGGCCGTCGAGGCCCAGGGAGTCGAGCACCTCCTGCCGCCGCGCGAGCGGCGCGCGCGTGAGGTCCTCGTCCCCGAGCGCGAGCACGTCGAACACGACGAGGGCCGCGGGGGTCTGCTCCGCGAGCAGACGCACACGCGACGCCGCGGGGTGGATGCGCTGCTGGAGCACCTCGAACTCGAGACGACCGTCCCGCGCGACGACGATCTCGCCGTCGACCACGCACCGGGGCGGCAGAGCCGCCCGCACCGCTTCGACGACCTCGGGGAAGTAGCGGTCCATCGGGCGCGCGTTCCTGCTGTCGAGCCGCACCTCGTCGCCGTCGCGGTACACGATCGCGCGGAAGCCGTCCCACTTTGGCTCGTACACGTACCCGCCGTCGACGGCGTCGGGCTCGGGCACGGCGGGCACGGACTTCGCGAGCATGGGCAGCACGGGAGGCATGACGGGCAGGTCCATGTGCCGATGCTGCCACCGGGTCTGCCGCCCTGCGCGGCGTGGTGGCCTCGGTCAGCGTGCGACCCGCGGGCTCAGGCGGGGAGCTGCGCCGTCTCGGCGGCCTTCGTCCCCGTGATGCGGTAGACGTCGAACACGCCGTCGACCTTGCGGACGGCGCTGAGGACCTGCGCGAGGTGCGCGGGCTCCGCCATCTCGAAGACGAAGCGCGACATCGCCACGCGGTCGTTCGAGGTCGAGACGGTCGCCGAGAGGATGTTCACGTGGTTGTCCGACAGGACGCGCGTCACGTCGGAGAGCAGGCGCGCACGGTCGAGCGCCTCGACCTGGATCTGCACGAGGAACATCGCGTTGCTGCCCGTGGTCCACGAGACGTCGACGATCCGCTCGGGCTGGTTGCGCAGCCCGACGACGTTCGCGCAGTCCGCGCGGTGCACGCTCACGCCCTGCCCGCGCGTGACGAAGCCGATGATCTCGTCGCCCGGGACCGGGGTGCAGCACTTCGCGAGCTTCACCCAGATGTCGTCGACGCCCTTGACCATGACGCCTGGGTCGCCCGTGCGCACGCGGCGCGCGGTGTTCCCGGGGCGCGCGGTCTCGGCGACGTCCTCGACCGTGCCCTCCTCGCCCCCCATCGCCTGGACGAGCTTGGAGACGACGTTCGCCGCCGACACCTGGCCCTCGCCGATCGCCGCGTACAGGGCGGTGACGTCCGCGAAGCGGAGCTCGTTGGCGAGCGCGACGAGCGACTCGTGCGACAGCAGGCGCTGGATCGGCAGGTTCTGCTTGCGCATCGCCTTGGCGATCGCGTCCTTGCCGTGCTCGACGGCCTCCTCGCGGCGCTCCTTGGAGAACCACTGCCGGATCTTGTTGCGCGCCCGGGGGCTCTTGACGAACGCGAGCCAGTCACGGCTCGGACCCGCGTTCTCGGACTTCGAGGTGAGGACGTCGACCGAGTCGCCGTTCTCGAGCGTCGAGTCGAGCGGGACGAGCCGCCCGTTGACGCGCGCGCCCATGGTCCGGTGCCCGACCTCGGTGTGCACCGCGTAGGCGAAGTCGACCGGCGTCGAGCCCGCCGGCAGCGCCATCACGTCGCCCTTGGGGGTGAAGACGTAGACCTCCGCGCCGCCGATCTCGAAGCGCAGCGAGTCGAGGAACTCGGCCGGGTCGGCCGTCTCACGCTGCCAGTCCACGAGCTGGCGCAGCCACCGCATGTCGTTGGCCGCGGCGTCGTCCTTCGCCGTCTTGCCGCCCGACTTCGCGGTCTCCTTGTACTTCCAGTGCGCCGCGACGCCGTACTCCGCGCGCCGGTGCATCTCGTGCGTGCGGATCTGGATCTCGACCGGCTTGCCGCCCGGCCCGATGACCGTCGTGTGCAACGACTGGTACATGTTGAACTTCGGCATCGCGATGTAGTCCTTGAACCGCCCCGGCACGGGGTTCCACCGCGCGTGCAGCGCGCCGAGCGCCGCGTAGCAGTCCCGGACGCTGTCCACCAGGACGCGCGCGCCGACGAGGTCGTAGATCTCCGCGAAGTCGTGGCCGCGCACGATCATCTTCTGGTAGATCGAGTAGTAGTGCTTCGGCCGGCCGGTGACGGTGGCCTTGATCTTCGCGCTCCGCAGGTCGGCCGTGACCTGCTCGCGCACGACGGCCAGGTACTCCTCGCGCGCCGGCGCGCGCTCGGCGACGAGGTGGACGATCTCGTCGTACACCTTGGGGTACAGGGCCTGGAACGACAGGTCCTCGAGCTCCCACTTGATCGTGTTCATGCCGAGGCGGTGGGCGAGCGGGGCGTAGATCTCGAGGGTCTCGCGCGCCTTGCGCCCCGCCGACGACGACGACACGTACTTCCAGGTGCGCGCGTTGTGCAGGCGGTCGGCGAGCTTGATGACGAGCACGCGGATGTCGCGCGCCATGGCGACGACCATCTTGCGCACCGTCTCGGCCTGCGCCGCGTCGCCGTACGTGACCTTGTCGAGCTTGGTCACGCCGTCGACGAGCATGGCGATCTCCTCGCCGTACTCCTCGGTGAGCTGCGCGAGCGAGTAGTCGGTGTCCTCGACCGTGTCGTGCAGCAGCGCGGCGGCGAGCGTCGACCCGTCGAACCCGAGCTCGGCGAGGATCGTCGCGACCGCGACGGGGTGCGTGATGTACGGGTCGCCGCTCTTGCGCAGCTGGCCGCGATGGGCGCGCTCGGCGGTCTCGTACGCGCGCTCGATGACGCTCAGGTCCGTGCGCGGGTGGTTGGTACGGACGGCCTGGAGCACCGGCTCGAGCGCCGGGCTGCCCGCGTTGGGGCGCGCGCCGAAGCGGACCAGGCGCGAGCGCACACCGCGCCCGCCCGAGCCGCCGGTGCCGGAGGTCGGGGCGCCCGCGCGCTCAGGAGCGCGCGACGTCCGGGTGTTCTCGCTCATGCGCGCCTCCTTCCGCAGGGCGGCCGCCACCGGCACGATGCCGGCGACCAGCCGAGACGACCGGAGTGGCAATCCTACGACTCGACGTGGACCAGCGTGGCCACCTCGCGGCCCGCGAGCCGCTCGCGGCCTCCCAGGCCCTCGAGCTCGAGGAGGAACGCCAGGCCCACCACGACGCCTCCCCCGCGCTCGACGAGCTCGGCGCCCGCGGCCGCCGTGCCCCCGGTCGCGAGCACGTCGTCCACCACGAGAACACGCGCACCCGGGGGCAGTGTTCCCGACCGGAGCTCGATGGTCGCGGTGCCGTACTCGAGGTCGTAGGTGACGGTGTCCGTCGGCGGCGGGAGCTTGCCCGCCTTGCGCAGCGGCACGAACCCGACGCCGAGGTGCGTCGCGAGCGGCGCCCCGATGAGGAACCCCCGCGCCTCCATGCCCGCGACGAGGTCGACCCCGCCCGCGGCGCGCGCGACGTCGCCGAGCGCCTCGACGACGTGGCCGAAGGCGTCGCCGTCGGCCAGCAAGCCGGTGATGTCCCGGAAGACGATCCCCGGTCCCGGGTAGTCCGGGACGGCACGGACGAGCTCGAGCACGCGCGAGGCGCGCTCCGGGCCGAGCCCGGCGAGGTGGACGGCGCGCAGGCCGCCCGCCTCGCCGGCCGGCACGTGACCGGGTGCCGTCATCGGGGACGACGGCGGCGCGGCTGCGCCTTGTTGCCCTGGTGCGCGCCCGGCTGGAGCTGGCGGTGCCCTGCCCCGACGCCGGCCGCCGCGAGCGCGGCGTCCTCCTCGTCGCCCGCGACCTCGGCCCGCTCCGCGCGCAGCGCGAGGACCTTGGCCGTGTGCTCCTGGATGGGCTTCTCCCGCTCGCGCAGCGCGACCTCGAGCGGCGTCGCGAGGTACACCGACGAGTAGGCGCCGACGGCCATGCCGACGAAGAGCGCGAGCGCGATGTCGCGCAGCGTGCCCGCGCCCAGCAGGAACGCCCCGATGAAGAGGATGCCTGCGACGGGGAGCAGCGCGACGACGGACGTGTTGATCGAGCGCACGAGCGTCTGGTTGATCGCGAGGTTGGCCCGCTCGGCGTAGGTGCTGCGCGTCTGGTCGAGCACGCCCGCGGTGTTCTCGCGGACCTTGTCGAAGACCACGACGGTGTCGTAGATCGAGTACGCGAGGATCGTCAGGAGGCCGATCACCGTCGCCGGCGTGATCTCCCAGCCGATCGCCGCGTAGATGCCCACGGTGACGATGAGGTCGTGGAACAGGGCGATGACCGCGGCGAGCGCCATGCGCCAGTTCCGGAAGTAGATCGTCATGACCAGGCTCACGAGGAGCAGGAAGACGACGAGGCCGACGATCGCCTTCTGGGAGACGTCCTTGCCCCAGGTGGGACCGATGTACGAGCTCGTGACCTCCCCCTCGGACACGTCGTACGCGTTCGCGAGCTCGACGGCGACCTGCTCGACCTGCGCGTTGCTCAGCTCCGCCGTCTGCACCCGCACGGTGCTGGAGCCCACCGAGGTGACGCGCGGCACCTCCTCGGGGGCGACCGCCGCGACGGCGTCGAGCGCCGGCTGCTGCGAGGTGTCCGAGACGCCCGAGACGGTGAACTCCGACCCGCCGCGGAACTCGATGCCGAGGTTGAGCCCGTCACCGGCGATCCGGACCCCGATGATGCCGAGGGACAGGACGACCAGGACGAGCGCCACCACGAAGTAGGCGCGCCGCTTGGCGACGATGGCGTAGGACCGGCGGCCCGTGTACAGGTCGTTGCCCCACTGGGCGAAACCGCTGGCCATCAGTGCTTCTCCTCGTTCTCGTCGCCCGCCGCGTCAGCGGCCGGGGACCCCTCGTCGCCGTCCGCGGAGGCGGCGGCCCGCCGCTCGGCGGCACGGCGCTCGGCGATGGTCATGCGCGGGCCGTCGGACCGGCCGACGCCGGCACCGACCGTCTCCCGGACGGGCGCCGTGCGCTCGCGCGCCGGGGCGTCCTGCACCGGCGCGTCCTCGACGACGTCACCGCCGTCCGCGGGTGCCGTCGAGGTCGCCCCGACGACGCGGCCGCGACCGGCGTACCGCGTGCCGCGCACCCCGAGGCGCCGCGGGTCGAGGCCCGACGCCGGGTGGCCGTTCGCGAAGAACTTGGTCCGGGCGAGGAGCTGCATGAGCGGGTGCGTGAAGAGGAACACCACGATCAGGTCGACCAGGGTGGTCAGGCCCAGCGTGAACGCGAAGCCGCGCACGCCGCCGACCGCCAGGTAGTACAGGACCACCGCGGCGACGAAGTTCACCGCGTCCGAGGCGAGGATCGTGCGGCGGGCACGCTGCCAGCCCTTCTCCACCGCGGAGTTCAGCGTCCGGCCGTCGCGCAGCTCGTCGCGGATGCGCTCGAAGTACACGATGAACGAGTCCGCGGTGATACCGATCGCGACGATGAGCCCCGCGACGCCGGCGAGCGACAGGCGGTACCCGATGGTCCACGAGAGCACCGAGATCACGCCGAACGTCACGACGGCCGCGATGCCGAGCGACGCGACGGTGACCAGGCCGAGCACGCGGTACTGGAAGAGCGAGTAGATGACGACCAGCAGCAGGCCGATCGCGCCCGCGAGCAGACCCTTCTCGAGCTGCTCGGAGCCGAGCGTCGCGGAGATCTGCTCCTGGCTCTGCACCTCGAACGTCAGGGGCAGCGAGCCGAAGTTGAGCTGGTTCGCGAGCGTCGCCGCGCTGTCGCGCGTGAAGCTGCCCGAGATCTCGGCCTTGCCGTCCGGGATCGGGGTCTGCGACACGGGCGCGGAGATCACGAGGCCGTCGAGGACCATCGCGAACTGGTTCTGCGGCGACGGGAGCGACGTGAGACGCGTCGTGACGTCACGGAAGGCCTTGGTGCCCTCGGAGTCGAACTCGATGTTGACGACCCACTCGTTGGTGACGACGCCGTTCTGCCCGACGCGCAGGCCGGAGCTCGCGTTCGAGATGTCGGTGCCCTCGATCTCGACCGGGCCGAGGATGTACTTGGCCGTGCCGTCGTCGGCGCACGAGACGAACGCGCTGTCGGTCGGGCCGCTGTCGCCGCCCACGAGGTTCTCGGGGAGCGTGCAGTCGAGCGCGTCGAACTGCGCCTGCAGCTCCGGCGTGATCTGCGCGAGGTCGCTCGGGTTCTCCGGGCGGGTCGTCTCCGGCGCCGGGTCCGTCGTCGCGTCGTCCGCCGGGGCGTCCGTCGCTGCGTCGGCCGCCGGGTCCGTGCCGTCCTCGGCCGCGGGGTCCGTCGCGCCGTCGGTGGCGGCGTCCGCGGACTCCGTCGCGTCCGGGGCGTCCTCGGCCGCGGCGTCGTCGCCCGCGGCCGGGTCGGTGGACTCGTCGGCGGGCGTCGCCGTCGGCATGCCCACGGAGAGCACGGGGCGGAAGCGCATCTGGGCCGAGGTGCTGACGAGGTCGATGGTCTCCTGGGACGGCTGCCCCGGGATGCCGACGACGATGTTGTTGCGGCCCTGGCTCGTGATCTCGGCCTCGGAGACACCCTGCGCGTCGATGCGCTGGCGGATGACGTTGATCGCCTGGTTGATGTCCTCGGCCGTCGGCTGCGAGCCGTCGGTGGTGACGGGCTCCAGGATGATCTGCGTGCCACCCTCGAGATCGAGCGCGAGGCCCGGGGTGAGGCTCGCCCCGCCCGGGTTGTCCTCGGTCTTCGGGTCGAGCTTCGTGCCCGCGAAGAGGGACCCGAAGAGGACGACGATGAGGATTCCCAGGGTGACGAGGGTCCGTACGGGCCTCGCTCGTGTGCTGCTGGTGGCCAACTGTCCGTCTCTTCTCGTGCGTGTGCGGTGGGCCTCGCGGCCCACCGCGTCAGGCCGGTCGCGGCAGCGACCGGCATAGGGTCACTTGATGTCGGTGCCGTCGTCCCGGCGTCCGCGGTCCTTCTCCGACCGGTCGTCGGTCAGACCGGAGAGGTCGTCGGGCACGACGAGGTCGTCGACGTCGCCCTTCGTGGTGGTCCCGGCGTCGGCGCCGGCGGTGCCGTACTCGGCCGCGTCCTCGGACGCGTCGTCCGCCGTCGTCTCCTCGGTCTCCTCGACCGGGGGCTCGACGAGCTTGGCGATCGCGGCGCGCAGCCACCGGGACTGGTTGCCCGGCGTCGACTCGATGGTGATGACGTCGGCCTCGTCGTCGACGTCGACGACCGTGCCGAACATGCCGGAGCCCGTCATCACCTCCTGCCCGGGGGCGAGGGTCGCCCGGAAGTTCTGGGCCTCGCGCTGCTGCTTGCGGGTGCGGCTGGTCATGAGGAACATCGCACCCGCCGCGAGGGCGAGGATGAGGATGAAGCTGATATCCATGACGGAGTCTCGTGTCCTGTTCTGTGCGGGATCTGCGCGCAGTCTAGGCGTGCGCGCACGGTTCACCAACGAGCCGTCTCGCCGCGGAGTTCCGCCCGCCCGGGTCCCGACCATTCTAGGACCACCCGCGGAGCGCCTGTGACCGCCGTCACGGAGCATCCTCGCACGCTCGTGACCTCCGGCGTCGCCTCAGGCGTCGAAGAGCGTGCCGCCCTCCCGCGGCGGAGTGAGCCCGAGGTGCGCCCAGGCAGCCGGGGTCGCGACGCGGCCTCGCGGCGTCCGCCCGATCAAGCCCTCGCGCACGAGGTACGGCTCGGCGACCGTCTCGACGGTCTCCGCCTCCTCGCCCACCGTCACCGCGAGCGTCGTCAGGCCCACGGGACCGCCGTTGAAGCGCGTGCACAGCGCGGTGAGCACCGCGCGGTCGAGCCGGTCGAGGCCGATCGGGTCCACCTCGTAGACCTCGAGGGCCGCGCGCGCGGCCGCGAGGTCCATGGTCCCGTCGCCGCGCACCTGCGCCCAGTCGCGCACGCGCCGCAGGAGGCGGTTCGCGATGCGCGGCGTGCCGCGCGAACGCCCGGCGATCTCGCGGGCGGCCTGGGGGTCGAGCGCGACGCCCAGCAGGCCGGCCGAGCGCGTCAGCACGCGCTCGAGCTCGTCGCCCGAGTAGAAGTCCAGGTGCCCGGTGAAGCCGAACCGGTCGCGCAGCGGCGCGGGCAGGAGCCCCGCGCGCGTCGTCGCGCCGACCGCCGTGAAGGGCGGCAGCGAGAGCGGGATGGCGCTCGCCCCGGCCCCCTTGCCCACGACGACGTCGACGCGGAAGTCCTCCATCGCCATGTAGAGGAGCTCCTCGGCCGGTCGCGCGAGCCGGTGGATCTCGTCGATGAACAGGACCTCGCCCTCCTCGAGCGAGGACAGCACCGCCGCGAGGTCGCCGGCATGCTGGATCGCGGGCCCGGACGTCACGCGCAGCGACGTGCCGAGCTCCGCGGCGATGATCATGGCGAGCGTCGTCTTGCCGAGCCCGGGCGGCCCCGACAGGAGCACGTGGTCGGGCGCGCTCCCCCGCGCGAGCGCGGCCTGGAGCACGAGCGACAGCTGGTCGCGCACGACGGCCTGGCCGACGAACTCCTCCAGCCGTCGTGGCCGGAGCGCGGCCTCGGCCGCGCGCTCGAGGTCGTCCGCACCCGCCGCGACGATGCGCTCGGACGAGAACGTGCCGTCCCCGCCGAGGTCGTCGAGTCCCACCTGGTCGAAGGTCGCCACCGTCAGCTCCTCGGCCCGCCGAGCACCCGCAGCGCGGCACGCAGCGCGCCCGCCACGTCGGGTGCCTCGACGACGTCGACGCCTGCCTCGGCGAGCACGGTGGACACCGCGTCGTCGGCGGCCTTGAGGTTCCAGCCGAGCCCGACGAGCGCCTCGACCACCTGGTCGCGCCGGTCCTCCGGACGCGGCGCCGACGCCGAGGCGGTCGATCCCGCCTCGGGAGCGTCGGCGCCCGTGGGCGGGCCGAGCTTGTCGCCGAGCTCGAGCGCGATCCGCTGCGCGCCCTTGTTGCCGATGCCCGGGACGCGCACGAGCGCGGCGATGTCGGCGCCCGCGACCGCACGACGCAGGCCGTCGGGCGTGTGCACGGCGAGCATCGCGAGCGCGAGGCGCGGACCGACGCCGCTCACGGTCTGGACGGTCTCGAAGACGGCGCGCTCGTCGTCGTCGGCGAAGCCGTAGAGCGTGAACGAGTCCTCGCGCACGACGAGGCTCGTCGCGAGGCGCGCCGTCTCCCCGACGCGCAGGCCGGCGAGCGTGGCGGGCGTGGCGTGGACGAGGTAGCCCACTCCTCCGACCTCGAGCACGGCGCGGTCGAGCTGGACGCTCGCCACGACACCGCTCAGGGACGCGATCACGCAGGCTCCTCTCCCGGCCGGCAGCCCCGGCCTGGTCCGATGGTCCGCCGGCCCCGAGGACCGCCGTCGGGCCGCGCACCGAGAGGCGCGTCGAACACCCGTACGACCGCGGTCACTCTAGCAAGGGCCGCCCACCCGCCGACCGACCGACACGGACCGCCGGCACCCCCACCGGCACGACCGGCGGCAGCGTCGCCGCTAGCGCGGCGCGCGCCGTCCCTTCGCCGCGTGCTCGGCGGCCGCCCAGGCGCGCTGGGCGGCCGTGAGCTCGTGCCGCTCGCCGCCCTGCAGGGCGCCCGCGGGGCGCCACAGGTGGCAGATCGCGAGCGCGAGCGCGTCGGCCGCGTCCGCGGGCTTCGGCGGCTCCGCGAGGCCGAGGATCCCCGCGACCATGCGCTGGACCTGCTCCTTGCCGGCGCGTCCGCTCCCCGTGACCGCGGCCTTGACCTCCGACGGCGTGTGCAGCGCGACGGGGACGCCCCGCTTCGCGGCCCCGACCATCGCGATGCCCGCGGCCTGCGCGGTCCCCATGACCGTCCCGACGTTGTGCTGCGCGAACACGCGCTCGACCGCCACGACGTCGGGCACGTGCTCGTCGAACCACGCGTCGAGCCGCTCCGCGATCCGCAGCAGCCGCAGGTCCACGCTCAGCTCCGGGTCCGTCCGGATCACCCCGACCGCGACGAGCTCGGCCCGCCGCCCCCGCGCGGAGTCCACCACCCCGACACCGCACCGGGTCAGCCCAGGATCCACTCCGAGAACGCGCACCCCAGTACCCTCCCACGACCCGACCACGGAACCCGTCCGCCTCGCGGGCCGCCGACCACGGCGAGCCGACACCGGCGGGGCGGGTGAGGTGCGCGCGGTCGTGGCGGGCCTGGCGGGAGCGGCGCGAGGGACGAGCACCGCGGATGGTAGACCGCGCGCGCCTCACCCGCCCCGCCACCCCAGGGGGACCACGTCGTCGGTCTCGGTGACCGAGCCGACGGGATCAGTCGTCGTTCTCGAGCTCCGCCATGACCTCGTCCGACGCGTCGAAGTTGGCGTAGACGTTCTGCACGTCGTCGCTGTCCTCGAGCGCGTCGATGAGGCGCAGGATCTTGCGCGCGCCCTCGGCGTCGACCTCGACCTCCATCGACGGGTGCCAGATCGAGTCGGCGGAGTCGTACTCGATCCCCGCCTCCTGGATCGCGCTGCGCACGGCGACGAGGTCGCTCGCCTCGGACAGCACCTCGATGACGTCGCCGGAGTCGGTGACCTCCTCGGCCCCCGCCTCGAGCGCGGCGAGCATGACGTCGTCCTCGGTCACGCCCTCCGCCTTCGGCACGACGACGAGGCCCTTGCGCGCGAAGAGGTAGGACACGGAGCCCGGGTCGGCGAGGTTGCCGCCGTTGCGGCTGAACGCGAGGCGGACCTCGGAGGCCGCGCGGTTCTTGTTGTCGGTGAGGCACTCGACCAGGACGGCGATGCCGTTGGGGCCGTAGCCCTCGTACATGATCGTCTGGTAGTCGACGGCGTCGGCGCCGGTGCCCGAGCCGCGCTTGACGGCGCGGTCGATGTTGTCGTTGGGGACCGACGACTTCTTCGCCTTCTGGATGGCGTCGAACAGCGTCGGGTTGCCCGCGGGGTCACCGCCGCCCGTGCGCGCCGCGACCTCGATGTTCTTGATGAGCTTCGCGAAGAGCTTGCCGCGCTTGGCGTCGATGGCCGCCTTCTTGTGCTTGGTCGTGGCCCACTTGGAGTGCCCTGACATGCGTTCCTACCCCTTCGCGATTCTGACGAACAGCTCGTGCACGCGCGCGTCCCCGGAGATCTCCGGGTGGAACGAGGTGGCGAGCAGCGATCCCTGCTGGACTGCGACGATCCTACCGGCGGCAGCCGCCGGGATGCCGGGTGCGCCGTGCTCGGGGATCCGTGCGAGCACCTCGACCCCGGGCCCGGCCTCCTCGACCCAGGGCGCCCGGATGAACACGGCGTGCACCGCGTCCTCGTCCTGGCCCGGTCTCGGTGCGCCGTCGCGCCCGTCGTCCGCCGGCGCCAGACCCGCGAACGCGAGGTCGGTCTCGAACGAGTCGACCTGCCGGCCGAACGCGTTGCGCCGGACCGTCACGTCGAGCCCGCCGATGGTGCGCTGGTCGGCGGTGCCGCCCAGGATGCGGTCGGCGAGCAGGATCATGCCGGCGCACGAGCCGTAGACGGGCAGGCCCTCGGCGATGCGCGCGCGCAGCGGCTCGTCGAGCTCGAAGATGCGCAGGAGCTTGTCGATGGTCGTCGACTCGCCGCCAGGGAGCACGAGCCCGTCGACCGCGGCGAGCTCCTCGGGGCGGCGGACGCCGACCGTGCGGGCGCCCGCGGCCTCGAGCGCGGCGCGGTGCTCGCGCACGTCGCCCTGGAGGGCGAGGACACCGATCGTGATCGTCACGAAGGGGAATGATACGTCGGCGGCTCCGCCGCTTGTCCCGCGGTGGGCCTCCGGCCGCGCCCACGGTTGCTAGCCTCGCCGTCGTGACGTACCCGCCCGCCCCCGGCCAGCCCTACCCCGCGCCCGGTCCGGCGCCGTACCCCGGGGCGGCGCCGCGGCCCCCGCGCAGCACGCGCGGCGCCACGACGATGATCGTGGTCGGCGCCGTCGTGCTCGTGCTCGCGCTCGTGGCGGGGGTCCTCGGCGTCACGACGTTCGTCCGGGCGCTGCCGACCGGCGTGATCGACGGCGCGGGTCGGCCCGGGTCGGCGGCGCTCGCGTCGGGCGACGTGCCGGGCGAGGCGGAGCTCGAGGTCACGGGCGGCCAGCCGTACAGCATCTGGGCGGTGGGGAGCGCGGGGTCCTCGGACGGCGCGGGCCTCGACGTCGAGGACGTGACCGTGACCTGCGCCGACGGCGACCTCACGGTGAGCGCCCCGTCGGTGTCCGGCAGCTCCGGCCTGGGCTCCTCCCAGGCGACGACGGTGGCCGAGGTCACGCCGCCCGCGTCCGGGACGTGCACGGTGGCCGTCGCGCAGGGCGCAGCGCCCGCGGGCACGACGTTCGTCGTCACCGAGGGCTGGCGCTTCGGCACGTTCTTCGCGACGCTCGGCGGCACGATCGTGCTGTGGTTCGTCGCGATCGGCGGCGGGCTGCTGGGCGCGGGACTGCTCGTCGGCGGGATCGTGTGGCGGGTGATCGCCCGCCGGGCGTAGCGCCGGTCAGTCCGCGCGCGCCGTGCCGAGGTGCCGCGTCACGCCGTCCCACCCGCGCAGCAGCGGTGCGACGAGGTCGGGCAGCCCTTCGGGGAAGACCTCGATCTGGACGCCGCGCAGGTCGTCGAGCGCCCACCAGCGCATCTCGTCGACGACGTCGAGCTCGACGTCGGTCCACCCGTCGCGGCTCAGCCCGCCGTCGCGGTCCGCCCCCGTGACGCGCGCGAGGAACAGCACCTCGTCCTGGCGGCAGTGCTGCCGGTAGAAGTCGAAGATCGCGCTGCGCGTGTACACCGGGCCGACGAGCGCGCCCGGGTCCAGACGCAGGCCCGTCTCCTCGCGGACCTCGCGCAGCGCGGCGTCGACGTCGCTCTCGCCCGGGTCCACTCCCCCGCCGATCGTGAACCACCACGAGCGCTCGGGCTGGTCGACGTCGTGCCCGCGTGCGAGGAGGATCCGGTCGGCGTCGTCGAGGAGCAGCACGCGCGCGCCGCGGCGGAAGTACAGGCCGTCGTCCCCGAGCACCCAGTCGGGGCCCAGGGACGACGGCGCTCCGGCGGCCTCGGCCACGACGGCTCAGCCGTCCGTCGTCGGCACGACGACGGACGGCTGCGACGCGCGGCGGTCGGTCACCAGCCGCGCTCGGCCAGACGGTGCGGGACGGGGATGTCGTCGACGTTGATGCCGACCATCGCCTCGCCGAGACCGCGCGAGACCTTGGCGACCACGTCGGGGTCGTCGTAGAACGTCGTCGCCTTGACGATGGCGGCCGCGCGCTGGGCGGGGTTGCCGGACTTGAAGATGCCCGATCCCACGAACACGCCCTCGGCGCCGAGCTGCATCATCATCGCGGCGTCGGCCGGGGTCGCGATCCCGCCGGCGGTGAACATGACGACCGGGAGCTTGCCGGTCGCGGCGACCTCCTTGACGAGCTCGTACGGCGCCTGGAGCTCCTTCGCGGCGACGAACAGCTCGTCCTCGGGGAGCGACGTGAGGCGGCGGATCTCCCCGCGGATGGTGCGCATGTGCGTGGTCGCGTTGGAGACGTCGCCCGTGCCGGCCTCGCCCTTGGAGCGGATCATCGCGGCGCCCTCGGTGATGCGGCGCAGCGCCTCGCCGAGGTTGGTCGCCCCGCACACGAACGGGACGGTGAACTGCCACTTGTCGATGTGGTTGGAGTAGTCCGCCGGCGTGAGGACCTCGGACTCGTCGACGTAGTCCACGCCGAGCGACTGGAGCACCTGCGCCTCGACGAAGTGGCCGATGCGCGCCTTGGCCATCACGGGGATGGAGACGGCCTCGATGATCCCGTCGATCATGTCCGGGTCGGACATGCGCGAGACTCCGCCCTGCGCGCGGATGTCAGCGGGAACGCGCTCGAGCGCCATGACCGCCACGGCCCCGGCGTCCTCGGCGATCTTCGCCTGCTCGGGCGTGACGACGTCCATGATGACGCCGCCCTTGAGCATCTCCGCCATCCCCCGCTTGACCCTCGCGGTGCCGACCGCGCCGGCACCCTCCGCGGTCGCGGCGCCCGGGGCGCTCTCGGCAGGGACGTTCTGGTCGGCCACGTTGGTCACCGGTACCTCACACCTTCAGGTCAGGGGAACGTCGCGCGATCGCGCGCGGACGCCGTCGAACAGGCTCGACGGCACATGCTCCCACGCGCTCCCCATCCTAACGTCGGGCCGTCCACGGCCCCGGTCCCCGGACCGGCCGGGAGCGGCCGCCGAGCCCGGTACGACCCGCGAGAGCCGACGCTCAGTCGGGCGTGGCCGCGGTGGCGACAGGGCGCACGAGCGCGTCGGGCGCCGCATCGTCGAGCTCGACCGTGACGGGCATCGGCGCGTGGCCCGCGAGGTGGAACAGACGCACCCACCACTTGCTGCGCACGCGCAGCGCCTGGGCGACGGCCTCGTTGTGGAAGCGGCGCGCGAGCTGGGCGCGGTACCACGCGGCGGACAGCGTGGCGAGCAGCTCGTCGCCGGCGGGGACCGACCGCACCTCGGCGAGGTCGTCGGCGTCCTCCAGCGCGGAGCGCAGCGTCGCGGTGAGGTCGCTCTCCGCGAGGGCGCGCGACTCCGCCATGCCGCCCAGCAGGCGCCGGGGCCGCGGGCCGTCCGCCGGCACGAGGCCGGGCACCTGCTCGCGGAGCCGGCGCGCGTCGGCGTCGTCGTCGAGGACGGCGTGCGCCGCCTCGGCGACGAGGACGGAGCTCGCGGGGTCGAGCTCGCCGGACGCCGCGAGGTCCACGGCGGCCGACGCGCGGCGCACGAGCTGGGCGTCCAGCGCGAGCCTCGACGCCATGACCTTGCGGTGGAGGCGGTCGAGCCGCGACGCGGCGACCCACAGCAGCCACGCGGCCAGGGCCGCGACGACGAGGACGAGGACGGCGGTCTCGGACCAGGTCACGGGCGACCCACCTCCTCCTCGCGGGCGCGGCCCAGCAACCGCCCGCCGCGGCGCGAGCGCGGGTCCTCGTGCACGGGGATGACCGCCTCGGACGCCGCGAGCACCATGTCGTACACCGCGGAGACCTGGTCGGTCACCGCGGACCAGTCGAACCGCCGCACGAACTCGGCCGCACGCGCCCGGTGCGCGGCACGGGCGTCGGGGTCCGCGAGGACGTCGACCACCGCCCGGGCCAGCGCCTCGGGGTCGCCGACGGGGAACAGCACGCCCGCGGCGCCGTCGTCGAGCACGCGGCGGAACGCGCCGAGGTCGCTCGCGACGACGCACGCCCCGGCGCTCATCGCCTCCACGAGGACGATCCCGAAGCTCTCGCCCCCGGTCTGCGGGGCGATGTAGAGGTCCACCGACGCGAGCAGGCTCGCCTTGTCCTCGTCGCTCACACCACCGAGGAACTCGACGGAGGACGCGTGCGCGCCGAGCGCCTCGATCGCGGCGTCCCGACCGTCGTCGCCGCGCCCGGCGACGAGGAACCGCGCGCCGGGGAGCTGCTCGAGGATCCGCGGGATCGCTGCCGTCAGGACGGGCAGGCCCTTGCGCGGCTCGTCGAGGCGCCCGAGGAACGCGATCGTCGGCGCCTCGGGCGTGCCCTGCCAGGCCGGGCTCGGCACGGCGTCGGCGAACGTGTCGACGTACACGCCGTTGGGGATGACGACGGCGTCCCCGCCCAGGTGGTCCACCAGCGTGCGCCGCGCGTCCTCCGAGACGGCGATGCGCGCGTCGATCTTCTCCAGGCTCTGCCGCACGAGCGGGTAGGCGACCTGGAGCGCGCGCGAGCGCACGAGCGACGTGTGGAACGTCGCGACGATCGGGCCCTGCGCGATCCAGAGCGCGAGCATGCTCAGCGAGGGCGTCACGGGCTCGTGCAGGTGCAGCACGTCGAACCGTCCGGCGTCGAGCCACCGGCGCACGCGGCCCGCCGTGCGCGGGCCGAACGTGAGCCGCGCGACCGAGCCGTTGTAGCGCACCGGCACCGCACCGCCGGCGGAGGTGAGGTAGTCCGGGACGGGCGTGTCGTCGTCGGCCGGGGCGAGCACGGAGACCTCGTGGCCCCGCGCCATGAGCGCCTCGGCGAGGTCGCGGACGTGGAACTGCACGCCGCCGGGGGCGTCGAACGAGTAGGGGCACACGATGCCCACGCGCAGGCTCATGCGGCACGCTCCGCGCCCGGGGCCGGCTCGCCCGCCGCGGCGCGCGTGCGCGCGTAGCGCTCGGGGTCGAGGTCGTCGACGAACACCTTCTGGAGCATGTGCCAGTCCTGCGGGTGCTCGCGGATCGCGACGCTCAGCGCGTCGACCCAGGACTGCGTCGCCGCGGCCACTCGCTGGGCGCGCGGGACGTCCGTCGCGATCTCGACGCGCGGGAAGAAGCGGATGACCAGGCCCCAGGGCGAGCCCGCGGCCCGGCGCCGCTCCCCGCGCAGCCGCTCGTAGTGGATGCCGGCCGGCACGAGCGGCGCGCCCGTGCTCACGGCGAGCGCCGCGGGCCCGGCCGCGACCCGCGCCCGCTCGCCGAAGAGGTCGACCTCGACGCCGCGGTGGGTGAGGTCGCGGTCGGCGAGCAACGGGATGATCTTCCCCGGCCGGCTCGCGCCGCGCACCAGGTCGCGGAAGACGTCGCCGTCGCCGAGCGCGAGGATCTCGAGCCCGAGCCCGGTGCGGAACGCGAGAAACTCCTCGAACAGCTCGTCGGGCTTCAGCCGCTCCGCGACCGTGAGCACGGGCGCGATGTGCGGGGTCGCGTACGCGCCCGCGAGGTCCCAGTTGCCCTGGTGGGACAGCGCGAGCACCGGGCTCCGGTCGCCGTCGAGGTGCTCAGCCAGGTTCTCGTACCCGACGAGCCGCACGCGCGCCTCGACCTGCTCCGGCGTCCAGGCGGGGAGCGTGAAGGCCTCCCGGTAGTACCGCATGTACGACCGCATGCCCGCGCGCGAGAGCCGGCGCAGGGCGCGCGGCGAGAGCCCGGGCCGGACGCGCGCGAGGTTGCGCTCGAGCTGGCGCACTCCCCCGCCGTGCAGGAGCCACGTCACGTCGGCGATCGCGTCGAACAGCCCGCGCAGCAGCGGGTCGGGCACCTTGCGCGCGTTGCGCCAGGCGAACGTGAACGCCTTGCCGGCGTCGAGGGCCATCAGCGACCGTCCTCCGTGTCGTCGGTCCGGGAGGCGCTCGCGGAGAGGGCGAGCGCCTGGCGGCGCACCGTCGCGACGCGCTGCACGACCGTCACCGCGCTCGCGAGCGCGAGCAGGCCGAGCACCACGACGAGCACGACGGGTGGCAGGCCGAGGCCGACGAGCCCGGCGGCGACGAGGGCCGCGACGAGGCGGTCGGCACGCTCGGCGATCCCGACCTGCGCGGTCATGCCGACGCTCTCGGCGCGGGCCCGCGCGTACGGCACGACGGCGCCGAGCGCGAGGCACGCGAGCGCGACGACGGTCCCCCACGCGGCAAGGTCGGGCGTGAGGCGCGGGTCGTCGGCGCGGACGAACCACAGCGTGAGCCCGACGAACACGGCGGCGTCGGCGAGCCGGTCGAGCGTCGAGTCGAGGAACGCGCCCCAGGGGCCCGACCGGCCGGCGCGGCGCGCCATGACGCCGTCGAGCACGTCGGCGAAGGCGCAGACCATGACGACCATGACCCCGGCGAAGAGGTGGCCCGTGGGGAAGAGCCACAGCGCGCCGACGACGACGCCGAGCGTCCCGGTGACGGTCACCGCGTCCGGGCTCACCCCGACGCGCAGGAGGAACGCGGCGAGCGGCGTGAACAGGCGCGTGGTGAGCGCGCGCAGACGACCGAACATCAGGCGTCGTCCCCCTCGCCGGTGGTCGGCCACGCGTCCGCGAGCCGCGCCCGCGTGTCGGAGAGCAGCTCCGGCACGGCCTTCGTCTGCGCGACGATCGGCAGGAAGTTCGCGTCCCCCGCCCAGCGCGGCACGACGTGCTGGTGCAGGTGCGCGGCGATGCCCGCGCCCGCGACCGCGCCCTGGTTCATGCCGAGGTTGAAGCCGTCGGGCGCGGACACCGCGCGCACGACCCGCATGGCCGTCTGCGTGAGGTGCGCGACCTCGACCGTCTCGGCCTCCGTGAGGTCCGTGTAGTCGGAGACGTGCCGGTACGGCACGACCATGAGGTGGCCCGGGTTGTACGGGTAGAGGTTGAGCACGACGTACGCCGTCCGGCCGCGCGCGACGATCAGCCCGTCCTCGTCCGTGCGGTCCGGCACGCGGCAGAACGGGCACTCGCCGCGCGAGTCGTCAGCGGGCTTGTCCTGCCCGCCGATGTACACCATGCGGTGCGGCGTCCAGAGCCGGTCCAGGCCGTCGTCGAACCGTGGGTGCGCGTCCGACGTCTCGACCGTCGCACCGGTCGCGGGGTCGGGTGCGGCGCCCGGCGCGGCCTCGTCGGCCGCGCCGGGTGCCCCCGTGCGCTCGTCGCTCACGCGCCGTCAGACCTGGACGCGGTCGCGCACGGCGGAGACGATCCGCTCGACGGCCTCGGCGACGGGCACGCCGTTGTCCTGGCGGCCGTCCCGGTAACGGAACGACACGGCGCCCGCCTCGGCATCCTCGCCGCCCGCGATGAGGACGAAGGGCACCTTGCGCGTGCTCGCGTTGCGGATCTTCTTGCCGAACCGGTCGTCCGAGTAGTCGACCTCCGCGCGGATCCCCTGCGCCCTGAGCTGCGCGACGACGTCGGCCACGTAGTCGTTGAACGGCTCCGCGACGGGGACCGCCATGACCTGGACGGGCGCGAGCCACGCGGGGAACGCGCCGGCGTAGTGCTCGACGAGGATGCCGAAGAACCGCTCGATCGAGCCGAACAGCGCGCGGTGGATCATCACGGGACGCTGGCGCGTGCCGTCGGACGCCGTGTACTCGAGCTCGAACAGCTCCGGCTCGAAGAAGTCGAGCTGGATCGTCGAGAGCTGCCACGTGCGGCCGATCGCGTCCTTCGCCTGGACCGAGATCTTGGGGCCGTAGAACGCCGCGCCGCCCGGGTCGGCGACGAGCTCGAGGCCCGACTCCGTCGCGACCTGGCGCAGGACCTCGGTCGCCTCCTCCCACGTGGCGTCGTCGCCCACCGACTTCTCGGGGTCGCGCGTCGACAGCTCGAGGTAGAAGTCGTCGAGCCCGTAGTCGCGCAGGAGGTCCAGCACGAAGGAGAGCAGCGAGCCCAGCTCGTCGCGCATCTGCTCGCGCGTGGTGTAGATGTGCGCGTCGTCCTGCGTGAAGCCGCGCGCCCGCGTGAGCCCGTGCACGACGCCCGACTTCTCGTAGCGGTACACCGTGCCGAACTCGAACAGCCGCAGCGGCAGCTCGCGGTACGACCGCCCGCGCGAGCGGTACACGAGGTTGTGCATCGGGCAGTTCATCGGCTTGAGGTAGTAGTCCTGGCCCGCCCGCTTGACGTTGCCGTCGTCGTCGAGCTCCTCGTCCAGGTGCATCGGCGGGTACATGCCGTCGGCGTACCAGTCGAGGTGGCGCGACGTCTGGAACAGGTTCGCCTTGGTGATGTGCGGCGTGCTGACGAACGAGTAGCCGGCCTCGACGTGCCGCTTGCGCGAGTACTCCTCCATCTCCATGCGGATCGTCGCGCCGTTGGGGTGGAACACGGGCAGGCCCGAGCCGATCTCCTCCGGGAAGGAGAACAGGTCGAGCTCGTTGCCGAGCCGACGGTGGTCGCGCCGCTCCGCCTCCGCGAGCCGCTCGAGGTACGCCTTGAGCTCGTCCTTCGTCGGCCACGCCGTGCCGTAGATGCGCTGGAGCTGCGGGTTCTTCTCGCTGCCGCGCCAGTAGGCCGCGGCCGAGCGCATGAGCTGGTAGCCGTTGCCGATCAGGCGCGTGCTCGGCAGGTGCGGGCCACGGCACAGGTCCTTCCAGACCACCGTCTCGCTCTCGCGCCCGGCGCCGCGCACGTTGTCGTAGATCGTCAGCTCGCCGCCGCCGACCTCGACGTTCGCGCCCTCGGTGTCGTCCGCGGTGCCGGAGCCCTTGAGCCCGATGAGCTCGAGCTTGTACGGCTCGTGCGCGAGCTCGGCGCGCGCCTCGTCCTCGGTGACCACGCGGCGGCGGAAGGTCTGGCCCTCCTTGATGATGCGCGACATCGCCTTGTCGAGCGCCTTGAGGTCCTCGGGGGTGAACGGCGTCTCGACGTCGAAGTCGTAGTAGAACCCGTCCGTGATCGGCGGGCCGATGCCCAGCTTCGCGTCCGGGTTGACCTGCTGGACGGCCTGTGCGAGCACGTGCGCGGCCGAGTGCCGCAGCACCGCGAGGCCGTCGGGCGAGTCGATCGTCACGCCCTCGACCACGTCGCCGTCCGCGACCGGCGTGTCGAGGTCCTTGAGCTCCCCGTTCACGCGGATCACGACGACGTCGCGACGCGACGCGAACAGGTCCGTGCCCGTCGTGCCCGTCGTCACCGTGGTCTCCTCCGCGTCGAGGGTGATGGTGAGTGGTGACGAGACGACGTCAGACACGTCCGTGCTCCGTTCTGTGGCAGGAGGCGCCCGCGGCGCCCGGTCAGGTCCTCCGGCGCCGGGGCGTCCCCGACAGCACGAAGGGCGCCGTCGTGGACGGCGCCCCTCGATCGTACCGACCCGCAGGTCAGTCGTTGGCCTTCTTCGCCTTCTCGGCGAGGGTGTCGACGTGCCGGTCGACGGAGTCCGGGGCGACCGACTTGATCTTTCCCGCGACCTCGTCGATGCGCTCGTCGGTCATGAACTCCTTGGCCTTGTCGATGCGCTCCTCGGTCATGAACTCCTTGGCCTTGCCGAGGAGGTCGCCGAGTCCGCCCCGGTCCTTCGGTGTCTGCTCGCTCATACCGGCTCCCTCGGGGTCGTGGTGCGCGCGTCCCGCGCCGGGCGGCGGCCGTCCCGCGCCCGCACGAAACGCTACCCGGCGCCACCACGTCGCGCGACGGGGCACGGGCAGGGGCCACGACCCGCGTGACCCGCCGACCCGGACCGGCGCACGCGCGGTCCGGGCCTGCCAGAATCGGCCCATGGACGACGACGTGGCACCCGGGGAGCGCACCGCGCGCGTCTTCCGGCACCGGCTCAACGAGCTCTTCGCGCGCGGCCGCGGCGGGCGTCCCGTGACCAACCGGGAGGCCGCCCACTGGATGACGGAGCGCGGCTACTCGATCAACGAGGCGTACCTCAGCGCCCTGCGCGGCGGGCACCGCTCGTCGCCCAGCCTGCGCGTCGTCGAGGGCATCGCCGCGTTCTTCGGGGTCAGCACCGGGAGCCTCGTCGACCCCGAGGAGAGCCCCGACGACCGCCTGCGCGCCGCGCTCGCCGACGAGGGCGTGGAGCAGTTCGCGCTGCGCGCCCAGGGGCTGTCGCCCGAGAACGTCCGCGCCATCATCGAGATCGTCGACCGCGTACGCAGCCTCGAGCACCTCCCTCCGGTGGCACCGCCCGGCACGCCGAACGAGCATCCTCCTGCACCGGGGGCCGACCGTGGATGACCTCCTGCGCGCCGCGGGCCTCGACCGCGCCCGCAGCATCGAGGAGGCGTGCCGCCTCGTCGCCGCGGCCCGCGGCAAGCCGCTCGAGGTCGTCGAGGGCGACCTCGGCCCCGGCGTCACCGGCCTCTGGCTCGCGTTCCCCGAGCGCGACCTCGTCCTCGTCGACGCCCGCCAGACGCTCCCCGGACCGCACCGCGACCACGTCGTCGCGCACGAGCTCGTGCACGTCCTCGACTCGATCCGCCCCGGCCCCGCTCGGGGCCCGGTCCCCGCCGGGTGCCGCGACGAGCACGACGACCCCGCCGAGCAGCGGGTCGAGCGCCTCGCGAGCGAGCTGATGATCTCCATCGCGTCGCACGGGAGCTCGGCCGCACGCCTCACGTCCCTCGAGCTCTACCGGTGAGCCCGGTGCTCGACCTCCTCGCCACGGCGCTGTTCGCCACCGCCGCGACGTGGACGGCGCTGCGTGCCCGCACGGGCACCGACGCGGCTCTCCCGCTCGGCCTCGCGTTCGTCGCCGTGGCGTCCGTGCTGCGGGTCCCGGCCGTGGCCGAGCTCCTCAAGACGCACGCCCCCGGCGGCACGCACGAGGTCGCCAAGCACGTCGCGCTCGTCGCCGGGTGCCTCTTCGTCGGCGTGTGGGCGTACAGCACGACGACCGGGCACGCGCCACGGACGCGGTACGTGGCCCTCACGGCCGGTCTCGTCGGCGGAGTGATGGTCGCGCTCGCGGCCGCGAGCGGACCGTGGACGACGCTCGACCTCGACGCCCAGGCCTCCGGCCGGCCGCTCATGTGGGTGTACCGCGCGCTGTACTACGGCGCGTTCGTGGCGGCGACCGCGACGTTCGCCGTGTCGTGCGTCCGCACGCGCTCGCGCCGCCCCGTGCGGCTGCGGTGGGGCATGGACGTCGCGGCGGCCGGGGCGGTCGTCGCCATGGTGTGGGCCGTCGTCAGCTTCGTGGCCGCGCTGCTGCACGAGCCCGGCAGCGCCGAGCCGTACCTCGTCCTCGGCGTGCGCACCCGGTATCTCGTGCTCGCGGCGAGCGTCCTGCTGACGGTCGGCATCGTGGGCCAGCTCGCGTCGTCGGCGGCGTTCGCCCGCGAGCGCCGGCGCGATCTCGGGCACCTGCACGCCTTCGTGCTGGCGACCGTGGGCGGCGGGGGCATCCCCGGGTCCAGCGCGGCGGTGGACGAGTACCACCGCACCATCGAGATCTTCGACGGCCTCGCCGCGCTCGCGCTGCACTCGCGTCGGGACGACGTCGACCACGTGCGCGTCGCCGTCCCCGGCAGCCCGCGCGAGGTGATCCTCGCCTACCAGCTCCAGCTCGCGGCGACGCGGCGGGCCCGGGGTGACGCCCCGAGCGTCGACCCGGACGACTGGTCCGACCTGCTCGCGGACGACGACGCGCTGCGTCGGCTGGGCCGCGCGCTGCGCGACCGGACGAGCACGGAAGGGACGGCCCGCGTCCTCGCGGGCGTCTGAGCCCGCCGGGCCCGACGCCAAGCTCCCCCTGCGCGCTTGCCCCCGCGCCGGGCCTCGGCGGGCGGGCTCAACCTACAGACAGACGCACGGGGGCGCAACGTGCCTCACAGTTGAAATCTCAACGGTTCAGCGCCGTCAACCGAGGAACACCTGCGCGCACACGACCTCCGCCGGCCCGGCGCCGGGGTCGACGGCGCACGCGATGCCGACCGAGGTCAGCGTCGGATCGAGCAGGTTCGCCCGGTGCCCGTGCGACGCCATCCACGCGTCCACCACCTCGGCGGGGTCCGCGGCCGTGCGGCTGAGGTTCTCCGCCGCGCTCCCCGCCGGCGGGTCGCACGCGGCGAGGACCTCGTCGAGCGGCGCGTGCTCCAGCGGCGCACCGACGAGCGCCGCGGCGCGCGAACGAGCCGCGGAGATCGCGCACGCGCTCTCGTCGAGCGGGGGCAGCCCCTCGTCCCGGCGTACCTCCTGCGTCCCTCGCAGCAGGCCCGCGGCATACTCGTCGAGGTCCGCCGCCCCCGACGCACCGGGCGACGGAGGCACGGCGCCGGGCGCGGCCTGGGCGGGCGCGTCCGTCGCCGGGTGGTCGGACGCCGGACCACCGCTCTCCCGGTGGTCGGCGTCGCCGTCCGGCGAGCACGCCGCCAGAGGTCCGAGCGTCACCACCAGGACGAGGAGGGCGGCCCCCCGCGCGGTGCGCAGCCACGGGCGCCGCCGGGGACGCCGCGCGGCGCTCACTGCCGCCCGAGCGCGCGGTACGTCCAGCCGGCGGCGCGCCACGCCCTCGCGTCGAGCGCGTTGCGCCCGTCGACGACGCGCGGAGCCGCGACGAGGCCGAACAGCTTTCCCGGGTCCAGCTCGCGGTACTCGCGCCACTCGGTGAGGACGAGCACGGCGTCCACGCCGTCCACCGCCTCCTCGACGGTCTCCGCGAAGCCCAGGGCGGGCGCCTTGGCCCGCGCGTTCGCGAGCGCGCGGGGGTCGGTGACGACGACGCGCGCGCTGCGCTGGTGGAGCCGCTCCGCCACGTCGAGCGCGGGCGAGTCGCGCACGTCGTCGCTGTCGGGCTTGAACGCCGCGCCCAGCACCGCGATGCGCGCGCCCGCGAGCGGGCGGCCGTCGAGGACGCCGACCGTGAGGTCGACCATCCGTTCGCGACGCCGGAGGTTGATCGAGTCGACCTCGCGCAGAAAGCTCACCGCCGGGTCGGCGTGGAGCTCCTCGGCGCGCGCCATGAACGCCCGGATGTCCTTCGGCAGGCAGCCCCCGCCGAAGCCGAGGCCCGCGTTGAGGAACCGGCGTCCGATGCGCTCGTCGAGCCCGATCGCGTCGGCGAGGAGGGTGACGTCTCCCCCGGCGACCTCGCAGAGCTCCGCCATCGCGTTGATGAACGAGATCTTCGTGGCGAGGAACGAGTTCGCCGCGACCTTGACGAGCTCCGCCGTCGCGCGGTCCACCACGAGACGCGGCGTGCCGTCCGCGAGCGCCGCGGCGTACACGGCGTCGAGCACCTCGGCGGCCCGTGCGCCCGCTGCGTCGTCGGGGACGCCGTACACGAGCCGGTCCGGCCGCAGCGTGTCCTGGACGGCGAAGCCCTCCCGCAGGAACTCCGGGTTCCAGACGAGCGTCGCGCCCGGCGCCGCCGCGGCGAGGTCCGCCGCCAGGCGTGTCGCGGTGCCGACGGGCACCGTGGACTTGCCCACCACGACCGCGTCTGCGGCCAGGTGCGGCAGCAGCGCGCTGAAGGCGGTGTCGACGTACGACAGGTCGGCGGCGTAGGAGTCGGCCCGCTGCGGCGTCCCGACGCACACGAAGTGCACCTCCGCGTCCGTGGCCTCGGCCACGTCGGTCGTGAAGGTCAGGCGCCCCGACGCGCGCGCCTCCGCGAGCAGCTCGTCGAGCGCGGGCTCGTAGAACGGCGCCCGCCCCTCGCGCAGCGACGCGACCTTCCGCGCGTCGACGTCCACCCCCACCACGTCGTGCCCCAGCCGGGCCATGCAGGCGGCGTGCACCGCGCCCAGGTACCCGCAACCGATCACCGAGATCCTCATGCCGTCCCCCCTGCTCGTCCCGCCGATGGCCGCGCGCGTCCGTCCCGCCGCCGGGCGACCGGGCCACGGCCCGCGGCCTGCACCTCACCGCCGCTCGCGCGGCAGCACCACCTCGTCGAAGGTCCCCGTCGCCGGGCGCGACCCGACCGCCACCGCCGCCTCGCTCCCGGGGCGCCCCGGGCCGAGGTCGGCCTGCGCGCCGTCGACGGCGGTCGCGACGCCCGTCGGCGGTGGGGCGGGCACCGCACCGCGCGTTGCCTCCGCGGCCGGAGCCCCGCCGGCCGGACCCTCCGAGGCGACGGGTGCCCACGGCCCCGTGCCGGTCGCGGGAGCCGCCTGCCGTGCCGCGCCGCGAGCGTGCCGGCTTCCCCGCACGGCCGACCGCCGTGCGGAGCGACCCTGCGAGGCCTCCCCCGCGGCGTCCGCCGTGTACTCGTAGTAGCCGTACTCGTACGGGCCCGCGCCCGGCCCCTTGACCGGCACGCGGTTCACCACGATGCCCAGCGGCCGCACACCCACCGTGCCGAGTGCCGACAGCGCAGTCTCGAGCTGGTTCCGGTGCACCGTGCCCGCGCCGACGACGACGATCGCTCCCCCGACCCCCTTCGCGAGGATGGCCGCGTCCGTGACCGGGAGAAGCGGGGGCGTGTCGACGACGATCACGTCGTACTCCGTCCGGAGCCGCTCCAGGAGCTGCGCCATGGGCTCGCCACCGAGCAGCTCGCTCGGGTTCGGCGGGATCTGGCCCGACGCGATGACGTCGAGGTTCCCGTTGCCCCACGGCTGGACCGCGTCCTCCACGGCGACCTTGCCGATGAGGATCGTCGTGAGCCCGACCGACCCCTCGATGCCCAGGTACCGGGCGACCGCGGGACGGCGCAGGTCGGCGTCGACGAGCACGACGCGCTGGCCGGCGTCCGCGAGGGTGATCGCGAGGTTGACGCTCGTGGTGGTCTTGCCCTCGCCGGGCAGCGCGGACGTCATGACGTACGTGCGCGCCGCCGGTCCGAGCTCGAGGAACTGCAGGTTGGTACGCAGCCGTCGGAACGCCTCGGCACGTACCGCCTGCGGCGACTCCTGCACGATGAGCGGGTGCTCCGGCGCGTCGGCCTCGTACCCGATGACGCCGAGCACCGGCGCGTCCGTCACGTCCTCGACGTCGGCGGTGGACCGGACGCGCGTGTCGAGCAGCTCGCGGACCACGGCCACCGCGACCCCGACCGCGAGGCCGATCACGAGCCCCAGCACGAGGTTGAGCCGCAGGTTCGGCGACGCGGGCGCCGTCGGCACGGACGCCGCCCTGACCGTGCTGATCTGCACCGGCGAGTCCCCGCCGCCGACCGGCGTCTCGAGCTCGGCGACGACCGAGGCGAGCGAGCGCGCGGTCGCGTTCGCGATCTCTGCCGCGAGCTGGGGCGACTCGTCGGTCGCGGTGACGTTGACGAGCGCCGTGTCGAGCGGCGAGTCCGCCTGCACGCGCTGGGCGAGGGACGCCGCGTCGTCCGCGAGCCCCAGCTCGTCGACGACGGGGTCCAGGACGCGCGGGCTCGTCACGAGCTCGATGTACGACTTCACCTGGCGCACCGTGAAGTTCGAGCCCTGGAGGAGGTCCGTCGTCGAGTCGGAGCCCTGCACGGACACGTAGACCTGGGACCGCGCGGAGTACGTCGGTGTGCTCAGCAACGAGTAGGCACCCGCGAGCACCAGTCCGAGCGCCGCCGCGACGGCGACCGTGACCCACCGCCTGCGCAGCAGGAGCAGGTAGTCCTTGAGCTCCATCGTCGTCCCCCTCACCGGCCCGCTCCCCCTGAGCGTCGACCCACGACCGCCCCAATCTCGCACAGCCCCTCGCCCGTCGCGAGCCTGGGCGCACCCGCGCCGGCGCGGGTCATCCGCGCACCAGCCCGGCCCGCTCGCGGTACCACGCCACGGTCCGTTCGAGGCCCTCGCGCAGCCCGGTGCGCGCCTCCCAGCCGGTCGCGCGCAGGCGCGACACGTCGAGCAGCTTCTGCGGCGTGCCGTCCGGCTTCGACGTGTCCCACCGGGTCTCGCCGTCGTAGCCGACGACGTCCGCGACCGCTGCCGCGATCTCTCGGATCGTCACGTCGTGGCCGGTACCCACGTTGACGTGCTCGGCGCCGTCGTAGTGCTCGAGGAGGTGCAGGCACGCGTCGGCCAGGTCGTCGCTGTGCAGGAGCTCGCGCCGGGGCGTCCCCGTCCCCCAGTTCGTCACCACGCGCGAGCCGTTGCGCACCGCCTCGTCGTAGCGCCGGATCAGCGCGGGCAGCACGTGGGAGCCCTGCGGGGAGAAGTTGTCACCCGGCCCGTAGAGGTTCGTCGGCATCGCGGAGATCCAGGGCAGGCCGTCCTGGCGGCGCACCGCCTGCACGTGCAGGATGCCCGCGATCTTCGCGATCGCGTACGCGTCGTTCGTCGGCTCGAGGTGCCCCGTGAGCAGCGACTCCTCGACGATCGGCTGGGGCGCGAGGCGCGGGTAGATGCACGACGACCCGAGGAAGAGCAGCCGCTCCACCCCGACCGCGCGCGCGGCGTCCAGGACGTTGACCTGGATGCGGACGTTCTCGGAGAGGAAGTCCACCGGGTGCGTCGCGTTCGCGAGGATCCCGCCCACCTTCGCCGCCGCGAGCACGACGTAGCGCGGCCGCTCGGCGCGGAAGAGCTCGAAGACGGCGTCGCGGTCGGTGAGGTCCAGCTCCGCCGACGTGCGGCCCACGAGCCGACCGAACCCCGCCGCCTCGAGGCGGCGCCAGACGGCGGAGCCGACGAGCCCACGGTGGCCCGCGACGTAGAAGACCGCGTCGCGGTCGAGCGGTCCGGGCTCGAAGGCCACCGGGTCCTGCGCGCTCACGCGGCGTCCCACGTCGCGAGCGCCACCTCGTCGATCCACGGCGAGCCCGCGTGGTCGAGCGCCTGCAGGTCGGCGTCCACCATGATCCGGGCGAGCTCGCGGCCGTCGACCGTGGCCTTCCACCCGAGGTCGGCGTGGGCCTTGCTCGGGTCGCCGACGAGCGCGTCGACCTCCGCCGGACGGAGGTAGCGCTCGTCGAACCGCACGTGCTGCTCCCAGTCGAGACCTGCGTGCGAGAACGACTCCTCGAGGAAGTCGCGCACCGTGAGGCCCGTCCCCGTGGCGAGCACGTAGTCGTCCGGCGTCTCGGCCTGCAGCATGCGCCACATGCCTTCGACGTACTCGGCCGCGTACCCCCAGTCGCGGACCGCGTCCAGGTTGCCCAGGTACAGGTGCTGCTGCCGGCCGGCCTTGATCGCGGCGACCGCGCGAGTGATCTTGCGTGTCACGAACGTCTCGCCGCGACGCGGGGACTCGTGGTTGAACAGGATCCCGTTGACCGCGAACATGCCGTACGCCTCGCGGTAGTTCTTCGTGATCCAGTAGGCGTAGAGCTTGGCCGCCGCGTACGGCGACCGCGGGTGGAACGGCGTCGTCTCGCCCTGCGGCGGCGGGGTGGACCCGAACAGCTCGGACGACGACGCCTGGTAGTAGCGCGTGTCCACGCCCGCGAGCCGCACCGCCTCGAGCAGCCGGATCGCGCCCGTCCCGGTCGTGTCCGCGGTGTGCTCGGGCTCGTCGAACGACACCCGCACGTGGGACTGCGCCGCGAGGTTGTAGACCTCGTCGGGACGGATCTGGGAGAGGAGCGTGACGAGCCGGGCGCCGTCGGACAGGTCCGCGTAGTGCAGGAAGAGGCGCGCGCCCTCCTCGTGCGGGTCCTGGTAGAGGTGGTCGATCCGTGCCGTGTTGAACGTCGAGGCGCGGCGGATCAGGCCGTGCACCTCGTAGCCCTTGCGGAGCAGGAGCTCCGCCAGGTAGGAGCCGTCCTGTCCGGTGATGCCCGAGATGAGTGCCTTTTTCATGGTTCCCCCCGTGTGGTGTGCGGCGGCGCGGCGGCCGATGGCTACGTGCGGGCGACGTCCGGGGCACGGGGAGCGCCGTCGGCCGCCCGTGCGGTGCCGCGAGCCCCGGTGCCCGCGGTCGCGGTGGTCGTCGCGGTGGCGAGGGCAGCGGTGGCCGTCGCGTCCGTCGCGACCGCGCTCGTGCGCGGCTCCGGGACCGGGCGGCGGGCGGTCGCGGCGAGGACCGCCGCGAACGCGTCGACCGCCGCGCCCTCCGTGAGCCTCTCGTCGCGGTATCGACGACCCGCGGCCCCGAGACGGTCCCGCCGTGCTGGGTCGGCCGCGAGCACGAGCGCGGCGTCGAGGAGCGCCTGCGGGTCCTCCGGGTCGACCCGGACGCCCCCGCCGGACGCGCGCATCTCCACCGCGGTCGTCGAACGCTCGGACGACGCGGCGAGCACGGGTCGCGCCGCGTGGAAGTAGGACGTGAGCTTGCTCGGTACGGACATCTCCGCGAGCCCGGCGAGCTCGTTGACCAGCAGCACGTCCGCAGCACGGAGCGCGGCACGGAACTGCGTGTCGGGCAGGGGGTCGAGGAACTGCAGGCTGCGGACACCTGCCCCGGCGGCCTCGAGGGCGGCCCGCCGGCTCCCGTCCCCCAGGAGCACGAAACGCACCGCAGCCCCCTGCGCGTCGGCGCGGCGCGCCGCCTCGACCACGTTCTCGAGCCCCTGCTTCACCCCCTGGTTCCCCGCGTGCAGCACGACGGTCTCGTCCTGGGCCCACCCGTGGGCCGCGCGCACGGCCGGTCGCTCCGCAGGCTCCACGTCGTCCGCGAGGTGGGTCCAGTTGCGCACGACGCGCAGGGCAGCGGCGTCGACACCGAGCGACTCGCGGAGGTGGCGCGCGAAGCTCTCGTGGATGGCGACCACGCCGTCCGCACCGCGGGCGGTGAACCGCTCGACGGCGCTCACCGCCCGCGCAGCGAGACCCGAGGCCGTACCGGTCTCCGCGACGCCGAGCGAGTAGAGGTCCTGGGTCCACAGGACAGCCCCCGGGAGCGCCGTCCTCCGCGCGCGGCGGGGGGCCAGGGCACGGCCGGCCCGCAGGCGCAGCATCGCGACGGCCGCCGCGAACAGCGAGGGCGAGACGAGCAGGACGACGTCGGCGTCGGGCCAGCGGACCGCGGCAGACCGCACCCCGAAGCTCAGCTCGGCGAGCAGACGGCGCGCCGAGGTCGGCGACCGCGGGACGTAGTGCCGCAGGCGCAGCACGTCGACGCCGTCGATGCGCTCTCGGCGCGCCCACCCTCGATCACCCTCGCGCACGCGCCACTGCGGGTAGTGGGGGTAGGTCGTCACGACGCGCACCCGAGCGCCGCGCGCGACGAGCGCACGGCTCAGCGCCGACGTGTAGGGCGCATTTCCGGTAGGTTCAGGGGCATAGTTGGCGCCGATCACCAGGATGCGCGTTCCCGAGATGCTCACGCACTCACGATAACGACGTTCGGGCACATTCGCTGGGGGGCAGATGACAGCACAGGAAGAACGCGACGGAATTCGGGTCGTACCGCTCTCGGAGGCACCCGGGGAAAAGACGTCCTGGGGTCGCCCGGGCGCGCTCGTGTATCTCTGGGGTGCGGCCGAGCTGCTGTTCGTCTCGAACCCGTGGCAGATCAGCTCGCGCCTGCGCGTCGCGGTGCTGCGCGCCTTCGGTGCCCACATCGGCGAGGGGGTCGTCTTCCGCCCTCGTACGCGCGTGCGATTCCCATGGAAGATTCATGTCGGAGCAAATTGTTGGATCGGTGAAGGTGTCTGGATCCACAACCAGGACGACGTCTGGATCGGGCACGACGCCGTGCTGTCCCAGGACACCCTCGTCACCACCGGCAGCCACCGACACCGGACGGACATGGGGCTGGTGACGGCCCCGGTGCACGTCGGTCCGGGCGCGTGGGTCACGGCGCGGTGCGTCGTCCTCGGAGGCACGCGGATCGGGCGCTCCGCGCTCGTCACACCGGGGTCCGTCGTCCGTGGCGAGGTGCCCGACGGCGGGGTCTGGGACGGGCGGTCGCTCTCCGACCGCACACGGTTCTGACGTGCCGCCCCGCCTGCGCGTCCTGCACGTCGCCACGCTCCTGACGCCCGACGGCGCCTACGGCGGCCCGGTCCGCGTCGCGACGAACCAGGTCCGCTCCCTGCGCGCGCGGGGCCACGACGCGGTCCTGGTCGCCGCGGCGTCCGGCTTCGACCGCCTCCCGACGACGTGGGACGGCGTGCCCGTCGTCACCTTCCCCGCGGTGCGGGCCGTCCCGGGCACCGGCTTCGCGGGGCTCGCCGCTCCGGCGATGGTGCGGTGGATCCGCACCCACGGTGCGCGCGCCGACGTCGCCCACGTCCATCTCGCACGCGACCTCGTCACCCTGCCGGCGGCCGCCGCCTGGAGCCGCTCGGGCAAGCCGTTCGTGACGCAGACGCACGGCATGGTCATGCCGTCCGGGCACCCGTTCGCCGCACCCCTCGACGCCGTCCTCACCCGTCGCGTCGTCGCCCGGGCGTCCACGAGCTTCGCGCTCACCCCCGTCGAGGAAGCCGGCCTGCGCACGCTCTTCGGCCGCGCGGCGACCGTGCGCCGGCTCGTCAACGGAGTGCCTCTGCCCGCCGAGGGGGTGCCGCTCGCGGACCCGCGCCACCCGGAGGTCCTGTTCCTCGCGCGGCTGCACGCGCGCAAGCGCCCCCTGGCCTTCGTGGAGGCCGCGGCTCGTCTCGCAGCCCGCTTTCCCACGGCGCGGTTCACCCTCGTCGGGCCCGACGAGGGTCAGGCCGCGGCGGTGCGCGAGCGGATCGCCGACCTGCCCGGCGACGCTCGCGCCCGGGTGACGTGGGAGGGCGCGCTGCCCCCCGAGCGGACGGCGCGACGCCTCGCCCGGTCCGCGCTGTACGTCCTGCCGTCGGTCGACGAGCCGTTCCCCATGAGCGTGCTCGAGGCGATGTCGTGCGGGGTCCCGGTCGTCGTCACGCGGTCGTGCGGTCTGGCGGCGCCCGTCGAGCGTGCGGGCGCCGGGGCGGTCGTCGGCGAGGACGTCGACGACCTCGTCGCCGCGGTGGCGGCGTTCCTCGAGGACCCGGCCCACCGCCGGGCGACGGGCGTGCGGGCCCGCGAGCTCGTCCGCGAGGACTACTCGATGGAGACCGTGGCCGAGGAGCTGGAGCAGGCCTACACGCGGTGAGCCTCGCGACCCGGGCGGTCCCCCGGCGCGAGCACGGCAGCCGCGGCGACGAGGGCGACCGGGACCCACAGGTAGCGGTTGTACAGGCTGGGGGCCGTGGCGCTGAAGACGAGCGCCGTGACCCCCACCGCGAGGACCCGGACCTGGATCGGCGTCCGAGGCACGGCCCGCACGGCCCTGACGACCGCGACGACGAGGCAGCCGAGCAGTCCGAGGGCGAAGACCGCGCCGCCCTGGTACAGCGCCGCGACCGGCAGGCTGTGCACGCCGAGCGTCTCGACCACCAGGGAGGACCGCGCGTCCAGGCCCGCTCCGGTGAACGGTTCCTCCAGGAAGCCGCGCCAACCGAGCACGATGGTGTCCCACCGCGACGCGGACGTGTTGAGCGACGCATCCCCGCCGGAGAGCCCGAGCACCTGCTTGACACGCTCGGCGGGGCGCAGCGCACCCTGCGTCTCCCCGAGGACGCCACCCGCCAACCACAGCGCCGCGCCCGCGACGACCGCAGCGACGGCGACCCGTCCGAGCGGGATCCCGCGCAGGACGAGGAGCGTCGCGCTCCCGAGGACGGCCGCCAGCATGCCGCTCACGCTGCCGCTGAGGACGAGCCCGACGATCCCCGAGAGCGCCACGCCCACGAGCAGGAGCCGTTGCAGGCGCCCCAGGCCGCGCGTCAGCCCGGACAGGCCGATCACCACGGCGAGCGACGCGACGGCACCCGTGTCGCTCACGTGCCCGGTGAACCCCGTGTAGCGCCCGGCCGTCGTGACGACGCCGCCCGGGATCGCCCCGGGCCCGAGCGCGTACTGCACGAGCGTGCCGAGCGAGCAGACAGCGGCTCCGACGCCGAACGCGACGAGCCCGCGGCGCAGGCGTCGCTCGTCGTCGAGCAGGACCGCGAGCTGCCACGGGAGCGCCAGGGCGACGTAGAGCACCCGCAGCAGGCTGACGAGGCTCTCCACGGGCGCCGGCGATCCCGCGGTCGCGAGGCAGCCCCCGACGACGAGCAGGAGGCACGCGGGCAGCGCCCACGCGCCGTACGGATGAGGCGTCGGCGGCCGCCCCACCGCCGCAAGGCACAGCGCGAGGCTCGCGAGCAGGACGACGTCCCCCGCCGTGACTCCGACGCCCACCCGCAGGACCAGCAGGGAGACGAGGACGAGCCCGCAGTACAGCAGCACGCGTGCCAGCGCCAGCACGGGGTCGCGCGAGCCCCCACGGCTCTCCGCCACGCTGCCGCCGGGGCGCCCGGATCCGCCCGTCTGCCCGGAGGAGCCCCGGCCGCCGGCGCGGTCCTCGACGCGACCAGGCCGCACCGCGGCTCCTTGCGGCCGGACAGCGCGAGCCATCGAACGGTCATGCACAGTCCATCACCTGTCCTCGTGTCACGTCCCGCACCGGCCCCGCCGAGCGCCCCACGAAGCGGCCGCGGGCGGCCTCCCCTGCGTGCGGACGGCGTACCGTCCCGCTGTCGGGAACAGGCTCCGTGACCTCGCGTGCCGCACCCGCGCGAGAATGCGTGGAAGCGCTTCGTACGCATTTCCACCGCCGCGCCGGAAAATACCTGCGCATCGACTTCTCGCCACCCCCTGGAACGCACTTCACACCGCCGCCCCGCGGTACGTCCGGACCGCGGCGGGAAGGAAGAACGCGACGTATCCCGCGCCTCCGAGGACAAACCCGAGGACGAGGCTCGAGAAAGGCCCCCCGGCCAGGTATCCGAGCACGAACCCGCACCATGTCACGGCGACCATCCCCACCCGTGCCCGGGTCACGACGGACTGCGCCTTGAAGATCCGCATGACCACGAGGTGCGGTCCGACGAGGCCGCCGCAGGCCGCGAAGCAACCCACCGCAGCGAGCGCGACGGCCAGCTCCCCGCGCTCGATGCCCGACGGGTGCACCGCCCCGGCTGCGGCGACGACGACCAGCGCGACTCCGAGCACCGTCGCGCCCCCCGCGGAGAGGAGGCCGAGACGTCGTGCGCGCCGGACGAGCGTGGCGTCGTCGGGCCGGTCGGCCGTGCCGACCGCGTCCGAGAGCAGGTTCAGCGCGACCGCGGCGAAGAGGACGTTCACGGGACCGTAGAGCGTCTGGCTGAGCCGGAACGCACCGATGCTCGCGCTCACGGAGAGCGCCCCGAGCACCAGGAGCGGCACCGTCGTCGCGAGCTGCGCGACGAGGAACTCGTACGCCTGGGAGCGCGCCCGGGCCCCGTACCCCGCGTACCGCGAGTACCGGTCCACGCGTCGGGCGGCCAGCGCGAGCGGGACTGCCGCGACGGCGTAGGCCGCGCACCACACCGCGTAGAAGGCCACGAGCGGCTGCGAGGAGCCGCTGACGAGGAGGACCGCGGGCACGAGCAGGAGACGGACCCCGTCCGAGAGCGCGACCGCGCCGTTGCGGCCCTGACCGATGCACCGGAACCGCAGCCAGTCCTGCACGACGGGCGCGACGCTGAGGGACCCCAGCGCGACCGCTCCGCCGGCACCGAGCGCGGTCACGGCGAGGTCCGCCGCGGCGACCAGGACCGCGACCGCCCCCGCCGCGACGACGACGTAGCGGGTCGGGACCACGGCGTGCGGGTCCGTGCGCCGCTCGATGAGCGCGGGCTGGAAGAGGCCGCTGCGCACCAGGCCCGTACCGACGTTCAGCACCAGCAGCGCGAGGCTGAAGCTCGTGAACTCGGCGGGCTCCATGTGCCACGCGCCCAGGAGCACGACGAACGCGCCCGCGGCGCTGGCCGCCGCCTGGGAGAGGACGAGCGGGCGGGTCAGGGCCGTCGCCGGGGCCGCGAGCGAGCGGCGCAGCACGTCAGGAGGGGTCATGCGTCAGCCTCACGAGCCTGCTCCCCGCGAGGAGCGCGCCGAGGCGCGGCGCGAGCGGGGCCCCGCGCCGCCAGTACACGACGCCGATCCCGGTGTTGAGGACGGTCCGCCGCCACCGCCAGGGCATGACGAGCCGCCCGAGCCGAGCCGCGGCGTCGGAGCGGCGGTCCGTAACGCTGAACCGCAGGTGCGTGGCCACGGGGTCCAGGCCCGCGGCCACCGCGTCGTGCCACCCCTGCTCGTCGGTGACGAGCACGTAGTCGGCGGCACGGTCCGCGCGAGCGGCGGCGTGCCCGGGGACGGACAGCACGGCCGTCGCCTCCGGCCGACGCCCCGTCACGACCCGATCCCCCATCGTGCACGCCAGGAGTCGACGGCGTCCCGTGGCACGTCGATGCGGACCACCTCGCCCGACCGCAGGTCCTCCCGGTAGCGCCGCGCCGCGTTCCGCGACGGCGCGCGCAGCCCGACGGACCGCGCGATCTCCCGTGCGCGGTTGTCGATGGACAGGACGAGCGTGGGCACGCCCCGCTGCATCGCCCGGATACCGCCGTGGAGCCGCAGGCCCACGTACGCGGTCCCCGGCTCGTCGAGCACCGCGTCGAAGTCCTCGAGGCGGGGGCCGAGCATCGTGCCCGTCCCGCCACGGACGCCGTCCACGTACTCGCGGTCGCCCGGGCCCTGCGGCCAGAAGAGGAGCTCGTCGAACCGCTCGGCGAGCGCGTGCACCAGCCTCCTGTCCGCCAGCGGGTCCTGGCTGTAGTCGGTGAACGTGACCACGACCCGCCGCTCGTCGGACGGGAGCGTCTGCTTCTCCACGCCCCAGAGCGTCGGACAGCTCGTGTGGACGGCCGGCACGCGCGCGCGGCGGAGCCGGGCGAGCGAGTACTCGTCGCGCACCGCCCACGGCACGTCACCGGCGAGCGAGCGCAGCCACGCGGCCGAGACCGGGTCGATCCCGGCCCGCTGGTACTGCCACCAGCCGACGCCGAGGAACGTCAGCCGACCTCGGCACAGGTCGACGTCGTCGGCCGGCCAGTGCCACGCGCGGCGGAACCGCATGTGGTCGGAGAGGAGGTTCGTCCCGCACGCGATCACGGAGCGCGCGTGCCGCAGGGCGGCCCGGTGCGCCGTGGTCAGCCGCCCGTGCATGGGCACGAGCTCGACCTCGTGGCCCTGCTCGCGCAGCGGCGTCACGAGCTCGGCGTCGACCGCCTCCGAGATGATCTGGTCGCCGACGTTCGTCGACGCCGCTCCTGGATCCACCACCACGATCATCGGACCGCTCCCTCCTCGACCCTGCTCAGCCAGTCGCCGTACCGAGCACCGACGCGGTCCCACGTCGCCGCGCGCTCGGTCCACTCCCGGGCGCGGCGGCCGAGGTCCCGGTTCTCGTCGACCTCCTGGAGCGGGCCCAGCAGGCCCCCAGGACGGTCGACGTGGGCGACGACGGCCACGCCCGCAGCGCGCAACGGCTCGGCCGCGTGGATCGTCGACGAGACCACGACGGGCACCCCCGCGGCGAGCATCTCGAGCACCGTGATGCTGCACGACTCCCAGCGCGACGGATGCAGGTACGCACGGCAGCCCGTGACGAGGAGCCACTTCTCCTCGCCCCGCGCGTTCCCGCGCAGCTCCACGCAGTCACCGAGCCCGAGGTCGCGGACCAGTCGAGCGGTCCGCTCACGACCGCCCCGGAAGTCGGGGCCCGCGAGCACGAGGCGCGGGCGCGGCGCGGGCAGCTCGGCCCAGCGGCGCAGGAGGTTGTCGATCCCCTTGTGGTCGGGGTCGTACCGTCCCATCCAGAAGAAGTAGTCGCCCCCGCCCACCCACCGGGGCACCTCGGCCGGGGACGGTGCGCCGTTGGGCAGCACGAGCGTGTTCCCGGACCGGCCGCCCGCCACGCCGTCCGCGAGCGGGCCCTCGGACGCGTAGAAGACGTGCAGCCAGTCGGCCCGACGCACGACGGAGGCCTCCGCGGCCCGTCGCGCGCCGGCGAGGTCGCGCAGGCGCGTCGTGACGCCCGGCTCGTAGACGCCGTGCGGCATGAGCACGACGACGGCACCGCGCGCCCGGGCGCTGCGCGCCGCCGCGACGTTGCTCAGGACCCAGCCCTCGTGGAGGTAGAGGACGTCCCCCTCGCCGACCTCGCCGGCGAGGCCGGTCGGCACCCAGCTCGTGCGTCCGCGCCCCACGTGGGAGACGGTCCGGACGCACCCCCGCAGGTCGGTGGGCAGCTCGCGCGGGTCGGGGACGCTCGCGCACAGGACCACGGCCTCCCGGCCCGCCCGGTGGGCCTGCCGTACCCAGTTCTCGATCGACTCGGTCACGCCCGACGGGTGGGCCAGGAACCTGGCGTAGTAGTGCACGACCCTCATGCCGCCTCCATCACGACCGCGTGCACCGCGCGGACGATCCGCTCGGCCGCCGCCTCCGTCGACGGCACCTCGCCGTCGGTGCGCGGGCGACGGTCCTGTGCCGTGAGACGCAGCCAGGCGTCCGCGAGGTCGGTGGGCGTCGCGGGGACCGTGAAGAGGTCGGAGCCCTCGGTGAGGTACTCGATCTCCGGTGCGTGCCGCCCGGCGTCGCTCGTGAGCACCGGCAGGCCCAGCACCAGGGCGTCGACCGCGACGAGCCCGACCCGTCCCGGGTTGAGCAGCACCCGCGACACGGCCGCCGCGCGCGCCGTCCCCCGCGCGTCGACCTGCCCCAGCAGGACGACGCGTCCGGTCTCGGCGGCCAGGCCCTCGAACAGGCCCCGGGCGGGCCCGTCGCCGGCCACGAGCAGCCAGGCTGCCGGGTCGCGCCGGAGCACGGTCCGGGCGGTCTGGACGACCAGCTCCGGCAGCTTGTGCTCGTTCAGCGCACCGAGCAGGAGCGCGGCGCGCGCGTCCGCCGGCAGACCCACGGCCGCCCGGTACGCGTCGACCGCTCCCGCGTCGAGCGCGTCCCGCTCGCGGCGGAGGGTCCGGGTGTCCGTGCTGTTCCCGAACGAGGTCACCCGGTCGGCCGGCACGCGGGCCGTCTCGACGACGTGCCGCCTGCCCGCGTCGGTGTAGGTGAGCACGTGCCGCGCCCGGCGGTTCAGCCACGCCTCCCAGCGCTCCGCGAGGCCCACCTCGTCCGCCGTGTAGGACGCGCCGTGGCCCCACGTCACATACGGCCTCCCGCGGAGCGCCGCCGAGAGCGCGTCCAGGTTGCCCGCCTGCATCTCGGTGACGAGCACGGCGTCGCGCCACTCCGGCGGGACGACACGGCGGAGCAGATGCCGGCCGCCTCTCCCGACCCGCACGGTGCGCACCGGCACCTCCGTCGCCCAGGGTGGCTCGACCAGGTCGCCGCGCTCTCGACGGCGCCGCATCTGCTCGACGTCGCCGCCGTAGAAGACGTGCGTGTCCACCCGGACCTCGGCGAGGCCCTCGACCACGAGGCCGAGCAGCCTCTCGCGGTAGGCGGGGACGTACGGCTGCGTGATGACGACCCGCCGGCTAGTAGGCGCCGTCACGACCCACCACCGCCCGCAGCGTCCGCAGCAGGATGAGCAGGTCTCCCGTCACCGTCCAGTTCTCCACGTAGTAGAGATCGAGCCGGACGCTCTCCTCCAGCGTGAGGTTGTTGCGCCCCGACACCTGCCACAGACCCGTGAGCCCCGGCTTGACCAGCAGCCGACGGCCGATCTCGTCGTCGTACTGGTCGACCTCGAGCGCGATCTGCGGGCGCGGTCCGACGAGGCTCATGGACCCGCCCAGCACGTTGAACAGCTGCGGGAGCTCGTCGATTGAGTAGCGGCGGATGAACGCGCCGACCCGGGTCACGCGCGGGTCCTGCCTGGGCTTGTAGAACACCCCGACCGTGTCGGCCCCGAGGACGTCCCCGAGGTGCTCCTCGGCGTCGACGACCATCGAGCGGAACTTGAGCACCGTGAAGGGCTCGCCGCGCAGCCCGACCCGCTCCTGGGTGAACAGCACCGGTCCGCGGCTCGTGAGCCGGACCGCGACCGCCGTGAGGAGCAGCGGCACGGAGAACAGCACGATGAGGCAGAGCGCCCCGACCACGTCGAAAGCACGCTTCAGCACGTGCTGCGGACCGGAGTATCCGGGCGCCTCGACGTGGAGCAGCGGAAGCCCCGCCACGGGGCGCGTCCGGATACGCGGGCCTGCGACGTCCGTGAGCGCGGGGGCGAGCACGAGGTCGGCACCCCAGGGCTCGAGGTCCCACGCGAGGCGCTTGACGGTCCGGGGCGTGACGAGGTCGGACCCGGTGACCATGACCGTGTCGGCACGGAGCGGCTCGACGAGACGGGCGGTGTCGGACACCTCTCCGACGACGGGCACGCCCGCCACCCTCTCGTGCGGCTCGACGGGTCCGCCGGGCACGCAGGCGCCGACGACCTCGTACCCGCTGTCCGCGGCCTCGCGCAGCCGCTCGACGAGGTGCGCGGCGCCGTCGCGGCCACCGACCACGAGGCTCCGGGAGCGGCAGCGGCCACGCCGGCGCAGGCTCACGAGCCGGCGCCGTACCGCCCAGCGGCCCAGCACGAGGAGCACCAGGCCGACGGGGAGCGCGATCGCGACGTAGCCGCGGGCGAGGTCGTAGCGCAACAAGTAGGCCGCGATCGCGACGACTCCGAACACGGCGACGGTCGTGTTGACGACGCGCGCGTACTCCGGCGCCCCCGAGCCCAGGCTGCGGCTGTCCCGGGAGAACGCCGCCCGCAGCGCGCACCACCAGCCGACCAGCAGGCCGACCGAGATGGCGAGGTACCGGAGGTCCAGCACCGTCCCGTCGATCCCGTCGAACCGGACGAGATAGGCGGTCGCGATCGCCGCCGAGATGGCGAGCGCGTCGACCGCCGCCACGCGGCGAGACAGCCGCGCCTTCCAGCCCGGGCGTCGGTACGCGCCCAGGGCGATCCGGACGAGCTGCCCGGTGTCGAACGCCGGCACGTCTGCGGGCGTGCCCGCACCCTCCCGGTCGACCGTGCCGATCTCGTGGTCCTTCTCCAACGTCATGGTGCCCCCTGCGACGTCCTGGCGGCGCACGCGAGGTCCGACGGCGCGGCTGCCCGGGGGCGCGCTCGCGCCACCGTCCAAGCGGTGGCCTGGCGAGTGTCTCCGTCGCGGACCGGGACGTCTTCGTCACGGCGACGGCCGGTCGTCGGACGACCGGGGTGGTCCGAGGGAGTGCCCGCCGGAGCGGGCACCCCCGTCAGGCCTGGGTGCCGGTGGACCGGCGGCGGTTCCGCGCGACGACGACCGCGGTCGCGCCGCCGGCGACGAGGAGCGCTGCTCCGCCGAGGAGCAGCACGTCGTCGGAACCGGTCTGCGCGAGCCCGCCGCCCCCCGAGGTGGAGCCGCTGCCCGCGGAGCCACCGGCCGCGCCGGAGCCCGAGCCGCTCCCGCTGCCCGCGCCGTCCGCCGGGACGGCGACGATCTGCTGGCTGGAGAGCACCGTGCCGTCCGCGTCGGTCGCCACGAGGGAGTAGGTGCCCGGCTGCGACAGAGTGACCTCGAAGGAGGCGAACCCGTCGGTGGTGCTCTTCGTGAGCGCCTTCGTGCCCGCGATGGTGATCGCGCCGTCCGGGACGTCGGGCGACGAGATCGTCAGCGTGATCGTCGGGTTCCCGGCCGGGCCGCCCACCGTGACGGTGAACGACTCCCCGACGGCGGGTGTGGTGGTGGAGACGCCCACCTCGTACTCGTCGGCCTCGTAGGCGTTCGCGACGGCCGGAGCCGCGGCGAGCGCGGCGGCGAGGACGAGCGTGGTCGCGGCGTATCGGATCTTCATGTCAGAGGCCCCCTGCCCTGTCGACTGGTGCGGGAGCCTGACGTGGACGTCGTCACCGCGCCGTCCGTGCGCACGGGCCCCCGCCGTGTGCCTCTCCAGAAGAACACACCTCACGGGCACCCGGTAGCGGAGACGGCCGTTGTCTCATGCCTGGCACCAGGAGTTTTCCTCAAGGAAACATCACCGCGCTGGTTCCGACCGCTCACGACCTCGTACGCGTAGGTCGCCGACCCCCCGGGGGCGAGCGCGACGGTCCGGCCTCCGACCACGAGGCCGTCGTGCACCTGGGCGAAGAGCCCGGGGTCGCCGTCGGCGCCGGACGACCCGCGGATCCCTCCGCCGGCCGGCGCGTAGACGAGGAGGTTGGTGCGGATCGTCCCGTCGCCGCCCGCGCCCAGGACGTACTCCGGGAGCTCGGCCGCCGCGTCCGCGGAGAGGGTCGACGTGAGCGTGACGCGGAGCGTGAACGCCTGGGAGCCGTCGGGCCGGCAGGTCACGTCGTCGAGCGCGACGCTCGAGTCTAGGTAGTACCCGGTCTTCGACGCCGTCGTCGCGTTGAGGTAGACGCCCACCACCGGGGAGGTCGGCTCACCGCCGGCCGCGGGGCGCCGGCCCAGCAGCTCGCCGGAGAGCACCGTCCCCGAGAGACGCTCCTGCTCCGGGCTGCGCGCGGACCAGACGAGCAGCCGACCCTCCCGGGCCGACTGCGCGAGCGTCTCGACGACCCGCGCGGGGTCTGCGGTGCCCGCGGTGAGCGCGGCGAACACCTGTCGCGCCACGAGCCCCAGCACCTGGTCCTGTTCTGCCGGGTCCTCGTAGTCCCGGTAGACGCCGTTGAGGAGGTAGCCCGCGGCGTCGTCCCCCGTGAGGCGCAGCTCCTCTCCCCCCGGCGTCGTGACGACGACGGGCCCGACCGCGCCCAGCACACCGGCGAGCGCGACGGGGTCGACGGCCAGCACGCCGTCGACGTCCTCACCGGTGTGGCGGGCCCACGCCTCGCGCGCGACGCGCGCCGCGCGGGGGTAGTCGGGCGTCGAGGTGACGTTGAGCATGTACCGGCCGAGGTCGTCGCCGAACAGGGCCGCCTCCGCGCCGCTCAGCTCGACGACGCTCTGGTCCGTACCGAGGTCGCTCCCCGCACGGACGTCCACGAGCTCGACGCCGCCCGACTCCGCACGGAGGTGGAGCACCGAGCCCGCGATCCCGCCGGTCGCGCGCGGTTCCGCGTTGTTCTGCACGAGCACGAGATAGTCGCGGGCGCCGTCGGCCCCGAGCATCGGCGGGACGAGCTCGACCGCGCGCGCGGCGGTCGCCGTCTGCGAGGCGACGTCCCCGAGCTCGTCGCGGAGGTCGTCCACGGCCGACGCGAGCGGGCCCACGAGCGTCGACGTGTCGATGCTCGCGACGCTCGCGAACGACGCCGCGACCGCCCGGTCGGCCGCCACGACGCCGTCGCGCGCCTCGACGAGCGGGGCGAGGTCGACGGCACCGCCCGACGGCGCGACGACCGCAGGCGACGCGATCGCCACGGCGTCGGCGAGCCGCGGCAGCGCGTCCTGCGCGACCCGGTCGACGGCGCTCGTCACGTCCCCCAGGGCGCGCGCGTCGTCGCCGACGAACGGCAGGGCGCGCGCCACCACCCAGGGTGGGCCGTGCGTCGCGGCGGCCGCGACGGCCGCGGACCGACGCACCTCGTCGACGGACCGGCCGGCGTCCTCCCCGGCGCGCACCTGCTCCTGGAGACCCGGGAGCCGGGCCGCGACGTCCTCGAGCGCGGCACGGGCGCGCAGCACGTCCGCGACGAGCCAGGCGAGCCAGACGAGGGCCAGCACCACCACGAGCGCCACGACCGCGGCCACCCGTCGTCGGGTCCGCCGGGACGGCCGTCGCCCGGTCGACGCCCGTCGCGCGGGTCGTCCGCGCTCGGCCACCGGGGCCTCGTCGGACGCGACCACCGTCGCCGCCCCGGACCAGCCCGGGCCCCACCCGTCGTGCACCATGCCGCCCCCCGCGACTCGCCCCCGATGACGACCCCGTCACGGGGCCGTCGCCCGCGCTACATTACCCAGACCCTCGACCGCAGGAAGGATGAACGGTGCTCTCGGTCCTCGTCGTCTGCACCGGCAACATCTGCCGGTCTCCCGCGGCCCAGCTCCTGCTTACCGCTGCGCTCGACGGCTCCGTCGACGTCGCCAGCGCCGGCACCGCCGCGGTCGTCGGTGCCCCGGTCGCCCCTCCCGTGGCGCGCCTGTTGGAGGACCGTGGCCTGGACCCCTCGGGGTTCGTGGCCCGCCCCCTCGACACCGCACTGGTGGCGTCCGCGGACCTGGTGCTCGCGATGACCCGCCGTCACCGGGCCGCCGTGCTCGAAATGGCGCCGTCGGCGTTGCGCAGGTCGCTGCTGTTCACGGAGCTCTCGGCGCTCGCGGAGCGCGTGGGCCCGTGGCCCGGCCGGGCGGACGACGCCGAGCGGCTCACCGAGGTGCTCGGCGTCGCGCCGCGCGCACGAGCGGGAGTCGACCTCACGCGAGAGGCGCCCGACGTGGAGGACCCGTACGGGCGCCCCGAGGAGGTCCACCGACGGGTCGTGGACCGCATCGGCGCGGACATCGCCCGGCTCGTCGCCGCGCTGCGGCGGTGACCGGTCCTCCTCCTTGCCCCCTGCGCACGGAGGAGGACCGTCCGTCCTCACGGTCTCCGGAGCACCGTGAGGACGACCGCCACGACCGTTCCTCGCCGACCGCGGCCGAGGCGGTCCGGGCGCTGCCGGCGAGGACACCGTCGCTGCTGCGGGGACGCCTGCGGGCCGCTGCCCGCACCGGGTCCCGCGAGCACTGTGCACCGCTGCGGGGATCGGTGCAGGCTGGACGCTCGACCAGGATCCGGCGGCTTGCGCGGTTCGGACCGGGATGCGTGCTTTTCGAGCACCCTTCGTCCGGTTTCATCCGGTGCGCGTGTGCCATGGGAACGCTCACATAGTGAGATCGGGCAGGGCTTCACCCGCCCCTCGTGTCGTCCCGCACGGGCTCGGCGGTCTCCGCGAGGTCCCGCGCCGCGGGCCCTATCCGGTACCGGCGGTCCTCACCCTGCACGAGCCACCGGTGGGCGACCAAGGTCTGGGCGATGCGGAACGCGCCCGGACGGCTCACCCCGAGAGACGCGGCCAGCTCGGCGAGGCGCAGCGCGCCCGCCGCGGCGACCAGCTCGACGGTGCGCACCGCACGCGACACGGAGGCCAGGACGTACGTTCCCCTGCTCGACATGCCTCGAACCCTAGGAGGCATCGTCCCGGCTCGCACCGGGCGAGGGACCTCGACGTCGGCGCTACCGTGCTGGCCCGCGAACGCGAACCGGTCGAGGATGGGCCCGGACCCGCACCGTGCACGCCGGAGGACGAACACCGTGGACCTCTCACCCGCGAACCGAGGACGACGCCCCACCGCGCGACGGCGCCCCGCGCCGACGCTCGCGGCCCTCGGCCTGGCGACGACGTGGCTCCTCGCCGGGTGCTCCTCCGGCCAGGACGTCTGGGCGGAGGCGATGGAGGACGTCGACGGCGTCGTGTCGGTGGAGTACCTGTCCCGGGACAACCAGCTCGTCGGACCCGACGACCACGAGATGACCGTCCGGCTCGAGGACGACCTCGACGTGGAGCAGGTGCGCCGGATCGCCGAGGCGAGCTGCGCGCGCGACGCACCTCTCACGCGCCTCACGCTCACCACCGCGGCGCCGGACACCGACGGGGCCGGGTCGGTGACCCTCCAGAACGCGGCGCCGTACGACAGCGCGTGCCTCGCCGAGGAGACGGTGGCCGGGTTCGCCGCCGCGAGCACCGCGATGGGTCGTCTGCTGCCGGGGTACGACGGCGACTTCTCCTCGCCGGGGTTCACGGCGGGAGCGGCGCCCTCCCCCGACGACCCCGACCGCGCGCTCGTCGTCGTGACGACGTCCGCCGAGCGCGCCCGCCTGCTCGACGCGCTCCGCGCGCTCCACGACGAGGGCGCGGCGCTGCCGCTCCGTTACGTGGGGTGGTGGGACGAGGACCGCGACCCGGGCACCTCGGCGACGAGACCTCTGGAGGCAGACCTCTCGCCCGACGCGGACATGGCGGTCCTGGCACCGTTGATCAGCGGGGCGTTCGAGCTCGGCGTGGACGACGTCGAGGTCACGGACCGCGCGATCACCGTCACCCCGCCGCCCGGCGCCGTCCCGGACGCCGCCGCGTGGCAGCACCTGGCCGACCAGGCCGCGGGAGCCGGCGTCGGGCTGGAGGTCGGGACGCCGAGCGAGCCGGACGCCACGACCGGCTGACTCCGGACGACCGCCGCCGGCCCGGGACCCGCGAGGGCTCAGCACGCGGCGACCCTTCCGAGGCGCTGCAGCACGGCGGGGGCGGACGGGTCCCGACGCCTCGGGCCGCCGGCGCACCCGGGACACGAAAGAGGCCGCCTCCGCGGGTGCGGGGACGGCCTTTGCTCGGTGGGCGATACTGGGTTCGAACCAGTGACCTCTTCGGTGTGAACGAAGCGCGCTACCACTGCGCCAATCGCCCGAGTGCGTGGTCGATACTAGCCTGAAACGGACCGGATCGAAAAACCGGCCGCCCTCACGGGTCGAGACGCTCGCGACGACGCCGCTCGAACAGGTCTCGCGCCGCCACGGAGAGCTCCCCTGCGGCCACGTCCGCGCCGTCGAGCCAGGTCACCGGCTGGACGTTGCGCACGGAGCCGGTGAGCAGCAGCGCCGACTCCCCCGCGGTCACCTCGTCGAGCACGGCGAACGGGAGCTCGCCGGGACGCGCCTCGCGCACGGGCAGACCGTCCTCCGCCGCCCACTCGAGCAGCAGCTCGCGCGTGATGCCCGCGAGGCAGCCCGAGGACAGGGGCGGGGTGACGAGCTCGCCCCCGCGCTCGACGAAGACGTTCGCCCCGGTGCCCTCGCACAGGTCGCCGGCCGTGTTCGCGAGGAGCGCCTCGTCGCCGCCCTTGCGCACGGCGTCGGCGAGCGCCACGACGTTCTCCGCGTACGACGTCGTCTTGAGCCCGGCGACGGCGGAGCGCTCGTTCCGCGTCCAGGGCGACCGCACCGCACGGCCGGCGGGACGGATGACCGCCGGGCCGACCGCGACGACGACGGTCTGCTCGCCGGGGGTGCGCCCGGACCCGAGCGGCCCGACGCCGGCCGTCACCGTGATGCGCAGCCGGCCCACCGGCCCCGCGCCGGCGCGCGTGCGCGCGTCGGCCTCGGCGAGCACCGCCTCGACGCCGTCGAGCACGCGGCGCTCGTCCGGCGCGTCGAGGCCGAGCCCGGCGGCGGACCGCGCGAGCCGGCGCAGGTGGCGCGTGAGCGCGAAGGCGCGCCCTTCGAACACGGCGCACGTCTCGAACACGCCGTCCCCGACGGTCACGCCGTGGTCGACCGCGCTGAGCGCGACCTCGCCGGGCGCCACGAGGCGCCCGTCGGCCCAGATCACGAGGTTCTCGGTCGTGCTCGCGGACGTCGGTGTCATGGCGGCAGGGGTGCTCATGGCTCCAGTGTGCCCGAGGCGAGGCCGACGAGGCGGCGCGCCTTGAGCTCGGTCTCCTCCCACTCGCGCGCGGGGTCGCTCCCCCAGGTGATCCCGGCGCCCGTGCCGAAGCGCAGGACGCCGTCGGACCACCAGAAGGTGCGGATCCCGACGGCGAGCACGGCCTCGTCGCCGTCGACCCAGCCGACGGCGCCGCAGTAGGGGCCGCGCGGCACGGGCTCCAGCGCGTCGATGATCCGCAGCGCGGACGACTTGGGCGCCCCGGACACCGACGCCGGCGGGAAGGTGGCCTCGAGCAGCGCGGGCCACAGCGCGGCCGACCCCGCGAGCCCGGCGCGCAGGCGTCCTGTCACCGTGCTCACGAGATGCACGAGACCCGGGTGCTGCTCGAGCGCGAGGAGGTCCGTGACCTCGACGGTCCCCGGGTCGCACACGCGCTGGAGGTCGTTGCGCACGAGGTCGGTGATCATCACGTTCTCGGCCCGGTCCTTGGCCGTGAGCCCCGCGGGGGTGGGCGCGGTGCCCTTGATGGGCCCGGACGTCACCGTGCCCCCCGCGACCCGGAGGTACAGCTCGGGCGAGGCGCTGACGACCCACACCGGGTCGACGCCGGACCCCGCCGGCACGTGCAGGACGCCCCCGTAGGGAGCGGGGTTGCCCCGGGCGAGACGACGCGCGAGGGCCCGGGCGTCGGGCTCGCCGCCACCCGGGCCGACGAGCGGGGCCGCCAGCACGCGGCAGACGTTCACCTGGTAGACCTCGCCCTCCCGGACCTCGTCGCGCACGTGCGCGACGGCGGCCTCGTAGCCGGCCCGGTCCAGGGAGCTGCGCCACGCGGTCGGTTCCGGCCCGCGCCACGGGGCGGCCCGGGCTCCCGCGGGCGTCGCCGCGTCCAGGTCCGACGGGGCGAGCCGCTCGGCGAACCGCCACGCGCGCGCCCGGCCGCCGCGGGCGGGGTCGTCGAAGTCGGCGACCACGAACCACGGCCCGTCGTCGGCCAGCCGCTCCGGCTCGCGCCGGAGGTCGACGCACTCGAGCACGCCGCTCGCGGCGCGCCCGGCGAAGCGAGCGAACCCCGGCGCGGGTGTTCTCCCAGGTCCTGGCACGGGACCACGCTACCCACGGCGCACCCTCCGCCCGGACCCCGGCCCCCGAGCACCGACCGCGGGCTCGGCGGGGCCGGTTGGACGTCGGACGCGAACGTGGACTAATGTCTGGGACGCGCCGGAACGCCGGAGGGCCGGGGGAAACGCTCCCCGAAGCTCCAGGGTCCGGCCGCGCGGATGTGGCTCAGTTGGTAGAGCATCACCTTGCCAAGGTGAGGGTCGCGGGTTCGAGTCCCGTCATCCGCTCGGAGGCCCACCCTCCTGCCGCCCTCGTGGTGGCGGAGGGCAGGTCGCGGTGGAGTGGCCGAGAGGCGAGGCAGCGGCCTGCAAAGCCGTATACGTGGGTTCGAATCCCATCTCCACCTCGCAAACAGCACCACCCCTCTGGGGCGATTGGCGCAGCGGTAGCGCGCTTCCCTGACACGGAAGAGGTCACTGGTTCGATCCCAGTATCGCCCACGAGCACGACGTGAGAGGCCGCCCCGGCACCGTCCGGAGCGGCCTCTCTCGCGCCGACCATCACCTGGACCGGATGCACGGGTCCGGCCGGAAGTCGGCTAGTATGTGCTTCGCGCCGATCACTACGGGGCTCGTGAGAGCCCCCGACGGACCGGCCGCGCGGATGTGGCTCAGTTGGTAGAGCATCACCTTGCCAAGGTGAGGGTCGCGGGTTCGAGTCCCGTCATCCGCTCGGAGGCCCACTCTCTGGCCCGCTCCCCCGGGAGCATGAGAGGACGCGTCTCAAGGTGGAGTGGCCGAGAGGCGAGGCAGCGGCCTGCAAAGCCGTATACGTGGGTTCGAATCCCATCTCCACCTCGTATGCAGCACCCGGGCGATTGGCGCAGCGGTAGCGCGCTTCCCTGACACGGAAGAGGTCACTGGTTCGATCCCAGTATCGCCCACCACTCGAAGGCCGTCCCGGCGCCGGGGCGGCCTTCGTCGTCTACTCTCGGCCCATGCCCGACCAGCGCCCCGCCCACGACGTCCTGCCGCTCGGCGCGGCCCCGCGTCCCACGACCGCCCCCGAGCTGCTCGCACGCCTGCGGCCGGCGGTCCTCGACACGCTGGGCCCCGAGGTCGAGGGCACGGCGGCCGTCCGGCTCGACGCCGATCTCGAGGGCCCGGACGTGTCTCGCCTCGACGTCGACCTCACGGGCGTCCGGGTCCGCCTCGGAGCGGACCGTCCCGCCTCCTCGTCCGGGCGCAGCACCTCCCCGACGGTCGACGTCGAGCACGTCCGCTCGCGCGAGGACGCGGTGGTGCGCCGGCTCCGGGTCGACGCGCACCCGCTCCTGGTCGACGACGTCCCCGTGGACGTCACGGCCGAGATCGAGGGGCTGCGCTTCCGCTGGGTCGAGGGCGCCGACGGGTCGCTCGCCGTCGAGGGCGTGGAGCCCGACGACGCCGCGCCCCTCGGCGGGCACGTCCGCGTCTCGGCACCGCGCGAGGCGGTCCTCGCCACCGCCCGGAGGATCGTCGCCACCGAGCTGCAGAACATCGGTCTCACGCTGGCCTCGCTCGACGTCGACCTCGTCGCGACGGGGCCGCGCACGGTGTCGCTCCAGGCGTTCGCCCGCGTGCGCAAAGGACTGCTCTCGGCGAGCGTGCGCGCGACCGGGACCGCCGAGGTCGACGCGCGCATGGTGCTCACCGTCCGCGACCTCGAGCTGTCGAGCCGCAACCCCGTCGTCGCGGCGCTGCTCGTGGTGGCCCGCGGCGAGCTGGCGAAGGTCGAGGGGCGCCACGTCGACCTCGCGGCCGACCTGCCGCCGGGGGTGCGGGTGGCGGACGTGCGGGTCGAGGCGGGCGAGCACCTCGCGGTGACGGCCCGGCTCGCCTGACCCCGGTCTCTTGTGGCGCTCCTCACACACACGTAGCGTCGAGGCATGTGCCGGAACATCACGACCCTGCGCGGCCTCGAACCGCCCGCGACCGACGAGGAGATCGAGGCGGCCGCGCGCCAGTTCGTCCGGAAGGTCACGGGCATCCAGCGCACGAGCGCCGCGACCGAGGAGCCGTTCGAGCGCGCGGTCGACGAGGTGACCGCGATCGTCGCGCGCCTGCTCGACGAGCTGCCCGAGCGCCGCAACCCGCCGACGACGGTCCCGCCCCTGCGGCGCGAGGAGGTCCGGGCGCGCATCGCCGCCCGCGAGGCCGCCGAGCGCGAGCACGAGCGGGCGCACGCGCTCGGGATCGCGCACACCCACTGAGGCGCGCCGCCACGGCGGGTGCGGCGGGGTCCCGACGGCGTCTAGGCTCGGAACCCGTGACCGACGCACCTGCCTCGCCCCCGCCCCAGGCACACCGGCCCGAGCCCGTGAGCGCGACCATGCGCCGGGCCAAGGCGGACGCGCGGTCGGAGCACGTGACGATCGGGCAGGTCCGCGAGGACGCCGCCGGGCGCGTCACCATCGACTGCTCGTGCGGCATGCCGCTCACCAACGGTCCCGACTGGACCGTCGACGAGCACATCCGCCTGCACCGGGCCGAGGCCCGCTACCTCGCCCTCAGCGCCGTCGCCCCCGCGGGGATGCCACGGCTCATCGCGGTCGACGCCGACCGCCTGCCGCGCGTCGACTGAGGGGCCGGGCGCGAACGTCCTAGAGCTCGTCCGGGTCGTCCCAGGACGTGCCCGACGACGCGCCGTCGATGGGCCGGCGCTCGTTCTCCGAGAGCGACTGCGGGGCCTTCGTCGCGTCTCCCCCGGTGAGCACGTCGCCGGACCCCTCTCCCTCGTCCTCGCGGCGCGGGGACAGCCGGGCGGACGCGATGTCGGACTGGTTGAGGTCGTCGCGGTGGTGTGCGTGGGTGCTCATGGCACGGGTCTACCAGGTCCGCCCGCGCGATGCACGACCGTCCGCCTCCGGGCGGGTCGGTGCGCCGCACGGGCGGGGCGACCACCAGGGCGATCGTCGCTTGGCACACTATTACTGCGCTGATCGCGACGGGAGACCCCGGTCGAGACCGATCGCGTCACCGAGGGGTCTCCTGCGACGACAGCGAACAGGACCCCGTGACATCCTCAGGGACATGCAGACCTGGCCAGGCCACCCCTACCCCCTCGGCGCCACGTACGACGGCACGGGGACCAACTTCGCGCTCTTCTCCGAGATCGCCGAGCGCGTCGAGCTCTGCCTCTTCGACGACGACGGGAACGAGACCCGCGTCGACGTCGAGGAGATCGACGCGCACGTCTGGCACGTCTACCTCCCGGGCAAGGGCCCCGGCACGCGCTACGGCTACCGCGTGCACGGTCCCTACGACCCCGCGAACGGCCACCGCTGCAACCCGGCGAAGCTCCTGCTCGACCCGTACGCGAAGGCGATCGAGGGGCAGATCGACGGCGACGAGTCGCTGTTCTCCTACCGTTTCGCCGACGCGGACGAGGTCGCGCAGGCGGTCGAGCCCGCCGAGGGCGAGGAGGACGACGCACCCCCGCCCGCTCCCCCGCTCAACGACGACGACTCGGCCGGGCACACGATGATGTCGGTCGTCATCAACCCGTTCTTCGACTGGGGCCACGACCGCCCGCCGAACCGGGACTACCACGACAGCGTCATCTACGAGGCGCACGTCAAGGGCATGACGATGCTCCACCCGGACGTCCCCGACGAGCTGCGCGGCACCTACGCGGGCATGGCGCACCCGGCCGTCATCGAGCACCTCGTGACGCTGGGCGTCACGGCGGTCGAGCTCATGCCGGTGCACCAGTTCGTCAACGACCCCACGCTCGTCGAGAAGGGGCTGTCGAACTACTGGGGTTACAACACCATCGGGTTCTTCGCGCCCCACAACGGGTACGCGGCCTACGGGACGCGCGGGCAGCAGGTCATGGAGTTCAAGACCATGGTCAAGGCCCTGCACGAGGCCGGCATCGAGGTCATCCTCGACGTGGTCTACAACCACACCGCGGAGGGCAACCACCTCGGCCCGACGCTGAGCTTCCGCGGCATCGACAACAAGGCCTACTACCGGCTCGTGGACGGCGACGAGGCGCACTACTTCGACACGACCGGCACGGGCAACTCGCTGCTCATGCGCTCGCCGCACGTGCTCCAGCTCATCATGGACTCGCTGCGGTACTGGGTGACCGAGATGCACGTGGACGGGTTCCGCTTCGACCTCGCGGCCACGCTGGCGCGCCAGTTCCACGAGGTCGACCGCCTCTCGGCGTTCTTCGACATCGTGCAGCAGGACCCGGTCATCTCCCAGGTCAAGCTCATCGCCGAGCCCTGGGACCTCGGCGACGGCGGCTACCAGGTGGGCGGCTTCCCGCCGCTGTGGACCGAGTGGAACGGGCGCTACCGCGACACGGTGCGCGACTTCTGGCGCGGCGAGCCCTCGACGCTGCCCGAGCTCGCGAGCCGGCTCACTGGCTCGTCCGACCTCTACGAGCACGGGGGGCGCAAGCCCATCGCCTCGATCAACTTCGTCACCGCGCACGACGGCTTCACGCTCAACGACCTCGTCTCCTACAACGAGAAGCACAACGAGGCGAACGGCGAGGACAACAACGACGGCGAGAGCCACAACCGGTCCTGGAACTGCGGGGCCGAGGGCCCGACGGACGACCCCGACGTGCGGTCGCTGCGCGCGCGCCAGCGCCGGAACTTCTTCGCCACGCTGCTGCTGTCGCAGGGCGTGCCCATGCTCGCGCACGGCGACGAGATCGCGCGCACCCAGCGCGGCAACAACAACGGCTACTGCCAGGACAACGAGATCACCTGGATGGACTGGGGCGGCGAGGAGGGCCTCGACGACGAGCGGGCCGCGCTCCTCGACTTCGCGCGCCGGGTCGTGTGGCTGCGCCGCGACCACCCCGTGCTGCACCGGCGGCGTTTCTTCGTGGGCCGGCAGGACGGCGCGGAGCCGGGCATGCCCGAGGGTCCCGACGACCTCCCGGACATCGAGTGGCTCGACATCACCGGCTCGCGCATGGACCAGCAGGACTGGGACCACGCCTACGCGCGCACCGTCATGGTGTTCCTCAACGGCGACGCGATCCCCGAGCAGGACCGGCGCGGCGAGCCGATCGTCGACGACTCGTTCCTGCTGCTGCTCAACGCCCACTCCGAGGAGCTGGACTTCACCGTGCCGCCGGCGGCGTACGGGGAGAGCTGGGACGTCGTGCTGGACACCGACGGCACGGTCGACGTCGGCGAGGTGCTGCAGCCCGGGGAGACCGTGTCCGTGACGGGCCGCAGCGTCATCGTCCTGACCCGCCCGCCGCTGCGATGACCGCCGTCTCCCCCGCCGGCACGCCGGGCGCGCCGGCCCGCGTCCCGGTGTCGACGTACCGGCTCCAGCTCGGCCCCGACCTCACGTTCGACGACGCCGCGCGCCAGGTGCCGTACCTCGCGAGCCTCGGCGTCACGCACCTCTACCTCTCGCCGGTGCTCCAGGCGGCGCCCGGGTCGACCCACGGGTACGACGTCGTCGACCACACGCGGATCAGCGACGAGCTCGGCGGGCGCGAGGGCCTCGGCCGGCTCGCCGCCGCGGCCCGCGGCGCGGGCCTGGGCATGGTGCTCGACGTCGTCCCGAACCACATGGCGGTCCCCACTCCCGCGTGGCACAACCGTGCGCTGTGGTCGGTCCTGGAGGAGGGCTCCGACTCCCCGTACGCCCGGTGGTTCGACGTCGACTGGTCGGCGGGCGAGGGCGCGGTCCTCATGCCCGTCCTCGGCGCGCGCCTCGGCGACGTGCTCGCGGCGGGCGAGCTCGTGCTGGACGAGGTCGAGGTGCCGGGCACGCCCGGGCCCCGGCGCGTCCTGCGCTACTACGACCACGTGTTCCCGGTGCGCGCCGGGACGGAGGACCTGCCGCTCGCGGAGCTCGTCGAGCGCCAGCACTACCGGCTGGCCTACTGGCGCGTGGGCGACGAGGAGCTCAACTACCGCCGGTTCTTCGACGTCGGCTCCCTCGTCGCGGTCCGGGTCGAGGACGAGGAGGTGTTCGACGCGACGCACGCGCTCGTGCTCGACCTGGTCACGTCCGGGGTCGTCGACGGCCTGCGCATCGACCACCCCGACGGCCTCGCGGACCCGGCGCAGTACCTCCAGCGCCTCGCGGACCGCACCGACGGCGCGTGGGTCGTCGTCGAGAAGATCCTCGCGGGCGAGGAGCAGGTGCCGCCCGACTGGGCGACGGTCGGGACGACCGGCTACGACGTCGCGTGGCGCCTGCAGCAGCTCTTCGTCGACCCGGGCGGCCGGTCGGGCCTCGACGCGGTGATGACGCGCCTCACGGGCGCGCCGCCCGGCGGCCTCGGCGCGCTCGTCGAGGAGGCGAAGCGCGAGGTCGTCGCCGGCCCCCTCTACGCGGAGGTGCACCGGCTCACGGACCTGGCGGCCGCCGTCTGCCACGACGACCCGCGCCTGCGCGACCACACGTGGCGCGGCCTGCACCAGTGCCTGCGCGAGCTGCTCGTCGCGTTCGACCGCTACCGGGCGTACGTGGTGCCGGGCACCCCGCCGCGGCACGAGGCGGTCCGGGCCGTCGAGGAGGCGGCCGAGCGCGCCCGCGCGCACCTCGACCCGCAGCGCGCGGAGACGCTCGCCGTCGTCGTGGACCTCGTGCTCGGCCGCGAGGTCGGCAGCGCGGGGCGACGGCGCGAGGCGCGCCGCGACGAGCTCGTCGTGCGCTTCCAGCAGGTGTGCGGCGCCGTGACGGCGAAGGGCGTCGAGGACACGGCGTTCTACCGCTGGACCGAGCTCGTGAGCCTGTGCGAGGTCGGGGGCGAGCCGGACCGGTTCAGCCTCGGCGTGCACGACTGGCACGCGTTCGCGCAGCGGTTCGCCGCGCTCACCCCGCACGCCCTCACCGCCGGGTCGACGCACGACACCAAGCGTGGCGAGGACACGCGCGCGGCGCTCGGCGTGCTGTCCGAGGACGCGGGCGCGTGGTCGCGGCTCGTCGACGAGGTGCGCGCGGCGACCGCCCCCTACCGCGGGGTCCTCGTCGACGGTCTCGCCGAGAACCTGCTGTGGCAGACCGTGGCCGGGACCTGGCTCCCCGACGCGACCACGCCGGACGACGCGCTCGACGGCACGTCCGAGGCCGCGATCTCTCCCGACCGGCTCGTCGACTACCTGCGCAAGGCGCTGCGCGAGGCGAAGGTCGCGACGTCGTGGACGAGCCCGGACGAGGCGTACGAGGAGGCCGTCGCCGAGCTCGCTCGCCGCGCGCTCGCCGACCCCGCGGTGACCGGGGCGTTCGCCCGGTGGGCGCGCGAGCACCGCGAGGAGCTGCGCGCCGCGAGCCTCGGGATCACGCTCACGCGGCTCACGGCCCCGGGCGTCGCGGACGTCTACCAGGGCGCCGAGTCGTACGCGCCCACGCTCGTCGACCCGGACAACCGCCGCCCCGTGGACGTCGACGACCTCACCGACCGCCTCGCGCGGCTCGACGGCGGGGCGCCCGCGCGGACGCTCGCGGACGAGAAGCTGCTCGTCACGGCGCGCGCCCTGCGCGTGCGCCGCGCCCTCGCCGCCGCGTTCGTCGGCGACGGAGCCGGGTACGCGCCCGTCGCGTCGTCGACGCCGTGCGCGCTCGCGTTCGCGCGCACGGCCCCGGCCGGCACCCCCACGGGCGACCCCGCGACCGCCGACGCGTCCGGTGGCGACCGCACGGACGACGCGTCCGTCGCGCACGTCGTCACGGTGGCGACCCGGCTCGCCGGGACGGTCGACCGCCTCGGCGGGTGGCGCGACCACGTCGTCGCGCTCCCCGCGGGCTCGGGCACGTGGGTCGACGTGCTCACCGGGCGCGAGCACCCGGCGGGGACCGTCCGCGTCGCGGACCTGCTCACCGAGCTGCCGGTCGCGCTGCTCGTCGCGCCGGGCTCCTCCGCGAGCGCCGCGGCGACGGGCGAGGGCGCACCATGACGGCGGGCACCCCGGTCCCGCCCCCGCGCGTCCCCGCACCCCAGGCCACGCCCCTCCTCGCCGTGCCGGGGCCGCGGCCCGTGGTGTGGGCGCCGACGGCGCGCAGCGTCGAGCTCCTGCTGCCGGAGCAGGGCTCGGGCACGTTCGAGGGCGCCGAGCGCCTCCCGCTGCGCCTCGTGGGGGCGCACGTGCCGGGCTGGTGGGGGTACGACCACGAGCTGCCGTGGGGCACGGACTACGGGTACTCCGTCGACGGCGGTCCGGGCCGTCCGGACCCGCGCAGCCCGTGGCAGCCGTACGGGGTGCACGGGCCGAGCCGCACGTTCGACCCGGCGTTCGCCTGGACGGACGCCGCGTGGCCGGGCCGCGACGTGCGCGGCGAGGTGCTCTACGAGCTGCACGTCGGGACGTTCACGCCGCAGGGCACCCTCGACGCGGCGATCGACCGGCTCGACCACCTGGTCGCGCTGGGCGTCGGCGCCGTCGAGCTCCTGCCGGTCGCGGCGTTCGGGGGCGAGCGCGGCTGGGGCTACGACGGCGTGCACCTGTACGCGGTGCACGAGGCGTACGGTGGCCCGCGAGCGCTCCAGCGGTTCGTGGACGCCGCGCACGCCCGGGGGCTCGCGGTGGTGCTCGACGTCGTCTACAACCACCTCGGCCCGTCGGGGAACTACCTGCCGGAGTTCGGCCCGTACTTCACGGACGCACACACGACCCCGTGGGGCTCGGCCGTGAACCTCGACCGCCCGGGCAGCCGGGAGGTGCGCGAGTGGGTGATCGACAACGCCGAGCGGTGGTTCGTCGAGTTCCACGTGGACGCGCTGCGGCTCGACGCGGTGCACGCCCTCGTCGACGACTCGCCGACGCACCTCCTCGCGGAGCTCGCGCGGCGCGTGGACCGCGTGGAGCAGGAGCTCGGGCGACCGCTGACGCTCGTGGCCGAGTCGGACGAGAACGACCCGGCGACCGTGACGGGCGTGGAGCAGGGCGGGCGCGGGATGCGGGCCCAGTGGGCGGACGACGTCCACCACGCCGTGCACGCGCTGCTCACCGGGGAGCGCCAGGGCTACTACGTCGACTTCGGCTCGGTCGCGGTGCTGCGCAAGGCCCTCACGGGCGTGTTCGTGCACGACGGCACGTTCTCGACGTTCCGGGGGTGCGACTGGGGTCACCCGGTCCCCGCCGGGACCGACGGCCACGCGTTCGTCGTGAGCTCGCAGAACCACGACCAGGTCGGCAACCGCGCGCACGGCGACCGGACGTCGGCGACGCTCGACGGCGGCGGCCTCGCGACGGCCGCGGCGCTCGTGCTCGTGTCGCCGTTCACACCGATGCTGTTCATGGGCGAGGAGTGGGGGGCGTCCACGCCGTGGCAGTTCTTCACGGACCACGCGGAGCCGGAGCTGGCGGAGGCGGTCCGCGCGGGCCGGGCGGCCGAGTTCGCCGACCACGGGTGGGGCGGCGGCGACCCCGTGCCCGACCCGCAGGCCCGCTCGACGCGGGACGCGAGCGTCCTCGACTGGTCCGAGCGGGAGCGCGGCGAGCACGCGCGCCTGCTCGCCTGGTACCGGGACCTGGTGGCGCTGCGGTCGCGGCCCGACGTGCGCTCGGGCGACCTCTCGCTCGTGCGCGTCCACGGCCCGGGCGGCCCGGAGGACGACGCGGCGGGCGAGGAGCCGACGACGGGCGCCGCCCCGCACGGCGGGCCCGCGTTCGTCGTCGACCGGCGCACCGTCGCGGTCGCGGTGAACCTCGGGGACGCCCCGCGGCGCCTGCGGCTCGCGCTCGGCGGCACGCCGCGCGTGCTCGCCGCCTGGGACCCGGCGACCCGGGCAGGCCGGCACCACGTCGACCTGCCCGCGCGTTCGGTCGCCGTCCTGGCGCGCGGGTGACTACGCTCGCGCCCATGGCGACGACGAAGACGAAGGCCACGCACGGCGGCGGCGCGGAGGGCGCCTGGGAGGTCCCGCCGGAGCAGGCGCTCCGGGTGCCGGAGGGCTTCGACCTCGCGGCGTTCGACCGCGCGTCGACTCCGGGGTTCACGGGCGACAAGGCCGCCGGGAAGGCCCTCGTCGCGCAGCACGCGGACGAGCTGTCCGAGCTGCAGGAGCGGCTGTTCGCCGAGGGCCGCTCGGGCGGGTCCCGGTCGGTGCTCCTCGTGCTGCAGGGCATGGACACCGCGGGCAAGGGCGGGATCGTGCGGCACGTCGTGGGGCTCGTCGACCCGCAGGGCGTCGCGCACCGGTCGTTCGGGGTGCCCACGCCCGAGGAGCGGCGGCACGACTACCTGTGGCGGATCCGCCGCGCGCTGCCCGAGCCCGGGTACATCGGCGTCTTCGACCGGTCGCACTACGAGGACGTGCTCGTCGCGCGCGTCGACGCGCTCGTGCCGCCCGAGGTCTGGGAGGCGCGCTACGACGAGATCAACCGCTTCGAGGCCGAGGTCGCCGCGGCGGGGACGACGATCGTCAAGGTCGCTCTGCTCGTCTCCTACGAGGAGCAGCGCGCGCGGCTCATGGAGCGGCTCGAGCGCCCGGACAAGTTCTGGAAGTACAACCCGAACGACGTCGACTCGCGCCAGAAGTGGCCTGCGTACCAGGAGGCGTACCAGGCCGTCCTCGACCGGACGAGCACCGACGTCGCGCCGTGGCACGTGGTCCCGGCCGACCGGAAGTGGTTCGCGCGCCTCGCGGTGAGCGAGCTCCTGCTCGACGCGCTGCGCGGCCTCGACCTCGGGTGGCCCCCGGCCGACTTCGACGTCGCGGTCGAGAAGGCGCGCCTCGCCGCGACGTGACGCTCAGGCCGCGCCGCGCGCGACCGTGCGGCCGTCCTCCGCGAGCGCGCCGAGCCGCGACAGCGCGCGGTAGTACTTCTTGCGATACCCGCCGCGCAGCATCTCCTCGGTGAACAGGCTCCGCTCCCCCGTGTACGCGCCGGTCCCGGCGAGGAGCACGGGCACGTCGCGGTCGTAGAGGCGGTCGACGAGCACGACGAGGCGCAGCGCCGCGGACTGCTCGGTGACGGGATGCACGCCCGTGAGCGCGACGACCTCGACGCCGTCGAGCAGCGCCCGGTACCGGCTGGGGTGGACCTGCGACAGGTGCGCGAGCAGGTCGTCGAACACGTCGAGGGTCGCGCCGGGCCGGCCGGTGACGGCCGCCCGCACGTCGGCCTCGGGCAGCGGCGCGGAGTCCGTGACGACCGCGCGGTGCCGGTAGTCCTCGCCGTCGACGCGCAGCACCTCGAACCGGGCCGCGAGCGCCTGGATCTCGCGCAGGAAGTCCTCGGCGGCGAAGCGGCCCTCGCCGAGCGCCTCGGGGAGCGTGTTCGACGTCGCGGCCAGCGCCACGCCGCGGTCCGCGAGCTCGCGCAGGAGCCGGGACATGAGGACGGTGTCGCCCGGGTCGTCGAGCTCGAACTCGTCGATGCACACGAGCTTCTTCGTGGCGAGCGCGTCCACCGTCGCCCGGAACCCGAGCGCGCCCACGAGGTTCGTGTACTCGACGAACGTGCCGTACGCGCTGACGTCGAGGCCCACCGCGTGCGCGAGGGACGTGAGCAGGTGCGTCTTGCCGACCCCGAACCCGCCGTCCATGTACACCGCGGGCGCCGTCTGCTTCCGGGCGCCGAACAGCCCCTTGCGCGCGGGCTTCACGACGGCGGCCGCGACCTCCTCGAGCCGCGCGACGGTGCGCGCCTGGCTGGGGTAGGCGGCGTTGGCGCGGTACGTCGAGAACCGCGCGTCGGCGAAGTGCCGCGGCGGCACGAGGTCGGCGAGGAGCCGGGCGGGAGGCACGGAGGGCCGGACGTCGGCGAGGGCGCGGACGGGCCCGCCGGGGGTCGGCGAGGAGGCCGACGCGCGGGCGGTGCCGGGGAGGGCTGCCGGGGCCGAGGGACCACCGGAGGCGGGCGCAGTCACGAGGATCCAGCCTACGCCTGCGGCTAGCCTGGCCGCTGTGACCTCGACCACCACCCCGCCCGGCGGGCGCACCGACCTCCCCGTGCTCGACGTGCTCCTGCCCGCCCCGGAGCACCTCCCGCCCGACCCGCGCGAGGACCGGCTCGCCGCGCTCTACGCCTACGGGCCCCCGGTGCGCGGGGCGAGCGTCGTGCGCGCGAACATGGTCGCGAGCGTCGACGGGGCGGCGTGGGGCCCCGACGAGCGCTCGGGGTCGATCAACGACGACGCGGACTGGCGCGTGTTCCGCGTCCTGCGGGCGCTGGCGGACGTGGTGCTCGTCGGGGCGGGCACGGCGCGCGCCGAGGGCTACACCCCGCTCGGCCGGCCGCGCGGGCTGCGGCACCTGCGCGACGCCCCGCTCGAGCTCGCCGTCGTCAGCCGCAGCGGCCGCGTGCCCCCGGCGCTCGCCGGGACGGACCGCCCGCCGTTCGTGCTGACCGGCCCGGCCGGGGCCGCCACCGCCCGGGGCGACGTGCCCGCGGACCGGGTGCTCGTCGTCGGGCAGGACGCGGCGGACGACGCGCTCGACCTCGCCACGGGGCTGGCCGCGCTCGCCGGGCGGGGCCTCACGCGCGTGCTCACCGAGGGCGGCCCGTCGCTGCTGGCGGACCTCCTCGCCGCGGACCTCGTCGACGAGCTGTGCGTGACGACCACCCCGACGCTCGTGGGGCCCGGACCGGGACGGATCGTGGGCGGCGCCCCGGCTCGGGGGACGACCACGGCCCTCCCCCGCGGGGCACGCCTCGCCCACCTGCTGCACGCCCCCGAGGACCGGCCCGAGTCGCCCGCCGGTACGACCGCCGCGCGCTGGCTCCTCCCGCTAGGCTGACCCGCGTGACCGACACGATCCTCGTCCTGACCGAAGACACGCTCAACCCGGCCGACGTGCAGCACATCCTGTCGCTGCACGAGGACGAGCAGCTCGCCTACCGGGTGCTGGTCCCGGCGGACACGGAGCGCAACGTCATCTCGGGGATCATCGACCACCTCAGCGTGGGCGAGCTCAAGGAGGCGTGGGACGAGGTGCTGGGCCGCGAGCCCTCGCCCACGACGGCGAAGGCGGAGGCGAGCGAGCAGCTCGAGCGCAGCGTGGCCGAGCTCCGCGCGGCGGGCCGCGAGGCGGACGGCGTCGTCGTCGACGACGACCCGCTGCCGGCGCTGCGCACGGCCGTCGCGTCGGGCGGGGCGCGCGAGATCGTCGTCGTGACGTACCCGCACGCGGTCGAGGACACGTTCCACACCGACTGGGCCTCCCGCGCGCGCGAGGAGCTGCACGTCCCCGTGCTGCACCTCTACTCGGGCACGAGCGAGCTGGGCTGACCCTGCGCGCGTCCGGCCGACGAGCGCGCCGGCCGGTCCGGCGGTCGGCGGACCCGCGGGGTCACGCCCCGCGGACGCGGTGCCCGGCGCGGCGGATCGTCGCGCGGGCGAGCTGGTCGGTCGAGTCCAGGTAGAGCGGGTCGGCGAGCAGGTCGTGGTCGACGGCGACCACGGACAGCTCCGTGCAGCCCAGCACGATCACCTGGGCCCCGCGCTCGACGAGCCGGCCCGCGACGGCGCGGAACGTCTCGATGTCGACCGGCCGCCCCGCCTTCACCTGCTCGTAGATGATCTGCGAGACGAGCGCCTGGTCGGCGTCGTCGGGCACGAGCGCCTCGACCCCGTGGCGTGCGAACGCGTCCTGGTACACGCCCGACGCCGCGGTCCCCGCCGTCGCGAGCAGGCCCACCGCGCGCAGGTCGTCGACCCGCGCCCGCGCCGCGTCGACCGTCGTGTCGATGATGGACACGAACGGGACGCTGATCGCGTCGAGCACCTGCTGCGTGAAGTAGTGCGCGGTGTTGCACGGCATGACGAGGAAGTCCGCGCCGAAGCGCTCGAGCCGCTCCGCGTCCCGCGCGAGCACCGGGCCCGGGTCCGCGTCCGACCGCCCGAGGATGAAGTCCGTGCGGTCGGGGATCGTCGCGTGGTTGAGCACGACGGCGTCGACGTGGTCCTGGTCGCGCTCGGCCTCCGTGAGCGCGACGAGGAGCTGGAGGAAGTAGGCCGTGGCGAGCGGCCCGACACCTCCGAGCACTCCGACGAGGGGCTGGGCGTGGTCCTGGTCCGGTCGCGACGTCACCCGTGGATCCTACGGCGCCCGCGTCCCGGGGAGCGGGCGGCGCGGACCGTAGGATGGCGGACGCCCGCCGACCCGACAGAGAAACGGACGACCCTCCGCGATGACGTACGGCAACGCCGAGTTCCTCCCCATCGTCCTGGGGACCAACCTCAACACCTACAACATCGCGAGGTCGTTGCACGAGGCGTACGGCGTCCGCACGCTGGCCCTGGGCCGCTTCCCCCTGCGCGAGACGGCGGACTCCCGCATCGTCGACGTGCGCACCTACCGCGACTTCGACGACCCGGAGCGCATCGTCGCCGTCCTGCGCGAGCTCGCCGAGGAGTTCCCGGGCCGCAAGCGCCTGCTCATCGCGAACATCGAGTTCTACACGAACGTCGTCGTCGCCCACCGGGCCGAGCTCGAGGACCTCTACGTCATCCCGCTCGTCGGCGAGGACCTGGCCGCGCGCCTCATGAACAAGACGGACTTCGCGCGCACGTGCGCGGAGCTCGGCGTGCCGCACCCGGAGACGGTGGTCGCCACGGCGGCCGACGTCGACGCCCCCGGCTTCGGCGAGGACCTGCCCTTCCCGTACCCGCTCATCCTCAAGCCGGCCGACACCGACACCTACCCGCGCCTGCGGTTCGAGGGCAAGAAGAAGGTATACCTCGTCCAGGACGCGGCCGAGCTGCGCGACGTCGGCCGCCGCATCTACGCCGCCGGCTACACGGACGACCTCATCGTCCAGGAGTACCTCGCGGGCGACGAGTCGGTCATGCGCGTGGTCAACACGTACTCCGACCGCCACGGCCGCCTGCGGTTCCTGTCCGCGGCCCAGATCGTGCTCGGCGAGTACGACCCGAAGCTCGTCGGGAACTACAACGCCGTCGTGACGATGAAGGACGACCGGCTCACGGAGTCCGTCCGGCACCTGCTCGACAGCCTCGGCTACGTCGGCGCCGCGAACCTGGACGTCATGTACGACCGCCGCACCGGCACGAGCAAGATCCTCGAGGTCAACCTGCGCCAGGGCGCGGCGAGCTTCTACACGATGGCCGCCGGCGGCAACCTCGCGCGCTGCTACGTCGAGGACCTCGTGTACGGGCGCGAGCTGCCCGAGCAGGTCACGTCGGACGCGCGCCTGTGGGTCAACGTGCCCTACCCCGTCGTCCGGGCGCTCGTCCCGGTGTCGCTGCGCCACCGCGTGAAGAAGGCCCGCAAGCACGGCGTGTGGCACACCCTGCGGTACGCGCCCGACCGCAGCCTGCGCCGCCGCCTCGACGTGTGGCGCGTGGACCTGCGCCACACGCTCGACTACGTGAAGTTCGCGCGCTCGCGCCCGTCGGCGTAACCGCGGGAGGCGCGGGGCCGACCGGGTGGTCCTGGCCCGTCCGGTGTCGCGGACGCGCCGGGATCACCTGGTCGGCCGGCACGGACCGCCTGGTCGTGGGGCTCAGGCGCCCAGGGCGGACCGGACGGCCTCGACGAGGCGGCGCGCCGTCGCGACCCCGACCGTGGTCGGCAGGTTGACGACGCGCGCGACGAGGTCCTCCGTCGTCGCGAGCGCGGGGTCGCCCGGGGTGTACCCGTAGACCGCGGGGTCGTCCGGACCGGGGAACAGCGCCGGCCGGTACCACTTGCCGACGTAGAACCCGGCGGCCGTGAGCTCGGCGACCAGGCGGTCGGCGGTCGCGGCGTCGGGCGCGAAGAACGGGAACCGCACGAGCGGCGCGCGCTCCCCGATCCCCGCCGGGACCTCGACGACGCCCGACAGCCCCCGCACGTACTCCGCGACCGTGTCGGCGCGGCGCGCCTCGGTGTCGCCGCTGGACCGCAGCGCGTCGACCATGCGGTCCACGACCCACGCGGACGGGCGCTGCGGCGGGTGCGCGAGGCCGCCCCGGTTCTCCACGGGAGCGATCGCCGGCTCGTACGCACCGACGGCCGTGAGCGCCCCACGCACCTTGCCCGCCGCCGCGCCGGGGAGGCGGTTGAGCACGCGCACCTGGGTGCGGAAGCTGCGCGCGGCGAGGTCGAGCCGCGGCCCGACGACGGGGAGCGCGTCGAGCGCCGCCACCGTCGCGGCGCGCAGCGCCGGGTCGAGCGCGGGGCTCACCCACACCGCCCCGCCGAACCGCGTGGGCAGCAGCTTCTCGACGCCGAACGAGTGGAACGAGACGTCGGCGACGGGCGTGCCGTCGGCGTCGCGCGCGAGGCGCCCCACGCAGTGCGCGCTGTCCTCGACGAGCAGCGCCCCGACGGACCGCGCGGCGTCGCGCAGGCGCCGCGCCGCCGCCTCGTCGACGATGCCGAACGTGTTCTGCAGCACGACCGCCCGCGTGCCCGGGCCGACGGCGAGCCGGTCGGGGTCGATCGCGACCGTCGCCGGGGACACCTCGGCGTAGACCGGCCGCAGCCCGGCCACGAGCACCGGGTCGACCGCCGTCGAGCACGTGAACACCTGCGTGACCACGTCGCCCGGGCCCCGGGCCTCGGCGAGCGCGCGGAACACGACCTCCATCCCGTAGCGGGCCTTGAAGACGAGGAACCAGTCGGCCGGGTCGGTGCCCGTCCGGTCGGCGAGCATCCTCGTCGCGGTCGCGTCCTGCGGGTGGCGGCTCATCGTTCTCCGTGTCGTCCGGCGTCAGGGGGTCGGGGCCGACGCAGCGGCCCGCGCGCCTAGCCTGCCACGTCGGCGGGCCGGCCGCGCCGAGCCGCTCGTCACGCGCGGGGACCGACCGCGCGCGACCGGACGTGCGGGCGACACGAGGTACGGGCCCGGGACGCGCGACGGCGGCCGCCGCGCCGGAGCGCGACGACCGCCGTCGGGACGTCGGAGAGAAACGTCAGGCGTCGGACTCGGTGCGGTCGCCCGACCACTCGGTGTGGAAGACGCCCGGCTTGTCGACGCGGCGGTAGGTGTGCGCGCCGAAGAAGTCGCGCTGCGCCTGGATGAGCGCGGCGGGCAGGCGCTCGGCCCGCACGCCGTCGTAGTAGGCGAGCGACGACGAGAACGCGGGCGTCGGCACGCCGTTGAGGGCGGCCTGCGCCACCACGCGACGCCACGCCGCGAGGCCGTTGCCGACCGCGCCGGTGAAGTACTCGTCGGCGAGGAGCAGCGGGAGCTGCGCGTCGCGCTCGTACGCCTCGGTGATGCGGTTGAGGAAGCGCGCGCGGATGATGCAGCCGCCGCGCCAGATGCGGGCCATCGCGCCGCGGTCGATGTCCCAGCCGTACTCGGCCGACGCGGCCGCGATCTGGTCGAAGCCCTGGGAGTACGCGACGACCTTCGACGCGTAGAGCGCGAGGCGCACGTCCTCGACGAACGCGTCGCGGTCCTGCACGTCCCACGCCGCGGCGTCGGCGGGCAGCGCGGCGCGACCGGCCTCGCGCTGCGGGACCGAGCCGGACAGCGCGCGCGCGAACGTCGCCTCGGCGATGCCCGTGATCGGCACGCCGAGGTCGAGGCCGTTCTGCACCGTCCAGCGGCCGGTGCCCTTCTGCTCCGCCTGGTCGAGAACGACGTCGACGAACGCCTTGCCGGTCTCCGCGTCGACGTGCTGGAGCACGTCCGCGGTGATCTCGATGAGGAACGACTCGAGGTCGCCCGTGTTCCACTGCGCGAAGATCTCGCCGATCTCCTGCGCGGACGCGCCGAGCCCCTGCTTGAGCAGGTCGTACGCCTCGGCGATGAGCTGCATGTCGGCGTACTCGATGCCGTTGTGCACCATCTTGACGAAGTGGCCGGCGCCGTCGGGCCCGACGTAGGTGCAGCACGGCACGCCGTCGACCTTCGCCGAGATGTCCTCGAGGATCGGGCCGAGGCTCTGGTACGACTCGCGCGTGCCGCCCGGCATGATCGACGGGCCGTTGAGCGCGCCCTCCTCGCCGCCCGAGACGCCCGTGCCGACGAAGTGCAGGCCCAACGCCGCGAGGGCCTTCTCCCGGCGGATCGTGTCGGGGAAGTGCGCGTTGCCGGCGTCGACGACGATGTCGCCCTCCTCCAGCAGCGGCACGAGCTCGTCGATGACGGCGTCGGTCGCCGCGCCCGCCTTGACCATGATGACGACCTTGCGCGGGCGCTCGAGCGAGGCCACGAAGTCCGCCATGGACTCCGACGGCACGAAGTCGCCCTCGGTGCCCGCCTCGGCGATCAGGGACTCGGTCTTGGCGTACGAGCGGTTGTGCACCGCGACCGTGTAGCCGTGCCGGGCGAAGTTGCGGGCCAGGTTGCGACCCATGACGGCGAGTCCGGTCACACCGATCTGTGCGCGTGCTGACATCTGCTTCCCTGCTCCTCGAGGGTCGGTCCCGGCGCACGACGGCTGCGCGCGGGAGGGCGCGGAACCGGGCCGGGCGCGGGCGCGCGGCCGGGTGCACCGGGGATGGATACGCTGCCAGCCTAGTCCTCGGGCGCCGTCGAGCCCCGGGGGTGCCACGATCCGGTCACCCGCAGGGATCGTGACGAAGTCGGGATCACGATTCGATGACACCCGCGCGGCGTGCGTCCGTCCCGCCCCTCGCGCTCGTACTGTGCCGGGGTGACCACCCCTCACGGGACCGACGCTCCCCCGGAGTTCCGTGCCGTCCTCGACGCCCTGGGCGCGCGCCGGCTGCGGCCCGAGGTGACGCTGCGCGAAGTCCCCGCCCCGCGCCGGATCGCGCCGTGGTCGGTCGCGCTCACGGGCGAGGTCGAGGCGGCACGCTCCGACGACCCCGAGCTCGCGTCGGGGCGCTTCATCGTCCTCTACGACCCGGCGGGCCAGGAGGCGTGGGAGGGCCGGTTCCGCGTCGTCACGCTCGTGCGCGCGACTTTGGAGCCGGAGATGGCGGCGGAGGACGTGCTCGCCGAGGTCGCGTGGACGTGGCTCGAGGACGCCCTGCACGACACGGGCGCCGTCGTGCGCGCGGAGGGCGGCACGGTCACGCGCGTGCTGTCCCAGAGCTTCGGGGCGCTGGCCGGCAAGCACAACGACGTCGAGCTCGAGATGCGCGCGTCGTGGACGCCCGTCGCGCCGGGCCCGGGCACGGCCGACCTCGGGGACCACCTCGCCGCGTGGGCGCAGCTCCTGTGCACCGCCGCCGGGCTGCCGCCGCTGCCCGAGGGCGTGACCCCCCTCGGTGCTCGACCCCCCGCGCGACGCAATACCGTGGGCTCATGAGCTCGACCGCAGCACCCGCTCCCCCTCCGCTCGACCCCGCACCCGGGGCGGAGCGCGCCCCGACCGTCGTCACCCCGCTGACGGAGCCGTCCGACGGCGTCGGCCCCGTCGTCGACACGCCCGCCGCGTTCGCGCGCGTCGTCGAGGCGTTCGCCGCCGCGAGCGGCCCCGTGGCCGCCGACGCCGAGCGCGCGTCCGGCTACCGGTACGGCCAGCGCACCTACCTCGTGCAGGTGCGCCGCGAGGGCGCGGGCACCGCGCTCGTCGACCCCGTCGCCGTGCCCGACCTGTCGCCGCTGCGCGAGGCGGTCGGGGACGCCGAATGGGTCCTGCACGCGGCGTCCCAGGACCTGCCCGGGCTCGCGGAGCACGGGATCGTCCCGGCCCGCGTGTTCGACACCGAGCTCGCCGCCCGCCTGCTGGGGATGGAGCGCGTCGGCCTCGCGGCGGTGGTCGCCGAGGTCCTCGGGCTCGGCCTCGCCAAGGAGCACTCGGCGGTGGACTGGTCGACGCGGCCCCTGCCCGAGGACTGGCTGCGGTACGCGGCGCTCGACGTCGAGGTGCTCGTCCCGCTGCGCCGCGCGCTCGGGGAGCGGCTCGACGAGGCGGGCAAGGCGGACTGGGCGGCGCAGGAGTTCGAGGCCGTGCGCACCGCGGGACCGCCCGCCCCGCGGCCCGAGCCGTGGCGCCGGACGTCCGGCACGCACACGCTGCGCGACCCGCGGCGGCTGGCCGTGGTCCGCAGCCTGTGGGAGGCCCGCGACGCGACCGCCCGGGCGCGGGACATCGCTCCCGGGCGCGTCCTGCCCGACCGCGCGATCGTCGCCGCGGCGGAGGCGCTGCCGCGCACGGCCGGCCAGCTCGTGGAGCTGCCGCCGTTCGCGGGCAAGGGCACGCGCCGTCGCGCGGCGTACTGGCAGCGGGCCGTCGACGCGGCGCTCGCGCTGCCCGCGAGCGCGCTGCCGACCACGCGCGGGCCGCGCACGGACGCCCCGCCCCCGCCGCGCGCGTGGGCGGACCGCGACCCGGGCGCCGCGGCACGGCTCGACGCGGCGCGCGGCGTCGTGCAGGAGCTCGCCGAGCGGTACGCGCTGCCCGTCGAGAACGTGCTCCAGCCCGACGCCCTGCGGCGCCTGTGCTGGACGCCGCCGGAGCCCGCCGACGCGGCGGGGATCGCCGCGTTCCTGCGCGGACGCGGGGCGCGCGAGTGGCAGGTGGGGCTCGTCGCGGAGCCGCTCGCGGACGCGTTCGAGCGCTCCGGCGAGCGGTAGCGGGAGGGTAGGGTCGTCCGCGTGCACGACGCGAACCTGACGATCCGGACAGTCACCGACCGAGCCTCCTGGGACGCCCGGGTGAACGAGCTCGGCGGCCACCCCCTGCAGCTGTGGGGCTGGGGCGAGGTCAAGGCCACGGGCGCCTGGACCCCGCACCGCGTGGAGGCGGTGGACGGCGACGGCCGCGTCCGCGGCCTGGCGCAGGTTCTCGTGCGGTCCCTCCCGGCGCAGTTCAAGGCGCTGTGCCACGTGCCCCGTGGGCCCGTGATCGCGCCGGCGGGAGACGGCTGGGGCGCCGGCCCGGGCGTGGGCGACGACGCGACGCGCGACGCCGTGACCCGTGCGGTCGTCGCGTGGTGCAAGACGACGGTGGGCGGCGTGGGGGTCACGATCGAGCCCGACTGGCCGGTCGGGACGCACCTCGCGCTGCCCGACGCCCGCCCCGCGGCGAACCCGATCCTCTACCCGGTGACGCTGATCCTCGATCTCACGAAGTCCGAGGACGAGCTGACGAAGGCCATGGGCAAGTCGACGCGGTACGACATCCGCAAGGCGGCGCGCACCGGCCTCGAGGTGCGGCGCGTGACGGACGAGGCCGAGGTGCGCCAGGTGCTCGACGTCTACCACGAGACCGCCGAGCGAGCGGGCTTCGCGCTGCACGACGACGAGTACTACCTCGCGATCCACCGCGAGCTCGGCGAGCACTCGGTGCTCGTCGCCGCGTTCTCCGAGGGCGCCCCGGTGTCGTTCGTGTGGTGCGTGTCGTCGGCGACGACGTCGTTCGAGCTCTACGGCGGCATCAACGACGCGGGTCGCAAGCTGCGCGCGAACGCGCCGGTGAAGTGGCACGCGATCACGCTCGCGCAGCAGGCCGGCCTGGTCCGGTACGACATGAACGGTCTGCTCAACGACGGGATCAGCGAGTTCAAGCGCAGCTTCGCCCAGCACGACGACGAGCTCGTGCACAGCGTCGACGTGCCGTTCTCGATGTGGTACTCCGCGTGGAACAAGGGCCTGCCGACCGCGAAGAAGGTCGTGCGCAAGCTCCGCGGGAGCCGCTGACGCGGGCTCCCGAGCGCCCCGAACCCCGAAGAGACCCGGTATCGCGCGATGCGATACCGGGTCTCTTCATGTCGTAGCATCGGTCTCGTGCTTTCCCGATACCCGCGGTAGCGTGTATCGCACGTACGACCCCCGAGCGGTGCCGCTCCGGACACCGCCGTCCCGACCATCTGCATCGGATGGAGATGCCATGACCGTGGCCAACGAGGCCCCCTCTCCCACCTCGGCACCCACCCAGGCGGCTACCCAGCGCTCGCGCCGACGCCCCGTGCGCGACGTCGTCTTCGTCGAGGGCGTCCGCAGCCCGTTCGGCAAGGCACGCCCCGACGGGATCTACGCCGAGACCCGCGCGGACGACCTCGCCGTGAAGACGGTCCGCGAGCTGCTGCGCCGCCGCCCCGAGCTGCCCGTGGAGCGGATCGACGAGCTCGCGCTCGCCGCGACGACGCAGACCGGCGACCAGGGCCTCACCCTCGGCCGCAGCGTCGCCGTGCTGGCCGGGCTGCCCAAGTCGGTGCCCGGCTTCGCGATCGACCGCATGTGCGCGGGCGCGATGACCGCGGTCACGACCACCGCGGCGAACGTCGCCGTGGGCGCGCAGGACGTCGTCGTCGCGGGCGGCGTCGAGCACATGGGCCACCACCCCATGGGCGAGGGGTCGGACCCGAACCCGCGGTTCGTCGCCGAGCGCCTCGTCGACTCCTCCGCGCTCGTCATGGGCGCGACGGCCGAGAACCTGCACGACCGGTACCCGCACCTCACCAAGGAGCGTGCCGACGCGTACGCCGTCGCGAGCCAGGCCAAGTACGCCAAGGCCCTCGCGAACGGCGACATCTCCCCCGACCTCGTGCCGGTGGCGACCCGGTCGACCGAGCTCGGGTGGGGTCTGGCCACGGCCGACGAGCTCCCCCGCCCCGGCACCACGGTCGACTCGATCCGCGACCTCAAGACCCCGTTCCGCCCCGGCGGGAAGGTCACCGCGGGCAACGCCTCGCCGCTGACCGACGGCGCGACGGCGTGCCTGCTCGCCGCGGGCGACGTCGCCGACGAGCTCGGGCTCCCGGCGCGCATGCGCCTCGTCGCGTACGCGTACGCGGGCGTCGACCCGGAGGTCATGGGCATCGGGCCGGTCCCCGCGACCGAGCGCGCGCTCGCGTCCGCGGGCCTGACGATCGACGATATCGGCCTGTTCGAGATCAACGAGGCGTTCGCGGTCCAGGTGCTCGCGTTCCTCGACCACTTCGGCATCGCGGACGACGACGAGCGCGTCAACCAGTACGGCGGCGCCATCGCCATGGGCCACCCGCTCGCGTCGTCGGGCGTGCGCCTCATGACGCAGCTCGCGCGCCAGTTCGAGCAGCACCCCGAGGTGCGCTACGGCCTGACGACCATGTGCGTCGGCCTCGGCATGGGCGGGACCGTCATCTGGGAGAACCCGCACCACGCCGACTACTCCGGCCACACCTTCGAGACCGCGGAGAACTGACGATGAGCGCACCGACCGACACCACGCCCACCACCTCCGCGGACGCGACGAAGGACGCCGCGCGCGGGGAGCGCGTCACGCACTCGCTCGTGCGCGACGTCGCGCTCCCCGGCGGGACGGGCACGCTCGCCCTCGTCACGCTCGACAACGGGCTCGACCACACCAAGCCGACGACGCTCGGCCCCGAGGGCCTCGCGGAGCTGCACGCGGCCCTCGAGACGCTGCGGCGCCGGGCCGCGGACGGCGAGATCGTCGCCGTCGCGATCACGGGCAAGCCGTACTTCCTCGCCGCCGGCGCGGACCTCACGCAGGCCGCGGCCGTCCAGGTGCGCGACGACGCGCTCGCCCTCGGGCGCGCCGGCCACGCCGCGTACACGCTGCTCCAGGACATGGGCGTGCCGACGTTCGCGTTCGTCAACGGCGTCGCGCTCGGCGGCGGCCTCGAGGTCGCGCTGAACTGCACGTACCGCACCGTCGCGTCCGACGCCGGCGCGCTCGCACTGCCCGAGGTCGGCCTGGGCCTGGTCCCCGGCTGGGGCGGCGCCTACCTCGTGCCGCGCCTGCTCGGCGTCGAGAAGGCGATGGACGTCATCCTCGCCCGCCCGGCCGTGAACAAGCCGTTCAAGGCGAAGGAGGCGTACGAGATCGGGCTCGTCGACGCGCTCTTCGAGGCGCCCGACTTCCTCGAGTCGTCGCTGCGCTGGGCCGAGGCCGTGCTGCGCGGCGAGATCGTCGTCGAGCGGCGCGAGCTCGACCCGCAGCCCGTGTGGGACGCCGTCGTCGCCGGGACGCGTCAGCGCCTCGACGCCGTGGTCGCGGGCTCGCGCCCCGCCCCGTACCGCGCGCTCGACCTCGTGGCCGCCGCCCGCACCGCGTCGCGCGAGGAGGCGTTCGCCGCCGAGGACGAAGCCCTCGCGGACCTCATCATGAGCGACGAGATGCGCGCGAGCGTCTACGCGTTCCAGCTCGTCTCGAAGGGCAAGCGGCCCCAGGGCGCGCCGGACGCGAAGCTCGCCCGCCCCGTCACCCGCGTGGGGATCGTGGGCGCTGGGCTCATGGCCGCGCAGATCGCGCTGCTGTTCGCGCAGCGCCTCCAGGTGCCGGTCGTCATGCGCGACCTCGACCAGGAGCGCGTCGACAAGGGCCTCGGCTACGTCCGCTCCACCGTCGAGAAGCTCGTACGCTCGGGCCGCATGTCCGCGGACACCGGCGCGCGCATCGTCGGCTCCGTGCACGGCACGACCGAGCTCGGCGACTTCGCGGGCTGCGACGTCGTGATCGAGGCGGTCACGGAGATCCTCGGGCTCAAGAAGAAGGTCTTCGCCGAGCTCGAGGGCGTCCTGTCGCCCGAGGCCGTGCTGCTCACCAACACGTCCGCGCTGTCGATCACCGAGATGGCGGCCGACCTGCAGCACCCCGAGCGCGTCGTCGGGATGCACTTCTTCAACCCCGTCGCCCAGATGCCGCTCGTCGAGATCATCCAGGCGGCGAAGACCGACGACGCCGCCCTCGCGACGGCGTTCGCCATGACGAAGAAGCTCCGCAAGACGGCCGTGCTCGTGGCCGACCGCCCCGGGTTCGTCGTCAACCGCCTGCTCATCCTGCTCATGGGCAAGATCGTCGAGGCGGTCGAGAACGGCACGTCGGTCGAGGTCGCGGACCGCGCCGTCGCGCCGCTCGGCCTGCCGATGCCGCCGTTCGCGCTGTTCGACCTCGTCGGCCCGGCCGTCGGCCTGCACGTCCTCACGTCGCTGCGCGAGGACCTGGGCGACCGGTTCCCCGAGTCCCCCGGCCTGCAGCGCATCGTGGACGAGCAGATCCCCGTCGTCCTCGACGCGCCGAAGGGCCTGCCCAAGCCCGTCGACCCCGCGATCCAGCGGGTCTTCGGCACGGGCGAGGCGGGCGGCGACGGGGCGCTGGACGAGGCCGGCGTCCTCGACTCCGTGCTCACGGCGCTCACGCAGGAGATCGGGCTCATGCTCGACGAAGGCGTGGTCGCGAGCCCGTCGCAGATCGACCTGTGCATGATCCTCGGCGCGGGGTGGGGCTTCCACCTGGGCGGCATCACGCCGTACCTCGACCGCACGGGCTACAGCGAGAAGGTCCTGGGCCGCCGCTTCCTGCCCGACGGCGTCGCGAACGTCCCGGCGACATCGCGCGTCTGACCAAACCCCTCCTCCTCCGCCGAGCAGGTGGTTGTGGCCCGTCCCGAGTACAGGACGAGCCACGACCGCCTGCTCGGCGGCCGTCGGAGGGGGTGAGTCAGTCCTCTCCGTTCATGAGCAGGAGCTCGAACGCCACGGCGTGCTCCACGCCCATCCGCTCGCCCGTCGGGGCGCTCATCGACGCGAGGAACGCCGCCGGGTCGAAGTCCTCCCAGCCGAGGCCGTCGAGGTAGGCGGCGTGCGCGCGCAGGGACGCCACGCCCGCGTCGAAGGTCGCGCTGACGTCCACGCCGTGCCGGGCGTCGGGCGACGCGGCGACCCACACCTGGCGCACGCCGCCCCACGGCTCGGTCCCGTCCGACTCGACCTGCTCGCGGAACACCCACCGGTTCCCCGCGTCGCGCACGGCGTCCACGACGGCCCGCCCCGTCGCGACGTGGTCCGCCTGGTTGAGCATCCCGCCCGGGAACGTCTCGCGGTAGTTCCCGGTGATCACGACGTCGGGCCGGTGGCGCCGGATCGCCCCCGCGATCGCGCGCCGCAGCGGCAGGCCGTACTCGAGGACGCCGTCGGGCAGCCCGAGGAACTCGACCTCGTCGACGCCGACGATCCGTGCCGACTCGACCTCCTCCGCCTCCCGCACGCGGCGCGCCTCGTCCGGGTCCATGCCGTCGATCCCCGCCTCGCCGCTCGTGACCATGCAGTACACGACCCGCTTGCCCTGCGCGGTCCACCGCGCGACGGCGGCGGCCGCGCCGAACTCCATGTCGTCGGGGTGCGCGACGACCGCGAGCGCCGTCGACCAGTCCTCTCGCAGCGGGGTGAGCGGGGGCACGGTGTCGGTCTCGGTCATGGCGCCACGCTATGCCGCGTCCCGGCGCCGAGCGCGACGACGGCGCAGGCCCGGGTCCCGTCAGTGCTCGGCGGGCGCGTCCTCGGTCGCGTGACCGAGCGCCGCGGCGGGAGGGAACCCGTCGGCGGGCGCGTCCTCGGCGGGCGCGTCCTCGACCGACGTCACGGCCGGGTCGACGAACAGGCGGGCGCGCTCGGCGTCGACCACCGCGCGCGCGAGCGACGCCTCGGACACGTCGACCGCGCCCGCGACCTCCTCGGCGAGCGCGCTGCGGCGCGCATAGGCGTCGAACAGCCGGGCCTTGGTGCCGAGAAGGCGCACGAGGTGCTCGTCGACGCTGTCGACGGTGAGCAGGCGGTGCACCTGGACGGTCTCGACCTGCCCCATGCGGTGGGCGCGCGCGACGGCCTGCGCCTCGGTCGTCGGCTTGGTCTGCGGCTCGCACAGGACCACGACGGACGCCGCCTGGAGGTTGAGACCCACTCCCCCGACGTCGATCTGGCTGACGAGCACGCGCGGGTCCTCGGCCGCGGTGAAGTCGTCGACGATCGTCTGGCGCGTGCGGGCGGGCACGGAGCCGGTGAGGGGCGGGAGGGCGAGGTCGTCGAGCGCGCGCACGACCACGTCCACGACGTCCCGGAAATACGAGAACACCACGACCTTGCGCCCGTTCTCGGCCGCCTCGCGCGCGATCTCGACGAGCCGGCGCAGCTTCGCCGAGTCCTCGGGGTGCTCGACGGCGAACGCCGCCCGCCGCATGGACATGAACGACCCCGCCGCGACCGCCTCCCGGTACGCGGCGCCGTCGACCGTGCCGAGCCGCTCCCACTCGTCGACCTGCACGAGCTCGGGCAGCTCCTCGAGCACGTCCTCGGCGTTGCGGCGCAGATAGGCGGGCGCGACGGCGTGCCGGAACGCGTCGGGGCCGGCGGCGCCGTGCGCGGCGTCCAGCCGTGCCGCGAGCTCGGGCTGGAGGTAGCCCAGCAGGGTGCGGAACTCCTCGACCCGGTTCTCCATGGGTGTGCCGGTGAGCAGGAGCACGTGCTCGGTCGTCCGCGCGAGGGCCGCGACGGCCACGGACCGCTTCGCGAGCGGGTTCTTCACGTAGTGCGCCTCGTCCACGACGAGCACCGCCGGCGCCGCCGCGGCGAACGCCTCGGTCCCCGTGCGCCGCAGGCCCGCGAAGGTCACGACGGCGACGCCGCCCGCAGCGCGCCACGCCGCGGCCGCCTCCTCCCGGTCCTCGCCGTGGACGGCGTGCACCGGGAGGCTCGCGTGCGCGCGCAGCTCGCGCACCCAGTTCTCCAGCACGCTCGCCGGGCACACGACGAGCGCGTGGGTCGCGCCGCCGGCGACCAGGTGCGCGACGACGGCGACGGCCTGCACCGTCTTGCCCAGGCCCATCTCGTCGCCCAGGACGACGCGGCGCTGGGCGAGCGCGAAGCGGGCCCCGAACGCCTGGTACCCGCGCAGCGAGACGGTCAGCAGCGACTCGTCGAGCGCCTGCGTCTGCACGCGGTCCACGAGCTCGGTGGGCAGGTGCCCGGCCGCGGCGGCGACGTCGCGGCCCGTGGGGGCGACGCCGTCGAGCAGCGCGTAGTACGCCGCGGACCGCCGCCGGAAGTCCTCCCAGACGTCGTACGGGCGCGCGGGCTCGGCGAGCAGCCCGACGACGCGCCGCGCCTCCTCGGCGAGCCCCGTCGCATGAGCTCGCTCGACGACCGCGGCGAGCACCGTGACCGCCGCGGAGGCCCGACGCCGCCGCTCGCCCCACGCGAGCAGGCGGCGCGCCCCGCTCGCGGCGACCAGCGCGTCGGCGCGCACGCGCTCGTGCTCCGCGAGCGCGGCCCGCACCTGGTCGCCGTAGCGCGCGACGGCGGCGTCGGCCTGGTCGAGCGTGTGCAGCGCCTGGACGAGCGCGGTCGCGACCGGGTCCGTCGGCGTGAGGTCGATCCGGAAGCGCAGGCTCTCGCGCACGGCGCGCGCCACCTGCTCGGCGGCGGCGAGCAGGTGCGTCGCCGTCTGCGGGCCGATCTCGGGGAGCTTCTCCAGCCCGTCGCGCCCGAGCCGCGCGACCTCGCCGACCGTCCGCACGCCCGCGTCCGCGAGCGCCCCGAGCCGCAGGCGCTCGCGCGTGACGTCGCGCAGCGACGCGACGTCGACGGTGTCGAGGCGCGCCAGGACCTTCTCCTCGCGGCTGTCGCCGAACGCGGCGCGCACCTGCTCGCGGGCCGTCCCGGGCGCGGCGGAGAGGGTCGCGAGCAGCGCGGCGAGGGCGTCCGCGTCCGCGACGACCGCCCGAGCGGTGGCGACGTCGGGCAGCGCGCCGCTCGCGGCGGTCACGACTCGCGGCGCACGACGTGCTCCGCGAGCCTCCGCGCCACGGTCTCGACGTCGTCGATCTCGCCGGCTGCGACACCGACGACGAGGGCGTACGCGGTGTCCTGCGGCATGACGAGCCGCACCCCGTTGAGCGCGTAGAAGAGTCTGACTGCGACCCAGCCCAGTCGCTTGTTCCCGTCGATCAGCGCGTGGTTCTTCGTGACGGAGAGAAGCAGCGCCGCTGCCTTCTCGTCGAGGGCGGGGTAGGCCTCGACGCCGTACATCGACGCGGCCGGACGCGCCAGTGCGGACGACAGGAGCCCGAAGTCGCGGACGGCGGGCGGGTGCCCGAGGAACGCCGTGGCGGCGGCGACGAGGTCGTCCTCGTCGAGGTACACGACCACGGCTACTGCGCGAGCCGGTCGAGCAGCTCCTGGTCCTCCGCCACGATGTCGGCGAGCAGCCGGTCACGCATCTCGCGCCGCTTCGCGTCGTACTCCACGACGGCGCGTGCGACGGCTGTGTTCGCGGAGACGCCCTCGCGGCGGGCGATACGCTCCAGCGCCGCCTGCGCGTCGTCGTCGAGCCGCAAGGTCATAGCCACGTGAGCTCCTCTCGTTTGGTACCACCACGGTATCAGTGCTCGGGCGGCACCGTGCAGGGATCAGGCAGGACCGTTCGCGCGCTCGGCGAGCCAGCGCTCCATCCGTGACTGCGCCGCGTCGAGGAACGCCGTCTTGTCGCGCGTGTAGTCGTCGTAGTCGTCGGCGACCGCGTGGCGCGCGGCGAGGTCGCGCTTCGTCGCCTCGTACGCCGCGGCCTCGGCGGGGACGGCGCGCAGCCAGTCGCGGAACGCGACGACGTACGCCGCGAACGGCGAGTCGAGGCGCCGGACGTGCAGGATCACGGGCGGCTCGTCCTCGTCGCCGGGGCGGGTGAGCAGTCGCTTGGCGTAGAGCTCGGGGGCGGGGTCGGCGCCCGGACGCGGGACGTCCCGGTACACGCCGGGCGAGTCCGGGCGCGCGCCGCGCTCGATCGAGAACCCGAGCGGCCCGAGCGCGGCGTCGAGCTCCGCCTCGGAGGGCAGCGGCGCGACGCGCACCTGGAGGTCGATGATCGGCTTCGCCGCGAGCCCGGGGACCGCCGTCGACCCGATGTGCTCGACCACGACCGGGCTCGTGCCGTCGGGGCTCGCGAGGTCGGCGAGCGCGGCGGCGACGCGTTCCGTCCACCGCCTCCCGGCGTCGGTCCATCGGGGGTCGTGGGCGTCGACGGTCGCTGCAGGCACCCGCGCACCCTACGACCTGACCCCGCCCCGGGGAGCGCACACCCGCCGAGACGGGAGAAGTGGCCCCTGGAGCACGGCGGTCCGGGGCCACTTCTCACGTCTCGGCGAGCGGGCGCTCGTCGGCGGGTCGGGTCAGTACGTCGTCAGGCCGTGGGCGCGGAACTGGCCGCGCACGCGCTCGGTGAGCTCGGCCGACGGCGCAGGCGTGTCGTCGAGCTCGTAGGTGCGCCCGAGCGCGTCCCACTTGTCGCGGCCCATCTGGTGGAAGGGCAGCACCTCGACGCGCGTCACCGTGCCGGGGCGGATCGCGTTGAGCGAGGCCGCGTAGCCGGCGACCTTCTCGACGTTGTCCGGGTCGTCGGTGAGGCCCGGGACGAGGACGAAGCGCACCCACACCTCGGGCGCGTGGCCGGTCAGCCCGCGCTCGGCGACCCGCCGCCCGAACCGCAGGGTCGGCTCGAGGTCGCGGCTCGTGACCTTCGTGTAGGTCTCCGGGTCGCCGGACTTCACGTCGAGCAGCACGAGGTCCGTGTCGTCGAGCATCGCGTCGGTCGCGTTCGCCCCGAGGAAGCCCGACGTGTCGAGCGCGGTGTGGACGCCCATCGCCTTCGCGCCGCGCAGGACGCGCGCCGCGAACGCGGGCTGCATGAGCACCTCACCGCCCGAGAGCGTGAGCCCCCCGTGCGTCGCCCGGAACACGGGCAGGTAGCGCCGGACGCGCCCGAGCAGCTCGTCCGCCGTGACGGGCCTGCCGTCCTTCATCGCGAACGTGTCGGGGTTGTGGCAGTACAGGCACCGCAGCGGGCACCCGTTGAGGAACACGGTGAGCCGGGTCCCCGGCCCGTCCACGGCGGTGACGAGCTCCCAGGAGTGGACCGAGCCGAGCTCGCCCGCGCGCATCGCCGCGAGCTTGTCGGCCCGGTCCACGTCCGCGACCGTCAGCCCGTCCAGGCCCGCGCCGGCCCGGCGCGCGTGGCCCACGGGCGTGCCCGACGCCGCGGGCTCGGCCGCGGAGGTCGGGACGCCCGGGACGTCGAGGCGCGTGGCGTCGTCGGGCAGGGTGCCCCCGGCGACGCCGCACCCGCGCGACGGGCGGACGGCGGGGCCGGGAAGGGTGACGGTCATGGCTGGCTCCTCAGGGCTCGTCAGGGCTCGTCAGAGCGCGCCGTGGAAGGTGCGCGAGAGCACGTCCAGCTGCTGCTCGCGCGTGAGGCGGACGAAGTTCACCGCGTACCCGGACACGCGGATCGTCAGCTGCGGGTAGTTCTCCGGGTGGTCCATGGCGTCCAGGAGCGTCTCGCGGTTCAGCACGTTGACGTTCATGTGGTACCCCTCGGACCCGATGTAGGCGTCCAGGAGGCCGGCGAGGTTGGTGACCTGCTCCTCCTTGGTGCGCCCGAGGCCGCTCGGCACGACCGTGTTGGTCAGCGAGATGCCGTCCTGCGCCTCGTCGTACGGCAGCTTGGCCACCGACAGCGCCGAGGCGAGCATGCCGTGCGTGTCGCGCCCGTTCATCGGGTTGGCACCCGGGGCGAACGGCTCGCCGGCGCGGCGGCCGTCCGGCGTGTTGCCCGTCGCCTTCCCGTACACGACGTTCGACGTGATCGTCAGGACCGACTGCGTGGGCACCGCGTCACGGTACGTCGGGTGCGTGCGGACCTTCGCCATGAACCGCTCGACGAGGTCGACGGCGATCGCGTCGGCCCGGTCGTCGTCGTTGCCGAACGTCGGGTACTCGCCCTCGGTGACGTAGTCGACGACGAGGCCGCGCTCGTCGCGGACGACGGAGACCTTCGCGTGCTTGATCGCCGACAGCGAGTCCGCCGCGACGGACAGGCCCGCGATGCCGCACGCCATGGTCCGCAGCACGTCCTTGTCGTGCAGCGCCATCTCGATGCGCTCGTACGCGTACTTGTCGTGCGACCAGTGGATGCAGTTGAGCGCCTCGACGTACGTCGCGGCCAGCCAGTCCATCGTCGAGTCGAACTTCGCCATGACGTCGTCGAAGTCGAGCACGTCGCCCTCGACGGGCGCCGCCACGGGCGAGACCTGCTTGCCGGAGATCTCGTCGCGGCCGCCGTTGATCGCGTAGAGCAGCGTCTTGGCGAGGTTCACGCGAGCGCCGAAGAACTGCATCTGCTTGCCGACCCGCATCGGGGACACGCAGCACGCGATCGCCGCGTCGTCGCCCCAGTGCTGGCGGATGAGCTCGTCCGACTCGTACTGCACGGCCGAGGTGTCGATCGAGACCTGCGCGCAGTAGTCCTTGAAGCCCTGCGGCAGCTCCGGGCTCCAGAAGACGGTCATGTTCGGCTCCGGGGCCGGGCCGAGGTTGTAGAGCGTCTGGAGGAACCGGAACGAGTTCTTCGTGACGAGCGGGCGCCCGTCCTCGCCCATGCCGCCGATCGTCTCGGTGACCCACGTCGGGTCGCCGGAGAACAGGGCGTCGTACTCGGGTGTGCGCAGGAACCGCACGATGCGGAGCTTGATGACGAAGTCGTCGATGATCTCCTGCGCCTCGGACTCCGTGATGCGGCCGGCCTCGAGGTCGCGGTCGATGAACACGTCGAGGAACGTCGACGTGCGGCCGAGCGACATCGCGGCGCCGTTCTGCTCCTTCACCGCGGCGAGGTAGGCGAAGTAGAGCCACTGCACGGCCTCGCGGGCCGTCGTCGCCGGGCCGGAGATGTCGTAGCCGTACGAGGCCGCCATCTCCTTGAGCTCGCCCAGCGCGCGGATCTGCTCCGCGTGCTCCTCGCGCTCGCGCACGACCTTCTCGCTGAAGGGCTGCGTGTCGAGACCGAGCTTGTCGAGCTTCTTCGCGGCGATCAGCGCGTCGACGCCGTAGAGCGCGACGCGGCGGTAGTCGCCGATGATCCGGCCGCGGCCGTAGGCGTCGGGCAGGCCCGTGATGATGTGCGAGCTGCGGGCCGCGCGCACGTTCGGCGGGTAGACGTCGAACACGCCCTGGTTGTGCGTCTTGCGGTACTCGGTGAAGACCTTCCGCAGGGTCTCGTCGACCTCGTAGCCGTACGTCTCCAGCGCGCCCTCGACCATGCGCCAGCCGCCGTTCGGCATGATCGCGCGCTTGAGCGGGGCGTCGGTCTGCAGACCGACGATCACCTCGTGCGCCTTGTCGATGTAGCCCGGCGCGTGCGCCGTGATGCCGGCGGGCGTGCGGGTGTCCACGTCGTAGATCCCCATCTCCCGCTCCTCCGGGAACATGGCGGACAGCGTGCTCCAGATGCCCGTCGTGCGTTCCGTGGGGCCGGCGAGGAACGACGCGTCGCCCGTGTACGGGCGGTAGTTGCGCTGGATGAAGTCGCGCACGTCGACCGTGTCGCGCCACGGGCCGTCGGTGAAGCCCTCCCACGCAGGGACGTGCGCGGTGTCGCGCTGCGGGTCGACGGCGCCCGCCCCCGTCGCGCGGCCGCCGCTCGTCGTGCCGGTTGCCTCGGAAACGCTGGTCATCTGGACCTCCCTCGTGCCTGACGCGCGGGTCCGCGCGCCGGCCGGACCCGCCGGCCTCGCGAGGTCCCGGGTGGGGCCCTCGGCCGAGGTTCCGACGGGCTCCTTCGCCACCTCCAGGCTAGGTTCCCGGAGGCCGCCGCGGAGGCGTTCGGGACCGCCTGGGGACCTAGGTCCCGAGGCGGGCGGGACCCGGCAGGAACGGCAGGATTCCGCGGTTTCTCGTCCCCGTAACACCCCTGCCGAGGAGGTCTTGTGATGACCTTCACAAGCCCTCGGGCCCTCCCCCTGGGGACCCCGCGCCGCCGTCGTGACGCACGACACGGGCGCGCGTCACACGCTCGCCGGACGTGCCGCGCGCATCCGTGTGAGACTGCCCGGGTGAAACGCACCGTAGGGGTCGAGGAAGAGTTCCTGCTCGTCGGCGACGACGGGCAGCCCGTCGCCCGCGCGGCCGAGGCCCTCGAGGCCTCCGGCACCGACGACAAGGGCGGAGGCACCGGCTCGCTGGAGTCGGAGTTCATGGAGGAGCAGCTCGAGACCGCGACGCACCCGCGCCGCGAGATCGACGAGCTCGCGACCGAGATCCGCGAGGGCCGGCGTCGCGCCCAGGAGGCCGCGGACCGCGTCGGGGCACGGGTCGCCGCGCTCTCGACGTCTCCCCTGCCGTTCGAGGGCACGACCGTGTCGCGCCTGCGCTACCTCGAGGCGCGCGCCGCGTTCGGCCTCACCGCGCGCGAGCAGCTCACGAGCGGCTGCCACGTGCACGTCGCCGTCGCGGACGACACCGAGGGCGTCGCGGTGCTCGACCGCATCGGGCCGTGGCTCGCGACGCTCCTCGCGCTGAGCACGAACTCGCCCTTCTGGCAGGGCCAGGACAGCGGGTACGCGAGCTTCCGGTCGCAGGTCTGGTCGCGCTGGCCCACCTCGGGCCCGACGCGCGCGTTCGGCTCGCCCGAGGCGTACCGCGCGGCGGTCGACGGCCTCGTCGCGACCGGCACGATCCTCGACGAGAACATGGTCTACTTCGACGCCCGCCTGTCGTCGCGCTACCCCACGGTCGAGATCCGCGTCGCGGACGTGTGCCTCGACCCGGACACCGCGACGCTGCTCGCGGCGCTCGCCCGCGGTCTCGTCGAGACGGCGGCCCGCGAGTCCGCCGACGGCGCGCCCGCGCCCGAGCTGCGGCCCGAGATCCTGCGCACCGCGTCCTGGCGCGCCGGCCGCTCGGGCCTCGAGGAGGACCTCGTCTCGCCCCTCACCTGGCGCCCGGCCCCCGCGCACGACGTCGTGGGCCAGCTCGTCGCGCACGTGCGCGACGCGCTCGTCGACGCCGGAGACCTGGACGCGGTGACCGAGCTGCTCGGGCGCCTGTGGTCCGGGGGCAACGGTGCCGCCCGGCAGCGCGCGTGGCACGCGGCGTCCGGCGGCGACCTGCGCGCCGTCGTCGAGCACGCGGTCGAGGTCACCCACTCCTGACCGACGCGACGGCCCGCGGCGCACCTGCGCCGCGGGCCGTCCTCGTGTCTGGGGCCGCATACCCGGGGCCGGGTGCGCGGCAGGGGTCGTCAGCCGCGTGCGAGCGCCGCGAGCGCGTCCAGCACGTCGCGCGCGACGTCCGCCCCGGTGAGGCGGTACGCGGACACGACCTGGTCGCGCGTGGCGTGGTCGAGGAACTGCGCCGGGAGACCGATCGGGTGCACGGGCGTGCGCACGCCCGACTCCAGCGCCCGCTGGGCCAGCAGCGCACCGACCCCGCCGTCCACGACGCCGTCCTCCACCGTCACCACGAGGTCGTGCTCCCCGGCGAGCTTGACGAGCGCGCTCGGCAGCGGGAGCACCCACGTGGGCGACGCGACCGTGACGTCGACGCCGTGCGCGGTGAGCGACTCCCCGGCGTCGAGCGCGACGCGGGCCATCGAGCCCAGGCCGACGAGCAGGACGCGGCGCGGACCACCCGGCGCCGCGGCGGGGGCGGCCTCGTCGCCCGCGTCCGCGGGCACCGCGAGCAGGTCCACGCCGTCGACGGACTCGACGGCGGGCAGCGCGTCCGAGAGCGCGCCCTTCGGGTACCGCACGACCGTCGGGGCGTCGTCGACGTCCACGGCCTCGCGCAGCGCGGTCCGCAGGGTCTCCTCGTCGCGCGGCGCGGCCAGGCGCAGGCCCGGCACGATGCGCAGCATCGCCATGTCCCACATGCCGTTGTGGCTCGCGCCGTCGTCGCCCGTGATGCCCGCGCGGTCGAGCACGAACGTCACGCCGGCCTTGTGCAGCGCGACGTCCATGAGCACCTGGTCGAACGCGCGGTTGAGGAACGTCGCGTACACCGCGACCACCGGGTGCAGCCCGGCGAACGCCATGCCGGCCGCCGATGTCGCGGCGTGCTGCTCCGCGATCCCGACGTCGAACGTGCGCTCGGGGAACGCCTGCGAGAACGGCTTGAGACCGACCGGCTCGAGCATCGCCGCGGTGATCGCGACGACGTCGGACCGCCGGCGCCCGATCTGGACGATCTCGTCGGCGAAGACGCTCGTCCAGCCGAAGCGCGACGGCGCGACCGGGAGCCCGGTCTCCGGGTGGATCTTGCCCACGGCGTGGAAGCGGTCGGCGACGTCCTGCTCGGCGGGCGTGTAGCCGCGGCCCTTCTCGGTGAGCGCGTGCACGATCACGGGCGCGCCGTACGCCTTCGCGCGGCGCAGCGCGTGCTCCATGGCCTCGACGTCGTGGCCGTCGACCGGCCCGACGTACTTGATGCCGAGGTCCTCGAACATGCCCTGGGGCGCGACGACGTCCTTGAGGCCCTTCTTCAGGCCGTGCAGCCACTCGTAGGCGAACCGCCCGGGCGCGCCGGACCGGTTGAGGGTGCGCTTGCCCCACTGCAGGAAGCTCTCGTAGCCGTGCGTGGTGCGCAGCGTCGACAGGTGGTGCGCGAGGCCGCCGATCGTGGGCGAGTACGAGCGCCCGTTGTCGTTGACGACGACCACGAGCCGCCGGTCCTGGCTCTCCGCGATGTTGTTGAGCGCCTCCCAGGCCATGCCGCCGGTGAGCGCGCCGTCGCCGATGACCGCCACGACGTGCCGGTCGGTGAGACCGCGCACGACGTTCGCCTTGGCGATGCCGTCGCCCCACGAGAGCGCGGTGGACGCGTGCGAGTTCTCGACGACGTCGTGCTCGGACTCGGCGCGCGACGGGTACCCGGACAGCCCGCCCTGCTTGCGCAGCGCGGAGAAGTCCTGGCGCCCCGTGAGGAGCTTGTGCACGTAGGACTGGTGGCCCGTGTCGAACACGAAGGTGTCCGTGGGCGAGGAGAACACGCGGTGCATCGCGATGGTCAGCTCCACGACCCCGAGGTTCGGGCCGAGGTGGCCGCCCGTGCGGGAGACGGAGTCGACGAGGAACGCCCGGATCTCCGCGGCGAGCTCGCGCGCCTGCCCCGGGGTCAGCCGTTGCACGTCCTCGGGCGAGGTGATCGTGCCAAGCAGGCTCATGCAGATGCTCCGTTCCGTTCCCGTGCGACCAGCCCGACAACTCTAGGCCGTCCGGGCCGATGACCTGCGCCGCGGTGCGCCGGGCGACGGGACCTTCACGTCATTGACGCACACTCGCGCCGCGGACGCACGGACGCGACGTTCGTGGAATTCTCCTTCCGCAGTGCGGACAACGGCGGGGTGCGACCTCGTAGGATGGAGCCATGCGCTTCCTGCCCGGACAGTCCCCCGCGACCGACCTCACCTACGGCGACGTCTTCCTCGTCCCGTCGCGCTCCGAGGTCGCGTCGCGCTTCGACGTCGACCTCTCCTCCGCCGACGGCACGGGCACGACGATCCCCGTCGTCGTCGCCAACATGACGGCCGTCGCGGGGCGCCGCATGGCGGAGACCGTGTCGCGGCGCGGCGGCATCGCGATCATCCCGCAGGACGTCCCGACCGACGTCGTGGCGGACGTCGTCGCGGACGTCAAGTCCAAGGACCCCGTCATCGAGACGCCCGTCGTCGTCGGCCCGCACGACACCGTCCACACCGCCCTCACGCTCATCGGCAAGCGCGCGCACGGCGCCGCGGTCGTCGTGGACGGCGGGCGCCCGGTCGGCGTGGTCACGGAGGCCGACTGCGCCGACGTCGACCGCTTCACCCAGGTCCACCAGGTGATGACCGACCACCCCCTCGTCCTCGACGCCTCCGTGCTCGACGGCGGTCGGGCCGGGCTCGAGGCGGCCTACGAGCAGCTCCACACCGCGCGCCTCAAGGTCGCGCCCGTGACGCGCGACGGCGCGCTCGTCGGCGTCCTCACGCGCAAGGGCGCGCTGCGCTCGTCGGTCTACGCGCCCGCGCTCGACGACGCCGGGCGCCTGCGCGTCGGCGCCGCCGTCGGGATCAACGGCGACGTCGCGGCGAAGGCGAAGGAGCTCCTCGCGGCCGGGGTGGACGTGCTCGTCGTGGACACGGCGCACGGCCACCAGGCCAAGATGCTCCAGGCGCTCGACGCGGTGCGCTCGGTGGGCCCGGACGTCCCCGTCGTGGCGGGCAACGTCGTCACGGCCGACGGCGTGCGCGACCTCGTCGCGGGGGGCGCGGACATCGTCAAGGTGGGCGTGGGGCCGGGCGCCATGTGCACCACGCGCATGATGACGGCCGTCGGCCGCCCGCAGTTCTCCGCGGTGCTGGAGTGCGCCGCCGCGGCGCGCGAGCTCGGCAAGCACGTCTGGGCCGACGGCGGCGTGCGCCACCCGCGCGACGTCGCCCTCGCGCTCGCCGCGGGCGCCTCGCAGGTGATGATCGGGTCGTGGTTCGCGGGCACCTACGAGTCCCCGGGCGACCTGCACGACGACGGCACGGGCCGCCTCTACAAGGAGAGCTTCGGCATGGCGTCGGCGCGCGCCGTCGCCGCCCGCACCGCGGGGGGCTCGCCGTTCGACCGCGCGCGCAAGGCGCTGTACGAGGAGGGCATCAGCTCGAGCCGCATGTTCCTCGACCCGCAGCGGCCCGGCGTCGAGGACCTGCTCGACCAGATCACGTCCGGGCTGCGCAGCTCCGCGACCTACGCCGGGGCGTCGAGCCTCGCCGAGTTCGCGGACCGCGCCGTCGTGGGCGTGCAGTCGGCCGCGGGCTACGAGGAGGGCCGCCCGCTCCCGGTGAGCTGGTGACGACCCCGCCCGAGGCTGCGCGCGCGCAGCTCGCGACCCTCGCCCGGGACGGCGGTGCCTGGCCCGAGCCGTGGCGCCACGCCGTCGGCACGCTGCGCCCGGACGCGCGCGACGCCGCCGTGCTGCTGCTCTTCGGCGTCCTCGACGGGGTGCCCGCGGAGCACCCGGGTGCGGCCGTCCCCGCCGACCTCGACGTGCTCCTGCTCGCGCGCGCGACGACGCTCGGCCACCACCCGGGCCAGGTCGCGTTCCCGGGCGGCCGGCTCGAGCCCGACGACGACGGCCCGGTGGGCGGCGCGCTGCGCGAGGCCGAGGAGGAGACGGGTCTCGACCCGGGCGGCGTCGAGGTGCTCGGCACGCTCGGCCGGCTGCCCGTGCCGGTGAGCAACCACGTCGTCACGCCCGTGCTCGGGTGGTGGGCCCGGCCCACCCCGGTCCGCGCCGTCGACGCCGCCGAGTCGGCCCACGTGTTCCGGGTCCCCGTGGCCGACCTCCTCGACCCCGGCCGGCGCCGCACGGTGACGGTCCGCCGCGACCGCCGGGTGCACAAGAGCCCCGGCTTCCTCGTGGAGGCCGACGGGCGCGCGCACCTCGTCTGGGGCTTCACCGGCGGCATCCTCGACGCGCTGTTCGACCGGCTCGGCTGGACCGAGCCGTGGGACCGGACGCGCACGCTCGACGCCCCGCTCTGACGGCCCGCCCGCCCCTCGGTGGCCGTACCCCGCGTCAGCCGGGCGCGAGCGCGCGGGCGAGCAGGTCGACCAGCGCGCGGGCCGTCGCCGACCCGCCGTGGTCCGGGTTGAACTCGACCAGCGTGACCGCGACGAGGTCCGGGTCGGAGACGACCTCGCGCACGACGCGCTCCAGCTCCGCGGGGACGAGCCCGCGCCCGAAGACGGGCACGTCGGCCGCGGGCAGCGCGAAGAAGTCGAGGACGTCCACGTCCACGTGAAGCACGAACGGCCCGCTGCCCACGCCGTCCACGGCACGACGCGCCGCCGCCTCGGGGCCCGCGGACACCTCGGCGGCGGGGACCCGGGTCGCCGCGACGCGGCCGTCCTCGTCCTCCTCGGCGTCGGAGAAGCCGAGGAACGCGAGCCGTCGCGCGTCCAGGAGCGGTCGTCGCGCCCCGACGGCGCTCAGCTCCGGGCTCGCGCCCGGGAGGCCGAGGAGGTGCGCGACGCCCGTCGCGTCGGCGATGGGCTCCTCGGGGTGCGACGCGACCGTGAAGAGGTCCTGACCGCCGTCGACGTAGACCAGGCCGCAGTCGTCGTGCACGTCCACGGCTGCGGCGACGACCCCGAGCGTCACGGTGCACTCGCCGCCGAGCACGAGCGGCACACGACCCGCTCGGAGCTCGCGCCCCACCGCCTCGCGGACGCGACCGACGCCCACGGCGACGCGCTCGACGTCGTTCAGGCGCCCGGGCTCGTGGCGCGCGCGCCAGCGGGCCATCTCGACGTCGCCCTGGTCGACGACCGCGAGCCCGCGCCCCCGCAGCGCGTCCGCGAGACCGGCCGCGCGCAGCGCCGACGGCGCCTTCTCGAGACCGGGGCCGTGGGCCGCCGCGCTCGACGGGACGCCCAGGACCGACCACGACCGCTGTGTCATGCGACCGACGCTACGCCGGACTCCCGACACCCGCGCAGGGCCTGGTGGAGAACGGCGACGGCGCGCCCACCCCGGCCGGGGTGGACGCGCCGTCGGGACGCGCGTGCGTGTCAGGCGACGAGCGAGCGCAGCACGTACTGCAGGATGCCGCCGTTGCGGTAGTAGTCCGCCTCGCCCGGGGTGTCGATGCGCACGACGGCGTCGAACTCGACGCTCGTGCCGTCGGGCTTCGTGGCGGTGACCTTGACCGTCGACGGCGTGGTGCCGTCGTTGAGCGCGGTGATGCCCTCGATGTCGAAGGTCTCCGTGCCCGCGAGGCCGAGCGACTCGGCGTTCTCGCCCGCCGGGAACTGCAGCGGGAGGACACCCATGCCGATGAGGTTCGAGCGGTGGATGCGCTCGAAGCTCTCCGTGATGACGGCCTTGACGCCCAGGAGCGCGGTGCCCTTGGCCGCCCAGTCGCGCGACGAGCCGGAGCCGTACTCCTTGCCGCCGAGGATGACGAGCGGGGTGCCCTGCGCGGCGTAGTCCTGCGCGGCGTCGTAGATCGTGTCCTGCGCGTCCTTCACGAAGTTGAAGGTGTAGCCGCCCTCGACGTTGTCGAGGAGCTGGTTGCGCAGGCGGATGTTCGCGAACGTGCCACGGATCATGACCTCGTGGTTCCCGCGGCGCGAGCCGTAGGAGTTGAAGTCGCGGCGAGCGACGCCGTGCTCCGCGAGGTACTTGCCGGCCGGCGAGTCCACCTTGATGGCGCCCGCAGGGCTGATGTGGTCGGTCGTCACGGAGTCGCCGAGCTTCGCGAGCACGCGCGCGCCGGAGATGTCCGTGACGGGCGCCGGCTCCATGCCCATGCCCTCGAAGTACGGGGGCTTGCGCACGTAGGTCGACTCGGTGTCCCACGCGAACGTGTCGCCCTCGGGCGTCTCGAGCGCGCGCCAGCGGTCGTCACCCGTGAAGACGTCCGCGTAGTCCTTCGTGAACATGTCGCGGTCGATCGACGCGTCGATCGTCGCCTGGACCTCCTCCGGGGAGGGCCAGATGTCCTTGAGGAAGACCGGCTCGCCGTGCGGGTCGGTGCCCAGGGGCTCTCCGTCGAAGTCGAAGTCCATCGTGCCGGCCAGCGCGTAGGCGATGACGAGGGGCGGCGACGCGAGGTAGTTCATCTTCACGTCGGGGTTGATGCGGCCCTCGAAGTTGCGGTTGCCCGAGAGGACCGAGACGACCGAGAGGTCGTGCTCGTTGACCGTCGCCGAGATCTCGTCGGCGAGCGGGCCCGAGTTGCCGATGCACGTGGCGCAGCCGTAGCCGACCAGGTGGAAGCCGAGCTTCTCGAGGTACGGCCACAGGCCGGCCTTCTCGTAGTAGTTCGTCACGACCTGCGAGCCGGGCGCCATGGACGTCTTGACCCACGGCTTCGACGCGAGACCGCGGTCGACCGCCTTCTTCGCGAGCAGGGCCGCCGCGAGCATGACCGACGGGTTCGACGTGTTGGTGCACGACGTGATCGACGCGATGACGACGTGCCCATGGTCGAGCTCGGTCGTCGTGCCGTCCTCGAGCGTGACCGGGACGACCTTGTGCGGGCGCTTCGCGCTGTCGGCGTGGCCCGGCGCGACCGGCTGGTCGGACGGGTCGTCGTGCGCGGCGGCGGCGATCGGGTCGGACGCCGGGAACGTCTCCTCGACGGACTCGTCGAGACCCGTGAACGGCGCCGCCTCCTGGGCGTCGACGTAGTCGAGGATCGCGGACGCGAACGACTCCTTCGCCTCGCCGAGCTCGATGCGGTCCTGCGGGCGCTTCGGGCCGGCGATCGACGGGACGACCGTCGAGAGGTCCAGCTCGAGGTACTCCGAGAAGACGGGCTCGACGTAGCCGTCGGCCTCGGGGTCGAGCCACAGGCCCTGCTCCTTGGCGTACGCCTCGACGAGCGCGAGCTGCTCGTCGCTGCGGCCCGTGAGGCGCAGGTAGTCGATCGTCACGCCGTCGATCGGGAAGATCGCGGCGGTCGAGCCGAACTCGGGGCTCATGTTGCCGATGGTCGCGCGGTTCGCGAGCGGCACCTGGGCCACGCCCGCGCCGTAGAACTCGACGAACTTCCCGACGACGCCGTGCTGGCGCAGCATCTGCGTGATGGTGAGCACGACGTCCGTCGCGGTCACGCCCGCCGGGATGGAGCCGTTGAGCTTGAAGCCCACGACGCGCGGGATGAGCATCGAGACGGGCTGGCCGAGCATGGCCGCCTCGGCCTCGATGCCGCCGACGCCCCAGCCGAGCACGCCGAGGCCGTTGACCATCGTCGTGTGCGAGTCAGTGCCGACGCACGTGTCCGGGTAGGCGCGGAGCACGCCGCCGACCTCACGGGTCATGATGGTGCGCGCGAGGTACTCGATGTTGACCTGGTGCACGATGCCGGTGCCCGGGGGGACGACCTTGAAGTCGTCGAAGGCCGTCTGGCCCCAGCGCAGGAACTGGTAGCGCTCGTGGTTGCGCTGGTACTCGAACTCGACGTTGCGCTCGAACGCGTCCGAGCGGCCCGCGACGTCGATCTGGACCGAGTGGTCGATGACCATCTCGGCCGGCGCCAGCGGGTTGATGCGCGACGGGTCGCCGCCGAGCTCCGCGACGGCCTCGCGCATCGTCGCGAGGTCCACGACGCACGGCACACCGGTGAAGTCCTGCATGATCACGCGCGCCGGCGTGAACTGGATCTCGGTGTCCGGCTGCGCGTCCGGGTCCCAGGACGCGAGCGCGCGGACGTGGTCCGCGGTGATGTTGGCGCCGTCCTCCGTGCGCAGGAGGTTCTCGGCGAGGATCTTCAGGCTGTACGGGAGGCGCTCGACACCCTCGACGGCGGAGAGGCGGAAGATCTCGTACGAGTTCTCACCGACCTCCAGCGTTCCCTTCGACCCGAACGTGTCGACGCTGCTCACTCGTAGCTCCTTCGTGGCGAGACGGTGGCACGGATGCCATGGTTCAGGGGGCTTCGCCCAGACTACGCCGGGCCGGTGCGCCGCTCCGGCCGCGTCCCGGAGGACGGGCGGGGCGGTGGTCGGCGGCTCGTCCACGACCCGCTGCGACCTGCACCGCGACCAGCATACCCCATATATCTTGACGTCAAGATATATGGGGTAGGCGACGGCTCAGAGGTCGCAGTCGCACAGGACGTTGAGCTCGACGACCTGCTCCCCCTCCTCGGGCCGCGCCCACGCCTCCGCCTCGGCGCGCGACGCGAAGCTCCGGCCCGCGAGCCGCCCGTTCGGCATCAGGACGCCCACGCCGACGACGTCCCGGACGTCGTCCGGACCGTCGCCGGGCCCGTCCTGGTTCGCCGCCCGGACGTCCGTCCGGGTACCCGTCGCCGCCGTGCTCGTCATGCGCGCCTCACCGTCCGTCCTCGCAGGGGTCTCCCCCTCATCATGCGCCCGGGGCAGCACGCCCGCGTCGCCACGCGGTCAACGCGTGAGGACCGCCACCGCCTCCAGGTGGTGGGTCATGGGAAAGAGGTCGAACGCGCGCAGCGAGGTGAGCCCGTAGCCGTGCTCCGCGAGGTACGACACGTCGCGCGCGAGCGCGGCCGGGTCGCACGCGACGTAGACGACGCGCGACGGCTCGCGGCCCGCGACGGCCTCGACGACGGCGCGCCCGGCACCGACGCGGGGCGGGTCGAGCACGACGACGTCCGCGCCGCTCCCGTCCTGGGCGAGCACCTGCTCGACCGGCCCGTGCCGCAGCTCGACCCGGTCGAGCCCGTGCGCGTTGCGCCGGGCGTCGCGCACGGCCCGCTCGTCGCCCTCGACCGCGAGCACGGTGCCCGCGTTCCCGACGGCGGCCGCGAGCGGCGACGTGAACAGCCCGGCCCCCGAGTAGAGGTCGAGCACGCGCGCGCCGTCGACGTCGCCGACGCCGTCGAGCACCGCGCGCGTCAGGGCGGCGGGCGCCTCGCGGTGGACCTGCCAGAACCCGTCCGCGGCGACCCGGTACGTGTGCTCGCGGTCGCCGAGCACCACGCGCTCGGTGACGCTGCGCCGCGCGTTGGGCCGGTGGTCGGGCGACCCCCCGCGCCAGGGCTCGCCGTCGACGAGCAGGACCGGCGCGGACCCGACGGGCGCGACGAGCTCGATCCGGGTGCCCGGGCGCCACGAGCGGGTGAAGACCTTCTCGTGGGCCGCGAGGTCGGCGACGTCCTCGCTCGCGAGCGGCATCGCGTCGAGCGGGACGACGGTGTGCGAGCGGAAGCGGTGCATCCCGGCGCGGCCGCCGCCGTCGGCCACGAGGTCCACGCGCGTGCGGTAGGCGAGGCCGCCGCGCTCGTCGTCCCCCGGCAGACCCTCGACCTCTACCTGAGGGTGAAGATCGTCCAGGTCCACGTGCGCGAGGCGGCGCAGCTGCTCGGCCAGGACGTCGCGCTTCCACCGCCGCTGCGCGCCGAGGGCGACGTGCGCGAGCTCCCCGCCGCCCACGCCGCCCGGTCCCGCCTCGGGCCACGCGGACGTCACGCGGTCGGGCGACGCCTCGAGGACCTCGATCGCGTCGGCGCGCCAGAACTTCGCCGCGTCGCCGCCCTCGGTGACGCGGGCGCGCACGCGCTCGCCCGGCAGGGCGTGCCGCACGAAGACGACCCGGCCCTCGTGCCGTGCCACGCAGTGACCGCCGTGCGCCACCGGGCCGACCTCGAGCTCGACCTCGACCTCAGGTCGAGGGAGCACGCGCGGCGACTGCCGGGTCTGCCGGCCGGGTCGGCGGCCGGACCGGCGGGGCGCGCGCTCGGGACGACCCGCGCCGGGGTCGGACGGTCGGTCGGAGGGCACGGCAGGACCACGCGAGGAGGACGGCATGCCCCCAGTATCCCGGACTCTCCCGCGCGCTCACCCCGCACTCTCCCCCGGGCTGCCGCCGGCCCCCCGCCGCGGACGCGCGAAGGCCCGGCCCCGACGTCGGGACCGGGCCTCCTCCGGGAGTCGCGCCGGCGCGATCAGTACCCCGTGAAGCGCTGGCGGAAGCCCTCGCCCTCGAGCCCGGTCTGCCCCTCCGTCGACGAGAGCTGCCACGGCACCGACGCCACCACGACGCCCGGCGTGAAGAGGAGCCGGCCCTTGAGGCGCAGCGCGCTCTGGTTGTGCAACAGCTGCTCCCACCAGTGCCCGACGACGTACTCCGGGATGTAGACGACCACGAGGTCGCGCGGGGACTCGCGGCGGACCGACCGCACGTACGACAGCACGGGGCGCGTGATCTCGCGGAACGGCGAGTCCAGCACGCGCAGCGGCACCGGGAGGTCGAGGGCCTCCCACTGCCGCATGAGGTCCTCGACGTCCTCGGCGTCGACGCCGACGGTGACGGCCTCGAGCACCGACGGCCGCGACGCCCGCGCGTACGCGAGCGCCCGCATCGTCGGGCGGTGGATCTTCGAGACGAGCACGATCGCGTGCACGCGGCTCGGCAGCGCGCGGGCGGCCGCGGCGTCGTCGCCGAGCGCGAGCTCGTCGCGCACCGTGTCGTAGTGCTTGCGGATCGACTTCATGAGCACGAAGACGATCGCCATCGCGAGGATCGCGATCCACGCGCCATGCGTGAACTTGGTGAGGAGCACGATCACGAGCACCGTGCCCGTCATGCCGAGGCCCACGGTGTTCACGACGCGCGAGCGGCGCATGCGGGACCGCTCGCGCGGCTGGTGCTCGGTGCGCAGCGCGCGCGTCCAGTGCCGCACCATGCCCAGCTGGGACAGCGTGAAGGACACGAACACGCCCACGATGTAGAGCTGGATCAGGCGCGTCACCTCGGCGTCGAAGGCCCAGATGAGCACGATCGCCGCGACCGCGAGCGTGATGATCCCGTTCGAGAACGCGAGACGGTCGCCGCGCGTGTGGAGCTGGCGCGGGAGGTAGCCGTCCTTGGCGAGGATCGAGCCGAGCACCGGGAACCCGTTGAACGCGGTGTTCGCCGCGAGCACGAGGATGAGCCCCGTCACGGCGGACACGACGTAGAACAGGATCGGGGCGCCGCTGAACACCGTCTCCGCGAGCTGCCCGATCACGGGGTGCTGCACGTAGTCGACCGGGAGCGGCTCGCCGTTGAGCGAGAGCTGCGCGTGCGGGTCCTCCGCGTAGTGCACGCCCGTCGCCCGGGCGAGGAAGAGGATGGAGAGCATCATCGCCGCCGAGATGCCGCCCAGCAGGGCGAGCGTCGTGGCGGCGTTGCGCGACTTGGGCTTGCGGAACGCCGGCACGCCGTTGCTGATGGCCTCGACGCCCGTGAGGGCGGCGCAGCCGGACGCGAACGCGCGCGCCACGAGGAACGCGCCCGCGATGCCCATGAGCCCCTGGTCGAACCCACTCTCCGCCGTGAGCTCGAACTCCGCGCTCTCCGCCGGGCCGAGGTTGCCGGTGACGTACTGGAAGAAGCCGACGACCGCCGTCGTGCCGATCGCGAGCATGAAGAGGTAGACGGGGATCGCGAAGAAGGTGCCCGACTCCTTCACCCCGCGCAGGTTGACGAGCGTGAGCAGCACGACGAGCCCGATCGCGAACGGCGCCTCGTGGTCGCGCAGCGCGGGGATCGCGCTCGCGGCGTACTGGGCGCCCGAGGAGATCGACACCGCGACCGTGAGCACGTAGTCGACCATGAGGGCCGAGGCGACGCCGACGCCCGCCGTCGGGCCGAGGTTGACCGTCGCGACCTCGTAGTCGCCGCCGCCCGACGGGTACGCCCGCACGTTCTGGCGGTACGACGCGACGACCGTGAGCAGCACGACCACGACCGCGAGACCGACCCACGGCGAGATCATCGTCGCGCTGAGGCCCGCGAGCGCGAGCGTCAGGAGGATCTCGTCCGGGGCGTACGCGACGGACGAGAGCGCGTCGGACGCGAACACGGGCAGCGCGACGCGCTTGGGGAGCAGCGTGTGCCCCAGGTGCTCGGAACGGACAGGCCGTCCGAGCAGCAGCCGCTTCGCGGCATCAGCGATCTCCGACACGAGGCCACATGCTATGCCCGACGGCGCCCGGTCGCGCTGGTGCGCGCTCGCGGGCCCGGCGGGCGGTAGCGTTCGGTGCGTGCACTTCGTGATCATGGGCTGCGGGCGCGTCGGTGCGACGCTCGCCCAGTCCCTCGAGTCGAGCGGCCACTCGGTCGCCGTCGTCGACCAGAACCCCGACGCGTTCCGGCGCCTGCCCGCGGAGTTCACGGGCAAGAAGGTGACCGGCGTCGGCTTCGACCGCGACACGCTCGTGCAGGCCGGGATCGAGGACGCGTACGCGTTCGCCGCCGTCTCCGACGGCGACAACTCGAACATCCTGTCCGCGCGCGTGGTCCGCGAGACGTTCGGCGTCGAGAAGGTCGTCGCGCGCATCTACGACCCGCAGCGCGCCGAGATCTACCAGCGGCTCGGCATCCCGACCGTGGCGACCGTGCGCTGGACCTCCGACCAGGTGCTGCGCCGCATGCTCCCGTTCGGCGCGACCGACGAGTACCGCGACCCGTCCGGGCGCGTGCGGCTCGCCCAGGTCGACTTCCACCCCGGCTGGATCGGCCGCACCGTGCGCGCCATCGAGGACGCGACCGAGGCGCGCGTCGCGTTCGTCAGCCGCTTCGGCGACGGCGTCCTCGTCACCGACCGCACCGTCCTGCAGGAGAACGACGTGCTGCACGTGCTCATGGACGACGAGCGGGCCGCCGTCGTCGAACGCAAGCTCACCCACGCACCGAAGGTCGAGGCCGAGTGATGCGCGTCGTCATCGCCGGAGCGGGCTCCGTCGGCCGCTCGATCGCCCGCGAGCTCCTCAGCCACGACCACGAGGTCATGCTCGTCGACAAGCAGCCCGCGGCGATGCGCGTCGCGCAGGTCGCGGACGCCGACTGGCTCCTCGCCGACGCGTGCGAGCTGTCGTCGCTCGCCGAGGCGAAGGTCGACGAGTGCGACGTCATCGTCGCCGCGACGGGCGACGACAAGGTGAACCTCGTCGTGTCGCTCCTCGCCAAGACCGAGTTCGGCGTGCCGCGCACGGTCGCGCGCGTCAACAACCCGAAGAACGAGTGGATGTTCGACGAGTCGTGGGGCGTCGACGTCGCCGTGTCCACGCCGCGCATCATGACGGCGATGGTCGAGGAGGCCGTCGCCGTGGGCGACCTCGTGCGCATCTTCACGTTCCACCAGTCCGGCGCGGACATCCTCGAGGTGACGCTGCCGCCGTCGTCGCCGCTCCTCGGTCGCCGCGTGGGCGAGGTGCGCTGGCCGGCGGACACCGTGCTCGCGGCGATCGTGCGCGGCACGCGCCCCATCGCGCCGAGCGCGGACGACACGCTCGAGGTCGGCGACGAGCTCCTGCTCGTCACGGGGAACGAGGCGGACGAGGGCGCGCTCGCGCGGCTGCTCGCCGGCGAGGGCGAGGACGGCCCGACGGCGCCGGACGCGCCCGTCGAGGCTCCCGAGCTCGGCGGCGACCTGCTCTGACGGCGCGGCCCGCGCGACGGCGCGGCCCGCGCGACGGTGCAGCCTGGGCGACGGGGCGGCTACGCCGCGGGCCGCGGCCCGGCGGTCGCGGGGCGGCGCACCAGGATCCACGTGAGCCACAGCACGAGGGCCCACAGCGGGATCCCCATGACGAGGCGCGCGGTGCCGAGCCAGCCGACGTCGCCGTCGAGGTAGAGCGGCACCTGGACCGCGAGACGCGCTCCGAAGAGCCCGATCCACAGCCACGTCGCGGCGGTGTAGCGGCGCACGAGCGCGCGGTCCGACCGCCACGCCCGCGCCCAGCGGGCGAACGCGCCGGGCTCCCCCGCGCTCCCGGCCGCCGGCTCGGCGGGCTGCGGCGCAGGAACGTCCGCGCCCTCGCGGTGCTCGCCGTCGGTCGCGTCCGCCGTCGTGCCGGCGGACGCCGTCCCCACGCCGAAGCCGCTGCGGAAGCCCTCCACGACGAGCCCGACGAGCGGCCAGCGGACCACCACGGACACGAGGAGCGCGACGAGGTACGCGGCGTTGGTCCACAGGCCCCACGCGAAGTAGTCCTGCGCCTCCCCCGAGCGCCACGCCCACAGGACGCCGATGCCGACGCCCAGCAGTCCGCCGAACGCCTGCGTCACGGGCGTGCGCTGGACGAGGCGCGCGACGACGGCCACGAGGGCGGCCGCGACGGACGTGACGAGCGCCCAGCGCAGGTTGGTCGTCGCGACGTAGACGACGACGAACACGAGCCCGGGCGCGACGGACTCCACGAGCCCGCGCACGCCGCCGATCGCGTCGGCCACCGAGAAGTCCTCGCCTGCGAGGGCGCGCACGCCGCGGGCGCGGCCGTCCTCGGGCGCCGCGACGTCGTCGACGACCGTCTCGACCACCTCGGCGTCGTGCGCGACGGGCTCGGGCACGCGTCCCGGGTCGGGGCGCCCGCCCACGGGGCCGCCGGTCGCGTCGCTGCTGCTCGTCATGTCGTGGCGTCCTCGGGGCTCGGGTGGGTGGCGCCGGCGGGAGGGCCGGTGCGGCCGGGTCGGGTGCGCAGGATCGTACGGCACGGCCGTCCACGACGGCCGCCGGGCTCACTCCCCCGGCTTGGCCAGCAGCTCGTAGCGCGGGTTGAAGATGGTGCGGCGGCCGTCGACGTCGCACACGAGCCCTTCGACGAGCGCGCGGCGCCCGGGCTCGATGCCCGCGATCCGGCGGCGCCCGAGCCAGACGAGGTCGACGACGCCGGACCCGTCGAAGAGCTCGACCTCGACGGTCGGCACGCCCTCGCGCGGGCGGAGCACGACGGACCGCAGGACGCCGGAGATCTTCGCGCGGCGGCGGTTCGGCAGCTCGGCGACGGCACGGCAGCCCTTCTGCCGGGCCGCCTCGGTGCGCTCCTCGTCGGCCGCGAGCTCCTCTTGGGAGGCGAGCGCGGTGCGCCAGGCGTCACGCAGGGTGGGGACCATGTCAGCGTATCTCCGTGATCTCCGGCCCACGGGTCAGCGGGTCGAACGACGGCGTCTCGGGGGCACCGGCCGGGGTCGGTGCCGGGGCGGCCTCCGGGCCCTTGCCCGGCAGGTGCAGGGTGAGCAGGTCGCGCGGCGGGCGCGGGTTCTGGTCACGCACGACGACGATGTTCGCGAACACGGTCTCGAGCAGACGCGCCTCGGCCGGGTCGACCGCGGCCTTGCCGGTGAGCACGCCGCGCAGGAACCAGCGCGGGCCGTCGACGCCCACGAAGCGCGCGGGCCGCACGCCCGGGCGGCCGTCCGGCGTCTGCGCGGGGATGCGCGCGAGCAGCTCGCGCCCGAACGGGCCCGGCAGGTCGTCGACCGTGCCGCCCTGCTTGGTGACGGACGCCGCGATCTCGCCGCGGATCTCGTCCCAGATGCCCTCGGTGCGCGGCGCGGCGAACGCCTGCACCTGGAGCCCGGAGCCGCCGACCGCGCACGCCACGCCCGTGATGCGCTGCGTCTTCTTGTCGACCTCCATGCGCAGCTCCATGCCCGGCACACCGGGGAGCCACACCGCGCCGAGGTCGAGGCGCGGGCCGCGCTCGGGCACCTGAGCGGAGTCGTACGGGCCGCGCGCGGGGGCCTCGGCGGCCGCCTCCGGGGCGGGCGCGCCATCGCCGACCTGCTCGGACGTCGTGCCCGACGGCTCGGGCGACTCGGCCGGCTCGGACGACCTGGAGCGACGGAACAGACCCACGGACGAACTCCTTCACCTGCCCGGCACTCGGCCGGGTCTCCTCACGGGGCGCTCGCCCCGCACTGATTCCACACTAGCCCGCGCAGCGGCGGCCCGGGTGCGCTGGTCAGGGTGCGGGCGTCCAGCCGCCGCTCGACCCGAACCCGCCCTCGCCGCGGTGCGAGCCGGGCAGGCGCTCGGCCTGCACGAACCGCGCCCGCTCGACCTTCTGGACGACGAGCTGCGCGACCCGGTCGCCGCGCCGCAGCACGACGGGCTCCCGCGCGTCGGTGTTGAGCAGCGTCACCTTGATCTCGCCGCGGTACCCGGCGTCCACGGTCCCCGGCGCGTTGACGACCGTGAGGCCGTGCTTCGCCGCGAGACCTGAGCGCGGGTGCACGAACGCCGCGTAGCCGTCGGGCAGCGCGATCGACACGCCCGTCGGGACCACGGCGCGCTCCCCCGGCGCCAGCTCGACGTCGACGGTCGTCACGAGGTCCGCGCCCGCGTCGCCCGGGTGGGCGTAGGCGGGCAGGGGGACGTCGTCGAGGAGCGTGATGAGGACGTCGACGTCGCCGGTCGGGGGCTGCTGGTGGTTCGGCACCCGCAGAGCCTAGTGCGCGCGGCGCGCTGCGAGCACGTCGGCCGCGGTGCGCGGGGCTGGGATGATGGACCCATGACCGACGCCGCCGACCGCAGCACCCCGTCCTCGACCCGCGGAGCCGCCGGGACGCCCGGCACCGCGAGCCCGGCCTCCTACCGCGAGCGCCTCGTCCCGGGCGTCGGCGGCTGGGCCGCGGCGCTCGGCTTCGCGCTCGTCCTCGGGATCGCCCTGTGGCCGGCGAGCCACGCCGTCGCCCTCGGGGTCGGCGGCCTGGCCGCCGTCGCGGGCGTCGTCGCGCTGTGGTGGACGTCGCCGGTCGTCGAGGTCGCCGACGGCGAGCTGCGCGCGGGGCGGGCCCACGTCCCGGCGTCGCTGCTCGGCCAGGTGACGACGCTCGACGCCGACGCGATGCGCGTCCAGCTCGGCCCCCGCCTCGACGCGCGCGCCTACGTGTGCCTGCGCGCGTGGGCGCGCACCGGGGTGCACGTCGTGCTCGAGGACCCGCAGGACCCGACGCCGTACTGGCTCGTCTCGACCCGGCACCCGCAGCGCCTGGCGGACGCGGTCCGCGCCGCGCACGCCGCCTGAGCAAGGGCGCTCGCACGCGGCAGCGGGTCGTCCGCTCGACCGCGCGTCAGCCGGTCCCCGCGAACGATGACGGCCGCCGCCCCGGGGAGGGGGCGGCGGCCGTCGGCCGTGGTGCGCGGCGGGTCAGGCAGCGCACTCCGAGCAGATCTGCTGGCCGTTCTTCTCGTAGGCGAGCTGGCTGCGGTGGTGCACGAGGAAACAGCTCGCGCACGTGAACTCGTCCGCCTGACGGGGAAGGACCCGGACGGAGAGCTCCTCGCCGGACAGGTCGGCACCGGGCAGCTCGAAGCCTTCGGCCGCCTCGGTCTCGTCCTCGTCAACGACGCCCGAGCTCTTGTCGGAGCGACGAGCCTGGAGCTCCTGGAGCGAGTCCTCGCTGAGCTCCTCTTCACTCTTGCGGGGGGCGTCGTAGTCTGTTGCCATCTGTGGGGTCACTCTCCGGAATATCGTCGATCGCGACTGTGCGCGTCCGGACCACCGGCGACGGCCGGTCGTGCCGGGCGGCACGGGTGCGGGGTGCGGGGGCACCCCGTGACGTGTCGTGCCCCGAGGGGGTTCGTGGCACTGCACGCTCATCAATGCGCGGCGCACCGGAATTGTTCCCGGTGGGCCCCCGGATTCTGCACCATTTCCCTGAGTGATGCACCCTGTGGCCGGGCACCCGCCCGGGTGTCGTTGGTCACGGGTGCACGGCGCCCCGTCAGGAGTCGGAGTCCGCTCCCGCGTCCTCGAGGAGCCGGACGAGCCGCGCGACCGCCTCGGGCGGTCCCGCGACCGTCATCTCGCGGTCCGCGGCGCGGCCCCGCAGGCCCGTCACGAGCGCCCCGGCCTCGTGCGCGACGAGCGCTCCCGCGGCCATGTCCCACGGGTTGAGACCGCGCTCGTAGTAGAGGTCGAGCTCGCCCGTGGCGACGAGGCACAGGTCGATCGCGGCCGAGCCGAGGCGGCGGATGTCGCGCACCTGCGGCAGCACGTCGAGCAGCACGCGGGCCTGCGCGCGGCGACGGTCGGCGTCGTACCCGAAGCCCGTGCCCACGAGGCACTGGCCGAGGTCGGTCTCGGCGTTGACGTGCACGGGCCGGCCGTCGAGGGTCGCCCCCGCTCCCAGCCCCGCCGTCCACGTGCGGTCGTCGACGACGGAGTGCACCGCGCCGGCGAGCACCGTCCACTCCAGCGGGTCCGGCGGGCCGACCACCGCGGCGACCGACACCGCGTACGAGGCGACGCCGTAGAGGTAGTTCACCGTGCCGTCGACGGGGTCGATGACCCACGTGACGCCCGACGTCCCGGCCGAGGCGCCCTCCTCCTCGCCGAGGATCGCGTCGTCGGGGCGGGCGGCGGCGATGCCGCGGCGCAGCAGCGCCTCGGAGTCGGCGTCCATCCGCGTCACGACGTCGGTCGCGGTCGACTTCGTCGCGGCCACCTCGACCCGGTCGGGACGGCCGGAGCGGACCAGCTCGCCGGCCTCGCGCGCGAGGCGCTCGGCCAGGTCGCGCAGGTCGGCCACGGTGACGTCGTCGGGCTGCCGGGGGTCGTCGATGAAGAGGCGCACGGCTCACATCCTGCCCGACCCGCGGCCTGTCCGGCGACCCTCCCACGGGCCGGGCGCGGACCAGCCGAGGCGCAGCGAGACGAGGCGGAAGCCGAACACGAGCGCGAGGACCGCCGCCTGCGAGAACGGGCCGAGCAGTCCCGCCTCGGCGAGCGCCGCGGTGAGCGCGGCCCCCGCGAGCGCCGGGATGGCGTAGAGCTGCTTGTCCTGGAACAGCAGCGGCACCTCGTTGGTCAGCAGGTCGCGCAGGATGCCGCCCCCCACACCCGTGAGTACACCCGCGAAGACCGCGGCGAGCGGGCCGACGCCGTACTCCAGGGCCTTCATGGTCCCGGACAGCACGAAGAGCGCGAGGGCGCCGGCGTCGAGCACGATGATGCTGCGCCGCAGCCGCTCGAGCCGCGGGTGCCAGAAGAACGTGACGACGCCCGCGAGCGCGGCGACGGCCACGAGCCGCCAGTCCGAGATGCCGACGGGCGGGATGGCCCCGATGAGGACGTCGCGCAGGAGCCCGCCGCCCAGTCCCGCGGCCCACGCGAGCACGAGGACGCCGACGAGGTCGAACCGCTTGCGCACCGCGGCGAGCCCGCCGGACAGCGCCGCGAAGAACACGCCGCCGAGCTCGAGGGCGTCGCCGGGCACGAGGTCGAGGATCACCCCCGCATCATCCCAGCCGCGGCCCGCCGGGGCCGGGCCGGGGCCGGGCCGGCCGGTGCGAATGGGCGGCACACCGCGCGTGCTGCGCCGCTCGGGGATGGGACGATGGCACCCTCGAGGGAGCGGTGGCGCGGGCGTCGCGGTCCACGGCGCACGGCGGTCCGGCACGCGGCCGGCCCCGGGCGATCGGGACGGCACGCGAGCGGCACACGAGCGGCACCGCGAGCGCCACCGGGCGCGGCGACACGGGAGGGTCCATGGACGAGCTGGAGCTGGTGAGACTGCACGAGGACGGGGAGCACCTCGTCCTGCGCGCGACGGGTGGCGCGCAGTTCGTGCTGCCCATCACCGAGGCGCTGCGCGCGGCCGTACGGCGCGACCGCCCGCACCTGGAGCACCTGCGCGCCGAGGGCGAGCGCAACCTCGCCCCGCGCGAGATCCAGGCCCGGCTGCGGGCCGGGGACTCCGTCGAGGCGGTCGCCGAGGCCGCGGGGCTCGGGGTCGAGCACGTGCGCCGGTTCGCCGGGCCGGTCGTCGCCGAGCAGGAGTACGTCGTCGAGCGCGTGCGCGGGCTGCGCCCGGGGCACGACGAGGACTCCCCGACGGTGGGCGAGCTCGTCGCGCAGCGGCTCGCCGCGCGCGACGTCGACGCCGCAGCGGTCGCGTGGAGCGCGGCGCGCGCGCACGGCTCCCCGTGGGTCGTGACGGCGACGTTCGAGGCCGGCACCGGCGAGCGGACGGCCCGCTGGACCTACGACCCGGCGACGCGCGCGCTCCAGGCGCTCGACGACGAGGCCCGCTGGCTCTCCGGGACGGACGCCCCGCGCGACCCGGCGCCGGGGGCCGTGGCGGTGTTCGACGTGGACGCGACCGCGCGCGGCGCCCGCGGCCTGCGGGCCGCACCGCCCGCCGACGACGGGACGGCCGAGCTGCTCGACGACCTGAGCCAGCGGCGCGGCGTGCGCCCGCGCAAGGACCCGGCGCCCGCGGGCGACACCGTCGGGCAGGAGCCGTTCGAGGGCTTCGGCCCGCTCGCCCCGGGGAACCGTGAGCAGGACGAGGACGAGGGCGGGTTCTCCGGCGGCCTGCCCGCGGGCGCGACCGTGGTGCACCTGCCGACGATCCGGCCCCCGCAGGGCCCGGTCGCCGCCGACGTGTCCGAGGACGGCCCCGACGAGCCCGGGCGCCCGGAGACCGATCCGTCCGGGGAGGCTGGCACGGAGGGCGACGCCCCGTCGGCCTCCGACGTCGACGGCGCCTCGAGCACGGTGCGGCCCCCGGCCGCGCGCGAGGTCCGCAAGGGCAAGAACCGGTCGCGCGCGAAGGTCCCGAGCTGGGACGAGATCGTGTTCGGGGCCCGCCCCGAGTGACGGCCGCGGCGCGTCAGCGCGGCAGGTCGAGCGGCAGCCCGTCCTCTGTCGCGTGCCGGCGCGCGACCGCCGTCGTCATGCGCCGCATGTGGTGGCGCCGGCACAGCACCTCGTAGCCGATCTCCCCCGAGCCGGCCCGGACGTCCCCGACGACGACCTGGTCGCCCTCGACGACCATGCGCCCGTCCACCGTGCGCGCGTTGTGCGTGGCGCGGCGTCCGCACCAGCACAGCGACTCGACCTGGAGGACCTCGACCCGGTCCGCGAGCTCGATGAGGCGTGCGGAGCCCGGGAACAGGCGCGTGCGGAAGTCGGCGGTGATGCCGAACGCGAAGACGTCGATCTCCGTCTCGTCGACGAGGCGTGCGAGCTGCTCGACCTGCGTCGGGGAGTAGAACTGCGCCTCGTCGCACACCAGGTAGTCCACGGGCACCGGCTCGGCGGTGACGAGCGTCCAGAAGTCGGTGTCGTCGTGGACCTCGCGCGCGACGACCTCGAGCCCGAGGCGCGAGGAGAGGCGGTCGGACCCGGCGCGGTCGTCGCGCGAGAAGATCAGCCCGCGGCGGCCGCGCGCGGCGTGGTTGTGGTCGAGCTGGAGCGCCAGGGTGGACTTGCCGCAGTCCATGGTCCCGGAGAAGAAGACGAGCTCTGCCATCGGCGGTCCTCCGCGAGGTCGGTCGGTGCGTCCGCGCCGGGTGGCTCCGGCGCGACGGGGCGCGGTCGGTCAGGTGGCCGCGACGAGCAGCGGCACGCGCATCTCGCGCTCGGTGAGCGAGCCGTGCACGCCCACGAGCGTGAGCGACGCGGGCGTCTGGGTGCGCGAGTCGACGACGGTCGCCCGCCCTCGCAGCGCGACCATCAGGTCGCCGGCGGCGGCGACGGCCTCGGGCCGGGGGTCGGGCCCGAGGAATCCCCGGGCGAGCACCTCGTCCCGCTCCAGCACGAGCGCGTCGTCGCCGAGGACGTCGCGCCAGCGCGCGGCGACCGCCGCCGTCTGGCCGGGCTCCGTATACACGTGGACGGCGCGCGGCTCGCCGCCGACGAGCTCGACGCCGCGGGCGAGCGCGGGGTCGGTCGCGACGTCGCGGCGCAGCGCCGGGACGACGTCGACCATGCCGTGGTCCGCGGTGACGAGCACGAGCGTGCCGCGCGGCACCGACCGCACGAGGCGCGCGAGCTCGCGGTCGAGCGCCTCGAGCTCGTCGCCCCACTGCCACGACGCGCTGCCGTGGTGGTGGCCCGCCTTGTCCACCTCGCCCCAGTAGAGGTAGACGAGACCGGGCCGGGACAGCGCGCGGACGGCCGCGTCGACGCGCCCCGCCAGCGGCTCGGCGGACGCGTACGTGCCGCCCCGCAGCGCGGCGACCGTCATGCCCGACCCGGCGAACCGGGCGGGGCCGGTGGAGGTCACCGCGACGCCCGCCCCGGCCAGGCGCGCGAGCACCGGCTCCTCGCGCTGGAGCTCGGCGGGCGCGGGCGCGCCCTCCCACGACACCATGTTGGCGAGGCCGCGCGTCACCGGGTTGCGCTGCGTGTACCCGAGCATGCCCGTGCGGCCCGGCGCGGCGCCCGTGCCGAACGCGCCGATCGCGGCGGCGGTCGTGCTGGGGAACGTCGAGGTGAGGGGCCGGGCGTCGGGCAGGAGCGAGCGCAGGAACGGGGCGTGCCCCGCGCGCTCGGCGAGGTTGAGGTGGCCGAGGCCGTCGACCAGCACGACGCACACGCGCTCGGCGCGCGGCAGGTCGAGCGCGCCGCGCGCCGTCTCGCTCACGAGCCCCGTGGCGGTCGTCAGGCCGACGCCGAGCGCGCCCGCGGCGGCGGGCAGGACGGCCGCGAGGCCGTGCGTCCCGTACTCCGGCGCGAGCAGGCCCGGAGGGAGCGCCGGGTCGGCGACCGGGGCCGGCGCGCCCGCGGGTGCCTCGCTCACCGGGCGCTGTGCCGGGTGGTCGAGCGCGACAGGGCCCGCGCGAAGTCCACCGCGGCCCGGACGGCGTCGCGGCCCTCCGCCTCGGCGCTCACGCGGACGACGACGTCGTCGGGCGTGATCTGACCGGTGAGCCCGTGGTCGGCGTCGCACGCGGGGTCGGGGCAGCCGGCGGGCTCGAGGTCGACGCGCGAGACCGCGCCCCAGCCGAGCGCGAGCGTGACCTCGAGCGGCGCGGCGCCCGCACGGTGCTCGTGCGGCTCGGCCACGACGTGCGTGAGCGAGACGGACCGCACCTCGGACAGGGGCACGGCCTCGGTCGTGGCGGCGGCGGAGGCCGACGGGTTCTCGCTGTCCGCCGGGTGGTCGTCGACGTGCGCCGTGACGAGACGCGTCGGCGTGAGGACGAGCACCGTGAGGTGGCGGCGCACCTCGGTCGCGTCGAACGTCGTCTCCGGGAGCACGAGGTGCGAGACGATCTCCTCCCCCGCGACCGCGAGGTCGAGGACGTCCGCGACGAGCTCCGGGTAGTAGCCGGCGCGGTGGAGCTGGGTCGTCAGGTCGGTCCAGGCGTTGGAGGTAGCAGAGGGCACCCGCGCATTGTCCCATCCGGCGCCGGGCCGGGGCCACCCGCCGTCGGGGGCCCGGGCGGGTCGCGGCCGGTCCGTCAGCCCGGCAGGGCACGCCGGAGCGCGTCGGCCCGCTGGGCGTCGGCGAGCGTGACGCGCGCGCTGAGGACCGCGGCCCCGTGCTCCGAGACGACGACGGGGTACAGCTCGAGGCTGCGGACCTCGGGCAGGTCGTCCGCGAGCACGGACACGCGCGCCAGGACGTCCTCGAGCGCGGCCGTGGCCACCACGTGCGTGCCCATGTAGCCGAACAGGCGCGGCGCGGCCCGCACCGAGCGGACCATCGCCGCGACGTCGACGTCGGTCAGGGGCGGCACGCCGTACGCGACGTCGCCGAGGAGGTCGACGGCGTCGCCCGCGAGCCCGAACGAGACGACGGGCCCGAAGAGCTGGTCCTCGGTCGAGCGGACCACGCACGCGACCCCGGCGTCGGCCATCGCCTGGACCTCGAACGGCTCGTCGGCGGCGCCCGGCAGCACGGCCGCGAGCGCCTCGCGCATCTGCGCGAAGTCCGTGCGCAGCTCGGTCTCGTCCGCGATGTCCAGCCGCACGCCCCCGAGGTCGGCCCGGTGCCGCAGGCCTGCCGCGGTGCTCTTGAGCACCACGGGCCAGCCGACCTCGCGCGCCGCCTCGACCGCCTCGTCGGCGGTCCGCACCCGGCGCGCGGGCCAGACCCGCACGCCGTAGCACGCGAGCAGCTCCGCCGTCGTCGTCGGGTCGAGGTCGACGGCGTCCTGACCGGCGAGCGCTTCCTCGACGAGCGCGCGCGCCCGCACCGGGTCGACGCCGGCCGGCCGCACGGGCGTGCCGTGGTCGGCCTCGCGCCAGCGCGCGTAGCGCACGACCGCGCCGAGCGCGGCGACGGCGTCCTCCGGCGTCGAGTAGGCGGGGACGCGCACGGGGGCCGCCCCGCTCTGCGCCCCCGGGGCCGGGGCCGAGAGCTCGTCGGTGAGGCCGTGCAGGCCGAGCATGCTCGCCACGGTCGTGCGGCCCGTGCGGGCGGCCGCGTCCGCGACGGCGCGCGAGACGTCCGCGCGCCGGGGCCCGACGACCGGGACCTGCACCACGACGACGACGTCGCACGCGTCGGGCGCGTAGAGCGCGTCGACCGTGGCGGCGAGCTCGTCGGCGGACGCGTCCTCGGGCAGGAAGTCCGAGCGCGCGACGACGAGCCCCGCCGAGGAGGACGCCTCGGCGACGAGCGCGGCGAGCGACGCGGAGCTCGCGAGGATGCCGACGCGGCGCCCGGCCGGGAGCGGCTGGTGCGCGAGGAGCTGGGCGATGTCGATCATGTGGTGCGTGTTCTCGGCGCGGATGACGCCGGACTGCCGCAGCATCTCCTCGAGCGTCCGCCGCGGCGCGCGCGTCGAGCGGACCGCGTGCCCGGGCGGCACGACGTGCCCTGAGCGCCCGGCCGTCACCACGACGACGGGCTTGACCGACGCGAGGCGGCGCGCGATGCGGGAGAACTTGCGCGGGTTGCCGATGGACTCGAGGTAGAGGCACACGACCTGCGTCGCGGCGTCGTCCTGCCAGTACTGCATGAGGTCGTTGCCCGAGACGTCGGCGCGGTGCCCGGCGGACAGGAACGACGACACGCCCAGGCCGCGCCGCGCCGTCGTCGCGAGAAGCGTCACGGCCATGGGCGCGGACTGGCTGAACAGGCCCACCACGCCGGGGGCCGGCAGGTCGTGGGCGAGGGTCGCGGCGAGCGCGGGGCGGTCGGGCGCGTCGCTTGTGCGCAGCAGCCCGTAGCTCGCCGGCCCGACGACGCGCAGGCCCGCCGTGTGCGCGACGCGCAGGAGCTCGCGCTGCAGCGCGAGCCCGTCCGGACCCGTCTCGGCGAAGCCGGCCGACAGCACGACGACCCCGCGCACCTCGAGGCGCGCGAGCCGGCGGACGGCGTCGATCGCCGCGGGCGGGGGCAGCGCGACGACGGCGAGGTCGACGGGACCGGGCACGTCGGCGAGGGTCGCGGACCACCGCTCCTCCCCCGGGCCGCGCGCGGCCCCCACGACGTGGACCGTCACGTCGCTGCGCTCGAGCGCGGCGAGCGCGCGCTGCGCGAGCAGGCGGTCGAGGGCCTCGCCGTCGTGCTCCGCGCCCGCGTCGGCCGGGGCGTCGGGGCCGACGAGCACGACACTCGTGGCGCCCAGCAGCCCCTGCATGCTCCGGGCCTCCGCGCGGTGCTCGCGGTCGGCCATGACGGCCCGGGACCGCTCCGTGGGGTCAAGGTCGACGCTGACCTGGACGAAGCCGTCGTCCATCTGCTGGCGCACGTCGTACCCCGCCTCCCGGAACACCGCGAGCATCTTGCCGTTCTGGGGCAGCACCTCGGCCGTGAAGCGGCGCACGCCGCGCTCGCGCGCCGCCGCGGCGACGTGCTCCAGCAGCACGGAGCCCAGGCCCCGGCCCTGCGCAGAGTCGGCGATGTTGAAGGCGACCTCCGCCTCGGCGGGGCCGGTGCGGTCGAACCGCGCGACGCCGATGATGTCCTCGCCGCCGTCCCCGGGGGCGCCGTCGCGCGGGCGCACCGCGACGAGCGCGACGCGGTCCACGTGGTCGACGCGCGTGAAGCGCTCGAGGTCGCGCTCGGACAGCCGCTCCATGGGCGCGAAGAACCGCAGGTAGGTGGATCGCTCGGACTGGCCGACGTGGAAGCGCTGGAGCGCGTCGGCGTCCTCGGGGCGGATGGGGCGCACGTGCGTGGTGGTCCCGTCGCGCAGCACGACGTCGGCCTCCCACTCCACCGGGTACCGGTCCGGGTCCCGCCCCGGCGCGCCGTCGTCCACGACCCCAGGCTATGCGGTCGCGCGCGCGGTGCGCCTGCGCCACCCCGGCCCGAGCCGGGAGGACAATGGTCCCGGCAGGCGGTCCCGGCACGTGCCGTGGCAGGCGCCGTGGCGCCGCGTGTCGGACCCGTGGCGTACCCTCGCGTGCGGCACGCAACCGCAGCACCCCGGCCGGCACAGCGCCGGCCACGACGGCACAGACCCCGCGCCACCGCGGCGCACCGAACGGCAGGAGCCCGCAGGCCCATGGCGCGCAAGTCCTCGACCCCCTCGATCGACCCGGCCGAGGTGAACGAGAAGATCGTCGACGTCGACGTCCAGGCGGAGATGGAGACGTCGTTCCTCGAGTACGCCTACTCCGTCATCTACTCGCGCGCCCTGCCCGACGCGCGGGACGGCCTCAAGCCCGTCCAGCGCCGCATCCTCTACATGATGGCCGACATGGGGCTGCGCCCCGACCGCGCCCACGTGAAGTCGGCGCGCGTCGTCGGCGAAGTCATGGGCAAGCTGCACCCGCACGGCGACGCCGCGATCTACGACGCGCTCGTGCGCCTCGCCCAAGACTTCTCGCTCCGGCTGCCGCTGGTCGACGGGCACGGCAACTTCGGCACGCTCGACGACGGCCCCGCGGCCTCCCGGTACACCGAGGCGCGTCTCGCGCCGCCGTCGCTCGCGATGACGGCGGGGCTCGACGAGGACGTCGTCGACTTCGTGCCGAACTACGACAACAAGCTCCAGCAGCCCGAGGTCCTGCCCGCCGCGATCCCCAACCTGCTGGTCAACGGCGCGTCGGGCATCGCGGTCGGCATGGCGACCAACATGGCGCCGCACAACCTCGTCGAGGTCGTCGCCGCGGCACGCCACCTCGTCGCGCACCCGGACGCCGACCTCGAGTCGCTCATGCGGTTCGTGCCCGGCCCGGACCTGCCCACGGGCGGCAAGATCGTCGGTCTCGACGGCGTCCGCGACGCCTACCGCACGGGCCGCGGGACCTTCCGCACACGCGCCACGGCACGCGTCGAGAACCTCACGCCGCGCCGCAAGGGCATCGTCATCACCGAGCTGCCCTACCTCGTCGGCCCGGAGAAGGTGATCGAGAAGATCGCCGAGGGCGTCAAGACGAAGAAGATCCAGGGGATCACGGCCGCGACCGACCTCACGGACCGCGAGCACGGGCTGCGCATCGTCGTCGAGGTGAAGACGGGCTTCAACCCCGAGGCGGTGCTGGAGCAGCTCTACAAGTTCACGCCGCTCGAGGACTCGTTCGGCATGAACAACGTCGCGCTCGTCGACGGCCAGCCGCGCACGCTCGGCCTGCGCGAGATGCTCACGGTCTGGGTGAACCACCGGATCGACGTGGTGCGCCGTCGCTCGGCCTACCGCCTGCGCAAGCGGTCCGAGCGCCTGCACCTCGTGGACGGCCTTCTCATCGCGATCGTCGACATCGACGAGGTGATCCAGGTGATCCGCTCGTCCGACGACACGGCGACCGCCCGCGGGCGCCTGCAGACGGTGTTCGACCTGTCCGAGCCGCAGGCGGAGTACATCCTCGAGCTCCAGCTGCGCCGCCTCACCAAGTTCTCGCGCATCGAGCTCGAGAAGGAGCAGGAGACGCTGCGCCGCGAGATCGAGGAGCTCCAGGAGATCCTCGGCAGCGACGCACGGCTGCGCGCCGTGGTGTCGGGCGAGATGGCCGACGTCGCGAAGACGTACGGCACCCCGCGCCGCACGATCCTGCTGGAGTCCGCGGGCGCGGCACCGACGACGACCGCGGCGGTCCCGCTCGAGGTCGCCGACACCACGTGCTGGGCGTTGTTCTCCGCGACCGGGCTCCTCGCGCGCACGAGCGACGAGACGGAGCCCGCGCGCTCGGGGCCGCGCGCCGCGCACGACGTGCTGCGCGCCGCCGTCCGCACGACCGCGCGCGGCGAGGTCGGCCTCGTCACGAGCCGGGGCCGCATGCTGCGCGTGTCCGTGCTCGACCTGCCCGCCCTCCCGCCGACGGACAACGCGCCGAGCCTGTCCGGCGGTGTCCCGCTCAGCGAGGTCGTCGCGCTCGAGCCGGGCGAGGAGGCGGTGACCATCGCGTCGCTCGACCCCGACGCTCCCCCGCTCGCGCTCGGCACCGCGCAGGGCGTCGTCAAGCGCGTCACGCCGGGCGACGTGCCGGGCAACCGCGACGAGTGGGAGGTCATCGGGCTCAAGGACGGCGACACCGTCGTGGGCGCGGCGCCCGCGACGGACGCCGACGAGCTCGTCTTCGTCTCCAGCGACGCGTCCCTGCTGCACTTCGACGCGTCCGCGGTGCGGCCCCAGGGCCGCCCGGCGGGCGGCATGGCCGGCATCCGGCTCGCCGACGGCCAGCGGGTCGCGTTCTTCGGCGTCGTCCCGGCCGACGTGCGCGACCTCGGCGTCGTCGTCACCGTGGCCGGGTCGTCCGACGCGCTCCCCGGGACCCAGACCGGCGCCGGCAAGGTGACCCCGTACGAGCTCTACCCCGGCAAGGGCCGCGGGACCGGCGGCGTCCGCGCGCACCGGTTCCTCAAGGGCGAGGACGCGCTCATCCTCGCGTGGGTCGGGCAGGGTCCGGCGCGGGCGACCGGGTCGGGCGGGCAGTCGGTCGACCTGCCCCCGGTCGACCAGCGCCGCGACGGGTCGGGCACACCGCTCACGTCCCCGGTCACGGCCGTCGGCTAGCCAGCCCCGGTCGGCACCGTCCGGCCGTCCGTCGGGAACCTTCGGGACCTTCGCTCGACCTGCGAGCCCCCAGGATGGGGGCAGGCTCGGAGTGTGGCAGGAAACCAGGGGGGTGCCGTCCGCACGCCGCCGGAGCCGGACGGGACCGCGGGCCCCGTCGACTATCACGCCGTCTTCTCGGTCCTCACGGCCCCCAAGGCGGTCCTCGCACCGGACCTGACGATCCTCGACGCGAACGAGTCGCTCCTGCGCGCCATCGGCGCGTCCGCGAGCGCCGTCGTCGGGCGCCACTACCTCGACGTCTTCCCGGCCCAGGGGCCGGACCAGGGTGCCGTCGACCGGGTCGTGCTGTCGCTCGAGCGGGTCGCGCGCACGGGGCAGATCGAGATGATCGGCCCGCACCGGTACGACCTGCGCGGTCCCGGCGGCGGGTGGTCCGAGCGCTGGTGGCTCACGACGAACCTCCCGGTGCTCGACGCCGCGGGCCGGGTCACGGCCGTCGTGCACCGCGCGGAGGACGTGACGTCGGTCGTGCGGGCCCGCGGGGTCGCGATCCCGGACGTGGAGCGCACGGCCGGCCCCGCGGACGCCACCGCGCTCTCGGTCGTCGACCAGGCCCTGCTGCTCGGGTCGTCCGTCGACCGGTACGCGGAAGTCATCACGCGCGAGCGCCGCGCGTCGCTCGCCCTCCAGGACTCCGTGCTCACGCCTCCACCGCGCATCCCCGGTCTGACGATCGACGTGCGATACCGGCCGGCGGTGCCGGAGGTCCACGTCGGCGGCGACTGGTACGACGCGTTCGTCCACCCCGACGGCGAGGCGACCGTCGTCGTGGGCGACGTGACGGGGCACGACGTCGCCGCCGCCGCCCACATGGCCCACCTGCGCGGCGTGCTGCGCTCGGTCGCGTTCGCGACGGACGCCGGGCCCGCCGAGGCGCTCGACGCCGCCGAGCGCACCGCCGAGGGTCTCGGGCTCCAGGCGCTGTCCACCGTCGCCGTCGCGCGCATCGGCACCCCCGGCCTGACGCGGCGGCGCACGGTGCGCTGGGCGAGCGCCGGGCACGTGCCGCCCGTCGTGCGTCGCGCGGACGGGACCGCCCACCTGCTCACGGCACGCCCGTCACCGATGCTCGGCGTCGGGCTCGGCGGCCCGCGCGCCGAGCACGAGACGTCGCTCGACCCGGGCGACACGCTCCTGCTCTACACCGACGGGCTCGTCGAGCGCCGGGACCGGTCCCTGCGGGACGTGCTCGACGAGCTGCCGGGCCGCGTCGAGGCGCTCGGCGACGTCGCGCCGGACCAGCTGCTCGACGGGCTCCTCGCCGAGCTCGTGCCGCTCGGTTCCCAGGACGACGTCGCTCTCGTCATGGTGCACGTCGACGGCGAGGGCACGGCCACGGGCGCCTAGCCAGGTACTGCCAGAACCCTGCTGGAGCGGGACTCCCACGCGGCCCCGGGACAGGTGTCGAATGGTGCGCGTACCCCACAGCGAGGAGAGCTCCATGAAGGCCACCGTCATCTACGGCGCGGGCGACGTCCGCGTCGAGACCCGTCCCGACCCGGCGATCCTCGAGCCGACCGACGCGATCGTGCGCGCGGTGCGCGCGTGCGTCTGCGGCTCGGACCTGCACCCGTACCGGTCGATGGGTCGCACCGACGAGGGCGTCCCGATCGGCCATGAGCTCCTCGGCGTCGTCGAGGAGGCCGGGTCCGCCGTCACGACGGTCCGCCCCGGCGACCTCGTGATCGCGCCGTTCGCCTGGTCGGACAACACGTGCGACGTGTGCCGCGACGGGTTCCAGACCGCGTGCCCCCACGGGGGCTTCTACGGCAACCCCGGCGACGTCGGCGGCCAGCAGGCCGAGCTCGCGCGCATCCCGCTCGCGGACGGCAGCCTCGTCGCCGTGCCGGACGTCGACGAGTCGAGCCCGCTCCTGCCCTCGCTGCTCACGCTCTCGGACGTGTACCTCACGGGGTACCACGCCGCGCACATGGCGCGCGTGTCCCCGGGCCAGACCGTCACCGTCGTCGGCGACGGCGCGGTCGGGCTGTCCGCCGTGCTCGCCGCACGCCGGATGGGCGCCGAGCGCATCATCCTCATGGGCCGTCACGAGGCCCGGACCGACCTGGGGCGCGAGTGGGGCGCGACCGACGTCGTCGCCGAGCGCGGCGCCGAGGGCGTGCAGCGGGTCCTCGACCTCACGGACGGCCTGGGCAGCCACGTCGTCGTGGAGGCCGTCGGGCACCTGCCCGCCTACGAGCAGTCCTACGGCGTCGTGCGCGCCGGTGGCGTGATCAGCCGCGTGGGCGTCCCGCAGTACGACGACGCCCCCGTCGGCTTCGCCTCGCTGTTCGGCCGCAACATCACGCTCACCGGCGGGCCTGCCCCCGTCCGCGCCTACCTCGAAGACGCGATCCCGCAGGTGCTGAGCGGCGCGATCGACCCCGGCCGCGTGTTCGACCAGGCCGTCGCGCTCGACGACATCGCCGAGGGCTACGCCGCGATGGACCGCCGCGAGTCCCTCAAGACCATCGTCACGTTCTGACCGGCGAGACGCTCGGACCGGGCGTGCGCGGTGTGGGGGCGCCGCCCGCCCACGCCGCGCGTCGTCGTCCCGCACTACCGTGAAGGACGTGGAGGCCATGGACAACCGTTCCGAGGTGCGTGAGTTCCTCATGAGCCGTCGAGCGCGGGTGACACCCGAGCAGGCGGGCATCGAGACGTACGGCGGCCGTCGACGCGTCGACGGGCTGCGCCGCGACGAGGTCGCCCGTCTCGCCGGGGTGAGCGTCGACTACTACACGCGGCTCGAGCGTGGGAACCTGCGGGGCGTTTCCGACGCCGTGCTCGAGTCCGTCGCGCGGGCGCTCCTCCTCGACGCGGCCGAGCGGGAGCACCTGCTCGACCTCGCGCGCACCGCCAACCCCGTCGGCGCGCGCCCGCCGCGCGGCCACGGCGACACGCCGGTGCGCCCGGAGCTGCAGTACCTGCTCGACGCGATCACCACCGCGCCGGCGTTCATCCAGAACAACCGCATGGACCTCGTCGCCGCCAACGCGCTCGGGTCCGCGATGTACGCGCCCATGATCGCGGGCTCCGCGGGACCGGCGAACTTCTCGCGCCACATCTTCCTCGACCCCGCGTCCCACGACTTCTACCCCGACTGGGACCGGGCGGCCTGGACGAACGTCACGATCCTGCGCCGCGAGGCGGGCCGCAGCCCGCACGACAAGCGGCTCCAGGCCCTCGTCGGCGAGCTGTCGACGCGCAGCGAGCGGTTCCGCGAGCTGTGGGCGTCCCACGACGTGCGGCGGCACTACGCCGGGCAGAAGACGTTCCGGCACCCCGTCGTGGGGGACCTCGAGCTGCATTACCAGACGCTCGAGCTCCACGGCGACCCCGGGCTCGGCATGACCGTGTACACCGCGACGCCGGGGTCCCCGACGGAGGAGTCGCTGCGCCTGCTCGCGTCGTGGGCGGCCACCGCGGCCTCGACCACCGCGACCCTCATCGACTGAGAGGAACCCATGGACCTGGACGACCTGCTGGCCGAGCTCGACGCCGGGCGGACGATCCCTGGCGGCTCGCCGCTGCACGCCGTCATGCACCGCACGAGCCAGGAGGCGCTGCGCATCGCCGGTGAGCTCAACGGCGCGTACCGCTCACCCGAGCGGGTCCGCGAGCTCCTCGCGGAGCTGACGGGCAAGCCCGTGCACGAGTCCGTGAACCTCTTCCCGCCCTTCACCGCCGACTTCGGCAGGAACATCACCCTGGGGCGTGACGTGTTCATCAACTCCGGCGCCCGGTTCCAGGACCAGGGCGGCATCGTCGTGGGCGACGGCTGCCTGCTCGGGCACAACGCCGTCCTCACGACCCTCAACCACGACCTCGACCCGGCCCGCCGCGCCGACATGCACCCGGCGCGCGTCGTCCTCGGGCGCAACGTCTGGCTCGGGGCGAGCGTGACCGTCCTCCCGGGCGTGACGATCGGGGACGACGCCGTCGTCGGGGCCGGTTCCGTCGTCACCCGGGACGTGCCGCCGCGCACGGTCGTCGTCGGCTCACCCGCTCGCGTCGTCCGCTCGCTCGACGCCTGAGGCCTCAGTCGCCCTCGAACCGCAGCTCTGACCCGAGCTCCCGACGACACCGTTCGGCGAGCGCGACGACCGCGCCCAGGACGACGGCGTCGGGAGGGGACGAGCGGTCCATCAGGATGTGCAGCTCGTCGAGGAGCTGTTCCATCTCGGAGCCGCTGAGCACGACGTCACCGTACGGATCGACCCGCGCGAGCATCGGCAAGCCGCTCGTCGGGAGCAGCCGGGCCAGCACCTCACCGTCGTCGGGCACCACGTCGACAGACGTCGTGGAACGACGCCGGGGACTCGTCCCCTGCTGGACGACCCTCACGAGCGTCACGTCGACGCCCATGCGGCCCCTCCCTTCTCCGCGACGGGGACCACCGCCGCACGCTCTCGACGGAGCACACCGAGCACGAGCAGCACCTGGCCGACGACGTAGGTGAGCATGACCCAGAAGCCGTGCCCGGGCAGGTCGTACCACGGGGCGAAGGCGTTCAGTGCGATGAGCGCGTCGGACAGGAGGAAGACCGCACCGCCGACCGCGGCGAGCCGGTCGACGCCCGTCGCGACCACGGCCATCGTCACGAGGCACACGCCGTACACGACGACCGGGACGAGCAGCGACCCGGCGCCGGGCGCGCACGCGACGACGAGCGCCACGAAGGCCAGCAGGTAGGGGGCGAGCGCGAGCGGCCGGCGCAGCACCGAGCCCGCGCGGTACGGCCAGAACGCGATCGTGTACGCGATCTGGGCGCAGAGGAAGAACCCGACCATGACCAGGAAGGCGGTGTCGCCGTCGGCGAGGTCGGGTGCGGTGTCGCCGAGCCACGAGAAGCCCAGCGCCACGAGCGTGAGACGGACGAGCCGCGAGCGCCGGCCCGGGTCGTCGGCGGCGCGACGCCGCGTGGCGAGCCCGAGGCACCCGGCCAGGACCGGCATGAGGAACCACTGCGACGTGTCGGCGAGCGTCTCGGCACCCAGGAGGTGTGCGACGAGGTGGACGAGGGTGAGCAGGGCGAGCACGCCCCACGCGGCGAGCATGGGCGTCGGAACTCCTTCGGTCGTGCTGTCGGCGTCGTTGCCGGGACGAGAGATTGTAGGCCCGGACGCCCTCACCGCCGGGGCGCGTAGCCAGGAGCACCGGCGACGACCGCGTCCATCGCGGCCCGGCAGCGGCCCAGGAGCTCGGCGACGTCGGCGGGACTCGAACCTCGGGGACGCTCGGCCGGGAGGATCGTCAGCCGGATCGGCGGTCGCGGGCGCCACGGAGGCCGCCGGCCGTACGTGTAGACCATCGGCACGACCGGCACGCCCAGCCGGCACGCGTACACGAACGCGCCGCGCTGGAACGACCGCAGGCTCGTGTCGTACATCACCAGCTCGCCCTCGGGGAAGAAGTGGATCCCCTGGCCCGCCTCGACGGTCCGGCGCAGCCGCGCCTCGAACGCGCCGAGCTCTCCCGGCGCCCGGGGCAGCGGGACGGCGAGCAGGTGACCGACCAGGACGCCGGCCACGGGCAGGTGGAAGTTCTCCGGCTGGGAGACGACCGCGACGCGGCGGCCGCGGAACTGCCCGGCGACCCAGGGGCCGTCCAGGTAGTGCACGTGGTTCGCGACCGTGACGACGCCGCCGACCACGGCCGTGAGGTGCTCGCGACCCGTCACTCGCAGCCCGTGGACGAGGTAGCCGTACCCGCGCACGACGGGCATGGCGACGTCGAAGAACACCGCGTCGACGCGGCTCCAGAGCCGCGGCGTCGGGCGCCTGCGCGCGCGGTCAGCGGCCATGCGCGCGCCCTCGCGCCCTGCCCTCGGTGTCGTCGTGGTCGGCATCCCCGGGAGCCGCCTGACCCTCGTCGACCGCCCGGCGCAGCATCTCCTCGATCCGCGGGACGCACACGTCGAGCGTGTGCTTCGCGCCGACCACGGCGTAGGCCTGACCCATGCGGGCTCGCTCGTCGTCGTGCTCGATCCAGTAGTCGATCGCGCGGGCGAGGTCCACGGCGTCCCCGGCGCGGAACAGGCTGCGCTCGTCGAGCGCGAACTGGCCAGTCGCCGACGCGCGAGAGTCGGAGATCACCGGGACCAGGCCGGTGGCGACAGCCTCGAGGCACCCGACGGCCTCGATCTCTGCGTCGGCCGCGTGCACGTACAGGTCGCTCATCGCCAGCACGTCCCGGAGGTCGTCCTGGGCGAGGAAGCCGATCCTCGGCGGGTTCGGCAGCGTCGCGCCCCGCTGCGCGTACCGCGCGGCGAGCGGGCCGCGGCCGGCGAGCACGACCTGGATGCGCTCGGCGTACCGGGACCGACGGACGGCCTCGAGCAGGACGTCCTGCCGTTTCTCCCGCGACAGCCGCCCGGTCATCGTGATGACGAACCTGCCGGCCAGGCCGGCGCTCTTGGGCAGCGTGCGCGGAACGAAGCGCGGGTCGACGCCGTTCGACACCACGTGCAGGGACGCCCGGTACCCGTGGGCGCGCAGCTCCCCCGCGATGAACCGGCTCGGGCAGTGGACGTGCTCGAACCGGTCGTAGAACGGCCGGAACACGGCGTACACGAGGTCGTTCAGCGGCCCGACCCGCCCCACGCCGAGGCTGTACGTGACGTTCTCCGGCTGCACGTGGAACGCGGCGGTGGACGGGACGCCGAGGGTGTCGGCGAGCCGCTTGGCTCGGGCGCCGAGCCAGAACGGCGACAGGACGTGCGCGACGTCGGCCCAGCGGAGCGCCTTGCGCAGCACCTCGTCGTCGGGCTTGGCGAGGACCCAGCCCTGGCTCGCGATGACTCGGTCGAAGCCGGGGACAGCGAGCGCTTCGAGCCGGTAGCGCACGAAGCCGTCCACGGACTTCTCGTCGTCGGCGTCGCCCTCACGTCTCGCGCCTCGGCAGCAGGCGATGCGCACCTCGTGGCCCCGGTCGCGCAGCGCCTTCGCGAAGCGTCGGGCCGAGATCGTGGTCCCGTTGGTGGGATCCTCGAACTGGTCGATGACGAGCAGGACGCGCACGCGCGGCTCCCTGAGAACGCTCGACGGACGGCCCGCGCCTCGAGGCGGGATGCCGCCAGGCTAGGGGATGGCCGGGGGCGGGGACGGGACCCGGCGGGTGCGTGTCGTGCCGTCGGCGCCTGCACGCCCGGGTGACAGCCGCGCACCGCCGGGCGGTCGGCGCGCGGCGGCGGACTCCTCGGGCGCGTCGGAGACAAGGACGCGCCCGTCCCGCACGTCGACCGGCTCGGAGCGTCCACGGACGGCGTGGACCTGCGCAGCTTCAGCCGCAGCATCTCGCCGCCGCCCTGGTCGAGCCGGACGCTCAGGGGACGGTCGGTGAGCTGCACGACCGCGCACCCACTCGGCGAGCCGCTCGGCGCCAGGCGCCCACGGGTCGCGCGCGCAGGCCTGCGACGGGGCGGGGCCGACCCGGGGCGCGACCGGTGCCCGCCCCCGACCTCAGGCGAAGCGGTCCGACCACGGTGCCCCTCGGGGACCGAGGCCCTCGGTACCCCCGACGAGAGCCACCCTCCCGGCCCGATGCCGTGGCACGACTCCGCGTCCCGGACGGGACACGGAGTCGTGCCGCCGTAGCTTCCGGCGGTGCCTCAGGCGTTCGCGAGCTCGCGGGCCTCGTCGGCCAGCTGGTCCTCGTAGCGACGCACGACGCGGCTCACGGTCGACCGCGACGCCGAGACCCGCTGGGCGATCTCGCGCTGGTTGAGGCCCTCGCGCGCGAGCTCGACGATGCGGCGGTCGCGCTCGGCGGTCGGGTCCTCACCGAGCGTCGCCTCGACGTCGTCCGCCGTCGTCGCCTCCACGTCCTGCGGTCGCGGGAGGTCGAAGACCTCCACGCGCCGCGTGTGGCCCGTCACGGCCGGCGGCTCGGGAGCCGACGACGTCTCCGCCTCCTCGGGGACGGGCTGCTCCCACGGGAGGGGCCGCGTGCGACCGAAGATCTCCTTCACCCGCGCCTCGAGGTCCGGCAGGGCCTCGAACGCGGGCTCGGCGGCGGGCGTGCCCTGCGCGGTCTCCGCGTCGGACGCCTCGACCGGCGCCTCGGCGGCGGGGAGGTCGCGGGTGACCTCGCGCACCGGCAGGTCGGACGACGGCGCATCGCCCGTCGGGACCTCGTCGGACAGATCGGCGTCGGTCACGGTGACGACCGGCCCGGCCGTCGACGGAGCCTCGACCGCGTCGGTCTCGTCGACCGCGTCGTGGCGCACCGGCTGCGGGGCGAGCAGCGCCGGGCCGCTCACCCCGGCAGTCACGGCGGCCACGACCGCGGGCGCCTCGGCGGGCGCGTAGGCCTCGCGACCCGCAGCCCCGGCCTTGCCGCGCGCGGTGCCGCGCTTCGCGGAGCTCGCCCCGATGAGGTCGAGCCGGTTGCCGTGCCGCTCCGCGGCCTCCAGGCGGTCGACCCAAACCTGCATGCGGCGCTCGAAGTCCTCGACCGTGAGCAGCTTGAGCGCGGCGTCCCGGGCGGCGCGCTGGCGCTCGTGCGCAGCGCGGACCTTGCGCAGGTCCGCCGGGGAGCCAGCGCTGTCGGCGCGCGCGTCGCGCCACTGCTCCAGCGCGGACACGTACCCGTGGACGCGCAGCTCACGACGGCGCTCCTCGAGGGTGTGGCCCGTGACCATGTGCCGCTCCCCCACGAGGGCGAGGTGCCACATGAGCGCGGCGACCAGCGGCGGCACGAACCGGAACACCACCATGTAGGGCGTGCTCGCGGTGGGGACGGCGATCTCGTGGAGAGCGGCGAACAGGCCCGACGTCCCCGAGAGCACCCACGTGAGCGCGAGGAGCACGCCGTACGGCCGCCCCTCGAGAGCCGCGTTGCGCGCCATGAGCGCCACGGCGACGAGGCTGATCTCGAGGAAGCCCGCCAGCCCGTACGCCTCGAGCGGCGACATGTGCGCCACCTCGAGACCGAACAGGACCATGCCGCTGTACGCCAGGGCGGTGGCGATCGTCGCCGCGATGACCACCGCCACCATCGGGAGATGCCTGCCGCGGTAGCGCACCTGCCGCGCTGAGCCGCCCGCGGCGGTCTGGTCCTGCTGTGTCACGTCGTCCTCCGAAAAGTCGTGTGGGCGCACATATCCCAACACTCAGGACGATCCGCGTCAACGTACCGGAAGGGGCGAACCGCGAACAGGTGCGGGCGGCACCGCACGACCTGCCGGGAACAGCACGACGCCGCGCCCCCGGACGGGGACGCGGCGTCGGTCGGAGCAGTGGCGTCAGACGTTGAAACCGAGCGCGCGGAGCTGCTCCTTGCCGTCGTCGGTGATCTTCTCCGGGCCCCACGGCGGCATCCAGACCCAGTTGACGCGGAAGCCGTCGACGAGGCCCTCGAGGGCCTGCGCGGACTGGTCCTCGATGACGTCCGTCAGCGGGCAGGCCGCGGACGTGAGCGTCATGTCGATGACGGCGTGGTTGTTCTGGTCGATCTGGATGCCGTAGACGAGGCCGAGGTCGACGACGTTGATGCCGAGCTCGGGGTCGATGACGTCACGCATCGCCTCCTCGACGTCCGCGACGTTCGGCGGGGTCGGCGTGGCGCCCTCGACGGGCGCGCCGGTCTCGGTGGTCATCGGTTCTCCTCCGTCGTTCCCCGCGCGGCGAGCGCCGCGTCGGAAGCCATTGCGGTCGATACGTCGCCCCGCGTGCTCAGGGCGCCCGAGGTGACGAGCGAGTCGCGCAGCGCGGCCCAGCCGAGCAGGGCGCACTTGATCCGTGCAGGGTAGCGCGAGACGCCCGTGAACACCGTGGCGTCACCGAGCTCGTCCTCCGCGGCCTCGTCGAGGCCCTTGCCGCGTGAGCCCATGAGCTCGCGGAACACGTCGCCGAGGTGCTCGGCCTCGGCGGCCGGCCGGCCCGTCACGAGGTCGGTGAGGACGGACAGGGACGCCTGCGAGATGCTGCAGCCCTGCCCCTCCCAGCTCACGCGGTCGATGGTGCCGTCGGCGAGCTCGACGCGCAGCGTCACCTCGTCGCCGCACGTGGGGTTCACCTGGTGCGACTGGCCGCTCGCCGCGCCCTCCGCCACCTCGACCAGGCCCCGGCCGTGCGGGGTCTTCGCGTGGTCCAGGATGACCTGCTGGTACATCTGCTCGATCGAGCTCATCGGGTCCTCTCTCAGTCCACCGAGAAGAACGCGCGCACCCCGGCCAGTGCTTCCCGGAACGCGTCGACGTCCTCGCGCGTGGTGTACACCGACGCGGACGCGCGCGCGGTCGCGGCGATCCCGAAGCGGCGGTGCAGGGGCTGGGCGCAGTGGTGACCCACGCGCACGGCGATGCCCGCGTCGTCGAGCACCTGGCCGACGTCGTGCGCGTGCACGCCGTCCACGACGAACGACACGACGGCGAGCCGGCCCTCCGGCTGGCGCGGGCCGATGATGCGCACGCCGGGGATCTCCGCGATGCGCAGCAGCTCCGCGGCGAGCTCGTGCTCGTGCGCGGCGACGCCGTCCATGCCGAGCTCGTGCAGGTACTTCGCGGCGGCGCCGAACCCGACGACCTGCGCGACGGGCTGCGTGCCCGCCTCGAACCGCTGCGGCGGCGCCATGTACGACGACTCGGTCATCGTGACGACCTCGATCATCGACCCGCCGGTCGTCACGGGCGGCAGCGCCTCGAGCAGCTCGCGCCGCCCGTACAGCACGCCCACGCCCGTGGGCCCGAGCATCTTGTGCGCCGAGAACGCGGCGAAGTCGACGCCGAGCGCGGGCAGGTCGACCGGCAGGTGCGGCACGGACTGGCACGCGTCGAGCACCGTGAGCGCCCCGACCTCGCGTGCCCGGGCCACGATCGGCTCGACCGGCGTCACCGCGCCGGTCACGTTCGACACGTGCGTGAAGGCCACGACGCGGGTGCGCTCGGTGATGACGGTCGCCGCGTCCTCGACACGCACGCGGCCGTCGTCGTCCACCTCGAACCAGCGCAGGACGGCCCCGGTGCGGGCCGCGAGCTCCTGCCACGGGACGATGTTCGCGTGGTGCTCCGCCTCGGTGACGACGATCTCGTCGCCCGGCGCGAGCGCGAAGCGGCGGGCCGCCTCTCCCCCGCGGCCGAGCGTCGCGTTCGAGATCCCGTACGCGACGAGGTTGATCGCGGCCGTCGCGCCGGACGTCCAGACGATCTCGCCCGGGCGCGCACCGACGAACGCCGCGACGTCGTCCCGGGCGTCCTCGAACGCCTCGGTCGCCTCCTCGGCGAGCTGGTGCGCGCCGCGGTGCACGGCCGCGTTGCGCTCCTCGTAGAAGTCGACCTCGGTGTCGAGGACGACCTGCGGCTTCTGCGACGTCGCCGCGGAGTCGAGGTAGACGAGCGGACGACCACCGCGCACGGTGCGCTCGAGCAGCGGGAAGTCCGCCCGCACGGCGGCGAGCTCGACGTCGGTCAGGCGCGCCGGACCGGCGTGCTGCCCTGCGGGGTGCGCGGTGGTCGTCATGGTCGTCTCCTCGGAGGTGGTGCGAGCGCTCAGGCCGAGGCGGCCGAGGCGGACTCGACCGCGCCGGAGAGGTAACGGTCGTAGCCCTCCTCCTCCAGGCGCTCGGCGAGCTCCGGGCCGCCCTCCTCCGCGACCTTGCCGTCGACGAAGACGTGGACGAAGTCCGGCTTGATGTAGCGCAGGATGCGCGTGTAGTGCGTGATGAGGAGGATGCCCGCGTCGGTCTCGCCGTGGACGCGGTTCACGCCCTCGGAGACGATGCGCAGCGCGTCGACGTCGAGACCCGAGTCGGTCTCGTCGAGGACGGCGAACTTCGGCTGGAGGAGCTCCATCTGGAGGATCTCGTGGCGCTTCTTCTCACCGCCGGAGAAGCCCTCGTTGACCGAGCGCTCGGCGAACGAGTCGTCCATGCGCAGTCGCTCCATGGCGCCCTTGACGTCCTTGACCCAGTGGCGCAGCGCGGGGGCCTCGCCGTCGATCGCGGTCTTCGCGGTGCGCAGGAAGTTGGACACGGAGACGCCGGGGACCTCGACCGGGTACTGCATGGCGAGGAACAGGCCCGCGCGGGCGCGCTCGTCGACGCTCATGGCGAGGACGTCCTCGCCGTCGAGCGTCACGGTGCCGCCGGTGACCTGGTACTTGGGGTGGCCGGCGATCGAGTAGGCGAGCGTGGACTTGCCCGAGCCGTTCGGGCCCATGATGGCGTGGACCTCGCCGCTGGCGATCGTCAGGTCGACGCCGCGCAGGATCGGCTTCGGCCCTTCCTTGGTCTCGACGCTGACGTGCAGGTCGCGGATCTCGAGAGTGGACATCAGTGGTTCTCCAAGAGGTTCTTGAGCTGGGGGGCGCGCGGCGCGCCGGGTCAGAGGAGGTCGGGTCAGGTGGGGGCGACGACGCGGTCGACGTCGACGAGCACCTGCTCGCCGTCGACCGTCACCGGGTAGACCGGCACGGGCCGCATCGCGGGCAGCGCGGTCGGCATGCCGGTCCGCAGGTCGAACTGCGAGCCGTGCAGCCAGCACTCGACGAAGCAGCCCTCGACCTCCCCGTCGGACAGGGACACGGCCCCGTGCGAGCAGATGTCGGAGATCGCGTGCCACCCGCCGTCGCCGTCGCGCACGACCGCGACCTCGACGACGCGCCCGTCCTCGGCCGGGAGCTCGACGCGGAGCGCCTCCTCCGGGCCGAGGTCGGACGTCGTGCAGGCGGGCTGTGCGGTCACGCCGTCGCCTCGGCGGGCTCGGCGCTCCCGTCGATGATCGACATGGACTTGCTCAGCTCGCGCTCGATCGCCTCGAGCAGGCGCTCCTCGACCGACGCGACGCCGATCTCCTGGATGAGCTCGGCGAAGAAGCCGCGGACGACGAGGCGGCGCGCCTCGACCTCCGGGATGCCGCGAGCCTGCAGGTAGAAGAGCTGCTCGTCGTCGAAGCGGCCGGTCGCGGACGCGTGCCCCGCGCCCTCGATCTCGCCCGTCTCGATCTCGAGGTTCGGCACGGAGTCCGCGCGCGCGCCGTCCGTGAGGACGAGGTTGCGGTTGAGCTCGTAGGTGTCCGTGCCCTCGGCCTCGGCCCGGATGAGCACGTCCCCGACCCACACGGCGTGCGCGCCCTCGCCCTGCAGCGCGCCCTTGTACGTCACGCGGGACTTGCAGCGCGGGACGGCGTGGTCGACGAACAGGCGGTGCTCCTGGTGCTGGTCCGCGTCGGCGAAGTAGAGGCCCACCATCTCGACCTCGCCGCCCTCGGCGGTGAACTCCGCGTCCGGGGTGACGCGCACGACGTCGCCGCCGAGCGTGACGACCACGTGCTTGAGGCGCGCGTCGCGCCCGATCCGCGCGCGGTGCGACGACGCGTGCACGGCGCCGTCGGCCCAGTCCTGGACGGACACGACGGTGAGGTGCGCGCCGTCCTCGACGACGATCTCGACCGTCTCGTTGAGCGTCGCGGCGCCCACGTGGTCGAGCACGACGACGGCCTCGGAGTGCCGCTCGGCGCGCACGAGGACGTGGCTCGCCGTCGGCGTGGAGCCGTGGCCCTCGATGCGGACCGAGGTGACGTCGGAGGCGACGGCCTCCTTCGGCACCGTGACGACCGTGGCCTGCTCGAAGGCGTTCCACGCCGTCACGGCCGTACGGTCGCCGGGCTTGCCGGCGGTGCCGAGGCGCTCGTCGTCGCGGCCGACGATCGTGACCTCGACCTCGGGCGCCTCGACGACCGTGACGCGCACGTCGCCGCCGCCGCTCTGCCCGACGATCTTGTCGTCGAACAGGGGCGCGAGGCGCGCCACGGGCGAGAAGCGCCACTCCTCCTCGCGCCCGGAGGGCACGGGGATGTCGGCGAGGTCGAACGACGTGAGCCGCTCGGCGCGCGAGCCCTGGGGCACGACGACGCCGTGGGAGTGCGCCCCGTCGGCCTGCGCGCGCGAGTGGTCGGTGGTCAGACCGGCCTCTTCGGGAACGGTGGTGGTGGTCATATCAGCCGACGGACCCTTCCATCTGCAGCTCGATGAGGCGGTTGAGCTCGAGCGCGTACTCCATAGGCAGCTCGCGCGCGATGGGCTCGACGAACCCGCGCACGATCATGGCCATCGCCTCGGTCTCCTCCATGCCTCGGGACATGAGGTAGAACAGCTGGTCCTCGCTCACCCGCGAGACCGTCGCCTCGTGCCCCATGGACACGTCGTCCTCGCGGACGTCGACGTACGGGTAGGTGTCGGACCGGGAGATCTGGTCGACGAGCAGCGCGTCGCACAGCACCGTCGAGGCCGAGTGCGAGGCGCCCTCGAGCACCTGGACCAGACCGCGGTAGGACGTGCGGCCACCGCCGCGCGCGACCGACTTCGAGACGATCGACGACGACGTGTGGGGCGCCGCGTGGACCATCTTGGCCCCGGCGTCCTGGTGCTGGCCCTCGCCCGCGAACGCGATCGACAGCGTCTCGCCGCGCGCGTGCTCGCCGAGCAGGTAGATCGCCGGGTACTTCATGGTGACCTTGGAGCCGATGTTGCCGTCGACCCACTCCATCGTCGCGCCCTCGGCCGCGGTCGCCCGCTTGGTCACGAGGTTGTAGACGTTGTTCGACCAGTTCTGGATCGTCGTGTAGCGCACGCGGGCGTTCTTCTTCACGACGATCTCGACGACCGCGGAGTGCAGCGAGTCCGACGAGTAGATCGGCGCGGTGCAGCCCTCGACGTAGTGCACGTACGAGCCCTCGTCCGCGATGATCAGCGTCCGCTCGAACTGGCCCATGTTCTCCGTGTTGATGCGGAAGTAGGCCTGCAGCGGGATCTCGACGTGCACGCCCGGCGGCACGTAGACGAACGACCCGCCCGACCACACGGCCGAGTTGAGCGCGGCGAACTTGTTGTCGCCCGACGGGATGACGGTGCCGAAGTACTCCTGGAAGATCTCCGGGTGCTCGCGCAGCGCGGTGTCCGTGTCGAGGAAGATGACGCCCTGGCGCTCGAGCTCCTCGTTGATCTGGTGGTAGACCACCTCGGACTCGTACTGCGCGGCGACGCCCGCGACGAGGCGCTGCTTCTCCGCCTCGGGGATGCCGAGCTTGTCGTACGTCTCCTTGATGTCCTCGGGCAGGTCGTCCCACGTGGCGGCCTGCTTCTCCGTGGAGCGCACGAAGTACTTGATGTTGTCGAAGTCGATGCCGGTGAGGTCGGAGCCCCAGCTCGGCATGGGCTTCTTGCCGAACAGGCGCAGCGCCTTGAGGCGCTGGTTCAGCATCCACTCGGGCTCGTTCTTGAGCCGGGAGATGTTGCGCACGACGTCCTCGTTGAGGCCGCGCTGCGCGATCTGGCCCGCCTCGTCGGAGTCGTGCCAGCCGTACTCGTAGGCGCCGATCGAGGCGATGATCTCGTCGTCGGTCTGCTTCTCACCGGTCGGCAGGGCCGTGCCGGCGGCGTCCTGGGTGGGAGCGCTCATGGTCGTCCTTCCACTGTCCGTCGTTGCGGGCGGGGGCAGTCGGTACAGGTTCTTCGGGGGAGGTCGTGCGGGCGGGGCGGGGCGCCCCTCGGGGTCAGGTCTCGCCCGACGACGGGCGCCCCCGCGCCCGGACGTCGTGGGCCAGGGTGGCTCGCGCCACCCGCGGTGCGGGGGCCGGGACGGAGATCCCGACCGGCACGTTCGTGGTGCACGCGTGCGCGCCCGTCGCGAGGGTCGCGAGGCGCTGCACGTGCGAGCCGAGGAGCTTGGCGAAGACCTGGGCCTCCGCCTCGCACAGCTGGGGGAACTCCTCGGCGACGTGCTGCACCGGGCAGTGCCCCTGGCACAGCTGGACGGCGGAGGTGCCCGGCACGGGGCGTACGCTCGCGGCGTAGCCGTCGTCGGCGAGCGCGGCGGCGAGCTGGGCCGCGCGGCCCTCGACGTCCGGCGCGTCGAGCCGGTCCGCGTAGCGGTCGGCGAGCTCGGACAGCCGGTCCTGGGCGAAGCGCTCGACGGCGCCCGGTCCCGCGACGTCGCGCAGGTAGCGCAGCGCCTGGGCGGCGAGATCGGCGTACGTGCCGCTGAGCTCGCCCTGGCCGGCCGACGTCGTCACGTACCGGCGCGCGGGGCGGCCACGCATCCCGGTGGGGTGCCCGGCGTCGTGCACGGCGACGAGGTCGTCCTCCTCGAGGAGGGCGAGGTGGCGGCGCACCGCGGCGGGCGTGAGGCCTAGCGTCGCGGCGAGGTCGGCCGCGCTGACGGGGCCCGCGCTCGCGACGAGCTCGAGCACGCGCTCGCGCGTGCGCCGGTCGACGTCGGCAACGGGCGCGCCGGAGGGGGCGACGGTACGCAGCGCGTCCGGTCGGACCGCTCCTGCTCCCATGCTCACCTCCGTGGTCGGTCGGGGGCACGCCTGCGCGCGGCGCCCTCGATATAGACAACATGGTTGTTCCCTAATTGTTCCGGCGCAAGCAAGGCGACCCTCAGACAGGGCCCTGACGCGGCGGATGTGGCGTACGCGACACCCCGCGCGACCAGGGCGGGCGCGGGTCGGCGGGCGCGCGCGCTCCCCCTAGAATCGGCCGGGTGCCCGCCCCCGCCGTGCTCGTGCACGACCTCGTCAAGCGCTACGACGGTCGTGCCGTCGTCGACGGCGTGTCCCTCACCGCCGAGCGCGGCGCGATCACCGCGGTGCTCGGCCCCAACGGCGCCGGCAAGACGACGACCGTCGAGTGCTGCGAGGGCCTGCGCTCCCCCGACGCCGGTCGCGTCGAGGTGCTCGGGCTGCACCCGCTGACCGACGCGCGCGAGCTGCGCCCCCGCGTGGGCGTCATGCTCCAGGACGGTGGGCTGCCGACGGGCGTGCGCGCGCTGGAGATGCTGCGGCACGTCGCGTCGATGTACGCCCGCCCGCGCGACGTCGGCGAGCTCACCGAGCGCCTCGGGCTGGAGAGCTTCGCCCGCACCACCGTCCGGCGCCTGTCCGGCGGCCAGCGGCAGCGCCTCGCGCTCGCCGCGGCGATCGTCGGGCGGCCCGAGGTCGTCTTCCTCGACGAGCCGAGCGCGGGCATGGACCCGCAGAGCCGCCACGCGGTGTGGGAGCTCGTGCGCGAGCTGCGCGCCGAGGGCGTGGGGATCGTCCTCACGACGCACCTCATGGACGAGGCGGAGGACCTCGCGGACCAGGTGTACGTCGTCGACCACGGGAAGGTGATCGCGGCGGGCGCGACGCGCGACCTGCTCGAGTCCGGTGCCGACGGCGAGACGGACCGCACGGTCCGCGTCGAGGCGACGGCCGGCCTGGACCTCAGCGGCCTGCGCGACGCGCTCGCCGCGCCCGACGGCGCCCCCGGCCCCGGGTCGTGGACCGTCGCCGAGCCGCAGCCCGGCTCGTACACCCTCACCGGCCCCGCCGACCCGGCGACGCTCGTCGCGCTGACGACGTGGCTCGCCGCGCGCGGCGTCCTCGCGTCGCGCGTCACGGTGGGCCGCCGCACGCTCGAGGACGTGTTCCTCGACCTCACGGGACGGCACCTGCGATGACCGCGAACGAGACGCCGTCGGCCACCGCCGCGGCCCGGGGACCGGCCGGGACCGAGCTCGCCGCGCCCGCGTGGCGCCGCGTCGCCGCCCAGACGGCGTTCGAGACCCGGATGATCCTGCGCAACGGCGAGCAGCTGCTCGTGACGATCATCCTGCCCGTCATGCTCCTGCTCGGCCTCGTGCTCACGTCCTTCGTCGACCTCGACACCGGCGGTGCGTCGCGCGTCGACTTCGTGACGCCGGGCGTGCTCGCGCTCGCCGTGATGTCGACGGCGTTCACCTCGCAGGCCATCGCGACCGCGTTCGACCGCCGCAACGGCGTGCTGCGCCTCATGTCGACGACCCCCCTCGGCCGGGGCGGCCTGCTCGCGGGCAAGGTGCTGGGCGTGCTCGCGGTCGAGGTCGTGCAGGTCGTCGTCATCACCGCCGTCGCGCTCGCGCTCGGCTGGCAGCCCGACGTCGCGGGGATCCCGGCCGCGCTCCTCGCCGTCCTGCTCGGCACGGCGGCGTTCACGTCGCTCGCGATGCTGCTCGCCGGCACGCTGCGCGCCGAGGGCGTGCTCGCGGTCGCGAACCTCGTGCTCGTGCTCCTCACGGTCGGCGGCGGCGTGCTCGTCCCGGCGGACCAGCTGCCCGGACCGCTCGCGCACGTCGCCCTATTGCTGCCGTCGGGCGCGCTCGGCGAGGCGATGCGCGGCGCCCTGCTCGACGGCTCCGTCCCGCCGTTCTCGGTCGTCGTGCTGCTGGGCTGGACTGCCGCGCTCGGCTGGGGCGCGGGCAAGCTCTTCCGCTGGACCTGACTCTCCCAGGGCACATCTCACACCCGCAGGATTCCGGGGCTGCGCGCGCGTCCCGATACCGTGGGACCGTGAGCACCCCGCCCCCCGCGCTCGACCCCGGCACGACCGACCGCCCCGCCGGCGACGGCGTCGCCCGACCGGACCGGCTCGCGCCGCTGCGCCGCTGGACCCGGCCGGTGCTCGTCGCCAACCTCGTGGCACAGATCGGCATCATCGTCACCGGGGGCGCGGTCCGGCTCACCGGCTCGGGCCTCGGCTGCTCCACGTGGCCGCAGTGCGAGCCCGGGCAGTTCGCGGCGCGCTTCCACCCGGAGACGACGTACCACCAGTTCGTCGAGTACGGGAACCGCACGCTCACCGGGGTGCTGAGCGTGATCGCGATCGCGGCCCTCGTGCTCGTGTGGACCGACCGCTCGCGCGTCCTGTCCTACCGGCTCCTGGGCGCCGTGCCGCTCCTCGGCGTCGCCGCGCAGGCCGTCATCGGCGGCGTCATCGTGCTGCTGCACCTGCACCCGGGCTGGGTGTCGCTCCACTTCGTGGTCTCGGCGGCGCTCGTGTCCGTCTCGCTGCTGCTGCTGCACCGCTCCGGGGAGGGCGACGGCCCGCCCGTCCCGACGGTCGCGCCGCGCTCGCGCGCGCTCGCGTGGGCGCTGTACGGGCTCACCGCGGTCGTCGTGGTCCTCGGCGTGATCGTCACGGGCGCGGGCCCGCACAGCGGTGACGAGGAGGTCGGGTACCGGTTCGCCGTCGACCCGGCGCTCATGAGCAAGGTCCACGCGTGGGCCGTGTGGGTCTTCGTCGCCGTCCTCGTCGCGTACCTCGTGAGCGTCCGCCGCGGGCCGCAGGAGGTGCGTCGCGCCGGGTGGATCCTGCTCGCCATCACGCTCGCCCAGGGCGCGATCGGCTACGTCCAGTACTTCACGGGCCTGCCCGCGCTGCTCGTGGGCCTGCACATGCTCGGCTCGGCGCTGCTCGTCGCCGGGTCCACGCGCGTCGTCCTCACGACCCGCACGCGCGCCTGACACCGGGGTCCGGCGCGTCGACGGACGACGCGCCGGACCGGGCCCGCGCTCAGCGCCAGAGGCGCGCGACGTGGTCGGCGGCCTCCACGCCCTGGGCGTGGCCCGCGCGGGCGGCGGACGGGCGCAGCGTCAGGTCCATCGCCCGCGGTCCCACGAGCCCCTCGGCGGACGCGTCGGGGACGAGCGTCTCGACCGCGCTGCCCTGCGCGCGCAGCTCCGCGACCTGCACGTCGAGCTGCATGCCCCACTCCCGCGGCGTCCGCGTCCTGCCGCCCAGCGGCGACAGCACGAGCACGCGGCGGTACCCCGCCGCGACGTCGGCGTTCTCGTTGCGGCGGTACCCGCCGTCGATGAACCGGTCCGGCCCGACGCCGTACGCGAACCCGCCCGCACAGCTCGCCGCGACCGCGTCCACCAGGTCGACCCCGCTGTGCGCGCCGAGGACGACCGGTGCGCCGGTCCGCGCGTCGACCGCGGTGAGGAGCAGCGCGCGGCGCGGCCACGCCGTGCTCGGCAGGCGCGCCGCGACCGTCGCCCGCCAGTGCTCCTGCGCGGACGCGTCCGAGGCCGCCGGGAGGTCGAGCGCCGCGGCGCCGAGCCGGCGCCGCATGTCCACCGCGTCGCGCGACGCGGCGATGAGCGCGGCCGTGCGCGCCATCTGGTCCGCCGCCCGGCGCGTCCGCTCCCGGCGGTCGTCGCGCCCGGGAGCCGGTGCGCGCCGCGGCGGGGCTCCGGCGACGACGGCGGCGTAGAGCTCGGCGGGCGTCGCGCCGGCGAGCTGCGCCGCGGCGGTGGCGCCGGCCGACGTCCCGACCGTGAGGTCGGCCGTCGTGACGTCGACCCCGGCGTCGGCGAGACCGGCGACGACGCCGATCAGCCACGCGTTGCCGGTGGACCCGCCGCCCCCGAGCACGAGGGCGCGCTCGCCCGTCGACGGGGCCGGGGCCGGGACCGGGACCGGGGCCGGGGCCGGGGCCGGGACCGACGCTGCCGCCGGGCCGGGGGCCGCGGCGCCTGCTGAGGAGCCGGGTGCAGAAGAAGGTGTGGTGGTGCTCATGGGAGTCGCCTCTCGCGATGGTGCGGCGAGCGCTCCCGGGGACGGCTACGGCCGTCGCGCGATCGTGGGCAGCGAGGGAGCGCCCGGTACGGACACAGGGTTCACGGGGCTCACCTCCTCGGCTCGGTTCACGACCGTCGTCGACGCTAGCACGCGCCGCCGAGGACGACGGCTGCGCGTCGGCGTGACAGCGGCGTGACAGCGGGCCGCGCTCCCGTGACAGCGCGGTGCGAGGCCACCCGTCCAGCCTGGTCGTGAACCCACCGACCAGGAGGACACATGACCATCCCCGCGATCGAGGCCGAGGGCCTCGTGAAGGTCTTCGGCGCGCACCGCGCCGTCGACGGCGTGGACCTCACCGTGCGCACGGGCACCGTCTACGGGGTCCTCGGGCCCAACGGCGCCGGCAAGACGACGACCATCAGCATGCTCGCCACGCTCCTGCGTCCCGACGCCGGTCAGGCCCGCGTGTTCGGGCACGACGTCGTCGCGCACCCCCACCGGGTGCGCCAGCTCATCGGCGTGACGGGTCAGTACGCGTCCGTCGACGAGACGCTCAGCGCGACGGAGAACCTCGTGATCTTCGGGCGGCTGCTGGGGCTCTCCCGCGGGCAGGCACGGCGCAAGGCCGCGGAGCTGCTCGACGCGTTCGGCCTCTCCGAGGCGGCGTCGCGACCGCTGAAGAACTTCTCGGGCGGCATGCGCCGCCGGCTGGACCTCGCCGCGAGCCTCATCGCCCAGCCGCCCCTCATCTTCCTCGACGAGCCGACGACGGGCCTCGACCCGCGCACGCGCGCCCAGATGTGGGGCACGATCCGCGACCTCGTCGCGAGCGGCTCGACGGTCCTGCTGACGACGCAGTACCTCGACGAGGCGGACCAGCTCGCGGACCGCATCGCGGTGATCGACCGCGGGCGCGTCGTGGCGGAGGGCACCGCGGACGACCTCAAGGACGCCGTCGGCGACCAGTCGCTGCAGCTCTCGCTCGCCCACGGCGACGACGTGGGGCCCGCGCTGGAGATCGTCGAGCGCACCCTCGGCCTCACCGCGACCGTCTCCCCCGAGGCCCGACGGCTCACCGTCCCCGTGCCCGGACCGGGCTCGGTGACCGACCTCCTCGTGCGCCTGCGCGAGGCCCGGATCGAGGTCGGCTCGCTGAGCATGGACAAGCCCAGCCTCGACGAGGTCTTCCTCACGCTCACCGGGCACGGCACCGCGGCGGGCAGCCCGGCCGACGACGACCCCGGCCCGACGGATCCCGGCCCGACGGACTCTGGCCCCGGCCCGCGCGGCGACCGCGCGGCCACGACACGAGAGGCGGCGCTGCGATGAGCACCACCACCACGACCACCGCACCGGCCGTCCCCACGGCACGAGGCCGGATCGAGGCCGGCGCCGACCGCGTCCTCGCCGACCGGCCGTCGCTCCGCGCGACCGCCGAGCACACCCTGACCATGGCCTACCGCGGCCTGCTGAAGATCAAGCGCACGCCGGAGCAGCTGTTCGACGTGACGCTCCAGCCGATCCTCTTCACGCTGATGTTCACGTACATCTTCGGCGGGGCGATCGCGGGCGACGTCGGGAGCTACCTCCCGACCATCATCCCGGGCATCCTCGTGCAGACCGTCATCACGACGTCGGTCGTCACGGGCACCCAGCTCCGCGAGGACATGGACAAGGGCGTGTTCGACCGGTTCCGGTCGCTGCCCATCGCCAGGATCGCGCCGCTGTCCGGCGCGCTGCTCGCCGACACCGTCCGGTACCTCATCGCGACGACGCTCACGTTCACGATGGGCTACGTCATGGGCTACCGGCCCGGCGGCGGGCTCGGGGCGGTCGTGCTCGCGGGCCTGCTCGTCATCGTCTGCTCGTGGGCGGTGAGCTGGATCTTCGCGTTCTTCGGCGTCGTCGCGCGGACCGCGTCGAGCGTGCAGGGCATCTCGATGATCGTCCTGTTCCCCCTGACGTTCCTGTCGAACGCGTTCGTGCAGCCCGACACGATGCCCGGCTGGCTCCAGGGATTCGTCGCCGTGAACCCCGTGTCGCACCTCGTCACTGCGGTCCGCGAGCTGGCGAACACCGGCAGCCTGGGGGCGGACGCCGTGGTCTCGCTCGTCGGGGCCGCCGTCATCGTGGCGGTGTTCGCACCGCTCACCGTGCGGGCCTACATGCGCAAGGCCTGACGCCGCACGGCCGAGCCGTCCTCAGAGGGGGCCGGCGCCCCCACGGGCGCCGGCCCCGTCGTCGTCCGGGCCGCCCGCGGCGGTCGGGTCGTCGGCCCCGTCCGCGGCGGCGAGCAGCGCGAAGCCCTGCCGGGCGAGGTCGGCCCGAGACAGCTCGCGAGCCCTCGTCCGGGCGCGCTCCGCGGCGTCCGCGCCTGCCGCTGCGGCGACCTGGGCCCACGCGCTCTCGTGCCGCAGCGCGGGCTGGTCCTGGCGCGAGCCCATCCGCTCGGCGAGCGCGACGAGGAGGGCGCCCTCCTCCATGCCCGGCCCCGGGTGCCGGCCGGCGTCGAGCACCGCGGCGACACCGAGCGCGAGGAACGCCGTCCCGGCGACGGGGTAGTCGACGAAGTGCGGCCGGGCCCGGTGCATCGCGAGCACGACCTCGCGGAGCTCCGCGGCGACGTCCGCGGCCCGCGCCCGGGCCGCGGACGCGCCCGGACCGGCACCCGCGCCGGTCCCGGCGAGACGTACCAGCCACGACGACACGAGGAGCACGTACCAGGGCGACCAGCGCGCGTCTCCGTCGAACGACGCCGCGGCCTGCCCGTAGAGCTCGAGGGCGGCGGCGTCGTCACCGTGCAGCGCCGCGACCTCCGCGCGCGCCATCGCGACGACGGACCGCACGTCCGCCGGGACGTCCGGGCCCACGGGACCGTGCTCGACCGCGCCCGCGAGCGCCGCGAGCTTCCGCTCGGCACGCTCCGTCTCCCCGAGCGTCACCGCGGCCGACATCTCGACCCAGTCGAGCTGCTGCAGCGTCGCCGTCGCGCCGAGGGCCCGCAGGTGGCCGCGCGCGGCGCGCGCCCAGCGCCCGACGTCCACGGCGTCCCCCGCCTCGCTCGCGCACGACGCGAGGAACATCGCCGTGGTGGCGCGGGCCGCGACGTCGCCGCGGGCCACCGCGCGGTCGTGCGCGCGCTCGCCCCAGCGCCGGGCCTCGGCGAGCCGACCCTCGTTCTCCGCGGTCTGCGCCGTCGTGAACTCGGCGAGCATCGCCACGAACGCGTCGTCGGACGCGCGGAGCCCGGCGAGCGTCGCCTCCATCTCGTCCTGGCTACGGACGGTGAGCAGGCGGGCGAGGGCACGGGTGCGCGGCCCGGCCTCGGGGCGTCGCAGCAGCCGGCGCAGGCGGCCGAGGGCTCGGGCCGTCAGCTCGGGCCGGGCGAACGCGCTCGCCCCCGCGACGGCGGCGAGCGCGAGCGCGGCGGGCTGGACGTCGCCGGGCGGCACGTCCCACCCGACGACCGAGTCGAGGACCACCTCCACGAGGCCGGTGGCCTGGTCCTCGACGCCGAGCAGGAGCCAGGACCCGGTGAGCGCGGTGAACACGCGCACGACGACGTCGGGGCGCTCGTCCCGCACCGCCTCGCGGAGCGCGAAGACGAGGTTCTCCTGCTCGCGGCGCAGGTCCGTCGCCGCGGCGGCCTGGTCCCCGCCCACGAGCGCGTCGGCGCACCGCGTCGCGAGGCGGGCCGCCCAGCGCTGCACGGCCTCGCGCGCCGGGCCCGTCGTCCCGGTCGCCTCGAGCCGGAGGGCGCCGAACTCGCGCACCGTCTCGAGCATCCGGTAGCGCACGACGCCGTCGTCCTCGGTGACGCGCAGCAGCGACTGCGCGACGAGCCCGTCGAGCGCGTCGAGGACCTCCCAGGCCGGCGCCCGCGACGGCGCCCGGCTCCCGGCGTCGGACACGGCCTGCGCCGCCTCGGCGGAGAAGCCGTCCGGGAAGACGGCGACGCGGCACAGCAGGTCCTGCTCGGCCGGGCCCAGCAGGTTCCAGCTCCACTCGATCACCGCCTCGAGCGTGCGGTGCCGGTCCGGGGCGGTCCGGTCCCCGGAGCGCAGGAGCGCGAAGCGCTCGTCGAGGTGACGTTCCACCTCCTCGACGCTCAGGGTCCGCACGCGCGCCGCGGCGAGCTCGATGGCGAGCGGCAGCCCGTCGAGGCGGTCGCACAGCCGCGCGACGACGGCGGGCGGCAGGCTCGCGCCCGGCCGGACCGCGTGCGCGCGCTCGACGAAGAGGCGCACGGCGGGACCGTCGCCCGCGGCCGCACCGAGCGGCTCGAGCGGGTAGACGAGCTCGGCGGCGAGCCGGAGCGGCGACCTGCTCGTCGTGAGCACCACGAGCCCGGGCGCCGCGCCGAGCAGGTCGGCGGCCCAGCGCGCGGCGCCGTCGAGGACGTGCTCGCAGTTGTCCAGCACGAGCAGCGCCGCGCGTCCGCGTACCCGGTCGAGCACCTGCTCGCGCAGCTCGGGCGCGGCCAGGCGGTCGGCGAGCCGCCCGGTGCGGGCCGGCGGCGAGATGCCCAGGCCGTCGGCCAGCGCCACGACGACGTCGTCGTCCGAGCGCACGCCCGCGAGCTCGACGACGACCACCAGGTCGACCGAGCCGGTCGCCGCCGTGCGCCGCGCGACCTCCTGCACGAGGCGCGTCTTGCCGAGACCGCCGGGGCCGAGGACGGTCACGAGCCGGGCCCGCGCGAGCGCGTCCCGGACGGCGTCGACGTCCTCGTCCCGGCCGACGAGCGCGTCCGGCGCCGCCCGCAGGCCACGCACGGACGTGGTGCGACCGACCGCCTCGACCGGGGGCTCGCCGCCGGGGCGGGGTCCCCCGCCGTCCCCCGGACCGCCGCGCGCGGCCGGAGGACCGGGCACGGCGTCAGGCGAGGCGTCGGACGCAGACGATGACCTGCCGAGCAGGTCTGCGGCGAGCTGCTGGAGGTCCGGGGCCGGGTCGGTGCCGAGCTCGCGGACGAGCGCGTGCCGCAGGCGCGCGTAGGCGGCGAGGGCCTCGCCCTCCCGGCCCGACGCCGCGAGGCTCGTCATGAGGTCGCGCGCGGCGTCCTCGTCGGTCGCGTCCTCGTCGAGCGCCGCGGACGCCAGCGCCGTCACGGTCGCGTGGTCCCCGGCGACCGCGGCGGCCGGTCGCAGGGCGGCCGTCAGTCCGGCCCGGAGCCGCGCGGCCTCGGTGCGCAGCGCCTGGGCGACGGGACCGGGAACGCCCGTGCCGGGCTCCTCGTCGCTCCACGAGGCGAGCGCGCCGCGCAGGTCGGCGACGACCGCGGCGGCGCCGTCGGTGTCCCGACCGCTCTCCCGGGCCCGGGCGAGCGCGCCGCGCGCGCGGGCGAGCGCCCCGCGTGCGAGCTCGAGGTCGCTCGGCGCGCCGAGCGCGTAGCCCCCGGAGCGCGACAGCACGGTCCCCGGCGCCGCGTCCCGCCGCAGGCGCGACACGAGGCTCTGCAGCGCGGCGCGCGGGTCCTGGGGCGCGTCCGGGCCCCACAGGTCCTCGACGAGCGAGGCCACGCCGAGCGTCCGACCGCCCGCGAGCGCGAGCGCGACCACGAGCGCCGCCGCACGCGGCCCGCGCGGGGCGACCGCCCGGCCGTCGGGCCCGGGCACGCGGACCGGCCCGAGGACGCGCACGATCGTCTCGGGCGGTGCCGGGAGGTCCTCGTGGTCGCGCACGACGGAGAACACTAGTCCTCGGGGCCGATGCCGTCCCGCCCGCGAGGGCGCGTCAGCCCCCGCGGCGCTCGGGCCACGGCGCGTCGGCGGGGCGCAGGGAGGCCCAGCCGCCCGCGCGCGACGTCGCGGCGGCGAGGATCCCGACGACCGCCGACGGGTTGTGCAGCGCGCCCCCGAGGACGGCGGACACCGCCTCGTCGAGCGGGACCCAGCGCAGCTCGATGTCGAGCTCCTCGGCCTCGCGCGCGAACCGCTCGTCGTCCGGCACGGGCGACAGGTCGCGCGCCAGGAACACCCGCAGCGCCTCGTTGGACCCGCCGGGCGTCGTGAAGTAGTCCACGAGCACGTCCCACCGGGCCGCCCGCAGGTCCGCCTCCTCGGCGAGCTCGCGGGCCGCCGCGACGCGCCCGTCCTCGCCCACGACGTCGAGCAGCCCCGCGGGCACCTCCCACAGCTCGCGCCGCACCGGGTGGCGGTACTGGCGCAGCAGCAGGACGCGCTCGTCCGCGTCGAGGGCGACGATCGCGACCGCACCGGGGTGGTCGAGGTACTCGCGCGTGACGCGGCCGCCGTCGCCGAGGTCGACGACGTCGGACCGCAGGTCGAACACGCGACCCTCGTGCACGACCGTCGTCTCGACGACCGGTCGGGGCGCGAGCGCGTCCACGACCGGGTGCTCGCCGGCCACTCAGTCCGCCTGGTTCTCGAGCGCGGCGCGGACGAGGCCGCTGAACAGCGGGTGCGAACGCGTGGGGCGCGACTTGAACTCCGGGTGCGCCTGCGTGCTCACGTAGTACGGGTGGACGTCCGCGGGGAGCTCGACGAACTCGACGAGCGACGAGTCGGGCGACGTCCCGCTGATGACGAGCCCCGCCTCCTCGAGCTGCTTGCGGTAGGTGTTGTTCACCTCGTAGCGGTGGCGGTGGCGCTCCGTGACGCGCTCCGCGCCGTAGGTCTTCGCGACGACCGAGCCCGGGGTGAGCGCGGCCTCGTAGGAGCCGAGGCGCATCGTGCCGCCGAGGTCGCCGTCGCCGCCGACGATCGCGAGCTGCTCCTCCATGGTCGCGATGACGGGGTGGGACGTGCCCGGGTCGAACTCGGTCGAGGACGCGTCGTCGATGCCGAGCACGTTGCGCGCGTACTCGATGACCATCGACTGCAGGCCGAGGCAGATGCCGAGGGTCGGCACCTTGTGCTCGCGCGCCCAGCGCAGCGCACCGAGCTTGCCCTCGATGCCCCGCACGCCGAACCCGCCGGGCACGAGGACGGCGTCCACGCCGTGCAGCGCGTCGTCCGCGCCCTCGGGCGTCTGGCACTCGTCGGACGCGACCCAGCGGATCGTGACCTTGGCGTCGTTCGCGAACCCGCCGGCGCGCAGCGCCTCCGTGACGGAGAGGTAGGCGTCCGGGAGGTCGATGTACTTGCCGACGAGCGCGACCTCGACGCGGTGGGCGGGCTGGTGCACGCGCTCGAGGAGCTGGCTCCAGCCGTCCCAGTCGACGTCGTGGAACGGCAGGCCGAGGCGGCGCACGACGTAGGCGTCGAGGCCCTCCGCGTGCAGCACGCGCGGGATGTCGTAGATGCTCGGCGCGTCGATCGCGTTGACGACCGCCTCGTTGTCGACGTCGCACATGAGGGCGATCTTGCGCTTCACCGGCTCGGGCACCACGCGGTCCGCGCGCAGCACGATCGCGTCGGGCTGGATGCCGATGGACCGCAGCGCCGCGACCGAGTGCTGCGTGGGCTTCGTCTTGAGCTCGCCCGACGGACCGATGTACGGCACGAGCGACACGTGGAGGAAGAAGACGTCGTCCCGGCCGAGCTCGTGGCGCACCTGGCGGGCCGCCTCGAGGAAGGGTTGCGACTCGATGTCGCCGACGGTGCCGCCGATCTCGGTGATGATGACGTCGACGTCCTCACCGGCCTGGGCGCGCATACGCGTCTTGATCTCGTCGGTGATGTGCGGGATGACCTGGACCGTGTCGCCCAGGTACTCGCCGCGCCGCTCGCGCGCGATGACCTGGGAGTAGACCTGACCGGTCGTTACGTTCGCGGACGCCTCGAGGTCGACGTCGAGGAAGCGCTCGTAGTGGCCGATGTCGAGGTCCGTCTCGGCGCCGTCCTCGGTGACGAACACCTCGCCGTGCTGGAACGGGTTCATCGTCCCGGGATCGACGTTGAGGTACGGGTCGAGCTTCTGCATGGTGACGCGCAGGCCGCGCGAGCGGAGCAGACGACCGAGGCTGGACGCCGTGAGGCCCTTGCCGAGCGAGGAGGCGACGCCGCCGGTGACGAAGACGTGCGCGGTGCGGTGCTCGGTTCGAGCGCCCGAGGCGTTGAGGCGGGAGGAGGGCCGGTTCAGGTGATCTGCCACGGAACTCCATCCTAACAGCGTGCCCGACGACGGCACGCGGACCCGAGGGTCGGTCCGCTCACACCGGGCGGCACGGCGAGGTCTCCCTCGCCTCGATGCGCGACCCGGCGCGCGTCACTTGCGCGTCACCTCGGCGACGTGTCGCCGGGGCCGTTCGTCGTGGGTTCGCCCGCCGCGGGCTCGGCCCCCGCCGGCGTGTCCGTCGTGGGCCCGACGGCGTCGCCCGCCCCGGGAGCGGCCGGGTCGCCTGCGCCCGGCGCACCACGGCGCAGAACGCCCAGGAGGGCCGCGCGGTCGCCGACGAGCGAGACGCCGAGCACCACCACCCCCGCGACGAGGGCCGCGAGGGCGCCGACGCCGACGGCGGGCAGCCAGCCCGCGTCGTCGGGCAGCAGGACGCTCGACAGCGCCGAGCCCGCGAGCGCGCCCAGCGTCACGCCGACCGCGAGGACGACGAGGGTGCGCGGGACGCCGCGCGTCGCGTCCGGGCCGGCGTGGCGCCGCGTCGCGAGGAGCAGCCCCGCGCCCGCGACCGACATCCCGACCGCGGTCGCGAGGCCGAGCTGCAGGAGCACCCCGGCCTGGTCGCGGGCGCCCGTGAGGGCGGGGAGCACGTAGGCGGCCGCCGCGACGACGAGCCAGCCCGCGGCGGTCACGACGACGGCGACCCGCTGGCGGTCGATCGTGTACAGCGCGCGGGACAGGTGCAGGATCAGCGAGAACCCGACGATGCCCACCGCCATCGCGGCGACCGCTCCCCCGAGCCCGTCGACCGAGCCCGTCGCGATGCGGGCGAAGACCGCCTCGACGGCCGCCGACGCGGCGATCAGGGCCGCGACGCCGAGCCCCGCGACGACGAGCAGCGTGCGCGTCGTGGCAGCGAGCAGGCGCCGGTAGGCGTCGTGCCGGGCGTGCGCGACGTGCTCCGCGAGGCGCGGGAACGTGCTCGTCGCGAGCGGGAACGCCAGCACCGCGTACGGGAGCAGGTAGACCTGCTGGGCGTACCAGTAGGTCGGGAAGGTCTGCTCCGGTCCGAACTCGTAGGCGGCGCCCATGATCGCGAGCACCGAGAGCTGCTGCGCGACGAGCGCCCCGACTCCCGCGAACGCGAGGCTGCGCGCCCGGACCGCCTCGCCGCCCGGGAAGCGCAGCGTGGGGCGCAGGCGGACACCCAGCCGGTGCACGGGGAGCACGAGGGGCAGCGCGAGGACGGCGACGCCCGCCGTCGTGCCCCAGCCGAGCCACGCGATGGCCTGGCCCGACAACGCGGCGACGTCCTTCTGGTGGCCCCCCGCCAGACCCGCGAACACGAGGAAGACGACGATGACCGCGAGGCTCGACAGGAGCGGCGAGAACGCCTGCCAGAAGAACCGCTTGTGCGCCTGGAGGATGCTGCCGAGCACGACCGCGAGCCCGTACAGCGGGACCTGGAGGGCGAACACGCGCACGAAGGTCGCCGTGACGTCGACGAGCTCCGGGTGCTCGCGCATGAGGAGACCGGCGATCGGCTGCGCGAGGAGCGCGAGCAGCGCCCCGAGCGGGACGAGCACGACGAGCGTCCACCCGAGCAGGGCCGAGGCGATGCGCGAGACCTCGCCGCCCGCGCGCCGGGCGATGGGCCCGGCGAGGAGCGGGACCACCGAGCCGGCGAGCGCGCCGCCCGCGGCGACCTCGAACAGCACGTTCGGCAGGAGGTTCGCCGCCGTGAACGCCGACCCGACGCCCTCGGTGCCGACGGCGGCGGACTGCACGAGCGACCGTGCGAACCCGACGAGGCGGCTCGCGATCGTCACGAGCGTGATCATCGCGGCGGCGCCCGCCAGGGTGCCCGTGGCGGCGCGCAGCCGCCCCGCCCGCGCGCTCACGCCGGGCGCCGGCCCCACGCGTCCACGCGCCGCAGCGCGTCGTTGCCCTCGATGACCTTCGAGAAGCTCACCTTCTCGCTCGCGAGGGTGAGCCCCACGACGCCCGCGAGCGCGAGCCAGCGCACCGGGCGGGGCGCCGTGAGCGCGACCTGGGAGCCCAGCGCGGCACCGAGCGCGTTCGCGCCGCAGTCGCCGAGCATGTCGCGCTCGCCGAGGTCCCCCGGGGCCGCGGCGACGGCGGCACCCAGGACGGCGCCCGTCGTCGGCGCGGCGGCGGTGCCGAGGTACGGGAGCGACGCCGCGCCGGCGACCTTGAGGGCGCGCCCCGGCCGCAGGTCGAGGAGGTTGAGCAGGTTCGCGGTGCCGGCCATGAGCGCGCCGTTCACGCCCACGTCCACGAGGTGCCCGAAGGCACCGCCCGTGCGTCGCGTGCCGATCGCCGCCGCGACGAGCGAGACGCCGCTGATCCCGAGGATCTTCAGCGCACCCGTCGTGACCCGACCCTGCGCGAGCGCGCCGAGGTGGCCGCGCAGCCCCTTGGTGCGGCTCGTCGTGTCCTCCGCGAGGTCGTCGACGAGGCCGAACGTGCCCGCGCTCGCCGTCGCGAGGGCGACCGCCGCGCGCGTGCGGGCGTCGCCTCCCGCCGCGAGCGTGCCGGCGACGAGACCGGCGGCCACGGCCGGGCCCTCGAGCAGGCTGATCGGCTCGCCCCGGTGGTTGGTCCGGGTCCAGCGCTCCGCGCCCCCGGGCGCGCGCGACCCGGTCGTGCGGCGTACCGCGGCCGTCACCGTCGCGGCGACGCCGGCGGCCGCGAGCGTGCGCAGCGCGCGCCCCACGTCAGCCCTCCCCCGCGCCGTCGCCGGCCTGCTCGACGTCGGCCCCGTCACCGGCCGGTTCGCCCGTGGTGTCGCCCGCCGCGGCGTCCTGCGCGCCGGCGGGGGACGCCGTCGTGCGCGTCACCGCCGGGAGCTCCACCGCGGGCGGGAGGACGGCCGTCGCATTCTCCTCGAACCCGAACTGCCCCACCTGGTCCGCGAGCCGCGCCGCGAGCGCGAGCGGGACGTTGATCCGGCCCGGCTCGGCCTCGATGCCGCTGACGGTCGAGACGGTCGAGGCAAGGTCCTCGTTCGCGCGGATCGTCGAGACGACGTCGCCCGAGACCGCCGTCGGGCCGGCGACCAGCGCGGCTCCGGCGACCTCCTGCGCGGCGACGGCCACCTGGACCTCGATGTCGACCGCATAGGTGTCGGGTGCGGGCGGCTCCTCGCCCTCCGCGGCGGGGGTGGCCGACGAGGGCGCGGAGCCCCCGAGCAGCAGGACCACGTCCGCCGGCAGCGTCTGCTCGGAGACCACGTCGACGAGCGCGAAGCGCTCGAGCAGCGCCTCGAGCTCGAGCGCCTCGGGACTGCGCTCCTCCGTGCTCGACGGCGCCGCCCCGGTGAGCGACAGCGCGAGCGCGCGCGAGAGGCGCTGCTCGGGGGTCGCGTCCTGCGGGACGTCCCCCAGCTTGTCGCCGAGGCCCTCGGCCACCGTCTGCCGCGCGCTCTCCTCGTCCTGGCTCGTCCACGAGTCCGTGAGGCGCACGTGCCCGACGACGGACGCACCGGCCGTCTCGAGCTGCGCGGCGATCGCGTCGTCGCGCTCGTCGTCCGCCCCGTCCAGGTCGACGACCGCCACGCGACGGTCCTGGAGGGAGCCCGCGACGAGCTGCGGACCTGCGGCCTCGATGTACCGTGCGTCGTCGCCGAGCGTCACGTTCGCCTGGTCGAGCTGGTCGCGCAGCTCGTTGCGCTCGGTGCGCAGCTGCTCCACCTGCCCGGTGAGCTGGTCGCCGATCGCGCCCTGGAGCGGGCCCGCGCCGAGGATGATCCCCACGGCGAGCGCCAGGAAGACCGAGATCAACGAGACGATGTGGTACCTGAAGTCGATCACTGTGCGGTGGTGTCCTTCGGTTCGAGCTGCTGCGTGCTGGCAAGGGTCAGGGTCGGCGCTGGCCGCCGGAGGGCACGGGCCGCAGGCACGTGCGCGGGCCGTCGACCACGACGGCCCGGCGGGATCAGCCGCCGCCCGAGAAGAGCGTCCCGATCCACGACCAGAGGTCGTCGAACCGGGCGCCCACGATCCCGAAGAACGTCTGGCCCGCCGCCGTCGACCACAGCGCCGCGACGACGGCGAGGAGCCCGGCGATCGACAGGAGCCAGAGCTGGAGGTTGGAGATCCGGTGCCGGTACAGGCGCGACACGCCCTTGGCGTCGACGAGCTTGCCGCCGACCCGGAGCCGGGTGAGGAACGTGCTCGCCATGCCCGCACGGCCCTTGTCGAGGAACTCGACGAGCGTCGCGTGCGTGCCGACGGCCACGATCACCTCGGCGCCCTTGTCGTCGGCGAGGAGCATCGCGATGTCCTCGCTCGTGCCGGTCGCCGGGAAGACGACGGGCTCGACGCCGAGCTCCTGCACGCGCTCGAGACCGGGCGCCTTGCCGTCGCGGTAGGCGTGCACGACGATCTCCGCGCCGCTGCTCAGCGCGCGGTCGGAGACCGAGTCCATGTCGCCGACGATCATGTCGGGCTTCCACCCCGCGTCGAGGATCGCGTCCGCGCCGCCGTCCACGCCGATGAGCACCGGGCGGTACTCGGTGATGTAGGGGCGCAGCGTCGCGAGGTCCTCGCGGTAGTGGTAGCCGCGCACGACGATGAGGACCTGACGCCCCTCGATGGACGTGCGGATGTCCGGGACGCCGACGCCGTCGAGCAGGAGGTCCCGCTCGCGGCGCAGGTAGTTCATCGTGTTCTCGGCGAACGACTCGATCTCGACCGAGAGGTTGGCGCGCGCCTCCTCGAGGCTGCGCGCGACCGTCTCCTCGCTCTGCAGCACGCCCTCGGCGACGAGGTCGTCGCCCAGGTAGACCTTGCCGCCGTCGAGCCGTACCACGCGTCCCTCGGGGATCGCCATGATCGCGGGGCCGAGGTCGTCGACGAGCACGATGCCGGCCTCGACGAGGACGTCGGGGCCGAGGTTCGGGTAGCGGCCGGAGACCGACTTGGCCGCGTTGAGCACGGCGGACGGCTTCGCGGCGACGAGCGCGTCGGCAGCGACCCGGTCGATGTCGACGTGATCGATCACCGCGACGTCGCCCGGGTTGAGCCGCTTCGTGAGCGCCTTCGTGCGCGCGTCGACCTTGGCCGGGCCGAGCGTGCCGGACCCGGCCTCCGGCAGGGAGGCTTTGCGCAGAGTGAGTCTCATCGTGCCCTATCGTCCCACGACCGACGACTCCAGAAGCTCCACCGCGTGGCGGCGGGCCGCGTCGGAGTCCTCCTGGCCCGAGAGCATCCGCGCGAGCTCGCGGACGCGCTCCTCCCCGGTGACCTCGCGCACACCGGTGACCGTGACCGCGGTCGACGGGTCGCCCTCGCCCGACGCCTTCGTGACGACGAGCTGCACGTCCGCGAACGCGGCGACCTGCGCGAGGTGGGTGACGACGACGACCTGGGTGCGCCGCGCGAGCGACGCGAGCCGCCGACCTACCTCGACGGCCGCCTTGCCCCCGACCCCCGCGTCGACCTCGTCGAACACGAACGTGGGCAGCACCTGGCCGGTGCCGTCCACCGCGGCCGTCGCGAGCGCGACCTCGATCGCGAGCATGACGCGCGACAGCTCGCCGCCCGACGCCCCCTTGCCCAGCGGGCGGGCGGGAGCGCCCGCGTGCGCGACGAGCGAGAACGTCACCGCGTCGACGCCCCACGGGCCGGGCTCCTCGGCCCGCTCGACGTCCACGACGAGGCTCGCCCCGCCCATCGCGAGCCCGCGCAGCTCGTCGGTCACGGCCGCGGCGAGCTCGGCGGCGGCCCGCTCGCGCGAGGCCGTGATCGCCGTGCCGAGCCGGTCCAGCTCCGCGTCCAGCTCGTCGCGGCGCGCCGTCGCGGCCTGGAGCCGCTCGCCGCCGTCGTCCAGGTCCAGGAGCCGCAGCCCCGCGTCGCTCGCCCAGGCGAGGACGTCGTCGACCGTCTCCCCGTAGCTGCGCGTGAGCGTCCCCAGCTCGGCGAGGCGCGCGTGCGCGGACTCGAGTCCCGCCGGGTCCGCCGCCAGGTCCTCGACGTAGCCCGAGATCTCCGTGGCCACGTCGGCCAGCACGTACCCCACCTCGGCGAGCCGCTCTGCGAGGCGGGCGAGCGCGGGATCCGTCCCGGCCACCGACTCGAGCGCGCGGCGCGCGCGGTCGACCGACACGACGGCGTTCTCCTGCGGCTCGGCGGCCTCGTCGCCCGCGACGGCGTCGTGGGCGAGCTGCGCGGCGACCCGGAGCTCCTCGACGTTCCCGAGCCGCGCGACGAGCGCGGTGAGCTCGACGTCCTCGCCCGGCTGGGGCGCGACCCGCTCGACCTCGGCGAGCCCGAGGCGCAGCAGCTCCGCCTCGCGGGCGCGCTCGCCCGCGCGCGTCTCGATGTCGTCGATCTGCGCCTGCAGCGCCGACCGCTCGGCCCACGCCTCGCGGTACTGCCCGAGGAGCTCGGCGTGCTGCGGCCCGGCGAACGCGTCGAGCGCCGTGCGCTGTCGGCTCGCGGTGCGCAGCCGGAGCTGGTCCGACTGGCCGTGCACCGTGACGAGGTCGTCGGCGATCTCGGCGAGGACGCCCTGCGGGACGCTGCGCCCGCCGAGGTGCGCTCGCGAGCGGCCCTCCGCGGCGACCGTGCGCAGGATGACGACCGAGCCGTCGTCGTCGACCTGCCCGCCCGCGTCGTCGACGCGCTGCGCGACCGCCGGGCGGTCCGCGACGCGCACCCGGCCCTCCACGACGGCGCTCGCCGCGCCCGGTCGCACCGTCGCCGGGTCCGCCTTGCCGCCCATGAGCAGGCCGAGGCCGGTGAGGACCATCGTCTTGCCGGCACCCGTCTCGCCCGTGATCACCGTCAGCCCGGCGCCGACCGGGACGCGCGCCGACCGGATGACCCCGAGGTTCTCGATCGCGATCTCCTCGAGCACGCTCACTCCTCCTCGTCCGTGGTGCCCCCGTCGCCCGGGAGCCTGGCCGTCTCGCCCGCGCCGTCCGGAGCGGCGGCGGCGCGCTCCGCGGCGGTGCCCGCCGTCGCGGCGACGCTCGCCGCGCGCTCGCGCCACCCGACCACCGGCAGCGAGAACTTCGACACCAGCCGGTCCGTGAACGGCGCCGTGCTCAGGCGCGCGAGACGCAGCGGCGTGTCCGAGCGCCGCACCTCGACGCGCGAGCCGTTCGGCAGGTCGATGCGGCGGCGGCCGTCGCACGTGAGGACGCCCGACGACGCCGAGTCGGGCAGGACGTCGACCGTGATCGTCGAGCGGGGACCGACGACGAGCGGGCGCGCGAACAGCGCGTGCGCCGCGAGCGGCACGACGAGCACCGCGTCGACCTCGGGCCACATCACGGGCCCGCCGGCCGAGAACGCGTGCGCCGTCGACCCCGTCGCGGTCGCCGTGATGACGCCGTCGCACCCGAACGACGAGAGCGGGCGGCCGTCGACGCCGAGCACGACCTCGATCATGCGCTCGCGCTGCGCCTTCTCCACCGTCGCCTCGTTGAGCGCCCAGCCGACGAGCGGCTCCGGCTCTCCCGGCAGGTAGGCGCGCACCTCGACGATCGTGCGCTCCTCGACCGTGTAGTCGAACGCCGCGAGACGGCCCACCGCGGCGCGCAGGTCCTCGCGCTCGCTCTCCGCCAGGAACCCGACGTGGCCCAGGTTCACGCCCAGCAGCGGCACGCCCGTGCCGTGGGTGAGCTCCGCGGCCCGCAGGATCGTGCCGTCACCGCCGAGCACGATGACGACCTCGGACTCCGCGACGCCCTCGCGCGCCCGCGTGCGCGCCATGTGGTCGCCGAACGACTCCGCGAGGTCGTCGTCGTGCAGCGTCACCTCGAACCCGGCGCGCTCGAGCTCGCTCACCGCCTCGTGCAGCGCGACGACCGCCTCGGGGCGGCCGCCGTGGGTGACGATCAGGACGCGTCGCGTCACGCTGCTCCTCCGGTCAGGGGTCGGTCGGTGGTCTCGGTCGCACCCGGTGCGGCGTGCGGTGCCGATGGCGGGACGGCCCCGGCGGAAGGTCGGGCGGACGTCTCGGCGGGCGGTTCCGCGGACAGGTCGACGGAAGAGGGCACGGCGCGGGCGACCGCGACGACCGGGGGCGGGCCGCCGTCGGGCCCCGGCTGCCACGCGACGGCCTGCGCCGCGGCGGCCTCGAGCGCCTCGTCCTCGAACGCCGCGCCGTCGGCCCGGCCCGGGTCGCCCGCGCGCAGCCACCAGAAGTACTCGCGGTTGCCGCTCGGACCGGGGAGCGGGCTCGGCACGACGGCGAGCGGCCGCAGGCCGACCAGCGCGGCGTGCCGCGCGACCGCGGCGACGACCTCGACGTGCAGCGCCGGGTCGCGCACGACCCCGCCGCTGCCGAGCCGCTCGCGGCCGACCTCGAACTGGGGCTTCACGAGCAGCAGGAGGTCCGTCCCGGGCCCGACGACGCCCGCCACCGCGGGCAGGACCATCGCCAGCGAGATGAACGAGAGGTCGCCGACCACGACGTCGGGCACGACCCCCACGTGCGCGGGCGACAGGTCGCGCACGTTGAGCCCTTCGTGCACGACGACGCGCGGGTCGGCGCGCAGCGCGGGCACGAGCTGGTCGTGGCCCACGTCGACCGCGACGACCTCGCGCGCGCCGCGCCGCAGCAGCACGTCGGTGAAACCCCCGGTCGACGCACCGAGGTCGAGGCACCGCGCGCCGTCGACCACCGGGCCGCGGGGCAGCGCCCCCGACTCCGCCGAGCTCTCGCCCGCGACCGCGTCGAGCGCGTCGAGGACGCCCGCGAGCTTGAACGCGGCCCGGGACGCGTAGCCCGGGTCGTGCGGGTCGGGGGCCACCTCGACGACGTCCTCCGGGCGGACACCGGTCGACGGCTTGGTGAGCACCGTCCCGGCACGCGTCACGCGGCCCGCCGCGACGAGCTCCGCCGCGTGCCGACGCGACCGTGCGAGCCCGCGCCGGACGAGCTCGCCGTCCAGCCGGGCGTCGTCCCGCTCCCCCACGCTCAGTCCTCCGCGCGGGCCAGCTCGGCGACCAGCGCGTCATGCACGGCCTCCAGCACCCCCACGTGGTCGGTGGTCGCGAGGCCGTCCAGATCGGCGAGGCGAGCGAGCACGGGCTCGAGGGCCCCCTCCGCGTCGCCGGCGCCCGGGTCGGTGGCGCGGCCCGGAGGCGGACCGGGCACGGGTCGCTGCGGACCGTCCGTCATGTCCTGCCTCCTGTCTGGTCGCTCGTCGCCCGGGGCGTCGCCCCGGGACCGCGGACCACGCTACCGGTAGCGTCCCACGGACGACCGCGCGCGGTGCCGGAAGCGCGCCGCGCGCCGCGCGTCGCCGCCGTGGTCCGCCCCACGTGCCGTCAGTGCGTCCCCACCGGGAGGTCGGGGACGCTCGCCGGGTCGACGGGCAGGCCCTCGTCGACCGCCGCCCAGGCGGCCGACGCCGCGGCCCGCACCGTGTCGATCGTCGCCGCGCCACGCACGTCCAGCCGGAGTACGCCGTCGTCGACGCGCGCCGCGGTGTCACCGCACGTCCACCAGCCCTCGGCGCCGCGCTCGGGCGCGGGGTGCGGCTCCAGGAGGCTGCGCAGGTCTGCGCCCACGTAGTGGGGCCGCAGCCCGGGCTCCGCGAGGATCGCGTCCCGCGCGGTGCTCACGCCCGTGAGCACGTGCAGACCGGGGTAGCCCCCGGCACGCGCTCCGGCGAGGTCGGTGTCCAGGCGGTCGCCGACGACCAGCGGCGCCCGCGCGCCTGCCCGGTCGATCGCGAGGCCGTACATCGTGGGCGACGGCTTGCCCGCGCTGTCGGGCGTCACGCCCGTGGCGGCCCGCACCGCCCCGACGAGCGCCCCGTTGCCCGGCGCGAACCCGCGGGCCGTCGGGAGGGACAGGTCGAGGTTGCTCGCCACGTGCCAGGCACCGCGCTGGACGGCGTAGGCGGCCTCGGCGAGCTGGGTCCAGCCGAGCTCGGGCGCGAAACCCTGCGCGACGGCGTCCGGCTCGTCGTCCGCGCTCGCCACGACGACGAAGCCCGCCTCGCGGACCGCCGTCAGCAGACCCGCGCCACCGACGACGAGGACGCGCGCACCCGGCTCGAGCCGGGTCCGCAGGAGGGCCGCGGCGGCCTGCGCCGCGGTCATCACCTCGTCCGGCGTCGTCGGGATGTCGAGACCGGTGAGCTGCTCCGCGACCGACTCGGGCTCGCGGGACGCGTTGTTCGTCACGAAGACGAGCCGCATCCCGCGCCCCCGCGCGGCCGTGAGGCCCTCGGACGCGTGCTCGATCGGCTCGTGCCCGCGGTACGCGACCCCGTCGAGGTCGACGAGCGCGAGGTCGTAGCGGTCCGCGAGGGCGACGTCGCTCGCGAGCAGGCCCGCGCTCACCGGTCGCCCCCGTCCGTCTCGCGCTGGTCCGTCTCGCGCTCGTCCGTCTCGCGCTCGTCCGTCTCGCGCTCGTCCGAGCCGGACGACGCCGGCCCGGGCTCGTCCGCCTCGGGAGCACCGCCGGGCTCGTCGGTCGTGGCGTCGGGCTCTTCCGAGCCGTCCGCGTCCTCGTCCGCCTCCTCGAGCTCCTCGCTCAGGTCGTAGACGACGACGTCCTCGTCCTCCTCGCCGAGCGCGGCCGCCAGCAGGCGCGCGTCGATGCCGGCGAGGATCTCGGCGGCCTCCTCCGTGCGGCCGGCGAGCTCCAGGACGGACGCGCGCGCCTGGAGCACGCGGGCGCCGAGCTCGCCGCCGCGGCCGACCGGCGGCACGTTGTCGAGCGCCGCGAGAGCGGCGTCGAGCTCGCCGAGGTCGACGCGCGCGCCGCTCACGACGATCGCCAGCTCGGTCCGGCCGACGTCGTCCAGGGTCGCGGCCTCGTCCGACGACGCGAGGGCGAGCGCGCGCTCGGGCCGCCCCAGACCGCGCTCGCAGTCGGCCATGATCGGCAGGTGCTCCGACGACCCGTTGAGACGGCGCACCGTGCGCAGCTCGCGCAGCGCCTCGGCGTACCGACCGGTCCGGTAGGCGGTCAGGCCCGCGGCCTCGCGCGCCACGTCGACGCGACCCGCACGACGCACCGCGGCCTGGGCGTGCTCGTACGCGAGCTCGGGGTCGGTATCGATGAGGCGGCCGGCCATGACGAGGTGGCGCCCGACGACCTCGGCGGTGTCCTTGCTCAGTGTCCGGAGCCTGCCGCGCGCGGCGCGGTCGAGCTGGGAGATCTGCACGTCCTCGGGCAGGTCCGGACCGGCAGGGTGTCGGGGCTCGGGACGGCGGTCGAAACCCTCGCGGTCGCGACCCGCCCCGGCGCGCGGGGCGTGACCCCGGCGCTCGCCACCGGGACGGTCACCACCGCGGCGATCGTCGCGCGGTCCGCCCGGTCCCCGGCGCCCGCCCGCGGAGTCGCGGTCGAAGCGACCCCGACCCGCGTCGCCGCCCCGTGCCGGACGGTCCGCACCGTCACGCCACGGACGCGACCCGCTGTCACCGTCGCGAGGACGAGACCGGTCGTCACGGCCTGCGCCGTACTCCCGCCGCGGACCGCGCGACGCGTCGCCACGCTCGCCCCAGGCACCTCGACGCTCGGAGCGGTCGCCGCTCCGGGCGTCACCGCTGCCGCGAGACCCGTCGCGACGGTCGCGGTCCGGGCGTCCGCCGGTACCGCGGCTCGCGCCGTCCCGCGCGGGCCGGTCACCGCCCGGGCGGCCCCGGTCGTCGTCGCGCCGACCACGGTATCCGCCCTCGCCGCGGCCCCGCTGGTCCCCGGCGCCTCGGCCCGCTCCCCGGGCGGGCCCGCCACGGCGGTCGCCCGACGGCGCGCCGCCCTGCCGGCCACGTCCCTCACGGGGAGGATCCTGCCGGCCGTCACGGTCGCGGCGACCGCCGCGGTCGTCGCCCGAGGACGGACGATCCGGCTCGGGCTCACGGGGGGTGTCGTTCACCGGGGTTCCCTCTCGTTCTGAAGTTTGCGCAGGCCATCCTCCCACGACGGGACGACGAGGCTCGTGCCGTGTCACCGGCGACCTGCTCACGATGCGGCAGCCTGGCTTCGCACCCGACGGCGGACGCGCGGTGGCGTCCGGTCGGCGACTCTCGCACGCGCTCTGCACGGCGTGCTGCGGCACCAGCGAGTCGGCGTGCTGGGCGCGGAAATGCCGAAGGCCCACCCCGTGTGGGGTGGGCCTTCGGTGAAGGGTTGTCCGGCGGCGTCCTACTCTCCCACCCCGTCTCCAGGGCAGTACCATCGGCGCTGAAGGGCTTAGCTTCCGGGTT
>NZ_JAACJC010000006.1:0-374337 GCF_011033075.1 Cellulosimicrobium sp. SL-1 | reverse complement strand
GGTCGCCGGTCCGGCCGTCCGGGGCGCCGGAGCGGCGTCGCGCGCGTAGCGTCGAGAGGGAAGGGAGGACGCTACACCCCCCTGCAAGCCCTCGTCCTCGGCGTCGACGAGCAGGAGTCCCCCCACCACGACACCCTGCGCGACGCCGACGACCTCGCCCACACCCCCGTCGTCGTCGCCGACCTCCACTCCGCCCTGCCCGCCATCGTCGCCGGCGCCCGCCACGCCGCGGCGCTCGCAGGCCGCCCCACCCCCCGCATCGCCTACGTCATGACCGACGGCGGCGCCCTGCCCGCCGCGTTCTCCCGCACCATCGCCACCCTGCGCGACACCGGCTGGATCGACACCTGCATCACCGTCGGCCAAGCCTTCGGCGGCGACCTCGAAGCCGTCACCGTCCACACCGGCCTCCTCGCCGCCCACCACGTCACCGGCGCCGACCTCGTCGTCGTCGCCCAAGGACCCGGCAACCTCGGCACCGGCACCCGCTGGGGCTTCTCCGGCGTCGCCGCCGGCGAAGCCCTCAACGCCGTCGCCACCCTCCGCGGCCGACCCGTCGCCTCCCTGCGCGTCTCCGGCGCCGACCCCCGCGACCGCCACCTCGGCATCTCCCACCACTCCCTCACCGCCTACGGCCGCGTCGCCCTCGCCCCCAGCGACCTCCCCCTGCCCGTCCCCACCCCCGACATCGAGAACCTCCCCGGCTGGGGCCCCGACCTCACCGCCCGCATCACCCACCAGACCCACACCCTCGCCGCCCCCACCGGCCGCCACCACCCCGTCCACGTCCCCGCCGGACCCGACCTCCTCCACGCCCTGCACGACACCCCCGTCCGCCTGTCCACCATGGGCCGCGGACTCGACACCGACCCCGCCGCCTTCCTCACCGCCGCCGTCGCCGGCGCCCACGCCGAGTCCCTCAGACCCGCATGACCACGACGCAGGGGGACCACGACCACCGCCGGCCCGGCCCGGCCCGCTTCACCGCCGTCACCGCACTGGCGCTCGCGGCCGTCCTCGCCGCCGCGACCAGCGCCCCCTGGAGCTGGGAGGCACCCACCTGGCTCAGCGACCTCGCCCGCGACCCCACCGGCCCGCCGCCCGAGAACGTGCCCCAGGAAGCACCCACCGCACCGCAAGAGCTCGAGACCCCCCTCGACGCGACCGGCATGTCCTTCGACGCCTACCTCCTGTGGTTCCTCGGCGCCGTCGTCCTCGTGGTCCTCGTCGTCCTCGCCCGCCGCCACCTCCCACGGCTCCTCGCCCGACGACGCCACCGCGACCTCCTCCTCGCCCCACCCGGCGACACCGCGCTCCTTGCGCAGGACCAGGTCGTCCCCGAGCTCCGCGACGCCGTCCACCGCGTCCGCGCCCACCTGCGAACCCCCGACGCCGACCCCCACGACGCCGTCGTCGCCGCCTGGGTCGCCCTCGAGCACGCCGCCGCCCGCGCCGGCACCCGACGCGACCCCGCCCAGACCCCCACCGAGTTCACCACCGCCGTCCTCACCAGCACACCGGCCGACCCCCACGCCGTCGCCACCCTGCGCCGCCTCTACCACCGCGCACGCTTCGGCGAGAACCCCCTCGGCACCACCGACCTCGACGCCGCCCGCCACGCCCTCACCCGCATCGCGACCGACCTCGGCGCCCCACCCGACACCGCCGCCCCCACCGACCACCGAGCACGACCGTGAACCCCCGCGCCCGCCGGGCCCGCCTCCGCCCCACCGACCGGACCACCCTGCGCACCGCCGCCACCGTCGTCGGGCTCGGCATCCTCCTCACCACCCTCGGCGCCTCCCCCGCCCACACCCTCACCCTCACCGCCCTCGGGATCGCCGCCACCCTGCTCCGACACCGCACCGGCTACGCCGGCGACACCGTCTGGCCCCACCTCCCCACCCTCCGACGCGACGGCAACCGACGCGACGTCTCCGACCTCGGCTGGTCCGTCCTCGGACGCGACGGACGCGTCACCCCCTCCGCAGCACGCCGCATGCGCCACCTCACCGACCAGACCCTCGACCGGCACGGCACCGGACCCCTCCACGACCCCACGGCAGCACCCGACATCGCCCGCCTCCTCGGCCCCCGCGTCGCCCGCACCACCCACGACCTCACCACCACCGGACGCCTCCCCACCCCCGCCGAGCTGCGCGCCTGGCTCACCGCCCTCGACCGCCTGCCCACCACCCCGGACCGCCCCGACGAAGGGACACCCCGATGACCACCCACCCCGGTACCACGCCGCCCGCGACCCTCGACGTCCCCACCGTCGCCGCGCACGGCCACGCCGTCCTCGACGAGGTCGCCACCGCCGTCGTCGGAGCCCGCGAACCCCTCACCCTGGCGCTCGCGGCCGTCCTCGCCGGGGGCCACGTCCTGTTCGAGGACGTGCCGGGGCTCGGCAAGACCCTCGCAGCGCGCAGCCTCGCGCGCGCCCTCGGTCTCGACTTCACGCGCCTGCAGTGCACGCCCGACCTGCTGCCCTCGGACGTCACCGGCTCCTCCGTGTACGACCCCGCGACCCGGACCTTCGAGTTCCGGCCCGGGCCCGTGTTCACCGGGCTCCTGCTCGCCGACGAGATCAACCGCACCGCGCCCAAGACCCAGTCCGCGCTGCTCGAGTCCATGGCCGAGCATCAGGTCACCGTCGAGGGCACCACGTACCCGCTGCCCCGGCCCTTCCACGTCGTCGCGACGTCGAACCCCGTCGAGCACGAGGGCACCTACCCGCTCCCGGAGGCCCAGCTCGACCGCTTCATGGTCCGGCTGTCCGTCGGGTACCCGGACCGCGACGAGGAGCGCGAGGTCCTCGCCCGCCGCATCGCGCGCCGGCACGACGACCCCGTCGTGCGCCAGGTCGTCGACCGCGGCACCGTCCTCGCCATGCAGGCCGCCGTCGAGCAGGTCGACGTCCACCCCGACGTCCTCGCCTACTGCGTCGACCTCGCCGCCGCGACCCGCACCCACCGCGACCTCGAGGTCGGCGCGTCGCCCCGCGGGTCCCAGAACCTCGCGCTCCTCGCGCGCGGCGTCGCCGTGCTCGACGGGCGCGACGTCGTGCTCCCCGAGGACGTCAAGCGCGTCGCCGTCCCCGTCCTCGCGCACCGCCTCACCCTCACGCCCGGCGCCTGGGCCGCCGACCTGCGCCCCGAGGCGCTCGTCGACGACCTCCTGCGCACCGTCCCCGGACCCGCCACCGTCGGCCGGGCCGCATGACCGGCCCCGGGACGCCGGACCCCGACGCGCCGCCGCCGTGGCGCACCACCGTCCACCTCGGTGCCGGCCTCCTCCTCGGCACCACGCTCCTCGCGCTCGGCGTCCTCGTGCGCCGACCCGACGTGGCGCTCCTCGGCGTCGCGCCCCTCCTCGCCGCGGTCTGGGGCTGGATCCACCGGCCGCGGGGGCCCGTCACGCTCCGCGTCGTCCTCGACCCCGCGGCGGCTCCCGGCACCGTCACCGCGCGCACGCACGCCCACGTCCCTCCGGGCGTCGAGCTGCTGCGCCTGCGCGGCGTCGCCCCGGGCGGCCTCGTCACCGAACGCCTCGTCGACGTCACGCGCGGCTCGCGCGACCTCGCCTGGCACGCCCCGTCGGTCCGCACCGGCCCGACCGACACCCTGCGCGTCGACCTCGCCGCCTACGGGCCCGACGGCGTCGAGGAGCAGCCCCCGCACGTCGCCGCCGGGCCGCGGCGCCTCGTCCTGCCCCGCGCCACGCCGCTCGGCCGCACGCCCCTGTCCTCCCGCCTGCGCGGGCTCTCCGGTCCGCGCACCTCCCGCCGGCCCGGGGACGGCACCGAGCTTCGCGACGTCGACGCGTACCGCCCCGGCGACCGCCTGCGCCGCATCGACTGGCGCGCCACGGCCCGCCGCGCACCCGACCTCGACACCCTGTACGTCCGCCGCACCTACGGCACCGCCGAGGCCACCGTCGTCCTCGTCGTCGACTCCCGGGACGACGTCGCCCCCGACCTCGCCACCTGGAACGGCGTCGGCGAGCAGCGCCCCGACGAGCCCACGTCCCTCGACCTCGCGCGGCACGCCGCCGCGTCCGTCGCGCACGCCGTCCTCGCCGACGGCGACCGCGTCGCCCTGGACGACCTGGGTCGCCTCGCCCGGCCCGTCCGCCCCGGCGGTGGACGGCGCCACCTGCGCCGCATCCTCCACGGGCTCGCCCTGGCCCGGCCCGTCGGCGACCCCACCGCGCGCCACCGACCGCCCCAGGTCCCGGCCGGCGCCGCCGTCTACCTCTTCTCCACCCTCCTCGACGACGAGGCGCCCCGCCTCGCCCACCAGTGGCACGACACGGGCCACGTGGTCGTCGTCGTCGACGTCCTCCCGCCCGTCAGCGTCGCCGACGTCGACGAGCACGTCGCCGTCGCCTGGCGCATCACCCGCCACGAGCGCGACGCCCGCATCCACGAGCTGCGCCGCAGGGGCGTCACCGTCGTCCGCTGGTACGACGGCACCCCTGACGCCGACGGCGCCCGCGGCGCGCTCGAGCTCGCGGCACGACGCCTCGACCGGCACCCCGCGGGCGCGACCCCGGGCGGTCGACCATGAGGATGCCCGCACGTCGCGAGACCGTCACCGCCGGGCCGCCGCCCCTGCTCGTCGTCGAGACGGGCCCCACGTTCCCCGCGTGGGCGGCGCGCGCCGCCCTGCTCCTCCTCGCGACCGGGTTCGCGGCCGCCGCCCTCCAGACGACCGGGCTCGCGCCGTCCTTCGTGTGGGGCGTCGCCGTCGGCCTCGGTGTCCTCACCGCGTACCTCCCCGCCCCGCCCGTGCCCCACCTCCTCGTCCTCGTCGGTGGCGTCGTGCTCCTCGTGGACGGCACCGCGCCCTTCGACCCCGCCGTCCTCGCCCTCCTCCCGCTCGGGCACCTCGTGCTCCGCACCGCGTGGTGGAGCGACCACGTGCCGCCCGGAGCGCGCGCCGAGCTGCGCGCCCTCGCGCCCGACCTGCGCCGTGTCGTCGTGCTCCAGGCCGCGCTGCTCGTCGTCGCGCTCGCCGTGCGGTCGGTCGCGCTGGCCGACGTCTCGTCCGCGGTCGCGGCGGCGCTCGGTGGCCTCGCCGTGCTCGGCGTCGTCCTGCTCGTGCGGCCGCGCGACTGAGCACTCGTCCTGCGAGGACCGCGCCCCGGCACCACGATGGACGCAGACGGCACCCGCGCCGTCGTCCCGCCGCCGTCCCGGCGCGCGTCACCGACCCCGAGGAGGCAACCCATGGCTGCTCGTTCCGACCTGCCGAAGTACACGGTCCCGTCGCTCACCCCTGAGGAAGGGGCCCAGGTCGCCGGGATCCTCCAGGAGCGGCTGCACGCGCTCAACGACCTGCAGCTCACGCTCAAGCACATCCACTGGAACGTCGTCGGCCCGCACTTCATCGCGGTCCACGAGATGATCGACCCCCAGGTCGACGCCGTCCGCGCGATGGTCGACGCGACCGCCGAGCGCATCGCGACCCTCGGCGTCTCCCCGCAGGGCACGCCCGGCGCGCTCGTCGCCGCCCGCACCTGGGAGGACTACTCCCTGGGCCGCGCCTCGACGATCGCGCACCTCGGCGCCCTCGACGAGGTGTACGTCGGCGTCATCACGGCCCACCGCGAGGCGGCGGCCGCGACCGAGGAGCTCGACGACGTCACCAACGACCTGCTCATCGGGCACCTGCACGACCTCGAGCTCTTCCACTGGTTCGTCCGCGCGCACCTCGAGTCGACGGGCGGCGACCTGTCCACCGAGGGTGCGCGCACCGAGGCCGGCGCCGCGCGCAAGGCCGAGGAGGCGGCGGCCGGTCAGCCCTGACCCCGCTCCCCTCCACGGCCGTCGTCCCGACGGCGACCGGGCCCCGTCACGCGAGTCGTGGCGGGGCCCTCGCTTTTCGGGGCTGGTTGGCGAGGTTCCCGCTCGGGGTGCGGGATGCATGGGTGCGCTTGGCACACTATTTATTTCGGGAGGAGCGTAGGGTCTCGGCATGACCGATCCGCACGCCGCACCGCCGCCCGTCCGCCAGCTCCGGCTCGTCGTCGAGGCAGAGGACTACGACGCCGCCCTCGCGTTCTACCGCGACGTCCTGGGCCTCCCCCAGCAGATCGCCTACGGGGACGGCGAGGACGACCGGGTGGCGATCCTCGACGTCGGGCGGGCGACGCTCGAGATCGCCTCCCCCGGGCACGTGCGGGCGATCGACGACCTGGAGGTCGGGCGTCGCGTCGCGGGGCACCTCCGGGTCGCGCTCGAGGTGGACGACGCCGAGGGTGCGACCGACCGGGCCGTCGGCGGCGGGGCGTCGCTCGTCGCCCCGCCGACGCGCACCCCCTGGGGCTCGCTCAACTCACGCCTCGACGCCCCCGCGGGCCTCCACCTCACGCTGTTCCAGGAGCTCGGCGGCGAGGAGGGCGTCCCGTCCGGCGTCGTCGCCGAGACCGGGCCCCGCGACGATCCCGCTCCCCACCGGGGCTGACGCCTCGACCCAGGCCCGCCGGACCTGCTCGAAGCGCGTCGGGAGCGGCGCCCGCACGGCCCCGTAGCGCGCGTTCGTGCGGTGCACGAACCGCCGCCACGACAGCACGAGGCCTTGCTTCGTGATGGGCAGGCCGCTGGACACCGTGACGCCGTTGTCGTGCGTGTGGTGGACCGTGAGCAGCAGCGCGCGCGGCACCGACCCCTCGAGGTCCGCCGCGAGCACCTCCCGCACCGCCATCCAGCGACGCAGCACGACGACGACGCTCGCGCTCAGCACGTGCTCGCGCACCGTGCGGTGCTTGCCGTGCGTGAGCACGACCCTCCCCTCCCCCGCGCGCTCCGTCGCCGGGCCGAGGTCGATCGCGTCGACCGTGCAGCGCAGCAGGTCGCCATAGCGCGCGCCCGTCGCGCGCGTGAGGCCGGCGATCACCGCGAGGCGCACGGTCTCCGGCTTCGCGGCCTCGACCATCGCCTCCGTCGCCAGCAGGCGCCACACCCACTCGGCCTCGTCGAGCGTGACGGTGGGGCGCGGGTAGCGGGACGCGGCACTGGTGCTGGTGCTGGTGCTGGTGGTCGCGCGGCCGGCCGTGTCCGGGCTGGTGGGTGAGGTCGCGTCGTCGGGCATGGGTGGACCCTACCGCTTGGCACACTTTTTGTGCCGAAGTGACTGGCGGGCGTGTCGCCGCCAGGAGCGTCGCGACCCCTGACCGCCGAATTGAATACGTATGCAGAATGCTGCATACTCGTGCCCATGTCCAAGGTTCTCACCTCCCTGCCCGTGGGAGAGCGCGTCGGGATCGCGTTCTCCGGGGGCCTCGACACGTCCGTCGCCGTCGCGTGGATGCGCGACAAGGGCGCGGTGCCGTGCACCTACACCGCCGACATCGGCCAGTACGACGAGCCCGACATCGGCTCCGTGCCCGGTCGCGCGACCGCCTACGGCGCCGAGATCGCGCGCCTCGTGGACTGCCGCGCCGCGCTCGTCGAGGAGGGCTTGGCCGCGCTCGCGTGCGGCGCGTTCCACATCCGCTCCGGCGGCCGCGCGTACTTCAACACCACTCCCCTGGGCCGCGCGGTCACGGGCACGCTCCTCGTCCGCGCGATGCAGGAGGACGACGTCCAGATCTGGGGCGACGGGTCGACCTTCAAGGGCAACGACATCGAGCGGTTCTACCGCTACGGGCTGCTCGCCAACCCGCACCTGCGCATCTACAAGCCCTGGCTCGACGCGGACTTCGTCGCAGAGCTCGGCGGCCGCAAGGAGATGTCCGAGTGGCTGCTCGCGCACGACCTGCCGTACCGGGACAGCACCGAGAAGGCGTACTCCACGGACGCGAACATCTGGGGCGCGACGCACGAGGCGAAGACGCTCGAGCACCTCGACACGGGCATCGAGACCGTCGACCCGATCATGGGCGTGCGGTTCTGGGACCCCGCGGTCGAGATCGCGACCGAGGACGTGACGATCGGCTTCGTCCAGGGCCGTCCGGTGACGATCAACGGGGAGGAGTTCGAGTCGGCCGTCGCGCTGGTCCAGGAGGCCAACGCGATCGGCGGCCGCCACGGGCTCGGCATGTCCGACCAGATCGAGAACCGCATCATCGAGGCCAAGAGCCGCGGCATCTACGAGGCCCCCGGCATGGCGCTCCTGCACGCCGCGTACGAGCGCCTCGTCAACGCGATCCACAACGAGGACACCCTCGCGCAGTACCACGCGGAGGGCCGCCGCCTCGGCCGCCTCATGTACGAGGGCCGGTGGCTCGACCCGCAGGCGCTCATGATCCGCGAGTCGCTCCAGCGCTGGGTCAGCACGGCCGTCACCGGTGAGGTCACGCTGCGCCTGCGCCGCGGCGAGGACTACTCGATCCTCGACACCACCGGGCCCGCGTTCAGCTACCACCCGGACAAGCTGTCGATGGAGCGCACCGAGGACTCCGCGTTCGGCCCGATGGACCGGATCGGTCAGCTCACCATGCGCAACCTCGACATCGCCGACTCGCGGGCCAAGCTCGAGCAGTACGCCGGCATCGGGATCGTCGGCACCACGCACGCGGCGCTCATCGGCGCCGTGCAGGCCTCCACCGAGCTCATCGGCGCGATGCCCGAGGGCGGCGCCGAGGTCATCGCGTCGCGCGGCATGGCCGAGGGCGACGACGCGCTCCTCGACCGCGCCGCGATGGAGTCCGGCACGGACTGACCGCCACGACGCCCGTCGGCGGCGCCCGGGTCGACGACCGACCCGGGCGCCGTCGCGGCTAGGCTCGCAGGGTGAGCGCGGGCACCGGGGAGCTGTGGGGGACGATCGCCGGCCCCGTCGACCACGAGCTGGTCGTCAAGAAGTCCCGCTTCCTCGCGCACCTCTCCCCCGTCCCGTCCGTCGCCGCAGCCGACGCCGTCGTCGCGCGCGTGCGCAAGGAGCACTGGGACGCGCGCCACCACTGCGTCGCGCTCGTCGTCGGCCCGCACGCCGACCAGCAGCGCTCCACCGACGACGGCGAGCCCTCCGGCACCGCGGGCATCCCCATGCTCGAGGTGCTGCGGCACCGGCACGTGACCGACGTCGTCGCCGTCGTCACGCGGTACTTCGGCGGCGTCCTGCTCGGCGCGGGCGGCCTCGTGCGCGCCTACTCGAGCGCGGTGAGCGAGGCGCTCGACCTCGCGCGACCCGTGCGCCGCGCCGTGCTCACCGCGGTGCACGTCGACGTCCCGCACGCCGACGCCGGGCGGCTCCACGGCGTCCTGCGCGACTGGTGCGACCACCACGACGGCACGCTCGAGGGCGTCGACTACGGCACGACGGCCGCGTTCACCGTCCTCGTCCCCCCGGCCGAGCTCGACCGGTTCGACGCCGACCTCGCCGCCGCGTCGTCCGGCGCCCTCGTCGCGCGCCGGGGCGACAACCGCGTCGTCGACGTCCCCGCCTGACCGCGCCCGCACAAGAACCCCGCACACCGCGAGGTAGAGCCGTGGTCGCGCGAGGTAGACCCGTGGTCGCGCGAGGTAGAGCCGTGGTCGCGCGACGTAGAGGCCCGGTCACGCGAAGTAGAGCCGTCGTCGCGTGACGCAGAGCTGCTCGCAGGTCGATGCTTGCTCGCTCGACCCGTCGGTGCAGGCGACCACGACAAGCCGGGCCGCCACCGCCGTCGGGCCGAGAGGCGAGGCGAGGGCAGCGCACCCGCCCGGCGCCTGCAGTGCCCGGCCGACCACGCCTCTACCCGGCGGACCAGGCCTCTACCTCGGCCGACCGGGGCTCTGCCCCGGCGGACCACGCCTCTACCTCGGCCGACCGGGGCTCTGCCCCGGCGGACCACGCCTCTACCTCGGCCGACCGGGGCTCTACCTCGGCCGACCCGGGCTCTGCCTCCGCGTCAGGCGCTGAGGCCGTCCGGGCCGACGACGGCGCCGTCGGGGACGCGAGCGGAGCCGCCCGGGTCGGCGAGCTCGGCCTCGCCGGTGACGGTCACGCCGGAGCCGAAGCTCCAGTCCCCGCGCACCGTGAGCGAGCGGGCTGCGCGCAGGGACGGGGTGCCGTCGTCGAACCGGGCGTCGAACGCGGCGATGGTCTTGTAGTGAGCCGGGTCGAGGTCCACGAACGGCGCGTCGGTGCGCGCGACGAACCGGTATGCGTCGTCGAGGTCGTAGACGTCGGAGCGGAGCACGAGGAGGTCGTTCGTCGTCTTCACCGGCAGGAACCGGTCGCGGCCGACCTCGATCGCGACGGCGCCGTCGAACACCTCGACCGCGGCCCCCATGGCGGACTCGATCTGCACGACCTCGGGCGACGACGGGTCGGTCGGGTCGACCGTCTTGGTGTTCTTGATGAGCGGGAGCTCGAGCACCCCGCCGGTGCGGTCGAGCTCGGCCGACAGCGCCTCGAGGTCGAACCACAGGTTGTTGGTGTTGAAGTACCGGTGCCGGCCGATGTCGGCGGCGGCGTCCTGGTCCTCGGCCGGGGTCTGCGCCGTCTCACGCAGGACGAGGCGCCCGTCGCTGCGGCGCACGACGAGGTGGCCGCCCTTGCGGTCCGCGGGCGTGCGGCGTGCGACCTCGGCGGCGAACGGCGCCCCGCTCGCGGCGAACCAGCCGGCCATCGCGGCGTCGGGCGCGGCGCCGAGGTTGTCGGAGTTCGAGACGCTCGCGTAGCGGTACCCGGCGTCGAGCAAGGCGCGCAGCGCGCCGGACGCGTAGAGGGCGGTGTACAGGTCGCCGTGGCCGGGCGGGCACCACTCCAGCTCCGGGTCGGCGGGCCAGTCGACGGGCGTGAGGTCGCTCGCGAGGAGCTTGGGCTCGCGGTTCTGCAGGAAGTCGAGCGGGAGGTCGCCGACGGCGAGGTCGTCGTGCGGGGCGAGCGCGGCGAGCGTGTCGGCCTGCGTGCGGAACGAGTTCATGAGCAGCAGCGGCAGGGGCGCCCCGGTCGCGCGCCGGGCGGCGCGGACCTGCGCGACGATGACGTCGAGGAAGGTCAGCGGTCCGCCGTCGGGGCGCCGCGGGTCGGCGTCACGCACCGTGAGGAGCGACTTGGCGCGGTCCATGCCCATCGAGGTCCCGAGGCCGCCGTTGAGCTTGATGACCGCGGTGCGGTGCAGCGCCTGGCGGGCGGCGTCCTCGGGCACCTCGAGCTCGTCGCGGTGCGTGACGTCGGTGAGCGGCCCGACGTCGGCCTCGGGGATCATGCCGGTCGCGCCGGACTCGAGGAGCCGGTAGAACCGGGCGAAGACGTCGACGGCGGCGGGCGCGACGCCCGCGTCGCGCATGCGGTCGGTGGACTGGCTCAGGCCCTGGCTGCTCATGCCCCGATGGTAGGGGCGCGACGCGGTCGTGGCCCGGCGCGGGGACGGCCGGACCGCGGGTGAGACAGGGCTCACAGCCCTACCGTGGGCAGATGGCGGACGTCCTGCCCGACGACGTGGCGACCTGGCTCGGGTCGTGGTTCTGGGCGCCCGGCTACGACGTCGCGCGCGAGGTGCTGCAGCGCGGCACGGCAGCGGTCCTCGTCGTCGCGTTCCTCGTCGTCGTGCGGCAGTGGCGCCCGCTGCTGGGCGAGCGCGGGCTGCTGCCCGCCGCGACGTTCGTGGCGCGCACGACGTGGCGCGACGCCCCGAGCCTGCTCCGGTGGCGGTGCTCGGACCGGTTCGTCGGCGCGCTCGCGTGGGGCGGGGCGGGGCTGGCGGCGCTCCTCGTCGTGGGGGTCCCGCAGCGCGGGCCGTGGTGGCTGACGACGCTCGCGTACCTCGTGCTGTGGGCCGTCTACCTGTCGGTGGTGAACGTCGGGCAGCGGTTCTACGGGTTCGGCTGGGAGTCGCTCCTGTGCGAGGTGACGTTCCTCGTGGGGTGGCTGGGCTCGTCCGGCGAGGGCGCCCCTCCCCCGCTGCTCGTCCTGCTCCTCGCCCGCTGGTGCCTGTTCCGGGTCGAGCTCGGCGCGGGACTCATCAAGCTCCGCGGGGACCGCGCGTGGCGCGACCTCACGGCCCTGGAATACCACCACGAGACGCAGCCCCTCCCCGGCCCGTTCTCGTGGCACGCGCACCACCTGCCGCGGTGGTGGCACCGCGTCGAGGTGGCGGGCAACCACGTGACGCAGCTCGTCGTGCCGTTCGCGCTCTTCGCGCCGCAGCCGGTCGCGAGCGTCGCGGGCGGGGTCGTGGTGCTCACGCAGGCGTGGCTGCTCGTGACCGGGAACTTCGCGTGGCTGAACTGGCTGACGATCGTGCTCGGGCTCGGCGTCGTGAGCGACGGCGCGTGGGCCGCCGTCGGGTCGTGGCTCGTACCCGCGCTCGGTCGCGGCGAGGAGCCGATGCCCGACGGCGGGGCCGCCCTGGGCGGCCCGGTCGCCCTCGTCGTGGCGGTGGTCGCGGTGTCGGCGCTCCTGCTCGTCCTCGGCGTGCGCCCGGCGCGCAACCTCGTCGCGCGTCGGCAGCTCATGAACGCGAGCTTCGAGCCGTTCCGGCTCGTCAACGCGTACGGCGCGTTCGGCTCGGTCTCGCGGCGCCGCGACGAGGTCGTCGTGGAGGGGACGACGGCCCGTTCCCCCGGTCCCGACGACTGGGTCGAGTACGCGTTCCGCGGCAAGCCGGGCGACGTGGGCCGCCGCCCGCCGCAGGTCGCGCCCTACCACCTGCGGCTGGACTGGCAGATGTGGTTCCTCGCGCTCGGGTCGCCCGGCACGCGGTGGTTCGAGGTGCTGCTGCTCCGGCTCCTGGAGGCCGACCGCCCGACCCTGCGCCTGCTCGCGACGGACCCGTTCGCCGACGACCCCGACGGCCCCGCCCCGCGGTGGGTGCGGGCCCGCGTCTTCCGTTACCGGTACACGACGCGCGCCGAGCGGCGACGCACCGGCGACTGGTGGGTGCGCGAGGAGCGCGGGGCGCTCGTCGACCCGGTGGACCGCGAGCGGCTGCGGCTGCTCCTGGGCCCGCGGGCCTGAGCGGCCGGCGGGCGCGGCCGATCCCGTCCGGGGTGGCCGCGACGACGGCCCGGCAGTGTCCTACTCGAAGCGGGACGGGTCGCCCGCGCCGACGCGCACGACCTCGGGGGCGCCGTCGGAGAAGTCGACGACCGTCGTCGGCGCGCTGCCCCGCTCGCCGCCGTCGACGACGGCGTCGACGACGTGGTCGAGCTCCTCCTTGATCGCCCAGCCGTCGGTGAGCGCCTCGGTCGAGCCGGGGAGGATGAGCGAGCTCGACAGGATCGGCTCCCCGAGCGCGGCGACGATGGCCTGGGCGACGGTGTCCTCGGGGATGCGGACGCCCACGGTCTTCTTCTTCGGGTGCGCGAGGCGGCGCGGGACCTCCGACGTCGCGCGCAGGATGAACGTGTACGGGCCCGGGGTGGCGGCCTTGATCGACCGGAACGCCGCGTTGTCGACCATGACGAAGTGGCCGAGCTGGGCGAAGTCGGCGCACACGAGCGTGAAGTGGTGCCGGTCGTCGAGGTGGCGGATGCGGCGGATGCGGTCGGCGCCCTCGCGGTCGTCCATGCGGCAGCCGAGCGCGTAGCCGGAGTCGGTCGGGTAGGCCACGAGGCCGCCGTCCTCGAGGAGGGCGACGACCTGCGCGATCGCGCGCGGCTGCGGGTTGTCGGGGTGCACGTCGAGGTAGCGGGCCATGGGGCGAGCCTAGGCCCGGGGCCGCGGTCCGGCCGCCGGGGCCGCCGTCGTCACCCGCCCCGGCTCCGAGGCGGCTACCGGGGCAGGTGCGCGGAGACGCGGCGCAGCTCCGCCGGGCTCGCGTTCCCGCCCGAGCAGACGACGCCGACGCGACGCCCGGCGAACCGGTCGGGGTCGGCGAGGACGGCGGCGAGGGCGCCCGCGCCCGCGCCCTCGGCGACGGTCCGCGCCGCGGTGAGGTAGAGCGCGGCGGCGCGGTCGATCGTGTCGTCGTCGACGAGCACGAAGTCGTCGAGGTGCTCGCGCAGGACGGCCTGGGTGAGCGCGAAGCCGGTGCCGGTGGCGAGGCCCTCGGCGCGCGAGGTGTTGGGCCGGGCGACGAGGTCGCGCGCGCGCCACGAGTCGTGCGCGGCGGGCGAGGCGGCCGACTGGACGGCGACCACCTCGAGCCCGGGGGCGAGCGCCTGGGCGACGAGGCACGCCGCGGCAGCGCCGCTCCCCCCGCCCACGGGGACCACGAGCACGTCGAGGTCCGGCGCGTCGGCGAGGAGCTCGAGGTACGCCGTCGCGACCCCGGCGACGAGGAGCGGCTCGTTCGCCGCGCTGACGAGCCGGGACCCGTCCTCGCCCGCGAGCGCCGTGGCGTGCTCGCGGGCGTCGTCGAAGGTGGTGCCGGTGAGGACGAGGCGGGCGCCGAGGTCGCGGACGGCGTCGGCCTTGGTGGGGTTGGGGTGGGTGGGCATGACGATGGTGCAGGGGGTGGCGGTGGTGCGGGCTGCGTGGGCGACGGCCTGGGCGTGGTTGCCGGTGGAGAAGGCGGTGACGCCGTGGGTGCGCTCGTCGGGGGTGAGGCGCAGGAGGAGGTTGAGGGCGCCGCGAACCTTGAAGGCTCCGGTGGGCTGGTGGTTCTCGTGCTTGACGACGACGTGGGTGCCGGTGGCGCGGTCGAGCGCGGGGTAGCTGCGGGTGGGGGTGGGCTGGAGGTGGGTGGCGAGGAGGCGGCGGGCGTCGAGGACGTCGCGCATCGTGGGCGGGGCGAGGTCTGCGGGGGGCACGGGTCCACGGTGCCGCGAGGCGTCTCATCGGTCCAATGCCTGTTCTGTGGCGACTGATCGACGGGATCTATGCTTCGCGCAGGAGGGTGTGGACGTGGACCTGACGCGGTTGCGGGTGCTGGCGGCGGTGGCGCGCGAGGGCTCGGTGACGGGGGCGGCGCGTGCGCTGCACTATGCGCAGCCGTCGGTGAGCCATCATCTGGCGCGCCTGGAGGCGGAGGTGGGGGTGCCGCTGACGGAGCGGCACGGCCGGGGCGTGCGGCTGACGGCGGCGGGTCGGCTGCTCGCGGCGCGGGCGGAGGAGATCCTGGGGCGCGTGGGCGCGGCGCGCGAGGAGCTGGACGCCCTGGTGTCGTTGTCGGCGGGTCGGGTGCGTCTGGCCGCGTTCCCGTCGGCGCTGGCGACGCTGGTGCCCGACGTCGTGGGTCGCCTGGCGCGCGAGCACCCGGGTCTGGGCGTGGGGCTGGTGGAGGCGGAGCCGCCGGAGGCGCTGGACGCGCTGCGGCGCGGTGCGGTGGACGTGGCGCTGGTGTTCGAGCACGACCGGTCGCCGCTGGACGTGGAGGGGCTGCGCGCGGTGCCGGTGCTCGCGGAGGAGCTGTTCCTCGTGCGGGCGGGGTCCGGTCCGCAGCCGGGGACGGACCCCGGGAGGGACTCCGCCACGGACGAGGCCGCGGCGTCGTCAGGGGAGGTGGACCTCGCGCCGCTCGCGGACGCGGCGTGGATCGCGGGCTGCGAGCGGTGCCGGGCGGACCTGGTGGGCCGGTGCGAGCGGGCGGGGTTCACGCCGCGCGTCGCGTTCGAGACGGACGACTACGTCGCGGTGCAGGCGCTCGTGGCGTCGGGTGTGGGGGTGTCGCTGCTGCCCGCGCTGGCGCTGCGGGCGCACCGGGACCCGCGGGTGACGGTGCGGGCGCTGCCGGGGGCGGCGCGGCGCGTGCTCGTGGTCACGTACGGGGAGCGTCGGTCCCCGGGTGCGGCGGCCGTGGTCGAGGGTCTGGTGCGCGCGGCCGGCTGACCGTCATGCGGGCTGACCGTCAGCCGGGCACGACGACGGCGGGCGCCGCGAGGACGAGCAGCACGACGCACACGCCCGCGACGGCCATGGAGAGCGCGAACGGGGCGCGGCTGCGCGGGCGCACGACCCCGACGGCGCCGGCGGCGAGCGCGAGCACGACGGCGACGGCGCCCAGGGCCCACGTCACGGGGCCGGGGGCCGTGGGCGGTGCGGTCACGACGAGCGCGGACGCCGCGGCGAGCAGCACGGGCGCGAGCACGGAGCTCGCGCGGCGCCCGAGCCGGTGCGGCAGGCCGCGCACGCCCGTGGCGGCGTCGTCCTCGAGGTCGGGCAGCGTGTTCGCGACGTGCGCGCCGACGCCGAGCAGCGCGGCGGCCGCGACGGCCCACGGGGCGGGGCGGCCCTCCCCGGGGGCGGCGAGCACGACGAACACGGCGAGCAGCCCGAAGGAGACGGCGTACGGGGCCCAGGACCACCACGTGGCCTTGAGCAGCGCGTTGTACGACCACGCGACCCCGACGGCGACGACGTGCACCACCCCGGGCAGCGGCCCGGTCGCGAGGGACAGCACGACGCACGCGCCGAGCGCCACGAGCGCCGCGGCACGCAGGGTGGCCGCCGTGACGAGGCCCGTGACCACGGGCTTGTCGGCGCGACCGACGGCGACGTCGCGGCGCGCGTCGAGCCAGTCGTTCGACCAGCCGACGGAGAGCTGGCCGGTGAGGACGGCGAGCGCGACGAGCGTCGTCGTGCGGGCGCCGGCGCCGATGCCCGCGGAGAGCGCGAGGGCGAACGCGGTGACCATCACGGTGGGCGGGAAGTGGCTCGCGACCACGAGGCCGCGCACGAGCCCTCGCGAGCGACCGGTCACCATGGCGGCAACCTAGCCCGCCGCCGGGTCGCGCGCCCGGCGCCCGGGCTCGTCGCCGCGGCGCACCCCTCCCCCCCGCGCGGGCGGACCGGGCCGGTGGGACGATGCGGGCATGTCGCGCGTCGTCGCCGTCGGGACCTCGCTTCCCGCGCATGCGTACCGCCAGGACGAGATCTCCCGGGTCACGAGCGAGCTGCTCACCGACGACCCGGTGCGCCGTGCGCTCACGCGCCGGCTGCACGCCCACGCGGGCGTCGAGACCCGTCATCTCGCGCTGCCCCTGGAGGACTACGGCGGGCTGTCGTTCGGCTCCGCCAACGACGCCTTCCTCGCGCTCGGGACCGACCTCGCGGAGCAGGCGTGCCGCGCGGCCCTCGACGACGCGGGCCTGCGCCCGGACGAGGTCGACCACGTGGTCCTCACCACCGTCACGGGCGTGGGCGCGCCGACGCTCGACGTGCTCGTCGCGGCCCGGCTCGGCCTGCGACCGGACGTGCGCCGCACGCCGTCGTTCGGGTGGGGCTGCGCCGGGGGCGCGGCGGGCCTGGCGCGGGCGGACGACCTGCTGCGAGGGCGCCCGCGGGACGTCGCGCTCCTCGTCGCCGTCGAGCTGTGCTCCCTGACGCTGCAGCGCACCGACCCGTCGACGGCGAACATCGTGGCGTCGGGCCTGTTCGGCGACGGCGCGGGGGCGGCCGTCCTCGTCGGGGACGAGCACCGCCTCGCCCGCCGCCCGGGCCCGTACGGACGGGCGGGCGCGGGCGTGCACGCCCGGGGCGTGCGCGTCGTCGACTCGCGCTCGCACCTGCACGCGGGCACGACGGGCGACCTGGGGTGGCGCGTCGGCGACACAGGGTTCGAGATCGTGCTGTCGGCGCGTCTGCCCGAGCTCATCGGGGCGCACCTGCTGGGCGACGTCAAGGCCCTGCTCGCCGAGCACGACCTCGAGCCGGGCGACGTCGGGGCGTGGGTCGTGCACGCGGGCGGCCCGCGCGTCCTGGACGCGGTGCGCGAGACCCTGGGACTCGCCGAGGAGGAGCTCGCGCTCAGCCGGGCGTCCCTGCGCGACGTGGGGAACCTGTCGTCGGCGTCGGTGCTGCACGTGCTCGGCGCGACCCTGGCCCGCACGGACGTGCCGCCCGGCGCGCCGGCCGTCCTCATGGCGTTCGGGCCCGGGGTGAGCACCGAGCTCGTCCTGCTGCGGCTCGACGGCCGCGGCCCCCGCCGGGCGCACGGGCCCGGTCACGCGGGCGGGCACGCGGTCGCGCGAGCCGAGGAGGTCCAGGGATGAGCCTCGCCTGGTACGTGGTGCTCGTGGGCGCCACCGCCGTCGAGCGGCTCGCCGAGCTCGTCGTCTCCACCCGCAACGCCCGCTGGTCGTTCGCCCGGGGCGGCGTCGAGTCGGGCCGCGGCCACTTCCCCGCGATGGTCGCCCTGCACACGGGTCTGCTGCTCGCGTGCGTGGCCGAGGCGTGGCTCGCCGACCGCCCGTTCCTGCCGTGGCTCGGCTGGCCCATGCTCGTCCTCGTGCTCGCGAGCCAGGGCCTGCGCTGGTGGTGCATCGCGACCCTCGGGCCGCGGTGGAACACGCGCGTCATCGTCGTGCCGGGCCTGCCGCTCGTCGCACGCGGCCCCTACCGGTGGCTGCGCCACCCCAACTACGTCGCCGTCGTGGTCGAGGGCGTCGCGCTGCCGCTCGTGCACTCGTGCTGGATCACGGCCGTCGCGTTCACGCTGCTCAACGCCGTGCTGCTCGCCCGCTTCCGCATCCCCGCCGAGGAGCGCGCCCTCGCCCGCGCGACCGCGGGCGGCGCCGCCGCGCACCCGGCCGTGCCGTGACCCCTCCCCGGTCGACCGACCGCCGCACGACCGACCGCGACGTCGACGTGCTGGTCGTCGGCGGCGGGCCCGTCGGGCTCGCCGCCGCCCTGCACGCCCGCCGCGCCGGGCACGACGTCCTCGTGGTCGACCGCCGCCCGGGCGTCATCGACAAGGCGTGCGGCGAGGGGCTGCTCCCCGGCGCGCTCGCCGCGGTCCTCGCCCTCGGCGTCGACCCGCCAGGCCACCCGCTCGCCGGCATCAGCTACCGCGACGCCACCCGCCACGCCGACCACCCGTTCGCCGCCGGCCCGGGCCGCGGCGTCCGGCGCACCGCGCTGCACGCCGCCCTGCGCGAGCGCGCGCTCGCCGAGGGCGTCACGATCGAGCACGCCACGCTCCGGGCGCTGCGCCAGGACGCCCGCGGGGTCGACGTCGTGCTCGGCGCGGCGCGAGCACCCGCCGAGGAGGGACCCGGGCCGGACGGCGGCGCGGACGAGGTCGTGCGGGCCGCCCACGTGCTCGGCTGCGACGGGCTGCACTCCACCGTGCGCCGTCTGACCGGCCTCGACGCCCCGCCGCACGGGCGCGCCCGGTTCGGCCTGCGCACCCACTACCGGCTCGCCCCGTGGAGCGACCTCGTCGAGGTGCACTGGGCACCGGACGCCGAGGCGTACGTCACCCCGGTCGCGCCCGACGTCGTCGGCGTCGCCGTCCTCACCCACCGCGACGGCGCCCGCGGCACACCGCAGGACGCGCACCACGGGCTCGACGCGTTCGGCGAGCTCGCGGACCGCGTGCGCGACGCCCCCGTGCTCGGGCGCGTCCGCGGCGCGGGGCCGCTGCGCCAGCGCGCCCGACGCCGCACCGCCGGGCACGTGCGCCTCGTGGGCGACGCGTCCGGGTACGTCGACGCGCTCACCGGCGAGGGCGTGCGCGTCGGGCTCGCCCAGGCCGAGGCCGCCGTGCGCCACCTCGACGACCCGGCCGCGTACGAGCGCGCCTGGTCCCGCGCCACGCGCGACTACCGCGTCCTCACCTCCGGCCTGCTCGCCTGGGCGGGCAGCCCCGCCCGCCGCGCGATCGTGCCCGCCGCGAGCGCCGCGCCGTGGCTGTACGGGGCGGTCGTGGAGCGCCTGGCCCGCTGACGGGCAGCTCCGTGCCGGTCGCGGTACCCGCCCGCCGCCCTCGTCCGCCGAGCAGCCCGTCGTCTCGCCACGCCCCGGTGTGGGCGCCCACCGCTACCGTGCGGCCATGACCTCGCTCGACCTGCACGTCGTCCCCGACCGCTTCCTGCTCGGCCACGTCCCGGGCGCCACGTTCCCCGAGGACGACGAGTGGGTCGCGCTCGTGCGCGCCCCCGAAGGGCTCACGGTCGTACGGCACGCCTCGCCGTTCGACGACGCTGAGCGGTGGGCGGGCTTCTACGGCTCGGCGCACGGGCTGGAGACGTCGGGCGTGCTCGCGTCCGTCGTCGGGCCGCTGGGCGAGGCGGGCGTGCCGGTGTTCGTCGCGTCCACGTTCCACGCGGACCTCGTGCTGGTCCCGGAGGTGCGGCTCGAGCAGGCCACCCGGGTGCTGCGCGACGCCGGTCACGCGGTCGCCGCTCCGCGGTGACCCCGGGTCGCCGCCCGTCGTCGTGCGCGGTCCCCGCACCGGTAGCATGCGCGGATGCGAGCGCGAGGGTGGGTGGCGGCAGCGGCCGTGGTGCTGAGCACGGCGGTCCTGGTCGGGTGCGGGTCCGGCGGTGCGGGCCCGGCGGACGGGACCGAGGAACCGGAGGCGGCGAGCAGCGCTGCGCCGTCGCCCGCCACGGATGCCCCGGCGCAGGACGACGCCCCGGACGACGCCGCGACCTGCGTCGCCTTCAGCGACGTCATGACGATCGTGGAGAACGCCGACCTCGGCCTCGCCGACGGCCGCATGGCGGAGCAGGAGCGGGACGGCTGGTACGAGCTCGCTACCCGCGTGCTCGGCCGCCTGCCGTCCGGCGGGGACAGCGCCGTGCAGACGGCGGTCGGCGACCTCCAGGCGGCCGCGCCGGCCGTCGCGGTCGGGACGTTCGCCGAGTCGACCGGCGTGGGCTCCCCGGAGTGGTCGCAGGCCCAGGCAGACCTCGGCGACGCGTGCGAGGCGCTCAGTGCTCCGCTGACGATCGCCCCGTTCACCGGCGGCTGACCCGACGCCCGGCCCCCGCGCCACCGCGCTCGGGGCCCGCGCCACCGCGCTCGGCGGCGCAGCCGGTCACCCCCGCGCCGCCGCCTTCTCCGCCCGGTCGAGCAGGTCGCGCGCGCGGTCGCGCGGCAGGAACGCGAGGAGCGCGTCCTTCTCCCCCACGCGCACCCGCTCCGCCACCTCGAAGCCGAGGGCCCGCATCCGGGCGTGCGCCCGCTCGTTCGCCGCGTCCGGCTCGACGACGATCCGGTCCACCCGCGGGTCGGCGAGGCAGAACGCGACGACCAGCGGACCGACGGCGGCCCACAGGTCCGCCCCGCGCGGACCGCGCCCGCCGAGCAGGAAGTGCAGCCCGACGTCGCCCGGTGCCACCGCGTACGCCTCGCCCACGGGGTCGTGCTCCGGCTCGTAGGTCTGCAGGAGCGCGACCGGGGCGTCGTCCCACCGCACGAGGAACGCGTGGTGCGTCGGCAACGAGCCGACGTAGGCGTACAGGTCGCGCAGCTCCGTCCGGGACAGGTCCCCGAGTCCCCAGAACCGTGCCCATGGCCGGGTCACCCAGGCGTGCAGGACGTCGAGGTCGGCGTCCGGGTCGAGGGCGCGGAGCGTCAGGCGCCCTCCGCCCGGCGCGCGGTGCGTGAGGAGCAGCTCCCCGGGCGCGCCGGTGCGCAGGCGGCCGGGGGCGGGCGGGTCGGTCGTGGTCATCGGGTCTCCTCGTGGCGCAGCAGGGCCCAGTCGGTCACGACGGGCACGGTCTCGGCGTCGGCCCAGGCGGCGAGCCGGTCGGCGAAGTGGGGCGAGCGCGGGTCGCCGCTCGCGCCGAACGGCACGCCCCAGCGGCTCGCGTCCCGGTCGGCGAGGTCCCACACCCAGCGCGCGACCGACCCGCGCACGCACACGTCGCTGACCCCCGGCACGCTCGCGGTGCAGCGTACGGTGTCCGTGTCGCCCCCGAGCGGAACGCCCGGCACGCGCGGGACCGGCGAGCCCGGCACGTCGAGGAGCACGTGCAGCCCGAGCACGCGGTGGGCGTCGCCCCACACCGGCGCCGGGCCCGGCTCGTCGTCCCGCGCCCGCACGACGTCGGCGAGCGCGGCCCACGCGAGCGCGGCGCCGTCGATCCCGAGCCACGCGGCGCCGAGCAGCGCGGGCAGCGCGTCGGCGACGCGCGCGGTGACCGACAGCCACGGCGCGAAGACCGGGTCGAGGCCGTGGGGCGCGTGCAGCGGCGAGAGCGCGGGGTGCGCCGCGACCCGGCCGACGAGCGCACCGCGCCAGGCCGCGAAGAGCGCCGCGTCGGCGCTGTCCGCGTCCATGCGGCGGTCCCACGCGCGCAGCCGTGCCGCCGCGCGGACCGTCACGGGGTCGGGACGCGCGGTCGTGCTGTCGTCGGCCCCGGCCGCGCCCGGGGCGCGAGTGTCGCGGTCGAGCCACCCGAGCAGGTCGTCCGCGCCGCCGAGCAGCGTGTCCGCGTGGACGCGCGACTGGTCCGCCGCGGTCGCGTCGTCGCCCGCGGCCGCGAGGAGCGCCCGGATCCGGCGAGCGCGGTGCGGCGGGGCGTACGTGCGGCCCAGGTCGAGGTCGGGCCGCGCGGGCCGCTCGTTCGCGTCGACCGCGACGTCGTCGACGACCACGGGCGGGGGCGGCACGACCCACGGGCGGGCGCGTCCGGCGTCGGCCCACCCCGGCAGGGGCAGCGCGCGCTCGGCCGGGTCATGGCGGGGCGCGCGCCCCGCCGTCACCGACAGCACGGTCGCGCGGTCCGCCGCCAGCACGCGGTCGACCGGGTCGACCCACGTCGCGAACGCGTCCGTGACGTCGCGCGCCGACCCGGCCCGCAGGAGCCGTCGCCACGCGGCGACCCCGAGGTCGGCGTCCACGCGAGCGGGCAGACGCACCGCGAACGTCCGGCCCGGGTCGTCGGGGCCGCCCGTGACGACCACCCCACGCGCCGTCTCGATCGTCTCCACGCGGTGCTCGACCGGGCCGCCGGCCGCGCGCACGCGGACCGTGGCGTGGACGACGTCCGCCGGCTCCGGACCGTCCGGCCCTTCCGCGACGACACCGCCGTCCGCGGTGCGGTGCAGCCGCTCCGCGACGACGTCCACGTGGTGCGCCATCGCGTTCGTCACGCCCCACGCCGCCCCGCCCGCGTGCCCGAAGTGCGGGGCACCCGGGACACCGGGGAAGGCGAGGCCGACGACGTCGTACGCGTCGCACGCCAGGCGCACCTGCTGGTAGACGCCCGGCAGCTCCAGGAGGCGGTGCGGGTCGCCCGCGAGCAGCGGCGCCCCGCCGCGCGTGCGGGCGCCCGCGAGCGCCCACGCGTTCGACCCCGAGCCGGGGCCGCCGTCGACGGCGAGCAGGTCGAGCACCGCGGTGGGGGGAACGTCGGGCCGGGACCGCGCGACGGCGGCCCCGAGCGTGCGCGCGACGTGGTCGCGCCACAGCACGTGCGGGAAGCCGGAGAACAGGACGTGGGCGACGAGGAAGACGCCGAGCGGCGCCCACGCGGGCCACGGCTCGTGCGGCGGCAGGTCGCCCCCGCCGGGCCAGGCCGGGTCGGCGAGGGCGTGCATCTCGGGCACGTCGCGCCCGCGCTCGAGACCGTCGTTCACGCCCGCGGTGTACGCGTCGACCCAGGCGCGGTCGTCGTCCGCGAGCGCCGCGTAGGCGCGGCGTGCGGTGTCGGCGAGGCGGACGCGGTGGGCGAACCGGTCCCACGCGAGGCCCGGCTCGCCCAGGCGCTCGGCGAGCCGTCCCTCGGCGCGCCACCGGTCGACCTCGATCTGCCAGCCGCGGTCGAGCGCGGTGACGTACCCCTGGCCGCGCGCGAGCGCGAGCTCGTCGGCGGCCCGCACGTGCGGGACTCCCCACGCGTCGCGGTGCACGGAGAACCCGCCGGGGTTCGCCGTCACGTCAGCCCTCCCGCGCGGCGGGGTTGGCGAGCGTGCCCGCGTACAGCAGGGACGCGGACTGGTCGGCGAGGTCGACCATCTGGAGCGTGTTGCGCAGCTGGAGGCGGTTGAGGCACGAGTGCGCGAACCGCGGGGTGCGCAGGTCGACGCCGCCGCGCAGGTCGGGGTGGTCGGCGCGGTGGGCGTCGAGGCACTCCGCGACGAGGCGCCAGAACCGGTCCTCGGGCAGCACGCCGTCGCCGTGGAGGATCGCGGCGAGGTGGCGCAGGACGCCGTCGAACACGTCGGTGAAGATCGCGAGCGCCTTCTCCTCGTCGTCGACGACGGCGCGCACGCGCTCGACGCCGGGCGGGAGCGGCGCGTCACCGAGGACGGCGATCTCCTCGCCGACGTCCTTCATGACCGCACGGACCACGACGTGGTCGCGGAGCACGAGGATGAGGTTCTCGCCGTGCGGCATGAACGCGAGGTCGTGCGCGAGGAGCGCGTGGGCCAGCGGGCGCAGGTAGGCGTCGAGGTAGGCGCGCACCCAGTCGGCGGGGTCGAGCCCGGAGGCGCGCACGAGCGCGGTCGCGTGCGCGGCGCCGTCGGGGTCGCGGTGCAGGAGCGCGGCCATGGTGGCGAGGCGCTCCCCGGGCGCGGTGCGCGGCACGGGGCTCTCGCGCCACAGGGCGGCGAGCATCTTGCGGTGCGGGGACGGCGTGGCGGTGCGGTGGTAGACGTCGCCGGTGTACCCGATCGAGGCGAGCTCGCGCAGCACGGTGAAGCCGCGGCCGCCGAGCTCCGGGTCGGCGGCGACGAGGTGCGCGACCCAGTCGTTGATCGCGGGGGTGTCACGCATGTACGCGGGCGACAGCCCGCGCAGGAACCCCATGTTCTGGATCGCGAGCGCGACCTTGACGTAGTGGCGGGCGGGCCGCGTGAGGTTGAACAGGGTGCGGATCGACTGCTGCGGCTGGTACTCGTCGGCGCCCGGCCCGAGCGGGACGAGGTCGCCGCGCGCGACGTCGGCCGCGAACGTGATGGGCACGCGGTGCTCCCACTGCCACGGGTGCACGGGCAGGTAGAGGTAGTCGGCCGGGTCGAGGCCGCGCGCGGCGAGCCGCTCGGCGAACGCGGCGCGCTCGTCGGGCGTGAGCTCGGCCCCGTAGTGCGTCTCCTCGTCGAGCCCGGCGCCGAGCGCGAGGTGGGTGTGCTCGCGCCGCGCGGCGAGCCACAGCAGCCGCACGCGACCCCCGTTCTCGGGCGCGTATGCGCGGTACTCCGCGAGGCCGAACCCGATGCGCCCGTTGTTCGCGACGAACCCCGGGTGCCCCTCCGTCATGGCCGCCTCGACCTCCTGGAACGACGCGCCGAGGAGGTCGGTGGCGCTCGGCCCGCCGGTGCGCTCGTACCGCTCGAGCTTCGCCGTCGCGCTCGCGAGCGTGGACGACACCTCCTCGAGGTAGGTGGCGAGCAGGTCGTCCGGGATACGTAGGTCGGGCTGGAGCTCGACGACGAGGTCGAGCGCGTCGACCGGCAGCTCACGCCGCGCGAACGTGCCGCCCGCACCCGCGGGGTCGCCCACGTCGCCGCGCCGGCCCGCCGTGCCGTGCCCGGCCGTCGCGGTGCGCCGGATCGACGCCTCGTCGAGCACCCAGTGCTCGAGCGCGTACCGCCGCGCGACGAACCGGTACTCCACCGAGCCGTCCGCGACGGGCAGCACGTACCGCCCCGGCCCGTCGGCCTCGACCGGCCAGACCTCCGCGCGCGGCGCGAGCAGCCGCTCGTGGGTGAGCTCGGCGATCGTCTTCGCGACGAGGTGTCGGTGCGCGCGCTCGGCGAGGTCGGGGCGCAGGTGCGGCGCGTGGTCGACGCCATCGCCCAGCGGGCTCGCGTCGAGGTCGGCGCGCGTCGCGACGGCGAGGTGCGCCGTCTTGCCGGGCAGCTCCACCTCGCGCAGCACGCGGAACCCGGCCGCGGCGTTCTTCGCCGCGATCGCGGCGTTGCGCACGTCCGGCTCGACGACGACACGGCGGGCGCCACGCCCCGCAGGGTCGAGACAGAACCGCACGACGGCGCCCATCACCGCCGAGGTGAACCCGCCGCGCGCGGGCCCGGCCGGGGGCGCGACGAGCAGGTGCATCCCGACGTCGCCCGGCTCCAGCAGGGCGACGGCCGCGGGGACGTCGGCGAGCGTGACGCGCGCCGGGTCGTACGTCTCCACGAGGAACGCCGGCACGCCGTCGACCCGGCCGAGCCACGCGTCCTGGTGCGGGTCGGCGCGGACCCCCGCGAGGTAGTCCCGCACGCCGTCGACGTCGAGGTGGCCCAGCTGCCAGAACGCCGAGCGGGGGTGCGCGAGCCAGCCCTGCACGAGCGCGGCGTCGCGCACCGGGTCGGCGGGCTCGAACGAGACGTCCGCGCGGCCGTCGCCGAGCCGGACCCGCACCGCGAAGGCGGCGCCCGGGCTCGCGCTCGGCGCCGCGTCGTCCGACGCCGCAGCACCTGACGCCGTCGGGCCCGGCGACGGCACGGCCGACGCCGCCGTCGCCGTGGTGGTGGCGCTCATCGAGCCTCACCTCCCGTGCGCTCGCCCGCCGCGACGCGCGCCGCGGCGTCCGACGTGGCGGGGGTCGTCGCGGGAGTGGTGGCCGGGGACGGGGAAGCCGAAGGAGCCTCGTCGTCGGGCAGGCCGAACGTCTGGAACGCGATGCGCTCCTCCACCGGGTACACCTCGCGGCCCGTGACGGTGCGCAGCACGACGGCGTTGCGCCACGCGGCGAACCCGAGGTCCGGCGCGGTGATGCCGTGCGTGTGCTCCTCGCCGTTGAGCACGTGGACGCGGCGCGCGTCGTCGACCGTGTAGTCGCGCGCGACGTCGAACCGCCCGAGCTCGTCGAACCGGAGCAGGTGGCGAACCGGGTCGAGGAACGCCGGGACCGAGGCGGCGTAGCCCGTCGCGACGACGAGCGCGCGCGTGCGGCGCTCGACCTCCCGCCCGAGCTGCGCGTGCCGCAGCCGCAGCACGTACTCCCCTGCCGACCCCGCCGCGTCGGGCTGCCCGGCAGCGCTCGCCCCGGCACCCCCGCGGGCGGCCGGCTCGTACCGCGCCGCGACGACCTCGGTGTCGGTGAGCAGCGTCGTCGGCACCGGACGGTCGAGGCTCAGGCGGTACAGCGCGTCGTAGATCTCGTCCACGAGGTCGCCGCTGATCCCCTTGTACAAGCCCCGCTGCTCGCGGCCGAGGAGCTGGCGCAGCTCGAGCGGCAGCGCGTGGAAGTGGTCGGTGTACTCCGGCGACGTCATCTCGAGCGTGAGCTTCGTGTACTCCATGGGGAAGAAGCGCGGCGAGCGCGTCACCCAGTCGAGCCGGTAGCCGGGGCGCCGCGCGTCGCCGTGCACGCCGTCGAGCAGGTCGCGGTAGACCTCGGCGGCCGACTGGCCGCTGCCCACGACCGTGACCGAGCCCGCGTCCGCGAGCGCGTCGCGGTGCGGCAGGTACTGCGCGCTGTGCACGAGCGGCCCGGCACCCGGGTGCTCGCCGCGCGCGACCTCGTCCGCGAGCGCCCGCAGCGCGGGCGGCAGCACCGGCGAGGTGCCGACGCCGAGCACGAGGTGGCGACCCCGGTGCTCCTCGGTGCCGGTGACGCTCCCGTCGGGCGCGAGCGTCTCGGCGCGCACGACGAACGCGTCGGCGGCCGGGTCGTGCTCGACGGCGACGACGCGCCGCGACCAGCGCAGCGAGCCCAGGCGGGCCGCGACCCAGCGGCAGTACGCGTCGTACTCGGCGCGCAGCGGGTAGAACGACTCCCGGATGTAGAACGGGTAGAGCCGACCCGTGGCCTTGAGGAACGCGAGGAACGAGTACGGCGACGTCGGGTCCGCCATCGTGACGAGGTCGGCGAGGAACGGGACCTGGATCGTCGCGCCCTCGATCATCATGCCGGGGTGCCAGCGGAACTCGGGGGCAGCGTCGAGGAACACGGCATCGACGTCGTCGAGGGGCGCGGACAGCGCCGCGAGGCCGAGGTTGAACGGCCCGATCCCCACGCCGACGACGTCGCGCACGCGCGCCGGGTCGTGGGGCGCTCGGGCGGGGCCGCTCACCGTGGGAGCAGTCGTGGTCATCGGGTCACCGCCCCGGCGGTCGCGAGGGACGCCACGAGGTCCGCGGCGTGCGTCGCGACGTCGTCGTCGTGCAGCAGCTCGTCGCGCTCGACGAGCGCCTGGGCCGTCGTGCGGACGAGGTCGAGCACGTGGCGCACGTCCGCGAGCGTCACGGTCGGGTTGAGCAGCGTGAGCTTGAGGCACGGGACGCCGTCGAGCACGGTCTTGGCGACCACCGCGCGACCGGACTCGAACAGCACGCGCCGCACGAGCGGCACGAGGCGGTCCGCGTGCGCCGCGGACAGCCCCGGCGGCTCGTAGCGGAACAGGACCGTGGACAGGTCCGTGCGGCCGAGCACGCGCAGCTCGGGGTCGTCCGCGAGGTCGGCGTGCACCTGCGCGGCGAGGTCGCACACGGCGTCGACCATCGCGCCGACCCCGCCGGGCCCGAGCGCGCGCAGCGTCGTCCAGAGCTTGAGCGCGTCGAAGCGGCGCGTCGTCTGGAGCGACACGTCGACCTGGTTCGGCTCGGCGTTCTCGCGCGGGTTGAGGTAGTCCGCGTGGTGCGCGACGCGCTCCAGGTCGGCGCGCTCGCGCACGAGCAGCGCGCTCGCCGACACGGGCTGGAAGAACGCCTTGTGGTAGTCGACGGTCACCGACCGCGAGCGCTCGATGCCGTCGAGCAGGTGCCGGCGCGTCGGGGACACGAGGAGGCCGCACCCGTAGGCGGCGTCGACGTGCAGCCACACGTCGGCCGCGTCGCACACGTCCGCGACCGCGGCGAGCGGGTCGACGCAGCCGCGGTCGGTCGTGCCGGCGGTCGCGACGACCGCCATGACGACCTCGCCCGCGGCGTGCACCGCGGCGACGGCGGCCACGAGCGCCGCGGGCACGACGCGCCCGTCGGCGTCGGCCTCGACCCGCACGACCGCGTCGTCGGCGAGGCCGAGCAGCAGGGCCGAGCGCGTGACGCTGAAGTGGCTGGACCCCGCGGCCAGGACGCGCAGGCGCGGCAGGACGGCCGAGCGTCCGAGCCCGTCGCGGGCCGCGCGCTCGACGGCGCGCTCGCGGGCGAGGAAGAGCGCGTGGAGGTTGGACTGGGTGCCACCCGACGTGAGGACGCCGTCGCCGGCGACGTACCCGACGCGGCCGGCGGTCCAGGCGACGAGGCGGCGCTCCATGAGGGTCGCGACGGTCGACTGGTCGTAGGTGTCGACGGACGTGTTGATCGCGGCGAGCAGCGCTTCGGCGCCGACGGCGGGCAGCGCGACCGGGCAGTTGAGGTGCGCGGCGTAGGCGGGGTGGTGGAACCACACGGCGTGGGTCGCGTAGAGGTCGGCGGCCTCGCGCAGCGCGGCGTCGGTCCCGACGCCGGGGCCGTCGAGGTCGGCGGCGTCGACGAGCGCGGCCAGATACGTGCGGCTCGCGCCGGACCAGGGCTGGTCGACGGCGGCCACGCGCGCGGCGACGTCGTCCACCACGGCGTGCAGGGTGCTCGCGTAGGCGCCCGCGGTCGCGCCGGTGAGCAACGCGGGGGCGGTCGGGGTACCGTGCGCGGGCGCGCCGGATCGTGCTGAGAGCATGCGAGGCTCCAGGACGGGGAGAGGACCGCCGCGGATCGCGGCGGGGCAACCTGAGGTTTGCCTTGCCTAACCTAGCGCAGCGCGGTCCCGCGTCAAGAGTGACCTGCGCCACGTCGCCGTGGACGCGCGGCCACGGCGGGGAGAGGATGGCAGTCGCCCGTCCTGGTGCCCGAGGAGGCCGTGTGGAACCCACCGTCGCGACGACCCGCCCCGCCATCGTCACCGTGGACGACGACCCCGGGGTCTCGCGCGCGGTCGCGCGCGACCTGCGCCGCCGCTACGGCGACCGGTACCGGATCGTGCGCGCCGAGTCCGGTGCCGAGACGCTCGCCGCGCTGCGCGAGCTCGCGCTGCGCGGTGAGGACGTGGCCGTCGTCCTCGCCGACCACCGCATGCCCGGCATGACGGGCGTCGAGCTGCTCGAGCAGGCGATGGACCTCTTCCCCGCGGCGCGCCGCGTCCTGCTCACCGCCTACGCGGACACCGAGGCGGCGATCGAGGCGATCAACGTCGTCGACCTCGACTACTACCTGCTCAAGCCGTGGGACCCGCCCGAGGAGAAGCTCTACCCCGTCGTGGACGCCCAGCTCGAGGCGTGGTCCGCGACCGACCGGCGCCGGCCCGCCGAGACCGTCGTCGTCGGGCACCGGTGGTCGGCACGCTCGTCGCAGGTGCGCGAGTTCCTCGCGCGCAACCGCGTCCCCTACCGGTGGTACCCGTCCGAGTCCGCCGAGGGAGCGCGCCTGCTCACCGCCGCGCAAGCCGACGGCGAGACCCTCCCCCTCGTCGTCACGCCCGAGGGCGAGCCCCTCGTCGCGCCCGACGACGCGACGCTCGCCGAGCGGGTCGGGCTCGCCACGCGCCCCGCGGCCGACTTCTACGACCTCGTCGTCGTGGGCGGCGGGCCCGCGGGGCTCAGCGCGGCGCTGTACGGGGCGTCGGAGGGGCTGCGCACGGTGCTCGTCGAGCGCACCGCGACCGGCGGCCAGGCCGGCCAGAGCTCGCGCATCGACAACTACCTCGGCTTCCCCGACGGGATCTCGGGCGCCCAGCTCGCCGAGCGCGCGCGCCGCCAGGCCGTGCGGTTCGGCGCCGAGATCGTCACGACGCGCGACGCCGTCGAGCTCGACGTCGACGGCCCGGCCCGCTCGGTGCGGTTCCCCGACGGCACGTCGATCGACGCGCACACCGTCATCCTCGCCTCAGGCGTCTCCTACCGGCTGCTCGACGGCCCGGGCCTCGCCGACCTCGTGGGCCGCGGCGTCTTCTACGGCTCGGCGCTCACCGAGGCGTCCGCGTGCCAGGACCAGGAGGTGTACGTCGTCGGGGGCGCGAACTCCGCCGGGCAGGCGGCGCTCTACCTCGCGCGCGAGGCCAAGCAGGTGACGCTCGTCGTGCGCGGCGACTCGCTCGCCCGGTCCATGTCGTCCTACCTCGTCGAGCAGGTCGAGGCCCACCCGCGCGTGCGGGTCCTCACCCGCACGGAGGTGGTCGCGGCGTCGGGCGACGACCACCTGGAGCACCTCGAGCTGCGCGACCTCGACGCCGGCGCGACGTCGCGCGTCGAGTGCGGGTGGGCGTTCGTGTTCATCGGCGCCGCGCCCCGCACCGACTGGCTCGACGGCGTCGTCGCGCGCGACCCCCGGGGGTTCGTGCTCGCGGGACCCGACCTCCTGCACGACGGCGCCCCGCCCGCCGGGTGGACGCTCGACCGCCCGCCCTACCACCTGGAGACGTCCGTGCCCGGCGTGTTCGCCGCCGGGGACGTGCGCGCGGAGTCGGCCAAGCGGGTCGCGTCCGCCGTCGGGGAGGGGGCCATGGCCGTCATGCTCGTCCACCGCTACCTCGAACAGCTCTGACCGCGTCCCGCCACGCTCCCGCCGACACCACCGACACAGCACCACCGACACAGCACCGACGACACAGCCCCGACCGACCCGGAGGCGACACCGTGACCAGCACCGAGGACCCCACCACGACCCCGCCCCCCGCGGGCGTCAGCACCGCGCCCGGCACCGCCGCGGCCGCCGCCGCGCGCGGCTGGCTGCCGTGCGACGTCGACGAGCTGCGCGCCACGTTCCTGTTCGAGCACCTCACCGACGACCAGCTCGCCTGGCTGTGCGCGACCGGCCACGTCGAGCGGCACGACGCGGGCTGGCTGCTGCACGAGGGCGCGCCCGCCGAGGCGTTCTACGTCCTGCTCGACGGCGGCGTCGCGCTCTACCGCCGCGTCGGCGAGGACGAGGTCGAGGTCTCGCGCACCCGTCAGGTCGGGGTCTACCTCGGCGCCTGGAACGCCTACCTCGGCGACCGGCTGCCCCAGACCTACCTGCACTCGGCGCGCGCGCTCGAGCCCTCGCGCTTCTTCGTGCTCGCGGCCCACGACTTCGCCAAGCTCATGACCGAGTGGTTCCCCATGGCGGTGCACCTGCTCGAGGGAGTGTTCTGGGGCACGCGCGACGCGCAGCAGCTCGTCGGGCAGCGCGAGCGGCTGCTCGCGCTCGGGTCCCTGTCCGCGGGCCTCACCCACGAGCTCAACAACCCCGCCGCGGCCGCCGTGCGCGCCACCGGGACCCTGCGCGAGCGCGTCGCGGCCATGCGGCACAAGCTCGCGCTCATCGCCGACGGCCCCTACGACCGCGCCACGCTCGCCGAGCTGATCCGGCTCCAGGAGGAGGCGCTCGAGCGGTACGCGGACACGCGCACCGCGGACGCCGTGGGCGCCCTGGAGACCTCCGACCTCGAGGACCGCCTCACCGACTGGCTCGACGACCACGGCCTGCCCGAGGGGTGGCGGGTCTCCCCCGCGCTCGTCCAGGCCGGCATCGACGAGCCGTGGCTCGACCGCGTCGCCGGACGGGTCGACGCCGGCGCGCTCACCGGCGCGGTGAGCTGGCTCGCGTACACCATCGAGACCGAGCAGCTCATGGCCGAGATCGAGGACGCCACCGTGCGCATCTCCTCCCTCGTCGGCGCCGCCCGCCAGTACTCCCAGCTCGACCGGGCGCCCTTCCGGCCCGTGGACCTGCGGGAGCTGCTCGACTCCACCCTGACGATGCTCGACCACACCCTCGACGGCGTCGACGTCGTGCGCCGCTACGACCCCGACCTGCCCCCCGTGCCCGTGTACGCCGCCGAGCTCAACCAGGTGTGGACCAACCTCGTCGAGAACGCCGCCCAGGCCATGGCTGGCACCGGCACCCTCACCGTGACCACCCGGCGCGTCGACGACCACGCCGAGGTCGAGGTCGCCGACACCGGCCCCGGGATCCCCGACGCCGTGCGCCCGCGCATCTTCGAGCCGTTCTTCACGACGAAGCCCGTCGGGCAGGGCACCGGGCTCGGCCTCGACATCTCGTGGCGCATCGTCGTCAACAAGCACCACGGCGACCTCGCCGTGACGTCCGTGCCGGGCGACACGCGGTTCGTCGTGCGGCTCCCGCTCGAACCCGCGCCCGTCCCCACCTCGCCCACCTCACCCACCTCGACCGACGCGCCCGACGCGCCCGACGGCCGCCCGTGACGGCCGCCCCCGCGGCGGGGACCTCGCCCGTCGGCGAGGAGCGCCACGCCTCCTGGCTCGAGCTGTTCTTCGACCTCGTCGTCGTCGCGGGCATCGGCATGCTCGCCCACCTCCTCCAGGAGGACCACGACGGCGGCGGGCTCGCGCTGTACGTCGTGGCGTACACGGCCTTCTGGCTCGTGTGGGCGTGCTTCACGACGTACGGCAACGTCGCGGGAGAGGGCGCGCGGTCCCTGCCGATCCTCGCCGGGATGGCCGCGCTCGCCGTGATGATCGCCGCCGTCCCCGGCATCCACGACGAGCACGCCCGGGCGTTCGCCGTCGCCTACGTCGTGGGCCGCCTCGTGGCCGCACGCCCGTGGCGGCGCACGACCGTCGTCGTCGACCTGCCCGTCGTGCAGGCGCTCGCCGGCGTCGTGCCGTGGGTCGTGTCGTGGTGGGCCGACGGCCAGACCCGCTACGTGCTGTGGGGCGTCGGCCTCGCGATCGACCTGGTGCTGCTCCTCACGCTCTCGGGCGAGCGGCTCGTGCGGCGCGCGCAGGAACGCCTCGACGAGGTCCGCGAGCGCCGGGGCCGGGGTCGTGCGCTCGGCGGCCGTCGTGCACGACCCGGCGCGCCGGACCGCGGGCGGCGGCGCGACCTGGAGGTCCCGACGACGGTCGACGCCGCCGCGAGCGACGTGCCCCACCTCGGCGAGCGGCTCGGGCTGTTCGTCATCATCGTGCTCGGCGAGGGCCTCATCCAGGCGATCGACGCCGCGAGCGAGGCCGAGTGGGACCGCACCCTGCTCGTGGCGGGCGCGGGGGCGTTCACCCTGCTGGTCGGGCTGTGGGCGCTCACGGTGCGCTCCGGGTACGCGGGCGTGGCGCTCCTGCGCCCGGCCGGCGTGCCGCCCCGGGTCGCGTGGTTCCTGCACCTCGTGACGACGGGGGCCCTCGCCACGCTCGCGGGCGCGCTCGGCGGCGTGCTGGACCGCCCGGCGCGCGCCCTCGAGCCGGCCGAGCTCGCGCTGCTCGTCGGGGCGTTCGCCGTCCACGGCCTGGTGTCCGCGGGCGTGCACGCCGTGCTGCGCGACGTCCGCACCGCGCTGGTCCTCGCCGTGCCCGTCGTGGCGGCGGGGGCGGTCGCCGCGCTCGCGGGCGGGTCGGTCTCGGCCGCCGGGCTCGTCTGGGTCCTGTCGGGCGCGCTGCTCGTCCAGCTCTCCGGTGCCGGGCGCGCGCACCGGCCGGCGTCGGGCGACGCGGCGTCGGGCACGGAGCGCGACCCGGGGCCGGGCGCCGAGCCCGGTGCGACGGCGGCGGGGACGGACGCGGGGGACGACGCCTGACGCCGCCCGGGCGCAAAACCGTGGACGTCGCGCGCTCGCGGGCATAGCCTCGTGGCGTCCGGTCGAGACCCGCCCGGACGCTCGACCATGACGACCGGTGAAGGGCAGGTGGACCCGCGTGACGCACGAGTGGTCCGTCGACCCGTCCCGAAGGGCGCTCCTCAGGTAGACGACGTGCGTCGTCCACCTGCAGAGCCGTCCTGGGGCACCGTCCTGGGGCGGCTCTCGTCGTCCCGGGGCACGGCACGCGAACGCACGACAGGAGGAGCGACGATGAGCGAGGTGGTCATCTACAACCTCGGCGGCAGCCAGGTGCTCGGCCGCGTGTCGTTGCGCCACGCGATCCGCATGCTGCACCGGCAGGTCGCCGAGGTGCTGGAGGCCGTCGAGGGCGAGACGTTCGGGCCCTACCAGCGGCCCCGGTCGGTCGCGCTCGTGCGGTACGTGCACGCGCGCTGGGTGTACGAGCGGCAGGGCCGCGTGCCGTACTCGCGCGCCGCGCTCCTGCGCCGCGACCGCTACCGGTGCGCGTACTGCGGCGGCACCGCGACGACGATGGACCACGTCGTCCCGCGGTGCCAGGGCGGCACGACGACGTGGCTCAACGCCGTCGCCGCGTGCGAGCCGTGCAACGCGGCCAAGGGCGGGCGCACCCCCGAGCAGGCGGGTCTGTCGCTCCTGTCCAGACCGTTCGAGCCCGCGTTCCGCGACATCTACCCGTCGGCGCCCGCCCCGCGCAGACGCTGACGGGTCTCCGGCCGGCGCGCCCGGCCGGTCACGGGCGGCCCGGCCGGTGGCGGTGACACCGGCCGGGCCGGCCGCGTGGTGCGATCCCGCGACCGCGGCGGCGTCCGGGACACCGGCCGCGCCCCTCCCTCCAGGTGGAGCCGGTCCGCGCCGCGCACCCATCTCGGGTCCCGGGCCGCGCGAGGGAGCCCACGATGGCGACGGTCCGGATCGGGACGTTCAACGTCGAGAACCTGTTCGAGCGGCCGCGCGCGATGGCGGGCCCGCTGACCGCGGGCAACGCGGTCCTGGCGGCGCACGCGCGGGTCAACGCCCTGATCGCCGAGGAGCGGTACGACCCCGACGTCCGGGCCGAGATCCTGGAGCACCTGGAGACGCTCGGCCTGCTGCGCGCCGACACCGCCGCGCTCGCGGTGCTGCGCCAGGTGCGCGGGCGGCTCGTGCGCCGCACCGGGTCGCAGGCCGCCGGGACGGCCCGCACCGAGGTGGTCGCGACCGGGCGGGGCGACTGGGTCGGCTGGGTCGACCTCGTCAAGGACCGGGTCGACGAGCTCGCGATGGTGCACACGGCGCGCGTCGTGGCCGACGTCGGCGCCGACGTCCTCGCCGTCGTCGAGGCGGAGAGCCGCGTCGCGCTCAAGCGGTTCACCGACGCGGGCGTCACCCGCTCCGGGCGCACGCTCTACCCGCACGTCATGGTCATCGACGGCAACGACGACCGCGGGATCGACGTCGGGCTGCTCACGCGGCGGCCCTACGAGATCGGGACGGTGCGCTCCCACGTCGACGACCGGGACTCGCGCGGACGCCTCGTCTTCGGTCGTGACTGCCCCGAGTACGTCGTCGCGCTGCCGGGCGGCGGCACGCTCACCGTGCTCGTCAACCACTTCAAGTCCAAGGGGTACGGGACGCAGGCCGAGTCGGACGCGACCCGGCGCCGCCAGGCGACCCGCACCGCGGCGATCTACGCGGGTCTGCGCGCCCGCGGCGAGGAGCACGTCGTGGTCGTCGGCGACCTCAACGACACACCGGGGTCGGTGCCGCTGCGCCCGCTCCTCGAGGGGACCGACCTGCGCGACGTGAGCGTGCACCCGGACTTCCGGGGCGACGGGCGTCCCGGGACGTACGGCAACGGGACCGCGAGCCAGAAGATCGACTACGTCCTGCTCTCCCCCGCGCTGTTCGAGCGCACCGTCGGCGGGTCGGTCTTCCGCCGGGGCGTGTGGGGCGGGAAGGACGGGACCCTGTTCCCGCACTACGACACGATGACCTCGCCCGTGCACGCGGCGTCCGACCACGCCGCCCTGTGGGCCGACGTCGACCTCGCGTGACGGGCCCGACCGGGCGCCCGGGGCGGTGGGCGCCCGGCCGGGGCGTCAGTCCGCGCGGGCGAGGGCGATCGTCGTGGAGCCGCGCTGGCCGGCCTCGTAGAACATGTGCAGGCGGCCGTCGACCTCCACGAACGACGGCGCCGCGGCGCGCCCGTGGTCCGGCGCGGCGGACCCCGAGTCGTACAGGACCCCGAGGTGGTCCTCGCGGTCGAAGCCCGTCCCCACGCGCGCGACGTGGATGTTGCCCGAGCCCGCGTGGTAGACGACGTGGCCCCCGCCGTTGCGCGACCAGTAGTGCGCCCCGGAGACCTGCCCGCCCTCCCCGGCGGCCGGCGTGATGAGCGGCTCCGGCTTGACCTGCCAGCCGGACGTCAGCGACTGCGACCAGCCGACGTAGATCTTCCGCGTCCCGCCGTGGTTGCCCATCAGCAGCATGACGTAGACCCCCGACTGCGTCGGGTGCGGGAAGACGCGCGCGTACGACGTCTCGCTCACGCCCGGGAGCATGTACGTGCCCACGACCCGGTTGTGGTACGTGAAGCTGCGGCCGTCGGCGGAGCTCGCGACCCGGGTCGTGTGGTTCTCGCCGTGGAAGAACAGGTAGATCCGGCGGTCCGCCGGGTTCCAGAACGCGTCGGGGCTCGACACGTGGCTCACGTCGAAGCCCGCCCACGTGCGCGGGATGATCGGGTTGGCGGGGTGCTCGCGCCACGGGCCGGTGACGGAGTCCGCATAGGCCAGGCAGATGCCGCCCGGGGCGTCGTGCGGGGCGTAGTACATGTACCAGCGGCCGAGCGGGTTCTCGACGCGCCCGGCGACGTACCGGACCGAGGGAAAGATCAGCTCGTTCGTCGGGTTGTACCGCAACGTGCTCCGGTCGAGCGGCTGCCCGAGGTAGCGGAAGGTCGGGAAGCCGGGCACCGCCGCGTGCGCGGGCGCCGGGGCGGCGATGCCGCCCACGGTGCCGGCGAGCGTGCCGGTCGCGGTCGCCGCGCCGAGCACGACGGCACCGCGCAGGAGCGCGCGACGGGTCAGGGGACGAGGGACGGGTGGGCGAGGGTCGTCCGGCATGCTGCCTCCACGGTGAGAGAGCGGGTGGGACGGCAGCCACTCTCACGACGGCCCGTGACCAGGGTCAACACGATAATGAGAACTGCCGAACGGCCCGACGGCGGGCGCCGCCCGGGAGCGGGCCGACCCGGAGGCCGCCCGCCGACCGATGAGTCCGCGCACCGCCCCGGGTCTCCCCTTCGACCGCGCAACAGGGACGAGGAGGATCCATGGCCAAGGTGATCGCCGGGGCGACGGTGTCGCTCGACGGGTTCGTGCAGGACGCCGCCGGGAGCAGCGCCGCGCTCTACGCGGACTTCGACACGCTCGTGGGCAGCGACTACATGCGCCGGCTCCAGGACGAGACCGGCGCCGTGCTCATGGGGCGACGCACGTTCGACGGCGCCGAGGACCCCGACAGCTACGCGGAGGACTACGAGTTCCAGGCACCGATCTTCGTCGTGACGCACCACCCGCTGCCCGTCGCGCCGCGCCGCAACGAGCGGCTCTGGATCGAGTTCGTCACCGACGGTGTCGAGGAGGCGGTGCGCCGCGCCGTCGAGGCCGCTGGCGACCGTGACGTGACGTTCGTGGGCGGCGCGGACCTCTTCCGCCAGCTCCTGGCGGCGGACCTCGTCGACGAGCTCGCCGTCGACGTCATGCCGGTGCTGCTCGGCGGCGGCGTCCGGCTGTTCGACGGCGGCGTCCCCGCCACCCTGGAGAAGGTGAGCGTCGACGAGGTGGGCGTCCGCACCGCGCTGCGCTACCGGGTCGTGCGCGACCGCTGATCCGGCTCAGGCGCTCAGCCGCTCGGCGGGGCGAGCCGCCCGGGTCCCGCTTCCCGCGTCCCGCGGCGCGCGGTCGAGGACCGCCAGGGGATCCCGCGCGAGGTCGGCGACCGGCTGCCCGGTCTCCCGGCTGAGGGCGCGCAGCAGGCCGGCCCGCGTGGCGTAGCCGGCGGCGCGCGCCGCCGCGTCCAGCTGCGAGCCGCCCCGCAGCCGCGCGATCGCGACGTTGAGGTGGGCGCGCGTTCGCCAGCGCCCGAACGGGAGCCCCGTCTCCTCGACGAAGAGCCGCTGGACGTGGCGCGCGCTCGCGTGCCGTCGGTCGGCGAGCTCCTCGAGCGTCGCACCCCCGCGCCGGGCGTCCTCGGCCACGGCGCGCGCGACCGGGTGCGACGGGAGCGTCAGCACGAAGTGGTCGCCCGTGACCCCGCGGAGCACCTCCTCGAGGGCCGCGCGGAACGGCGCGACCTGCTCCGGGGTCACCGGGCCCGCGCAGAGCACGGCGGTCAGGACGTCCGTGACGGCCGGCACGACGCCGAGCCGGTGCACCCGGACGGGGGGCTCGACGCCCGGCGAGAGCACCGGCCCCAGGGCCATCGCCCCGCCCGGCAGGCGCACGGAGTGCGGCACGCCGGGGGCGAGCCACACGCTCTCGTGCGTGCGCAGGGTCAGGGGCGCGCCGTCGGCCACGAGCTCCGCGGTGCCCGCGACGACGTGGACCAGGTGCGGCTCGTCGTGCGCGTGGGTGTCGTGGCCGAGGAAGCGGACGGCGTTCTCGGGGACGACGGCGCCCAGCGCGGTCGGGGTCATGCGGCGCTCCTCTCCTCGGCCGGACCCCTCCGGTCCGGCCGTCCTGCGGGACGACTTCGGACGCGTCCCGCGGCGCACGTGCAGACGTATCGTGCCCGGTCGTGTCGCGTCCGGGAGCGTCCGTGTCATGTCCGGACAGGGCACGGCGCGTAGGTGTGGTTAGCCTAACCTCGCGAGGTGCGCCCCGGTCACGCCGTGCGGCCCCCGCGTCCCTGCTCCCGAGTGCGAGGTCCCATGCTGCCGTCCCGCCGTCCCACCCGCCGCCCCCTCACCGCGCTGGCCGCGCTCGTCGCCGCCGCGACGCTCGCGCTCTCCGCGTGCTCGGGCGGCACCACCACGTCCGACGCCGGGGCGGAGGGCTCCGGAGAGCCCACCGGCTCGTCCGCAGCGGAGCGCGTCGTCGCCACGGACCAGGGCGACGTCACCGTCCCGACGGAGCCGCAGTGCGTCGTCGTGCTCAACCACGCGCTCGCCGGCTACCTCTACGCGCTCGACGTCCCGGTCCTCGCCACCGTGCCCGAGGTGACCGACGACCCCGAGCCGGCCTTCTCCCCGCTCTGGGCGCAGGAGGCCGAGGCCGACGGCACGGAGCTCCTGGAGTGGAGCGCCGACGGCTTCAACCTCGAGGCGATCCTCGCGCTCGAGCCCGACCTCATCGTCGGTGGCGGGTGGGGCTTCCCGCTCAAGCAGGCGACGGACGTCTACGACGGCCTGAGCCAGATCGCCCCGACCGTCCTCGTGAGCGGCACGTACACGACCTGGCAGGAGCAGCTCGCGTTCCTCGCGGAGGACGTGTTCGACGACGCGACGACGTCCGAGGAGCTCGCCGCCGGGTACGAGGACCGGCTCGCGGAGGTGCGCGACGCGATCACCGTGCCCGCGGGCGAGACGGCGTTCCTCGCCCGCACGGCGGAGGGCACCACGTACGCCCTCCAGGAGGGCGAGGGGCTGCCCGCGATCTTCGAGCGGCTCGGGTTCGCGGTCCAGCCGATCCAGGAGCAGACCGGCGCCGAGCCGTACACGCCGGGCGGTGACATGTTCGAGGTGTCGGCCGAGCAGGTGACGTCGGTGGTCACGGCGCCGAACGTGTTCGTCATCGGCTTCAACGGCGCGGAGGTCGACCTCGACGCGCTCGCCGCCGACCCGGTGTTCGCCGCGCTGCCGTCGTTCGCTGCCGGGACCGCGCACGAGCTGCCCACGTGGACGATCCGCAGTGACTACCACGAGGCGATGGCCCTGCTCGACGTCGTCGAGGAGCAGTTCTCCTGATGGCCCAGCACCGCCTGCGCACCCACCCCCTCGTCCTGCGGCGCGTCGAGGTCGCGCGCGTCGTCGACGTCACGCCCCGCATGCGCCGCGTGACGCTCGTCGGGCCGGAGCTCGGCGCGTTCGAGCGCGACGGCCTGCCGATGCCGGCGTTCGACGCCCCGGGGTTCGACGATCACGTGAAGCTCGTCCTCGCGTCCGACGGCGACGTCGCGTCCGCGCTGCCCGTGCAGCGCGCGCACGGCATCGACTGGCCGCCCGCGCCGAACCGGCAGGGTCGGGACTACACGCCGCGCCGCTGGGACCCGGTGGCGGGCGAGCTCGACCTCGACCTCGTGCTGCACGGCGACGGGCCCGCCGCCGCGTGGGCCGGGGCGGCGCGCCCCGGCGACGCTCTGTGGTTCGTCGGCCCCAAGGCCTCCACCGTGTGGCCCGACGACGTCGACTGGGCCCTGCTCGCGGGCGACGAGACGGCGCTGCCCGCGATCGGCCGCTTCCTCGACGAGCGTCCTGTCGACGCGCCCGTGCAGGTCGTCGTGACGGTCGGCGACGCGTCGGCGCGCCAGGACCTCGCGCTGCGCGACGGCGACACCGTCCGCTGGGTCGTCGCGCCCGAGGGCGACCGCGGCGCGCTCGGCGAGGCGGTGCGCGCGATCACGTGGTGGCCCGGGCGCGTCTACGCGTGGGCTGCGAGCGAGAGCCGGGCCCTGCTGCCGGTGCGCCGCCACCTCACGCGCGAGCGCGGCGTGCTCCGCACGCACGTCGACGTCACCGGGTACTGGCACGCGCAGCCGGCGCCCTCGGGCGCGAGGCCGGGCGACTCCGCGAGCACCGTCGGCGACACCTCGGGCGGCGTCCCGGGCAGCACCGCGAGCGACGCGCCCGGCAGCATCGCGACCGGCACCGCCCCCGCGGCGCAGCCCGCGGGCGTGCCGTCCCCCGTGCCGTGGTTCGCGACGCGCGCCGCACTCCAGCTCGGGCTGCTCGACGCGCTCGGCGACGGCCCGCGCGACGTCGCGGCGCTCGCCGAGGCGGCCCGCGTCGCGCCCGCGGCGGTCCGGGCCCTGGTGGACGTCCTCACGGCGTCGGAGGTCGTGACCTCGGACGGTGACAAGGTGGCCCTGGCCGACGCCGGCGAGGACCTCCTCGACGACGAGCACGCGCGCGAGGAGTACGAGGGCCTGGAGGCCGACGCGGTCCTCGCGCTCGCCGCGCTCGCCCCGGCGCTGCGCGAGGACGCCCCGGCGTGGGCGCGCTCGCGCGGCCGGACCCTGCGCGCAGAGGTCGAGGCCGACGTCGACTTCGCCGCGGAGGTCGTCGAGGGCGCCGACGTCCTGCCCTACGTGCTCACCGGCCTCCCGACGTGGCCCGTGTGGTCGGGCGCGCGGTCGGTGGCCGTCGGAGGGCCGGGGGCGCTCGTCGTGGCCGACCTGCTCGCGGACGTGCCCGGTGACCGCACGACGACGCTCGTCGAGGACCCCGTGCCGCTCGCCGTCCTGCGCGAGCAGGCCGGCACGGGGTCGCCCCACGCCACGTCCGGCTCCTGGCCCGGCACCGACCTCGCCGTGTGCGCGCTCGGGACCGGGCACCGCACCGACGACGAGGTGGTCGCGCTTCTCGCCGCGATGGGGGCGGCCGCGCGTCGGGCCGTGCTCGTCGAGGACCTCACGCCCGACGGCCTGAGCCCGCACGCGCACGAGCACGCGCTGCTGTCCCTCGCGACGACGGGGTCCGGACCGCGCACGCCCGACGACGTGGCGCGGCTCGCGGCGCGCGCCGGGTGGCGCGTCGTCGGGCACGACGCCCTCGGCTGGGGCGTCGCGCGGGTCGAGCTCGCCCGCTGACCCACGGCACGGCGGGGCGGACCGCGGTCCGCCCCGCCCTCTCAGGACCGGCGTGCCAGGCCCGGCGCGGCCGCCGCGACGAGCAGCGCGGTGGCCGCCGCGAAGACGACGACCATGAGGCGCAGCGGCTCGACCGTGAGCGAGACCCCCAGGAGCAGCACAGGGACGGCGAGCCCCAGGTACGCGACGAGGAAGACCCCCGCGAGGACCTCGCCCCGGCGGCCGGGCTCCGCCAGAGCCCCCGCCGTCGCGAGCGCGCCCCGGAAGAGGATGCCGACGCCCGCGCCCGCGACCACGGCGCTCGCCACGAACCCGGGCAGGCTCGCGGTGCCGACGGAGACGGCGAGCACGGCGAGCCCCGTGAGCGTCAGCGCGACGGCGAGCACGACCTGGCGCCGGCGGGCGAGCCGGCCCGTCGCGAGCTGCGCGACGGCGGCCGCGGCGAAGACCGCGGCCGAGACGAGCCCGGCGACGAGGCGCGACTCCTCGTGCATCACGGTCGCGAGCACGCTCGGGGTGAGGGACGTGAAGAGGCCGAAGACCGCGAACCCCGCGAACGCGGCGGCCGCCGCGGCGACGAAGGTGCCGCGCCCGGCGCGCGGCACGGCGACGCGCTGCGGGCGGTAGCGGTACGGGGCGGCGGCGGGCGGCACGGTCTCGGGCACGAGCGCCGCGGCGAGGACCGCCGCGGCGAGCAGGACGGCGAAGGCGACGTACGGGGTCGTGAGCGGCGCGGGCGCGGCCTGGGCGAGCAGCCCGCCGACGAGCGGTCCGAGCGCGAGGCCGCCGATGTTCGCCAGGCCCGCGACGGCGCTCGTGTCCGCCGGGCCGCCGGGCCGGGCTGCCGCGCGGAGCTCGGCGAGGTGCGCGGTCGCCGTCGCGGTGACGGCCCCGATCCCCACGCCCGAGACGAGCCGCGCGACGACGAGGCCGCCCAGACCGTCCAGCAGCAGGAACAGCACGGCCGCGACGAGCTCGGCCACGAGGCCGAGGACCAGGACGCGGCGGCGCCCGAACCGGTCGCTGAGGTGCCCGACGAGGTAGAGGCTCGCGGCGACCCCGACGGCGTACGCGGCGAAGACGACGGTCACGGCGACGGTCGGCAGGCCGTCGCGCGCCTGGTACAGCGGGTAGAGCGGCGTCGGGACCGTCGAGAACGCCATGGCCGTCGCGAACGCGAGCGCCACCACGAGGAACCCGGACCCGTGCGAGACGAGCGGCCGCGTGCGCCGCGCACGCGGCGGCCGGGAGGGCCGCTGCGCGTCGTCCGGTCGCGCGGGTGCGGGGCGGGTCGGAGGTGCCGAGGTCGTCGTCATGCGTCCACCGTGCGCCTGTGCTCCTGATCGTGTCCAACGACTTGTACCGATCCTCTTGATCGATGTCAGCGATAGGACGTCGTAGGGTGAGCGGCATGGAGACGCGCCAGCTCGAGTACTTCGTCGCGGTGGCCGAGGAGCTGAGCTTCACGCGCGCCGCCGCGCGCGTCTTCGCCGTGCAGTCGAGCGTCTCGGCGGGCGTGCGCGCCCTGGAGGCCGAGCTCGGCGCCCGCCTGTTCGAGCGCACGCGGCGCTCGGTCGCGCTGACCTCGCAGGGCGAGGCGCTGCTCCCCCGGGCCCGGGCGGTGCTCGACGCCGTCGACCAGGCCCGTGCCGCCGTCGCGCCCGGGCCGCACCACGTGCGCGGCACGGTGCGGCTCGGGGTGTTCACGAACCTCGGGTACCTCGGCCTGCCGCGCACCCTCGCCGCGTTCCGGGACCGCCACCCCGGCGTGGTGCTGCGCCTCACCCCGTCGCCCGCCGGGTCGACGGGCCTCGGGGAGGACGTGCGGCGCGGTGTCGTGGACGTCGCGTTCACCGGGCTCGGGCCCGAGGACCACCCCGGTCTGCGGTACACGCGCCTCACGTCGTCGACGTTCGTCGCGGTGCTGCCCGCGGGCCACCCGCTCGCCGGGGCGCGGTCGGTGGCGCCCGGCGACCTGGCCGACGAGCACGTCGTGACGACGCCGCGCGGGTTCGGCAACCGGGTGGTCGCCGAGCGCGCGTTCGCGCACGCGGGCGTCGCGCCGCGCGCGGACACGGAGGTGGCCGACGTCGGCGACCTGCCCGCGTTCGTCGCCGCCGGTTTCGGCGTCGCGGTGGTCCCCGCGGACATGTACGAGCCCGCGCCGGGCGCGGTCGCCGTGCCGCTCGACGCACCGGAGGCGTGGTCCCTCGGGCTCGTGACGCGGCCGCACCCGGGCGCGGCCGCCGCGGCGCTCGTCGCCTCGCTCGTCGCCTCGCTCGCCACGGGTCGGGAGCAGGCTCCGGCGGGGTGACGGGCCCCCGCGCCCGCGGACCCTGCGCCCGCAGACCCCGCCGGGCCGCGCTGCTAGCATCGGCACGTGCTCATCGAGGTCGACAGACTCTAGCCGCCGAGCCGTCGGCGGCCCGTCCCAGCGCACCCCTCGCCCCGCTCCGCCCCGTCGGAGCCCTCGTCGGCGACCCCTGCCCGGCTCGTGCCGCGGCCTCGGCGTGCCTGGGCGACGCCCCACCGCTCCCGCCACCGGCGGCCCGTCCGCGCGCCCGCGCGACGACAGCCGCCCGACCTTCCCGGCACGACCACGCCCGCGGCACCGCGGGCCGAGGAGCACACCCATGTCCACCCTGCACCGGTCCGCGGTGACGCTGACCGACCTCACGTTCGAGTGGCCCGACGGCACCGTCGCGCTCTCCCACCTCTCCGGCACGTTCGGCACCGGCCGCACGGGCCTCGTCGGCGACAACGGCGCCGGCAAGTCGACGCTCCTGCGCCTCGTCGCCGGCCTGCTCACGCCCACCTCCGGGCGCGTGACGACCACCGGCGACGTCGCCTACCTCCCCCAGACGCTCACGCTCGGCCGCGACGCGAGCGTCGCGCGCCTGCTCGGCATCGACGCGACGCTCGACGCCCTGCGCGCGATCGAGTCCGGCGACGTCGACGAGCGGCACTTCGACGCCGTCGGCGACGACTGGGACGTCGAGGCGCGCGCCGCCCAGGCGCTCGCCGAGATCGGGCTCGACGGCGTCGGCCTCGACCGGCGCGTCGGCGAGCTGTCCGGCGGCGAGGCGATGCTCGTCGCGATCAGCGGCCTGCGCGTGCGGCGCAGCGCGATCACGCTGCTCGACGAGCCGACGAACAACCTCGACCGCGCCACCCGGGCCCGGCTCGCCGCGCTCGTCGACGACTGGCCCGGGGCTCTCGTCGTCGTGAGCCACGACCTGGAGCTGCTCGAGCACGTCGACGAGACCGCCGAGCTGCACGCGGGCACGCTGACCACGTTCGGCGGCCCGTACAGCGCGTGGCGCGCGCAGCTGGAGGTCGACCAGGCCGCGGCGGCGCAGGCCGCGCGGAGCGCCGAGCAGACCCTGCGCGCCGAGAAGCGCCAGCGCGTCGAGGCCGAGACCAAGCTCGCGCGCCGCGAGCGGACGGCGCGGACCGCCCAGGCGAACCGCACCGGGTCGCGCATCTCCATGGGGCTGCGCGCGTCCGCGGCCCAGGTCTCGGCGGGCTCGATGCGCCAGGGCCTGGACGCCAAGGTCCAGGCCGCGCAGCAGGCGCTCGACGCGGCGGCGGCCCGGGTGCGCGACGACGAGCACGTGCACCTCGTGCTGCCGGACCCGGACGTCCCGCGCGGGCGTCGGCTCGCCGAGCTGCACGGGACGAACCGCACGGTCGTCGTCCAGGGGCCCGAGCGCGTCGCGCTCGTCGGGGCCAACGGCACCGGCAAGACGACGCTCCTGGAGAACCTGCTCGCCGCGCGCGCGCCCGAGCCAGGACGCGCCGGCGGGACGCTCCTCACCGACCGCGTCGGCTACCTCCCGCAGCGGCGCGACGGCCTCGACGACGCACGCAGCGCGCTCGACACCGTCCGCGACGGCGCCCCGGGCGTGGCGCCGGGCACGGTCCGCAACCACCTCGCGCGCCTGCTCCTGCGCGGGTCGGCCGTCGACCGCCCGGTGGGCACCCTGTCGGGCGGCGAGCGGTTCCGCGTCGCGCTCGCGCGGCTCCTGCTCGCCGACCCGCCCGCGCAGCTCCTCGTGCTCGACGAGCCGACGAACGACCTCGACGTGCGCAGCGTCGAACGGCTCGTCGAGGCGCTGTCGGGCTACGCGGGCGCGCTGCTCGTGGTGAGCCACGACGACGGGTTCCTCGCCCGCCTCGGGGTCGACGTGCGGCTCGAGCTCGACCGGGACGGCGGGCTCCACGAGGTGGCGCCGGGCGCGGAGCAACCCGCCCGCTGAGCGCCGGTCCGGGGCGGCCCGCTCGACGGGTCGCCCCGGACCTCGGACGATGGACCCAGGACCACCGGCCGGGAGGGGACCGTGGGCTGGTACACCGAGCACGTCGTCGACACGGGCCGCGCCCCGGCGCTGTTCGCGCTCGTCGGGTTCGTCGTGACGTTCGTCGTCGTGCGGTCGATCACGCGCCGCATCCGCGCCCGCGCCGAGGCCGCCGCGGCGACGACCACGGGGGCGCCCGGGCACGAGCCCGCGGACGACGGCCCGCCGCCCTCGCGGCGGTCCCTCCTCGGGGACGTGTCGATCGGGGGCGTCCACGTGCACCACCAGGTGTGGGGCATCCTGCTCGTGCTGCTGACCGGCACGCTCGAGTTCCGCTACTCCCCCGGGCACCCGTGGTCGGAGGTGCTCGCGCTGCTGTTCGGCGCGGGCGCCGCGCTCGCACTCGACGAGTTCGCGCTGTGGCTCTACGTCGACGACGTCTACTGGTCCGAGGAGGGCCAGCGCTCGATCGACGCGATCCTCGTCGGCGGGGCCCTCGGCGGAGCGCTGCTCCTGTCCGCGTCACCCATCGGTGTCACGTCGGACGACGCGTCCGGCGGCTGGCTCGCCTACACCGTGACGGTCGTCGTGCACCTCGCGCTCGCGTTCGTGTGCGTCCTCAAGGGCAAGCTCGCGACGGGCCTGGTCGGCGTTGTGGTCCCGGTCGTCGCGCTCGTGGGCGCGGTGCGGCTGGCAAAGCCGTCGTCGTTCTGGGCCCGACGTCGGTACGGTCGCCGGCCGCACCGGCTCGCCCGCGCGCAGGAGCGCTTCGGGGCGCGCTACCGAGCGCGCAGGGAGCGCGTGCGGAACCTCGTCGGCGGCCGCGCCGACGACGACCCGCCGCCGCCGGCGTAGGCCGCGGTCGTCAGGGCAGGTCCGGCGCGGCCCGCACGACGGCGGCCATCGCGGCGGTCGCCGCGGCGTCGGCGTCGGCGTGCCGCCAGCCCGGGCTCACGACCCGCGCGTGGTCGTTGAGGGCGGCGAGCACGTCGAGCACCGCGACGCCCAGGGCCCGCGCATGAGGGGTGAGGCCGCCGCGGATCTTCAGCTGGCCGAGCACGATCGCGATCTGCGCGCGGGCCTCGGCCGCGAGCGCCGCCTCGTCGACGTCGCCGCCGCGGAGCCGGTCCGCGACACCCTGCCGCCCGGACGCCCAGACGTCCTCGGGGACGCCGAGGTCCCACGCCGCCAGGAGGCCGTCGACGAAGGCGGGAAGCGCGTCGTCGCGCCCGTCGGCGGCGTACCACTCCTCAAGGTCGCGCAGCGCGTCGTGCCCGGCGTCGTTGCCGAACGGCGCAAGGTCCTCGCCCTCGTCGTAGAACGGCTCCGGCGCGAGGGACACGAAGGCGGGGTGGCTCGTCGCGGGCGACAGACCCTCGTCGGGGTCGTCGAGGAACAGCGTCATGGGGGCGACCCTAGACCGGCGCGGGGCGTGCCGTCGCACGCGCCCGTCCTCGGGGCCGCCGCGCCGGCCGGCGGTACCGCGCCGCCGGAATCTCCTCGATGCGCAGGCCATCCACGTGCCAGGGTGGGCGCATGACCGACGCCACCGACGTGCGCCCCGACGTCCTGGAGCGGGTCGCGTGGCCCGTGCGGACCGCACGCCTGACGCTGCGCCGCGCCCGGCCGGACGACGCCGACGCGTTGTTCGCCTACCGCAGCCTGCCCGAGGTGGACCGGTGGCTCACGCAGCGGTTCACCGCGGTCGAGGAGTGGCGCGAGCACCACGTCGAGCCGGGGCGGCTCGCGACGACCCTCGTCGTGGAGCGCGAGGGTGCCGTGGTCGGGGACCTCTACCTCGCGGTCCGCGACGGCTGGGCGCAGCGCGACGTCGTCGACCGTCCGCACGACGACGAGGCCGAGATCGGCTGGGTGCTCGACCCGGTGCACCAGGGGCAGGGCTACGCGACCGAGGCCGTGCGGGCGCTGCTGCGGGTCTGCTTCGAGGACCTCGGCCTGCGGCGCGTCGTGGCGAGCGCGTTCCTCGCGAACGAGCCGTCGTGGCGGCTCATGGAGCGCGTGGGGATGCGGCGCGAGGGCGTGGGGGTGCGCGACTCCCTGCACCGGGACCTGGGCTGGGTCGACGGCGTCGTGTACGCGCTGCTGGCCGACGAGACGCGCGCGGGCGCTTGACCCTGACGCGACGTCAGGGCGCAGGCTGCCCGCATGACCGACACGTTCCCCGCCTTCGACCTCTCCCCCGTCCCCGTCCCGGGGCCCGACGCCGTCGCCCCGGAGCCGTTCCGCGGCATCTACGGGATGCCGCAGTTCGTGACCGTCCCGACGGACGACCTCGCGGCGTCCGTCGAGCTCTGGACGCACGGGCTCGGGTTCTTCGACCTGTTCTCCGTGCCGGGCGGCCTGGTGCACCTGCGCCGCTGGGCGTTCCAGGACGTGCTCCTCGTCCCGGGCACCCCCGCGCCTGACCTGCCCGCCCTGACCGTGAGCTTCTCGTGCGTGCTGTCGCAGGTCGACGCGATCGTCGCCGCGTGCGAGGCGGTGACGCCCGGCTGCACGACGGGCCCGCGCGAAATGCCGTGGGGGTCGGTGGAGGTCGAGGTGCGCACGCCGGAGAACGCGCGCGTCGTCATGACGGCGGCACGCCCGTTCGTCGCCGGGAGCGACCCCGCCCGGTTCCTGGAGGGCATCGGGATCGAGGCGCCCGCCCCGTGAGCACCGCGGCTCCGCGATGGACACTGGGTCACGTGACCACCGACCCGATGCCCGGCCGCGGCGCCGACCCGCTGACGGTCGGCGACGCAGCCGCGGCGGCGGGCGTCACCGTCCGGACGCTGCACCACTGGGACGCGGTCGGGCTCGTGCGCCCCTCGGCACGGACGCCGGCGGGCTACCGGCTCTACGCGGCGGCCGACGTCGCACGGCTGCGGCGGGTGGTGGCGTACCGGGAGCTGGGCGTGGCGATCGAGGACGTCGCGGCGCTCCTCGACGCGACCGGCGACGAGGCGGTGGACGCGCTGCGCAGGCACCGGGCGCTGCTCGGGGAGCGGATCGCCCGGATGGAGCGCACCGCCCGCGCGCTGGACCGCCTCGTCACGGCGCGCGAGCGCGGGCTCCTGCTCACGCGCACCGAGCAGGTGGCGCTGTTCGGCGAGGGCTGGGACCCGGCGTGGCCCGGGCAGGCGCGCGCGCTCTGGGGCGACACCGCGCAGTGGGCGCAGTACGCCGAGCGGTCGGCGGAGCGCACGCCCGAGGACTGGCAGCGCCTGGCCGACGACGTCGCGGCCCTGGAGGCCGACCTCGCGGCGGCGTGCCGCGCGGGCGTCGACCCCGCGTCGGCGCGGGCGGCCGCCCTCGCCGAGCGGCACCGGGCCTCGATGGGCGCGCACTTCGACTGCCCGCCGGCGCGGCACGTGTGCCTCGCGCGGCGGTTCGTCGACGACGCCGGGTTCCGTGCCCACTACGACGGCCTCGCCCCGGGCCTGGCCGCGTGGCTGCGCGCCGCGGTCGAGGCGAACGCGCGCTCGCACGGCGTGGACCCGGCGACCGCCACCTGGGACTGACCCCCTGCGCCGTGCCGCACGGGACACGGCGGACGGGGAACCGCGGACGGGCGCGCGACGGGCGCCTCGGGAGGCGCGACGAGCGCTCCCGGCGGACGGGCGTGCGAACGCGGCGCCGGGGTGTGAGGCTGAGATCCCCGCCGCCGCACCACCCTCCCAGGAGCCCCGCATGCCCGCCACCCCCGCCCCCACGGCGGGCCCCTCCCTCGCCGCCCCGGCACGCGGCGCGATCCTCGCGGGCGACGCGGTCCGGGCCGGGGCCGCGCTCAGCGTCGTCGTGGCCGGCGCGACGCTCGACGGCGTCGGCGTCGCGCTGTTCCTGCTCGTGCTCGGCGGGACGATGGTGCCGCGCGCCCTCGGGGTGACCGGCGTGCTCGACGTCGGCTACGGGGCCGCGCTGCTCGCCTCCGCCTGGGCCGCCCAGCTCGAGTGGTACCGCGCGGTGCCCTGGCTCGACCTGCCCGTGCACGCCGTGTGCACCGGTCTGATCGCGGCGCTTGCGACGGTGACGCTCGTCCGCGTCGGGGCGCTGCCCGCCCCGCACGCCGACGACCGACCGTGGCGCACGGGCGTCGCCGTGGTGACCACAGGTCTCGGGGCGGTCCTCGCGATCCTGTGGGAGCTGGGCGAGTGGGCCGGGCACACGTTCCTCGACGACCGGATCGGCGTCGGCTACGGCGACACCGTCACCGACCTCGCGACGGGGCTCCTCGGCTCGGTCGTCGCCGGGGTCCTCCTCGCGCGCGGCACCGCGGTCCGGGAGCACCGGCCGTGACGCCCCGCACCGCCCCGACCGTGTCGGTGGTCGTCCCGGTCCGCGACGACGCCGCCGCGCTCGACCGCTGCCTGGCGCGCATCGCGCGGCAGACCGTCGCGCCGCTCGAGGTCGTGGTCGTCGACAACGCGTCGCGCGACGACTCCGCGCTCGTCGCGCGCCGCTGGGGCGCCGTCGTCGTGCGCGAGGAGCGCGTCGGCATCCCGGCGGCCGCCGCGACCGGGTACGACGCCGCGCGCGGCGACGTCATCGCGCGACTCGACGCCGACTCGCTCCCCGACCCGGGGTGGGTGCAGCGCGTCGTCGACCGCATGGCCGCCGACCCGACGCTCGACGCGATGACCGGCACGGGCACGTTCGACGACCTGCCGCGCGGGGCGCGCGCCGCCGTGGCGATCGCCTACCTCGGCGCGTACTACGTGCTGTGCCACCTCGCGCTCGGCCACACCGCGCTCTGGGGCTCGTGCATGGCCCTGCGCCGCTCGGCGTGGACCGCCGTGCGCGACGCCGTCGTGCGCGACGACCCGGAGGTGCACGACGACCTCGACCTGTCGTTCCGCCTCGGCCCGGGCCGGCGCACGGTGCTCGACCGGTCGTGGCGCGTCGGGGTGTCGGCGCGCTCGCTGCGCGGGCGGCGCCAGCGCCGTCGCCGCATGGACCGCGCGTGGCGCACGCTGCGCCTCAACTGGACGGTCGCGCCACCGTGGGAGCGGTGGCGCGACCGCTGGCGCTGACGCGCACGGACACCGCCCCGCCTGTGCCAGGCGGCGACGGCCCGGCGACGGGCCGACGACGGGCCGGCGACCGGCCCAGCGCTCAGTCCGCGCTGCCGCGCCAGGTGCGCCGCCGCGTCGCGCCCGGTGCCTCCTCGCGGTCGAGACGGGCCAGCAGCGCCGCGAGCGCCGCGGCGATCGGCTGCCCGGTCGCGTACTCGACGAACAGCCACTGCCCGGCCGGGTTGATCTCGAGGAACACGTAGTCGCCCTCGGGCGTGCGGCGCAGGTCGACCGCGCCGTACCAGAGGCCGAGCACCTCCATGAGCCGCAGGAGCGCGGTGGCGACGTGCTCGGGGAGGTCGTGCACGGACGTCGGGCAGTGGTGGGTGTCGACGCGGAAGTCGTACGCGTACGCCGACTCCTCGGTGCGCAGCTCGGCCGCGAACAGCTGCGTGCCGACGATCGTCACGCGCACGTCCGACCCCGCGACGGCCTCCTGGAAGATGACCGGCGCGTACCGCACGCTCTCGATGAGCGCGAGGTCCGAGTCCCGCACGGGGCGGGTCTCGCGCCACGTCGCGGGCGTGCCGCTGAACGGCTTGAAGATCACGCGACCCGGTTCCCGGTGCAGGAACTCCCGGGCGCGGGCCGGGTCGTTCGTCATGCACGTGCGCGGCACGCGCAGCCCGAGCCGCGCGGCGACCTGGAGCTGCCACATCTTGCGGGAGCCGGCCTCGTCGCGGTCCGGGTCGTTGACCCAGGTGGCGGGCAGGCACGACCACAGCCCGGAGACCGCCGCGGCGACCTCCCCGTGGGCGAAGCCGCGGTCCTGGGCGGAGCGCAGGTCGTCGTGCAGCGCGAACGGCTGCGGTCGGCGCCACCACACGGCGCGCAGCGTGGTGGTGTCCACCGCGCTCACGCCCTCGGCGCTCGTGTCGACCCAGTCGGCGCGCCACCCGGCGGCGTCCTGGGTCGAGGTCAGCGCCACGTCGCGGGGCGCGTGCCCCGTGTCGAGGAGCGCGTGGGGCGCGCCGAGCGCGTCCAGGTGGCGGACGACCTCCGTGGTGTGGAGGTCGTCCGCGTGCGACACGATGCCGATCATCGCGGGCTCCCGGTCCGGTCCGTGGGCGAGGTCGCCCGGGTCACTGCCCGGCCTGGAGGGCGGCGAGCGTCGCCTCGACGGCCTCGAGGGTCGCGCGCGCCTCGGCGACGGCCTCGACGAGGGCGCCGACGACGTCGACCGCCTCGCCCGGACCGTCCTCGTCCACGAGCGACTCCGCGCCCTGGACGAACGGCCGCGCCCCGGCGAGCACGCCGGCCTGCACGAGCCGCCCGATCGCGGGGTTGACCACGGGGTCGAAGACGTCGCCGGGGTCGAAGATCCCCTCCTGGAGCGTGTCGCCGGGTCCGGAGCCGACGTCGCCCGCGATCCCGGTGCCGACGGGGTTGTCCGCGGCGAAGCGGGTGTCGCCCTGGAAGACGGAGTCGAGGGCGCGCGGCGTGCCACCCTGGTCCCGGAGGAACGACGTCCCGATCTGGTCGGCGGCCGTGTGCGAGTCGGCCTGCCGGATCGTCAGCACGTCGACGGCGCGCGCGGTGTCGGCGCCCAGGAGCGTGCCGACCTGGTCGGCGGCCTTGACGGTCGCGATGACGTCCTGCGCGAGGGACGTGAAACCGTCGTCGGCGGTCGCGGTGCGCGCCCCGTGCGGCAGGGCCTGGAGCGTCGGCGACACGGCACGGATGCCCGCGATCGCCGTGCCGAAGTTCGACCCGGTCCCGGCCGCGTTGCAGCCGCCGTTCGTGTGGACGCCGACGAGCTCGCCCGCGGGCCCGAGGATCCCGGACCCGGAGTTGCCGCCGAGCGTGTCGATGTCGTCGTACCGGATCTGGTTCGTCGTGACGACCGTCGCCGGGCCCGCTTCGACGCGCTTGGGCATCCCGGCGGGGTGGCCGATGATCGCGAGCATGTCGCCCACCGTCGGGTTGGCCGTGGCGACGGCCGTGAACCCGTAGGTGTTCCCCGGGTTGCCGCCCACGCGCACGACGGCCATGTCGAGGCCGCCGAGCCGGTACTCGACGAGCGCGACGATCGGGAAGCTCTGCTCGGTGCGCAGGACACCGGACGGGTCCACCTGGAAGAGCACGTTGATGTGCATGCTCGTCGCGATCTGCTGCGGCGTGAGGACCTGCATCGACCCGTTCTGCCGGGGCAGGACCCAGCCGTCGGCGCTCTGGTCGAACAGGTGGCCGCACGTGAGGACGAGGTCGGGAGCGATCAGGGTCCCGCTCCCCCAGCGCACGCCGTCGACGTTGCCGGGGTTGGTGAAGACGCCGCCGAGCCCCGCGTTCCACTGGACCTGCACGGCCTGCTTCTGGTGGGCGTCCACGTACGCGCGCGTGACGCCGAGCGTGCCGTCGTACTGCTCGACGGGCTGGGAGTCGTCGGTCGCGCCGCAGATGGACTCGAGCATCTCCGCGTACGTGGGCTCCTCGCCCGCGATGGACTCGAGCGTCAACGGGATGCGTTCGGGCAGCGGCGGGTACAGCGCGTCGACGGTGTCGGGCGTCTGCGGCACCTCGCGCCGGCTCGGCTTCCGCGGTGCCGACTTCTTGCTTCCGGGCATGGGTTCCCCCTCGGTTCGGTCCCCCTGCACCTGGAGAGAGGAGCGCACCTCGCGGCTCGTACAACCGACACGCCGAGGCGCACATCCGCCCACGCGAAGCCCGACCCCGACGGGGTCGGCGCCGGGCCGCGGGGTCCTTTCACGGAGATCTCGATCACCGGGTTCGGCGCGGGACAGGCCGTCACGGGCTTCACCGCACCCGCCGGGTTCGACCCGCTCGCCGGGTATCCCGCGGACGTGCCCGCCGGATCGACCGCCAACGACGCGGAGTTCGCCGGGGCGATCCAGGTCACGGACACGGCGTCCGGCCAGACGACGTTCACCTACTGCATCGACCTGCTCACCGACACGCGGACCGGGGTCAACTACGAGATCGGCACCTGGGACGAGGCGAACGTGCCCAACCTGGGGTACGTCGGCTACATCCTCCACAACTATTACCCCGTCACGAATGAGCCCGCGGCCGCCCCTTCGGCGAACGCCCGCGCCGCCGCGGTCCAGGCCGCGATCTGGTTCTTCTCCGACGAGTACGTGCTCGCGACGACCGACCCCGTGCGGCAGTACACCGCGCAGATCGTCGCGGACGCCATCGCGAACGGGCCCTCGCCCGAGCCCACGCCCCCGCTGCTCGAGGTGACGCCCGAGAACCTCGCCGCACCGACGACGGGCGACATCGTCGGGCCCTTCACCGTCGAGGCCGACGGGCCCGCGACGATCCGGTCGTTCGGCGCCGAGGTGTTCACCGACCCCGAGGGCACGGACCTCCTCGCCGACGGCGCCACGGTCCCACCCGGCGCGACCCTCTGGGCGCGGCTCGCCGGGGACACCCCGCCGTACGGCTTCGTCCTGGAGAGACAGGTGACCGTTCTCGAGAGCACCGTCTATCTCTACGACGGCACGAACACGGGCCGCGACGAGGCGCAGAAGCTCGTCCTGGCACAGCCGACGGAGCTGACCCGACGAGCCGGCGCGCTGCTCGAGCCGTTCGCCGCGGGCAGCCTCGAGGTGACCAAGGTCGTGACCGGCGACGGCGCCGGGCTGCAGTCCGACGTCGTGCTCGACGTCGTGTGCACGGCGCCGGGCGGTGGCGAGACCGTCGAGCGGACGGTCACCGTCCCGGCCGGAGCCGCCGCGGGCGAGCACACGGAGGTCGTGAGCGGTCTGCCCGCCGAGTGGACGTGCGTCGTCACCGAGAGCGACGACGGTGACAACGGCCGCGTCGTCGTCACGGGGACGGACATCACCCCGGAGTCCGTCATCATCAGCAACGGCGACACCACCACGGTGACGGTGACGAACACGTACGGGGTCGCCACGGGCGGGCTGCTCGTCCGCAAGGCCGTCGACGGACCTGCCGCCGGCTCCCAGGGGCCCATCACCCTCGCCCTGACGTGCGACGACCCGGACGGCGCGTTCGACCAGGAGGTCGAGCTCCCGGGCGGGCTGACGGGCGCGGACAACGTGGCCCTGGAGCTCGACGGCATCCCCGCAGGCACGACCTGCACGGTCACCGAGACCGTCGACGGCAGCACCGCGACCACGCTCCTCACCCGGACCGTCGTGGCACCCGAGAGCGTGACGGTCGCGGAGGACGAGACGGCGGAGCTCGTCGTGGCGAACACCTACGACCGGGCCCCGACGCCCACCTCGGCCCCGACACAGCCGGCGACGGCGGGCCCCGGCGGGCTCGCGTCCACCGGCACGGACGCGGCCTCCCTCCTCGTCCTCGCGCTCCTGCTGGTCCTGGGCGGCACCGCGACGGTCGTCCTCCTGCGCCGTCGGGCGTGACGTCGCCGACTCCTGGTGCGCGAGCACGGGACCGGCGACCGGATCGGGGCAGATCCGGTCGCCGGTCCCGTGCTCGCCGGCGGGTTCTCCCGGTGCAGGAGGGGCCAGGGTCCGGGGTCAGCGGGGCGCTGCGACGTCCAGCACCCAGGTCACGCCGAAGCGGTCGGTGAGCATGCCGTACGCCGGCGCCCAGTCGGACGACGCGAGCGGGGCGACGACGGTCGAGCCCTCGGCGAGCGCGTCCCAGTAGCCGCGGACCTCCTCGACGTCGTCGCCGCGCACGGACACGAAGAACGGCGCCTCGCCCGGGCTCCACGGCCGGTCGGCAGGGACGTCGTAGGCCATGACGCGGAACCCGCTCGGCGCGCTGACCTGGCCCCAGACGACGAGGTCGGCGGTCGCCGGGTCGGCCGTCTGGGCGAGGTCGCCGTACGTCGTGACGACGAGCTCGCCACCGAACACGGACCGGTAGAGCTCGAGCGCGGCACGGGCGTCGCCGCGGAAGTTGAGGTGCGGGGTCGTCTGGACGGACATGGGCTCTCCTCGGGAGGCTCGTGACCCGCGACGGTCGCCGGGGGCCGTGCGCCGGGCCGTCGGCCCGTGCGCACCCCACGACTCTCGCGCTCCATCAGGACGGATCGTGTCCGCATTCTGCGGGAGCATGGAGCCATGACCGAGACCTCGCGCCGCACCCTCCTGCTGCTCGCGCTGCTCCAGGCACGCCCGGACCGCACGGGCCCCGAGCTCGCCGCGCGCCTCGGCGTCGACGCCCGCACGGTGCGGCGCGACGTCGACCGGCTGCGCGAGCTCGGCTACCACGTCGTCGCGACGCGGGGACGCGTGGGCGGCTACCGCCTCGACGCGGGCGCCGAGCTCCCGCCGCTCCTGTTCGACGACGAGCAGGTCGTCGCCCTCACGGTCGCGCTGCGCACGATCACCGCGAGCGGCGTCGGCGACGACCTCGCAGAGGCCGCCGTCCGCGCGCTCACGACCGTGCGGCAGGTGCTGCCCGCCCGGCTGCGGCACCGCGTCGACGCGGTCGACGTCACGACCGTCGCTCCGACACCTGGGCGCCCGGCCGTCCGGCTCGACCTCGACGTACTGCTCGCCGTGAGCGCGGCGGCGCGCCGCCGCGAAATGCTGCGCTTCGACTACGCGGCCGTGGCGCTCGACGCGCCACCGGAGGCGACCCCCGACGTGAGCCCCGGCGCGACATCCGGGACGGTGCGACCCGACGACCCGCGCGCCGGCGTCCGGCCGCCGCGCCGTGCCGAGGTGCACCACGTCGTCGTGCACGACGGGCGCTGGTACGCCGTGGCGTGGGACCTCGACCGCGACGACTGGCGCACGTTCCGGCTCGACCGGATGACACCGCGCACACCGACGGGACCACGGTTCGTCGCGCGCGACGTGCCCGGCGGGGACGTCGGCGCGTTCGTCGCGGCGCGCTTCGCAGGCACCGCCCCGGGCCCCGTGGCGGCGGCCAGCAGCGCGGCGACGAGCGGCGCGGCGCCCCGGGCGGTGAGAGCGGCGGCGACGCCCAGGACCCCGGTGGCCCCGGAGACCCCCGCCGCGAGGTGGTCCTGCCAGGGCTGGGTCGAGCTCGCCGCCCCGGCGCGCGCGGTCGCGCCGTTCGTCGAGGACGGCACGGTCGAGGCCATGGACGCGGAGCGCTGCCGGGTCACGCTCGGGTCGTGGTCGTGGGTGGCGCTCGCGGCGCGTGTCACGGCCTTCGATACCGACGTGCTCGCCGCGGGCCCGGCCGAGCTCGTCGCCGCGTGCGACGCCGTCGCCCGGCGCCTCGGCGCGGTCGCCGGGACGTGACGACGGTCAGTCGGGCACCGCGCCGCCCGTGAGGTTGACGATCGTCCCCGTCATCGCCGCGGCGCGGTCGGACGCGAGGTAGGCGGCGGCCTCGGCCACCTCCTGGACCGTCGGGAGGCGTCCCCGCAGCGTCCCCGCGACCAGGGAGCCGTCGTCGAGCAGCTCCTGGACGGTCTGCCCGGCGGCGGCCGCGGCGGGCGCGAACAGCTCGCGCGTGTACGAGCCGTGCGCGGGCCCGTCGACGACCGCGTGGGGCCGCAGCCCGACGACCCGCACCCCGGCCGGGGCGAGCTCCGCCGCGAGGAGCCGGGTGAGCGTCTCCTTGCCAGCCGCGCTCACGCCGTGCCCGAGGATGCCCGGCACGACGAGCCGCGCGCCCGGCTCGGACAGCGTGAGGAGCACTCCGGGCCGGTAGCGCGCGAGGTAGGGCGCCACCGCCCGGCTCGTGAGGAACAGGCCGCGCAGGAACCCCTCGACCGGGCGCCAGAACTCCTCGAACGAGAGGTCCCCGAGCAGGGTGCCCTGGCCGTGGGGGACGCTCACCGCGTCGAGCACGACGTCGATCCCGCCCGCGGCCGCGGCGACGGCCGCGGCGTGGGCCTCGACCGCCCGCTCGTCGAGCACGTCCAGTCGAGCCGTCTCGGCGCGGCCGCCCGCCGCGGCGATGTCGCGCGCGACGGCGTCGAGACGGTCCTGCGTGCGGCCCGCGAGGAAGACCCGAGCCCCCTCCCGCGCGAAGGTCCGGGCCACGGCCCCGCCGATCGCGCCTCCGCCGCCGTAGACCACGGCGACCCTGTCCTGCAGCAGTCCGGTCATGTCGCCCTCCCGGTGCGTCCCGTCGAACGGGTCTCGACCCCGCCGACGCGACCCGCGATCGGCGCTCATGATGCAACCGCAGGGTTGCACGTCATCCTGGCACTGTGCAACCCCTTGGTTGCATGCAGTTGGCAGGGCGTGCGGGCTCACCCGGCCGTAGCGTGGAGCGCCCCACCCCCGGCAGATCGGACCCGCCATGAACGCACCGGCACGCCACGACGTGCTCGTCCTCGGCGGCGGCAACGCCGGGCTCTCGCTCGCCGGGCGCCTGCGCCGCGACGGCTGCCCCGACGTCGCCGTCGTCGACCCGCGGACCACGCACCAGTACCGGCCGCTGCTCTCCTACGTCGCGTCGGGCATGGCGACCCTCGACGACCTCACCCGGCCGCAGGAGGACGTCGTGCCCGACGGCGTGCGCGTCTACCCCGACCGCGTCGTCGGCGTCGACCCCGAGCGCTCGCTCGTGCACCTCGCGGGCGGGCGCGCCCTCGGCTACGGGGACCTCGCGGTGTGCCCCGGGTCGGAGGTCGACTGGGACGCCGTGCCCGGCGCCGAGCAGGCGATGGGCACGCCGTTCGCCGCGACGAGCTACCTGCCCGACCTCGCACCGAAGACGTGGGAGATGGTGTCGTCGCTCACCTCCGGCACGGTGGTGTTCGCGATCTCGGCACGGCACGTGCCGTGCTTCCCCGTGGGCCTCAAGCCGCTGTTCGTCGCCGCCGACCACTGGCGCCGCACCGGCGTCCTCGACGCGATCCGGATCGAGCTCGCGGTCGAGTCGCCGCGCCTCGTCGACGACCCGCGCGCGGAGCCCGCGCTGCGTGCCGCCGCGCGGCGCTACGGCGTGCGGGTGCGTACCGCGACGACGCTCGTGTCCGTCGACGCGACCCACCGCACCGTCCGGCTCCGCGGGCCGCACGGGACCGACGAGGTCTCCTACGACGCGCTCTACGTCGCGCCGCCGCACCGCGCCCCGGCATGGGCCGCCGCGAGCGGGCTCGCGACCCCCGAGAGCGACGGGTTCGTCGCGGTCGACCCCGAGACCCTCCAGCACGTCGCGCACCCGCGCGTCTGGGGGCTCGGAGACGCCGCGGCGGTCGACGCGATGCCGTCGGGCGGCGCCCTGCGCCGGCAGGTGCCCGTCGTGGCGCGCAACATCCAGGCCCGACGGCGCGGCACCCCGATGCAGCGCTACGACGGCTACTCGGTCGCGCCCGTCACGACGTCGCGCGACCGCCTCCTCCTCGCGGAGTTCGACCGGGACCGTCGGCCCGACCCGGGGTTCGGCGTCGTCGACCTCGCGCGCCCGCGCCGCAGCCTGCTGCTGTTCGACCGCTACCTGCAGCCCACGATCTACTGGCGGCGGCTGCTCCAGGGCAAGGTGTCCTGACCCGCGGCACGCCGCAGCACGAAGAAGAACGGGCGGCCCATGCCGCGCGCCTCCATGCACCCGACGAGCGTGTCGTCGTCGACGGTGCGCAGCGCGTCCTCGACCGGGAGCGCGTCGTAGGTCATCGCCGCGGTCACCACGCCCCGGTGCACGACGGCGCGCACCCGCGCCCGGGGCGACCGCGTCCGGGTGAGCGGCAGCAACGCCCGCACGACCCGGGCGGCCGGCGGTCGGCGCAGCGCCGGCGCCGCCCGCAGCACGAGCGAGAGCGGGACGAGCGCGGGGTTGACGTCCACGAGGCCGCCGCCCGCGCCGTCGAACAGGAGGGGGTGCGCGTCGCCGCCGCGCTCGAACCGCTTGCCCGCCCAGCCCAGCGCCTCGAGCGCGCCGTCGAGCACGTGCCCCGTCGGCAGCCCGGACCCCCACCAGAACCCCGGGAGCGACTCGCCGTCGACGGGCGCGAGGCCGTCGAAGAACGCGAGCGCCCCGGCCGTCGTCGTGCCGCGCGCGAGGTCGTCGAGCGTGCCGGACGGCGTGCGCTCCTGCTGCGGGGCGTCAGGGTCGGCCATGCGTCGCTCCTCGGTCGTCCGGGCGGGACCGTCGTCCCGATCCTCGCGCGGGGCGCGGGGCGACGCCCGTCGTACCGCCCCCCGCGGTGACACACTGGTCCCCGTGCAGCGCGGCGACATCGAGACCGACCAGGACGCCGCGGCGCACGCGCTCGCCCGGAGCGTCGCGACGCTCCGTCGTGCGGCCGACCACGCGGACCGCTGGTGGTACCTCGCGAGCGGGCGCGAGCTCGACGGGCGGGCCTACGCGTGGGCGTGCGTGCCGCTCGCGGGCGAGGTGGTCGCCGTCCGACAGGTCGTGGGACTGGAGGACGGGTCCTGGCGCCGGTACGCGTACGACGAGGTCGTCGAGGACGACGCGGGGTTCCTCACGGACCAGCCGTTCGGTGACGACGACCTCGCCGGGACCGGCGACGTCCACCCGATCGACCCGACGGAGTTCGCCGCCCTCTGGGCGCGCGCGGGGACTGCCAGGGCGTGAGCCCGCCCAGCGCCCGCCGTCAGGACGACGACGACGGCGCGCCGTCGACGGTCTCGTGCCGCTTCTGGCGCGCGAACCGCGCGGGGAGGTCGGGGCCGTCCCAGACCTGGATCGCGCGCCAGATCGACGCCGCGATGGGCACGGCGAGCACGGCGCCCGTGAGGCCCGCCAGCACGGTGCCCGCGGTGAGGGCGATGAGGATCACGAGCGGGTGCAGGCGCAGCGTGCGGCCCATGACGACGGGCTGGAGCAGGTCGCCCTCGAGCTGGTTCACCGCGATGACGATCGCGACCACGATGAGCGCCTCGACCGGCCCGACGGCGACGAGCGCGACGAGCGCGCACAGGACGCCCGCGAGCGTGGCCCCCACGAGCGGGATGAACGCCAGCAGGAACACGAGCACGGACAGCGGGAGGACGAGCGGCACCCCGACGATCGCGAGGCCGATGCCGATCGCGACGGCGTCGACCGCGGCGACGATCGCCGTCCCGCGCACGTAGCCGCCGAGCGTGCGGACCGTCGTCTCGCCGATGCGCTGCCCGCGCGCGTACCGGGCGCCCTCGAACGGACGCAGCAGGAACTCCCAGATCGCCGGGCCGTCCTTGAGGAAGAAGAACAGCACGACGATCATCACGAAGAACCCGGCGACGAAGTCGACCGTCTGGGAGGCGCCCGCGAGCGCCCCGGCGCCGACCGCGTCGGACTGGAGCAGGCCGACGAGCGAGTCGCGCACCGACGCGATCTGCTCCTCCGTGATGTCGAATGGCAGGTTCTGCACGTAGGTCTGGAGCTCGTCGAAGCCCTCGACGGCCTGGTCGCGCAGCTCCGGCCACTGCTTGACGACCGCCGCCGCGACGAGCCACACCACCACGCCGAGCACGACGACGAGCGCGAGCAGCGCGACGACCGTCGCGAGGAACGACGGCACGCCCTTGCGCCGGAGCAGCCCGACGAGCGGCGAGATCGCCGCGGCGAGCACGAGCGCGATGAGGACCGGGATGACGATGAGCGTCAGCCGCGTCACCGCGAACACCGCGACGGCGACGAGCGCGACCAGGGCGAGCACCTGCACCGAGCGCGTGCCTGCGCGACCGAGGCCGTCCGACCAGAGCGCGGACGCTCCCGCCGGGCGCGCGGGCTCGACGGCGTCGGCCCGGTCCGCGGCGGCATCCGTCTCCCCGCCAGGGCCACGTTCCGCGACGGCGACCCGCTCCGCGGCGGGAGCCTCCTCGGCGCGCTCGTCCGCCCGCTTGCCCGACCGCCGTCTGCCCAGACCCATCCCGCTCCCTCTCTCGCCGCACGTGTGACGGCCAGGGTGACACGATCGGGCGTCACCCGCCGGGTGCCGGGACCGGGCGCCCCGTAGGCTGCGAGGTATGGCGTCCCGCATCAGCGAGCTGGTCCTCGACTGCGCCGACCCCGAGCTGCTCGCTCGGTTCTGGTGCGACGTGCTCGGCTACGTCGAGCTCGACCGCGAGGAGGACGGCTCGATCGAGATCGGCCCGCCCGACGTCGGGTTCGGCGGCCCACAGCCGACGCTGATCCTCAGCCCGAGCACCGACCTGCGCACTGGCAAGCTCCCGCTGCACCTCGACGTCAACCCCACCGACCGCGACCAGGACGCCGAGCTCGAGCGGCTCCTCGCCCTCGGCGCGCGGCCCGCCGACGTCGGCCAGACGGGCGACGAGCCGTGGCACGTCCTCGCCGACCCCGAGGGGAACGTGTTCTGCCTGCTGCGCCGGCGCCTCGACCCCTGAGCCGTCAGGACGGCTGCGGGGGTGACGGCACGGCGAGGTCCTGCGTGCCCACGACCCCGAGCAGCCGGATCCGGTCCGCCGCCTCCGTGCCCGGCGCCGCCGTGAGCACGAGGAGCACCTGGAGCTGGTCCTCCGTGGTGAGCGCCTGGCAGTCCACCTCGATCTCCCCCACCACCGGGTGCACGAGCGTCTTGTGGTCCACGAACCGGCGCGCCACCTCCTGCCGGTCCCACAGCGCGACGAACTCCGGGCTCGTGCGCGACAGCACGCGCACGAGCTCCCCCGCGCGGGACGACGCGCCCAGCACCGCCACGGCCGAGCGCAGGCTCGCGACGAGGGCGCGGCCCTGCCGGTCCCGGTCGTGCGCCGGGTAGATCGCCCGCGCCGTCGCCGGGTGGGCGAACCATCGGTAGATCTCGCTGCGGTCCCACCCCGCGTACGCCGACGCGTCGCCGTAGAGCGCGCGCGCCAGGTCGTTCTGCGCGAGCGTCTGCGCGAGCGGGTCGAGGATCAGCGCGGGGGTGTCGTCCAGGCGGTCGAGCACGCGCTGCAGCGCGGGAGCCACGTGCCCGGGATCGGTCGCCCGGTCGGGCACCCCGTGCCCGGCGACCCGGTAGAGGTAGTCGCGCTCGTCGTCGGACAGGCGCAGGGCCCGCGCGATCGACGCGAGCATCTGCGTGCTCGGCTGCGGCCCGCGCTGCTGCTCGAGGCGCGTGTAGTAGTCCGTCGACATGAGCGCGAGCTGCGCCACCTCCTCGCGGCGCAGGCCCGGTGCCCGACGGCGCAGCCCGGCCGGGAGCCCCACGTCGCCCGGCTGCAGCGCCTCCCGGCGACGGCGGAGGAAGTCGGCGAGCGCGGCGCGGTCCATGCGCCCATCGTCCGGGGTGCGCGACGCCCGTGCCAGGGATCGCCGGTCCCCCGTCCACCGGACTCTGCCGCGCCGCGCGCACGACGTTCAGGATCGAGGCATGGACATCACGCGCAGCACCGTCTTCATCCCCGGCGCGACGAGCGGCATCGGGCTGGCGCTCGCCGTCGCGCTGCACGAGCAGGGCAGCACCGTCGTCGTCGGCGGGCGCCGCACCGAGCTCCTGGAGCGGATCGCCGTCGAGCACCCCGGTCTCGACACCGTGCGCATCGACACCACCGACCCCGAGAGCATCGCCACGGCCGCGAAGGAGGTCCTCGACCGCCACCCCGACCTCGACACGCTCGTCACCATGGCCGGGATCATGCGCACCGAGGACTGGCACCACCCCGAGGGCTTCCTCGACACCGCCGAGCAGATCGTCACGACCAACGTGCTCGGCCCGATCCGGCTCGTCGGCGCGTTCGTCGAGCACCTGCAGACCCGGCCGCGCGCGACGATCGTCACCGTGTCGTCCGGGCTGGCGTTCGCTCCGCTCGCGGCCACGCCGACGTACGACGCGTCGAAGGCCGCGATCCACATGCTCAGCGAGGCGCTGCGGCTCCAGCTCGCCGACACGAGCGTCGACGTCGTCGAGCTCGTCCCGCCGTCGGTGGCGACGGATCTCATGCCGGGTCAGCGCGAGAGCGCGATCGCCATGCCGCTCGACGAGTTCGTCACCGAGGTCGTCGACCTGCTGCGCGCGCAGCCCGACGCGCACGAGATCCTCGTGGAGCGCGTGAAGTTCCTCCGGTTCGGCGAGGCGCGGGGCGACTACGACGACGTCGTGCGCACCCTCAACGCGTCCGACCCGCACGGCCGCTGAGCCGGCTGGGCCGCCGGGCCGGTGCAGCCGCCGCGGTCCGAGCGGGCTCGGCGCGAGCGGCTCGGTCAGGCGGGCCCGGCCGGGCGAGCCCGGTCAGACGGGCTCCGGGGCCGGGGCGAGGGTCGCGGCCAGGACCTGCCACGCGCCGTCCGCGCGCACCCACAGGCGCGTGTAGACCAGCCGCGCGGACAGCGCGGTCCCGTCCTGGACCGCGTCCACGGCGGCGACGAGCCGGGTCGTCCCGCTCGGGCCGTCCTCCTGGACGACGAGCGACTCCTCCTCGAGCCGCGTGATCCGCAGCGCGCCCGAGCGGTGGCTCGCGAGGTCGTCCTCCTTGGAGAAGACCGACCCGTCCGGACCGGCGCCGACGCACCGCGGGTGCAGCAGCGCGTCGAGCGCGGCGACGTCGCCCGCGCGCTGGGCTGCCTGGAGAGCGTGCTCGGCGGCAAGAAGGCTCATCGCGCGAGTCTACGCACGGGGTCGGGACCGGCGGACGTCGGGCGCGGCGCCGTCGACGGGTCAGCCGCGGCGACGCGTCAGAACAGCGGCCACGGGACGGCGGGCATGTCGCCCTCCGGGGCGGGGAACCGTGCCGTGCGCAGCAGCCGGTCGCAGCGATCCGCGAGGGCGGCCACCTCGTCGGGCGCGAGGAGACCGCGCAGGCGGTGGGGGAGGTCGCCGTCGAGGCCCGCGCGCACCCGCTCGACGCCCGCGAGCTCGTCGTCGGCGAGGGGCTCGCCGAGCCAGCCCCAGAGGACGGTGCGCAGCTTGGGCTCGACGTGGAAGGTGACGCCGTGGTCGACGCCGAGGCGCCGCCCGTCCGCCAGCGGCAGCACGTGCCCGCCCTTGCGGTCGGCGTTGTTCACGACGGCGTCGAGCACCGCCATGCGCCGCAGCGCCGGCGAGTCCTCGTGCACGACGCTCACCGGGCGGTCGTCCTCGTCGACGCCCTCCAGCACCGTCCGCACGCCGTCACGCGGCACCTCGTCGGTGGGCACGACGTCGACCGGCGACTGCGCCGCGTCGACGTCCTGCCAGAGCTGCACCATGCCCGGGCCGAGCGGCCCGTCGCGCAGCCACGTGCGCGGCACGACTCCCCCGCCGAACACCTCCGAGACGAGGTACGCGGCGACCTCGCGGCCCGCGAGCGTGCCGTCCGGGAAGTCCCACAGCGGCTTCTCGCCCGCGACCGGCTTGTACACGACCGAGACGTCGCCCAGCCGCGCGAGGAACGTCGCGTTCGACGCAACGCGGATCCGCCCGACGACATCGAGCGGCGCCTCGGTCAGGGCGGCGTCGAGCGGGGTGTCGGCGGGGTCGAGACCGGATGGCGGGATCGCAGGGCCGAGGCCGGGCGGCGGGCCGGCGGGGTCGACGTCGGACGGCGCGGCGGCGTCGTCGCGCGGGGTCGTCACGCCTCGCCGGGCAGCGCGCACTCGTGCCCGTCGGGGTCGACCGGCCGGCCGCACAGCGGGCACGGGGGGCGGCCCGCGCTCACGACGGCGCGCGTGCGCTGCGCGAACGCGCGGGCCGTCCCCACGGGCATCTTGACGAGGAGCGACTCGGCGGGCTCCGGCTCGTCCGCCTCGGGATCGAGGTCGTCGTCGTCCACGAGCGGGAACGCCTCGACGATGACCTGTGCCGTGCGCGGGTCCCAGGTCAGGCGCATCGCGCCCGTGCGGAACTCCTCCTCGACCGGGAGGTCCAGGGGGTCGTCGTCGACGAGCTCGGCCGGGACGTCGGCGGGGACGCTGTACCGGTTGTCGGGCTCCTCCATGAGCTCGTCCAGCAGGCGCTGGATCGTGTCCGCCAGGACCGCGGACTGCTCCTTCTCGAGCGCCACGCTCGTCGTCCGCGTGCCTTCGCGCGCCTGCAGGTAGAACGTGCGGGAGCCGGGCGACCCGACGGTCCCCACGACGACGCGGTCCGGCCAGTCGTACTCGTGGACGAGAGTGGGCATGACCTCACTCTACGAGCGCACGGCCCGTCCGCACGGGACGGCCACGGGTCGGACGTCGGCCCGGCTACCGCGCGGCGTCGGCCTGGCCCGGCCCGGCGCCCCCGCCCACCGGCGCGTCACCGGCAGGCGCGGCGCTGCGCAGCCAGGAAAGGTCGCCCGCGTCGGTGTTCACCGCCACGACCTCCGGGCGGTGCGGCCCGTACCGGACGACGGAGATCGACGCCGGGCCGACGACGATGCGCTGGAAGAGGTCCAGGTGCACCCCCAGCGCGTCGGCGAGCACGGACTTGATGACGTCGCCGTGCGAGACCGCCGCCCACACCGCGTCCGCACCGTGGCGGGCGGCGACCTCCGCGTCGTGCCGCCGGACCGCCTCGACGCCCCGGGCCTGCATCGCGGCCAGCGACTCGCCGCCCGGGAAGACGGCCGCCGACGGCTGCGCCTGCACGACCGACCACAGCGGCTCCTGGGCGAGGTCCTTCAGCGCACGCCCCTGCCACTGCCCGTAGTCGCACTCGGTGATCCCGTGCTCGGTCACGGAGTCCGGCGCACCCGCCTGGTGGTCGAGCAGGGCTCGCGCAGTCTGCCGGCACCGCTCCAGCGGGCTGGTGACGACCCGCGCGAGCGGCACGCCCGCGACGCGCTCGGCCGCCCGGGCCGCCTGGTCGCGCCCGACGGCGTCCAGCGCGACGCCGTCGGCCCGCCCGGCGAGGATGCCGCTCGCGTTCGCGGTGGTGCGGCCATGACGGACGAGCAGGACGGTCGGCATGCCCCGAGCGTAGGTGACGGACCCTCACCCTGTGGTGGCGACGTCCGGGGGCGGTGGTACCTCGGCCTGGGCCGAGATCACTCGCGGGGCCAGCTTGTCGGGCAGGGGCGCCAGGCCCGGCCCGCCCGCGCGGATCCACGAGTGCAGGGCGGCGGTGAGCTCGTCGCCCGCCAGCTGCTCGAACCAGGCGGGGCCGGCGGCACGCGCGGCGGGCACCGGCCGCACTACGACGACGTCCCCGCGCTCGCACGCGTCGAGGCAGTCCACGACCGTCAGGCGCGCGTCCCCGCTCTCGGCGATCCGGCGCAGACGCTCGAGCTGCCCGCCCGGACGGGTGTCGGTGGCGGCCAGCGTCTCCCCCGCGCACAGCCCGCACGCCGTGATGCCAGGCACCGTGCGCGCGGGGCGGGGACGACGTCCCCGCTCGTCGGTGGGGGTCGTCGCCGTCACGCGTCGATGCCCTGGTGCCGCACCTGGTGGCGGGCCTGGTGGCGGACCGCCGTCGGCCCGTGCTCGCCGCGATGTCCCCGGGACGCCATGCCTGTCCTTCTTCCTGTCGTGCCGACGGGACCGGCGCCCGCAAGCGATACCCCGCAAGGGTATATCGGTCGAGGGAGGGCCCCACCCTCCGGGTGGGGCCCTCCTGCGGTCAGCCCACCCGGATGAAGGTGGGGTTGGACTGCCAGATCTCCCCGTACCGGACGGTCTTGCCCGGCGACGGAGCCTCGATCTGCTGGTTGTCCCCGACGTAGATGCCGATGTGCCCCGGGCTCCAGATCAGGTCACCAGGTTGTGCCTGGTCTCGGGAGATCACCGTCCCCGCGTACCGCTGCTGGGACGAGGTCCGGGGCAGGTCGATGCCGACCTGGGCGTAGACGTAGGACGTGAAGCCGGAGCAGTCGAACCCGTCCGGGGTCGTCCCGCCCCAGAGGTACGGCACGCCGAGGTAGCGCGCCGCGATGCTGACCACGGCCGAGCCCGCCGCCGACGACGGCACCGCGACGGGAGCCGAGGCTTCCTCCGTGGCGCCCTGCTCCGCCGAGGTGCTCGTCCGTTCCTCGCTCCGGGACGGACGCTCCTGACGCTCCGGCTCCGGCTCGGGTTCCGGCTCCGGTTCCGGGGCGGGGGTGACGGTCACCGGTGCCTGCTCGATCGCGAACGACGCGTCGGCGGAGACGGTCACCGCCGGTGCGGCGCTGAGCGCCTGGCGGGCCTGCTCGGTCAGCGCGCTGAGATCGACCCCGGACACGGCCTGGGGCTCCGTGCTCGGCGCGGCGCTGGCAGGCGCCGCGAACCCCGAGACCAGCAGCCCCGACCCGGCGGCCAGGAGGACACCCTTGCGGGCGGCGTTCGCCGTCCCCTCCTGCGCCGTGCGGGCTATCGAGGTCAGCGGCGTGATCGGTCGGTGGGACGCACGGTGGCGTCCCGGGTTTCTTGCGTTCATGGTGGTCTCCTTCGTGCCTACGGGGTGAGCTGTCGGGTTCGGGTCGGAGAGTGACCCGGCCGGGCCAGTGGTTGCGGCCCGGCTTCACCCCGAGAGCACCGCGGTGCTCGCCTGAGTGGTTCCCCCGCCCCTGTCGTGGTGGTCGATGGTGTGCTCCCGGAGCTGACAGGGCTCGGCACCCTCCGGGATCCCTCGCGGACCGTTCCGCGAGGAGCATGAGGCTGCGGGCGACGTCTCACCCGCGGTCGGCGCCGAGCGCCGCGTCCCAGCTCGCACCGAGGTCGCGGCTGGTGAACAGGCCGGTCTCCGTGGCGACGAGGATCCACGGCTGGTTGCCGGGGCTGTCGTCGGGCACGTAGGTCATGGCCTGCACGCCCTCGGGCGCGGTGCCGTGGTTGTCCCAGCTCTCGGTGCCGGGAGTGCCGGTCCAGACGACGCCCCGGGCGTCGATCCCGATCAGCGCTCCGCCCCGCTCGTCGTCGACGAGCACGAGGGCGGGCGCCCCCCGGTCGGGAGCGAAGCTCCGGCCGCCGTCGCGGCTGAGCTGCAGGCCGGTGGGCGTGGTCGCGACGACCGTGTCCGGGTCCGCGTCCAGGAGGTGCAGGTCCCGGGCCTCCACGGTCGCGCCCCGCGACCACGTCTCGCCCGAGTCGTCGCTGACGAGCACGGTCGAGGTCCCCGAGTCCAGCCCGACGACGCGGACGGTGCCGTCGCCGGTGCTCGCGGTGCTCAGGGCGTGGAAGTCGACCTCCCCGGTGAGGGAGACGGGATCCCACGTCGCAGCGCCGTCGGTGCTGCGGATCAATCCGAGGTTGGGCTTCTCGAGCTCCGGCTGCTCCCCGGGCGCAGGGTGGCCCGAGGCGTACACGATGCCGTCGACGGCGAGGGTCATGCCCATCGTGTCCTGGCGGCCCGTGCCGACCCGCTCGACCGGCCCGGGGTCGTCCTCGAACGGGTCGCCGAGGGTCCAGACCCCGGTGTGGGTGGCGATGAGGAGGGAGTGGTCGTCGCGCACGACCTGGACGTCGTGCACGTGCCCGAAGTCGGGCAGGTCCTGGGACGCGAGCGTCGTCGCGTCGGGTGTCGGTGGTGGAGTCGGGGTGCAGGCGGCCAGCAGCAGCACGGATCCCGCTGCGGCCCACCCGGTCACCCGCCTCGTGAGGGCAGGGTTGAGCACGGTGTGGGGTCCTTCGGCCTGGGCCCGCGGGGCGCGCGCACGTCAGACGCGTGCGACAGCGCGCACGCCCCGCGGGGCGAGATCAGCTCGAGGCGAGCAGGTCTTCCATGGTGGAGATCTCGGCCTGCTGGGTCTCGACGATCTCCTGCGCCATTGCGACCGCGTCCGCGTTCTCGCCCTCGTCGACCTGGGTCTGCGCCATCTCGACGGCACCCTCGTGGTGGACGATCATCTGCTCGAGGAACAGCTGCCCCGCCTCCGCGCCCTGCGCGGCGTCCAGGGCCTGCATGTCCTCCTCGCTCATCATCCCGTCCATGGACCCGTGGCCCATCGCCTCGTGGTCCATGGCGCCGGACTCCTCCATCGGGGAGCCCCACTCCTCGAGCCACGTGGTCAGCTGCTCGATCTCCGGACCCTGGGCGTCCTTGATCTGGTTCGCCAGGTCCGTGACCTCAGGGTCGACGCCGTCCTTGGCCAGGATGACGTCGGACATCTCGATCGCCTGCTCGTGGTGCGGGATCATCATCTGGGCGAACATCACGTCCTGGTCGTTGAACGTGCCGCCCTCCGCCGTGCCGTCCTGCTCCTCGGCCCCGGTCGTGGCGGACGACGGCGCCGTCCCGCTCCCGGGCTCGTCGTCGGTCGAGCACGCCGCCAGGCTCGCGACGGTCACCAGCGCGATCGCCGGCACCAGCACACTCTTGAACTTCATGGGAAGGACCTCTCGTCTCGGTACTCAGGAACCACACGCGCCCCGGTGCGGGGCGTATCGGTCGACGCAGGGCGCGTCGACGGCGTGCGGCTCCTACGTCCGAGAGATGCCGAGGAGGTGCAGCGACGGCGCGAGGCCGACGAAGGGCTGAGCGCGCCCCGGTTCGACGAGGCGGGACCAGACGGGGGTGAGGCGTGCCAGGAGGCCGCGCCCGGGGCGCACGAGAGCGAGCAGCACGACCAGCACCATGAGGCACATGGCCGACGCCATCTCGTGCCCGCCGCAGTCGAGGCAGCCGCCCTGCTCGTGGTGCCCGGGGCCGTCGTCGGCCACCGGTGCACCCGCAGGGTGGCCCGTCTCCGCGATGACCGCCGCAGGCCCGACGTGGGCCGTCGACGACCCGCTCATCGCGTGCATCGTCACGACGCCCAGGAGCAGCGCAGCGATCAGCAGGGCACCCGAAAGCCCTCGCCGGCGCCCGGCGAGCAGCGAACGGAGTGCGGCCATGAGGTGCATGTCGCCGCCACCCTAGCAAGCGGCCATCGGGTCCGGTCCACAGCGCAGTCAGAAGAGAGACCGGCGCTCGCAGGACCCTCTTCGTGTGTCGATTGCCCTGCGCGCTCCTGGGTCGCAGGCCGAACTACGCGGATCCAGTGGGTATCGCCGCCAGCCTGAAGCGCTCATAGGCGCTCAGGTGGATGGCATGCAGCCCTCCCACCGCGGCGAGAGGGATGAAGTAGTAGTTGAGCGCACCGTCGATCACGAAGAAGTCGTCGATCTCATCGACGTCGTACACCGTCCGGCCCTGCCGCGACGTCGACAGGTAGACCTTCCACGACTCGCTCGTCCTCACGGTCGTCGTCTTGACCTGGACACGACGCAAACCGGTAGGCGCATCGACGACCAAGTCGTAGCGCGCGGGCTCGAGGGGCCACGAGATGCTCATACCGCACAGCAGGAACCATCCGGCCGCGAGCACTGACCCGGCACGGTCAAGATGGGCGACGTCCGGAGTCGGCGCACTCTCCGGTTCCCGCGCGGAGGACCGTCGCAGATGTTGGACGCCAAGACCGAGTCGGACCGCATGGCCCCTGACGGTCGCGATCGCTGACGTGCTGCCGAGCCCTAGCGCCTCGGTCACCTCCGACCACGTCGACGCCGAGGCGACCGCCGCACGCAGCTCGGACTCGGTCCAACGGCGTTGTCCGGTGAAGTGCCCGTAGTCGTATCCCCTCAGGTCGGCACGTGTCCGGACGGACCGGAGTGCGCCAGACGATGTGCCGACGAGGCCAAGTGTCCGGAGGACACCCCGCCACGACGTCGAGATCGCGACGGCTTCAGCCAGCTGATCGTCCGTGTAAGTCCGCGCTCGCGCCATGCCGCCAATCTACGATTACCCACCCGCCGACCGGTTCGCGACGCAGGTACTGCGGTGGGTCGAGAGGCGATGCAGCCCCTGGCCGAGCAGAGCCGAACTGGGTCAGCGGACCGAACGGACCCACGCCACGTCGTGACGCTCTCCCTCGAAAGCGGATCTTTAATCGCCCGCCCGGAGAAGTCGTCGACATCTGACCCCTGACTTAACCGCTCCTCTTCAGGACTGGGACACACCTGCCGCGGACTCGCCCGGGCGTAACGGCTTGCGAGATGGCCTGGAGCCGGTTCGCTCTACGGGGATCGAGCGGACCCTACGCCAGCCGCTCGAAGACCATCGTCGCCTGAATCCTGTCGCCTCCGCCCATACCTTTGCTTCCGGACGCGGCCGTCGTAATGGTGTGGAGTCGATAGCCCAGCGCGGCTTGCGCGTTGATTGCTCGTTCCAACTCAGTGAGGTTGCCTGAGCCCGTCCCCCACATCTTCTCCTTAAGGATCACCTGGAGGACCACGTAGTTCATCCCGGTCGGCGCGGGTCGCGGTCGGCCACCGGCTGTCGCCTCGCTACGCGCTCGTTCGATCGCACCGTGGATTCCATGGCTCGGCGAAGGCTGCAGCCGATCCGTCCATCCCTGACCGTCCCACCACCTCATTCGACCCGTTCCGTCGTCATACCATCCTGCTGCGGTACCGGTCATCGGTCCCCCTCGCTTCATGGGCTACTTATCGTTCGTGAGCCTGTGGACGAGATCCGCAGCGCAGTCCGCGGCGCACGCTCGGACGATTCCGGCCATTGCCAGGAGATCACTCACATCCGACGCCGTCGTTGTCTCGGTCGAACTTCGGCTGGAACCCGGGATCGCCCGGTCGGATCGGGGCGGCCCCGGCCGCGCGCACGGCGTCACAGTTCTTGTAGAACACCGGTGCCGGTTCGGGCTCGGGCTGCGGTGCGGGTGCCGGCGGTGGTGCCGGGGCCGGGTCCGGCACGGCGACAGGCTCCGGCGCCGGTTCAGGCACGACGACCGGGTCCGGCACGGGTTCGGGTGAGGGCGGTTCGGCGGTGACCTCGACCTGCACGTGCGAGCCGACTGCACCGTCCGCGGCGGGCAGGAGCTGGTCGGGACACGTGGTCAGGACGCGGGCGATGGCGTCACGCTCGGCCTGGGTGACCCACAGCTTGTAGGTGGCCTTGACCGCGACCTGGCGGGCGACGTACTCGCACCGGAACGCCTTGTTCGGGGGCAGCCAGGTCGCGGCGTCCCCGTCGCCCTTGCCCTGGTTCGTCGGCCCGTCGACTGCGAGCAGGTTCAGCGGGTCGTTCGCGAACGCCTGGCGCGTGTCGCGGTCGAGCTGTTGGGCGCCCTTCTGCCACGCGTCCGACAGGGCGACCACGTGGTCGATCTGCACGGCGCTGGACGTGGCGTTGCCTCGCTCGAACGCGATCGTGGTCGCCGTGTACGGGTCGTCCAGGGTCCCGGTGAGGACCACGCAGTCGCGGGTGCCCGGTTTGAACGTCTCGCCCTCTAGGTCGCGGGCGAGGATGTCGTTGCGGGTGTCGCAGCCGTTGCGGTCCACGTCCGCCCACGCCGGGCCGAACGCCTCCCGGTCGTACCCGGTCTTGGGGGCCCGGCCCTTGACCTCGAGCGTGCCCAGCGCCGCCAGAGCAGTGCTCTGCCCCGCCGTGCTGATCGCCGTGCTCAGTTCGGCCGCCTCCACGGGTTCCGCGGTCGCGGCATCCCAGGCCGGGACCTGCGTCTCGTCGGTGTCGACCAGGGCGGCATCGGCCTGCTCGCCGGTGTCCTCGGCGACGTTGTTGCCCAGGTTCACACCCACCACGCCAGAGGGGGAAGGCGGGGCGCTACTGATCCCGACCGCGACCGCGCCCGTCGACACCAGCGCGGTCGCCGCGACCGCGGCAACGGCCGTGCCCAGCACGCGGCGCGGCAGAGGCTTCGGACCCGCCGGCTGGGCCTGGGCCCGCGCCTTCACGGCGGCCCCGGTGGTGCGAAGGCTCTGGGCGATCTGACCCAGCTCGTCCGGGCCAGCGCCCTGCGCGGTGCGGGTGGACCACACCAGTGCTGCGTGACCGGCTGCGTCCTGGCCTGCGGGGAACGACACACCGCAGTCCTTCATCCGCGTGGACACCGGCATGTTCACGAACCCGGCCTCGGACTCGATGCGGTTGACCGCAGTCCACTTCCATACACAGGTGCGACCGTCCGTCCCGGCGAACCTGGCTGCCTTGTCCGTGAGGAGCAACGTCCCCGTGGACACCACGGTCGGGGTCTTCGCTCCGACACGTCCGCGCGGTTCGATCAGGCGCACGTCGGAGAACCCGCCGCGGACCTTCTCCGACCCGGGCACGCGCGGGTCGGTGAACGGGGTGGTGCGGCCCTCCATCATCGCCAGGACCTGACCGGTCGTCTCGTGGTCGAAAGGCGGCAAGGCGTCCGGGGTGCGGTGTCGCACCCACAACCAGCGCACGCCCACCCCGGCTAGCACGCCCAGGTACAGGATCTCGAAGATCCACGCCAGGACCGAGCGCTGCGTCGAGGGCAGCCCGGCACCCATCTCGACCGCGATCCACGCCCCCAGCTGGTAGGGCCACGCAACCGCGAAGTACGCCACCGCCACACCGATCACGACGGCGAGGATCACGCCTAGCCCGCCCCCACCGCTCGACCGCTTCGCCACGCCGCGTTCCTTCTGCTGCCAACTGCGAAGCGCGAGGCTTCGGCACACTCGTCATCGATGTGCGCGCTCACACTAATGGACACGCGCCGAGGAAAACGATGGGACCTGGTCCCTCGACGCGGGCGGCGGCGGCAATCCGGCGGTTTGCGAGCGAGTACTGACCTGATTTCACCCGCTGCCAGAATCGCTGTCGCGCGTCGAACTCTCGACCGCGCGACATTGAGGGTTCACGCCTGGAGGCGACGGACGTCGGCGTAAAGCACGCGTCGAAAGCAAAAAATCAGGCCAGAGGCGCGTTCCTCTGGCCTGATTCTCTGTCGGGCTGACAGGATTTGAACCTGCGACCCCCTGACCCCCAGTCAGGTGCGCTACCAAGCTGCGCCACAGCCCGTGGCTGGATCACCGAGCCAGATCCGACCGGATCGGACCCCGTGAAGCCTCGGATACTCTACCCCATCCGTGACGCCTCCAGCGCACCGTTTGCCCCGGTCGGGGCTGTGCGGTCGGTCTCGCCGGAGGTCGCCGCGGCGTCCGGCTCCCCCGTCGGCAGGTGCGCGCGCCACGCGCTCGCGACGATCACCAGGCAGACCGCGGCGATGACCAGGCCGCCGAGGAACATCTGCGCGTACGTCCACCGCACGGACAGCGCCGCGAGCGCCACGGGCACGCAGAAACCGATGTACGTGAGCGAGTAGTAGACGGCCGTCAGGCCGGCGAGGTCGTCGGGCGTCGCGATGCGTTGGACCTCGCTGAGCCCGGCGACGAGCGCGAGCCCGTAGCCGGCTCCGAGCACCATGGCGGCGACGAGCGCCGTCGGAAGGTCGAGCCGCGCCGAGGCGTAGGCGCCGAAGCCCATGCCGACGACGACGATGGACATCGCCACGACCGACGCCCGCGCGCTGTGCCGGGTGTCGATGAGGCGGCCGAGCACCTGGATGCCCACCCCGCAGCCCAGGCCGAGCACGGTCATGAGCCCGGAGAACGCGATGGGCGCGCTGCCCGCGCTGGCGGACACGAGGCCGGGCAGCACGGCGTAGGCGCTGCCGGCGCACCCGAACACCCACGGCGCCACGGGTACGACGACGCGCAGGAACCGCCGGTGCGCGACCGCCGGCACGCGCAGGTCGTCGCGCAGCCGGCCCCGGGTCCCGCCGTCGGGCACGACGCGCGTCTCCGGGACGCCCAGCAGCCAGACGCCGGTCGCGACGGCGAGCGCCGCGTGCAGCAGGTAGGCGGTGTGCGTGGGCCACGGCGCCCACTGCGCGAGCACCGCCGCGACGCCGGCCCCGACGAGGAAGCCCAGCGTGAGGGCGAGGCCGGCGCGGCGGGCGCCGGAGCCGCCGTCGGGCACGCCGGACGCACGGGCGGCCGCGTCGCTGAGCTCCTTGACCCAGGTGGTGCCGACGGCCATGACGAGGCCCAGCGCGACGCCGCACAGGACGCGGCCCGTCGCGAGCAGCGCGGCGGACGACTCCCCCGCCGCGAGCACGAGCGACCCCGCCAGCGCGATCGGCGCGGCGGGCAGGAGCAGCGGGCGGCGCCCGTACCGGTCGGAGAGCGGTCCGCCGAGCAGGAGCGCGGGGACGATCCCGAGCACGTACGCGGCGAGCAGCGCGTCGACGGTCACCGCGGAGAAGTGCCCGACCTCCCGGTACATGACGAGCAGGGGCGTGAACTCGTTACCTCCCCACGCGACCGCGAACATCACCGCCGCGACGGCGAGCCATGCCCGCGGTCCGACGGCGGCACTCGCCCCCGGCGCGGCGGCCTCGCTCGTGGGGTTCGAGGCAGCCGCGCTCACAGGCCGGCCCTCGCATCCTCGAGGTGGCGCTGGACGCGCCGCTTGTAGGTGCGGGTGTCGCGCACCTCGAGCGCGTCGACGAGCGCGCGGTGCCCGGCGACGAACGTCGTCGCACGGCCCGGGTCCCACCGGACGCTGTGCGCGACCATCCGCTGCTGGCGCTCGCGCAGGCTCACGAAGAACGTGGTGAGCAGCGCGTTGCCCCCGGCCGCGACGATCTCCTGGTGGAACCGCGCGTCGAGCGTCGCGTACTCCGCGACGTCCCCGTCGGCGACGGCGGCCTCCTGGGCGGTGACGAGGTCGCGCAGGAGCGCGACGAGGGTGGCGAGCTCGGTGTCGGGCAGGCGGACGACGGACTGGGCGGCGTGCGTCTCGACGAGCAGGCGTGCGTCGAGGACGTCGTCGGCCTCGCCGGGCGCGACCGGTACGACGAGCGCACCGCGCTTCGGGTAGAGCCGCAGCAGGCCCTCGGCCTCCAGGCGCAGGAACGCTTCCCGGACCGGCGTGCGGCTCACGCCGAGCTGTTCGGCGATCTCGCCCTCGCTCGTCATGGACCCGCCGGGCAGGCTCCCGTCGAGGACGCGGGACTTCACGTGCCGGTACGCCTGCTCGGTGGCAGAAGCGCTGGTGGTGCGTGGCATAGATACATGATGCATCTATCGTGTGCACGACATCGACCGCAACCGCTCTGCAGGGCCGTGCGGTTCGACACACCGAGCATGGAACCCTCAAGTGATAGTTGACGCCGGCCCTTACTTACAGTTTCGGCGAAACTGTAAGTAAGGCCCGGCCTCGACGAACAGCTCGTCGGCCTGCGAGGGCCGAGCGTCTCGCGCGGGCCGCTGGCCAACCCCCGTCCACGTCCGGCTACGTGGAGACAAGCGGTACGCCCTCCGACGGCCCTGTGCCGTCCCTCAGCGCCGCGTCGAGCCGTCGGACCAGCTCGCCGACGCGACCGCCGCCGCCCGGCGCGGGCGGGTAGCGACGCAGCACCGCGACGACCTCGGGCGTCGCGAGCGCCCGCGCGGTGTCGAGCCACCTGCTCGCGACGTTCTCGCCCGACCCGTCCCCGCCCGCGGCGAGCGCGGCGGCGTGCGCCGCGTGGGCGGCGGAGCCGAGGACGTGCTTGACCTGGTGGGCGTCGGCGATCGGGTGCAGGTACGCGGCGCCGGCCGCCGCCATCGCGGCCCGGGCGGCCTCGGCGGCTGCGGGGTCGCCCGCCTCCTTCGCCGCGCGCAGGGCCGCCCAGGCGGTGTCGCGCAGCGCCTTGCCGCGCGCGCCGCCGTCGGCGAACGCGCGGGCCGCGTCGACCGCCTCGCGGGGGCGTGCGTCGTCGGGCCGGACCGCCTCGACGAGCACCAGGGCCGGCTCCGCGCACCGGGCCGCGTACCCCGTGACCGCCCGCAGGTCCTCGATGCTCAGCTCGACCGCTGCCGCCGTCGTCGTCACCGCTCGCTCCTCGCTCTCGCGCGCTCCCGTCCCTGCCAGGACGCGGAACGCCCTGCGAGCACCGTACCGAGCCGTGCGCCGTCACGTCTCGACCCACGACCCGGCCCGCGGCGCACACGACGGCTCACACGACCGGCCCGGCGCCCCGCGCGACCTGGAGCACCCGCGCGACGCCGGGCTCGTCGGGGTCGTCGGTGATGTCGCGCCCGTCGAGCCAGCACCCGACGACGTGCGCGAGCTCGCCGGGGTGGCTGAAGTTCATGGCGTGCGGAGCGCCCTCGATCGCCGCGACGGTCACGTGCGGGGGCGCGAGCGCTCCGACCTCCCGCACGCGCCACGGCGGCGGCATGAGCGGGTCGCGCGTGCCGAGGACGGCGAGCGTCGGCACGGGGACGCGCAGCACGCGTTCGAGCGAGGGGAACCGGGCGAGCTCGGCGAAGAGCTGGAGCGCGTTGACCGGCCCGAACCGCACGTAGTCGGGCACCGCGACGCGCGCCATGCGCGGGCTCTCGCGCACGGCGTCGCGCGCGAGCTGGGTGAGGGCGCGCCCGAACGGCTGGTTGTGCACGCCCCCGGCGGGCGAGGCGAGCACGACGCCGGCGACCCGGTCGGGGGCGGCGTGCGCGACCTCGAGGCTGACGGGCCCGCCCATGGAGTTGCCCAGCAGGACGACCCGGTCGAGCCCGAGGGCGTCGAGCGTCGACAGGAGCGCCCACGCGAGGGCGGGGATGCCGAGCGGGTGGCCCCACTCCTCGCTGCGCCCGTACCCGGGCAGGTCCGGCACGACGGCGGTCGCGCGGTGGGCGAGACGCTCGGCCGTCGGGAGGAGGTAGGTGCCGGAGATGGCGAAGCCGTGCACGTGCACGATCGGCACGGCGCCCGCGACCTTGGGTCCGGAGCGCACGAAGACCTCGCGGCCCTCGACGGTGACGTGGCGCGACGTCCACCCCTCTGCGGCCATACCGCGATCCTCCCAGTCCCCCGCGCCGACCTCGGCGGCGCGGGCGGCGGAGCACCCGCGACGGGTGAGGCGCCGGGACGACCCGGGCGGCGAGCATGGACGCCGGACGGGGGTCGACGTGGAGCAGAGCACGGGTCGCACCGCGGGTCGGCCGACGGCGGCCGACCGGCGCCTCGCGCTGCTCCTGGCCGCCGCGATGTTCGTGCTCGTGGTCGACACGTCGTTCATGAACGTGTCGATCTCGGCCGTCGTGCGCGACCTGGGCACGACCGTGAGCGGCGTCCAGACCGCGATCGCGCTCGAGGCGCTCGTGTCGGCGTCGTTCATCCTCGTGGGCAGCAAGGTCGGCGACCTCGTGGGCCGGCGGCGCGCGTACGTCGTCGGGCTGCTCGCGTACGGGGCGGGCGCCGTGGCGATGACGCTCGCGCAGAGCCTCGTGGCGGTCGTGGTCTTCTGGTCGGTCATCGGCGGGCTCGGGGCCGCGCTGCTGCTGCCGGCGATGCAGTCGCTCGTGCACGGCAACTTCGAGGGGACCGCGCGCAAGGCGGCGTACGCGCTCGTGGGCGCGGCGGCGTCGATCGCGGCGGCGGTCGGGCCGCTGCTCGGCGGCGTCATCACGACGACGCTGTCGTGGCGCGTGGCGTTCGGGCTCGAGGCGGTGGTGATCGTCGTCGTCCTCGTGGGCGTGCGCCTCGTGCGCGACGTCCCGTACACGGGCGACCGCGCGGTGGACGTCGTCGGGACGGTCCTGTCCGTCGTCGGCATGGGCGGGGTCGTGCTGGGCGTGCTCGTGTGGCAGGAGGGCGGCGAGGCGGTCGGGGCGCTCGTCCTCGTCGGTGCGCTGGGCCTGGTGGGCCTCGCGTGGTGGCTCGTGCGGCGGGCGCGGGCCGGGCGGACGACGCTCGTCGACCCCGGGCTGTTCCGCTCGCCCGCGTTCCGGATCGGGGTGTCGCAGCAGCTCCTGCAGCAGGTCGCGCTGGGCGGGGCGATGATCGCGCTGCCGATCTTCCTGCAGATGGCGCTCGGGTACGACGCGCTGCTCGCGGGCCTCTCACTCGCACCGCTGTCGCTGACGATGTTCGCCGCCGCCCTCGTCGCGGGCAAGCGCCCCGGCCGACGGCGGGCGGCCTCCCGCGTGCTCGCGGGCTTCCTCCTGCTCGTCGTGGGCGTGGTGGCGCTCGTCGCGGTGGTGCCGCGGGCGTCGTCGGGCTGGTGGCTCGCGCTGCCGCTCGTCGTGGCGGGCGCCGGGCTGGGGCTCCTGGTCTCCCAGCTCAACGCGTACACGCTCTCCCCCGTGCCGGAGGAGCGCGCGAGCGAGGCCGCGGGGGTGAGCTCGGCCGCCGGGTCGTTCGGCCTCTCGCTCGGCCTCGCCGTCGCGGGCGCGGTCATGCTGGCGTCGCTCGCGGCGGGGTTCACGGCGCGGGCGGAGGCGAGCGACGTGCTGCCCCCGGACGACAAGGAGCAGGTCGCCCGGGTGCTCGAGGACGACGCCGAGATCATGAGCGACGCCCAGCTCGTCGAGCTCCTCGCCGACGAGCCACCCGCGGTGCGGGCGGAGGTCGTGGCCATCAACGACGACGTGCGGGCGCGGGCGCTGCAGGTCGCGCTCCTCGTGCCGCTCGTCGCGGGGCTCCTCGGCGTCGTCGCGGCGCTGCGCATGCGCCGCCTGCCGGACCCCGAGGTGCGCGAGGGCGAGCCGCCGGTCCTCGGCTGACCCGCGTCGTCGGGATCGTGACCGGACCGAGACCCTGTTCGTTGCTCGTGCTAACCGTCGCGAAACGCCCGGGAAACAGCGACTTGTGAGCATCGCTGACGGCAGGGGGCCCCACCACACGACCGCCGGTCGCGCCGTACCTCCGCGCGCCCGGAGGAAGGACCGCTCGCCCATGACCCGTCCCGTCCCCCGCAGACGGCTCCGCGCCCGCGCCGCCCTCGTCGGCGGTCTCGCGGTCGCCGCGGCGGCCCTCGCCGCCCCCGCGCACGCCGCACCGTCCGTCGCCCAGGTCTCCCTCACGGCGCCCGCGTCGGTCGAGGTCGGCGCGGAGATCACCGTCTCGGTCGCCGCGACCGGCGCCGTCGACCTCTACGCCTACGACCTCGCCGTCACCTACGACCCCGACCTCGTCGAGCTCGTGGACGACTCCGTCGTGACCCCGGACGGCGGGTTCGCCGACGCGACCGACGACGCGGCCGGGACGGTCGTCGTCACGCACACGCGGCTCGGCACCTCGCCCGGCCTCGGGGGCGACGTCACCCTCGCGACCCTGACGTTCACCGCCGTGTCCGACGGCGCGGCGGCCTTCGCCGTCCCGACCGCCACGCTCGTGGGCGCCGACGCCGGGACGGCGACGCTCACCGACGCCGCGAGCGCCACGACGACCGTCACCGCGGCCGACGTCCCGCCCACGGCGCAGCCGACGGACGGGACCACCACGCCGCCCGTCGACGACGGCGGCACCACACCCCCCGGGGACGACGGCGCGTCCGACTCGTCGTCGTCCCCGTCCGGGTCGGCCTCCGGCGGTGCGCTCGCGTCGACCGGGGCGAGCGTCGCGTGGTTCGTCGGCACCGCGCTCCTCGCGGTCGCCGTCGGCACGGGCATCCTGCTCGCGCGGCGCCGGGCGGCCACGCGATGACCGGCCCGCTGCCCCGCCCCGACCTCTCGCCCGCGCACCGCGCGCCCGTCCCCTCGAAGGAGCCGTCCGTGACCACGACCCACCGGCGCGCCGCCACCGGCGGGCTCGCCGCCCTGACGATCGGCGGCCTCGTCCTCGGCGTCACGACGGCGCCCGCCGCGACCGGTGCGCCCAGCGCCGAGCCCGCGCCGCTCCTCGCCCCCTACTGGACCGCGCTCGACCTCACGGGCGACCGGCAGGTCACGACGGACGACCTCGCGGTCGTCGCCGCGGCCCTCGGCGCGACGTCGGCCGACGCGGTGTGGGACGACGTCGCGCCCGCCGACACGGACGGGGACGGCACGATCACCGTGACCGACCTCGCCGCCGTCTCGCAGCGCATCGTGTACGACGACGGCCCGTTCGAGCTCGTCGAGGCGTCCGTGCTCGACATGCAGGCCGCGATGAACGCGGGCACCACGACGTCGGTCGCGATCACCCAGGAGTATCTCGACCGGATCGCGGCGTACGACACGACGCTCGTCGACACGGGCGCCGGCGGGCGGCCGCTGCACTCGATCATCAGCACGAGCGACGTCGCGCTGGAGGCCGCCGCGCGCGCCGACGCGGTCCGCGCGACGGACGGCATGACGAGCCTGCTGCTCGGCGTACCCGTCGCGGTGAAGGACAACTACGACACGAAGGACATGCCCACCACGGGCGGCTGCGGCTGCTGGGACGACAACCGGACGACGACCGACGCGACGATGGTCGAGGGTCTGCGCGCCGACGGCGCGGTGATCCTCGCGAAGGCCAGCCTGGACGAGTTCGCGTTCGGGTTCGCGTCGGAGTTCTCGTCGTTCCAGGACGCGGGCACGAGCACGCTCGTCGCGAGCCCGTACGTCACGAGCCGCACCGCCGGCGGGTCCAGCGGCGGCACGGGGGCGGCCGTCGCGGCGAACCTCGCCGGGCTAGGCCTCGGCACGGACACGGGCGGGTCGATCCGCGTCCCGTCGTCGTACAACCAGCTCGTCGGCGTGCGCCCGACGGTCGGCCTCGCGAGCCGCGACGGCATCATCCCGCTCGCGCTGAGCCAGGACACGGGCGGGCCGATGGCGCGCACCGTCCTCGACGCGGCCGTCGCGCTCGACGCCGTCGCCGGGGTCGACGCCGCCGACCCGGTGACGTCGCGCCAGGAGGGCGAGGTCCCGGCGTCGTACACGCAGTACCTGGACGAGGGCGCGCTCGACGGCGCCCGCATCGGCTACGTGCCGTCGATGCTCGGCAGCAACGCGGCGACGCTCCGCCTGTGGGCGCAGACCCGCGCGACGCTCGAGTCGCTCGGCGCGACCGTCGTCGAGGTCACGCCGCCCACCACGTGGTCGCCGGTCCTGCCCAACGGCTTCGCGAGCGTCCTCTCCGAGGGGTCGGGCTCGACGAACGAGTTCAAGCACGACCTCGACGCGTACGTCGCGACCCACCTCGCGCCGCAGGTGGAGGCCCGCACGCTCCAGGGGATCGTGGACTCGGGCCGCTACGTGCCGTCCCGCCGCAGCACGTACGTCTCGCGCGACGCGGTCACGGAGGAGACGTACCAGGCGTGGGCCGGTCCCGAGGGGTCGCACACGAAGGTCCTCGCCGAGGGCAAGGTGCTCGTCACCGCGATGCTCGACGACGCCGACCTCGACGCGCTCGTCTACCCGAGCGCCAACCCGTACGGGACGATCGGCACCAACCTGCGGCTCAGCCCGAACACCGGGCTGCCCGCGGTGACCGTCCCGGTCGGCCAGGCGGTCGCGACCGACGGCACCGTCACCGGCGGCGGCGTCAACCTCGAGCTGCTCGGCCGCGACTTCGACGAGGGCCCGCTGCTCGGCCTCGCGTACGCGCTCGAGCAGGCCACGCAGGCCCGCACCTCCCCCGCGCTGTACGGCCCGCTCGGCTGAGCGGCCCACCACCAGCGCCGACGGCGGCCGTCTCCTCCCGGGGCGGCCGCCGTCGTCGGTCAGGAGAGGTCGCCCACCACGGCGACGACGCGTCAGCGGCGCGGTGTCCGACGGCGCTCGTCGTCGCCGCCGAGCGCGGCACCGAGCGCCGCGAGCACGAGCAGGTCCACCACGAGACCCGCGACGCCGACCCACTGCAGAGCGCGGAACACGAGGAGCTGGGTGAGCAGGAGCGAGACGAGCACGCCGCGCCGGACCCACACGGCGCCGGCCCGGCGGTCCTCGGGCCGCCCGCGGCGGGACACCACCACGCCCACGACGACGCACGCGACCGTCGCGGCGACGCCCGCAGCGATGCCGGCCCCGACCCAGGTGGGCACGTCGACGTCGCCGACCAGCACGCGCAGCCCCGCGAGCAGCGAGCCCAGCGCCGTCCCGAGCACGAGCACGACCACGACGACGGCGGCCCAGCGGCGCTGGAGCGTCTGCGCGAACCAGGCCGACGAGCGCCGTACGAGGGCGCGCACCGGGTCGGGCACGTCCTCGTCGTCGGGCGGAACGGCCTCGACGAGCGCCGCGACCTCGTCGGCCGTCGGCTCGCCGCGGCCCAGCGCGACGAGCGCGCGGGCCTCGTCGCGCGCGTCGTCGGTGAACCCGCCGGCGACGCCCGCGACGGCGCGGTCGGTCGCGACGGCGAGGTACTCGGCCGGGTGGTGGCGCCGCCACCCGTGCAGCGCCTCGACGACGAGGACGAGAACGACGACCGTCGCGTAGATGAGCGCCGCCGTCGGCTCGTAGAAGTAGTCGTAGTCCGCGGTGACGAACTTGCCGATCTCGTCGACGAACAGCCCGAACCCGATCCCGCCCACGAACGCGCCGAGCGAGCGCGGCGCCGGGCCCACGAACGACAGCAGCAGCACGAGGGCGAGCGCCATGCCGAGCCCGCCCCACAGCACGTGCGCGACGTGCAGGTCTCCCCCGCCGACCTGCGGGTACCCGGACGCCGCGAGGAAGAACCGCGTCACGAGCACCGTCGCGACGGCGACCACGAGGAACGTCACGACGTGCCGCACGGCCGCGGTGTCCCGGGCCGCGCCGAGGCGCAGGGCGCGGCTCCGCCGGGAGGCCCCGGCGGAGGCGCGCCCCGTGCCCGTGCTCACCGCTTGCGCTTCTCCCGCACGCGGACGCTGATCTCGACGGGCGAGCCCTCGAACCCGAACGTCTCGCGCAGACGTCGCTCGATGAACCGGCGGTAGCCCGCCTCGAGGAACCCGGTCGCGAACACCACGAACCGCGGCGGGCGCGTCGAGGCCTGCGTCGCGAAGAGGATGCGGGGCTGCTTGCCGCCGCGCAGCGGGTGCGGGTGGGCGGCGACGAGCTCGCCGAGGAACGCGTTGAGGCGGCCCGTCGGGATGCGCGTGTCCCAGGAGTCGAGCGCGCGCTCCATCGCCGGGGCGAGGCGGTCGGTGTGCCAGCCGGTGCGGGCCGACACGTTCACGCGCGGCGCCCACTGCACCTGGACGAGGTCCTTCTCGATCTCGCGCTCGAGGTACGGGCGACGGTCGTCGTCCATGAGGTCCCACTTGTTGTACGCGATGACGAGCGCGCGGCCCGCGTCCACGACCTGGGAGATGACGCGCGTGTCCTGCTCGGTGAGCGGCACGGACGCGTCCACGAGCACGACGGCGAGCTCCGCCTTCTCGATCGCGGCCTGCGTGCGCAGGGACGCGTAGAAGTCGGCGCCCTTCGTCTGGTGCACGCGGCGACGGATGCCGGCGGTGTCGACGAGGACGTAGGGCACGTCCTTGATCGTCACGAGCTCGTCGACGGGGTCGCGCGTCGTGCCCGCGATCTCGTCGACGACGACGCGGTCGGCGCCCGCGAGCTTGTTCAACAGGGAGGACTTGCCGACGTTCGGGCGCCCGACGAGCGCGACGCGACGCGGCCCGGTCGGCCGCACCTCGCCGTGCTCGGACTCCGTGGGCAGCGCCGCCATCGCGGCGTCGAGCAGGTCGCCCGTCCCGCGGCCGTGCAGCGCGGACACGGGGTGCGGCTCGCCGAGGCCGAGGCTCCACAGGTACGCGGCGTCCGCCTCGCCCGACTGCCCGTCGACCTTGTTGGCGCACAGCACGACGGGCTTGCCCGACTCGCGCAGGAGGCGCACGACGCGCTCGTCCGTCGCGGTCGCGCCGACGGTCGCGTCGACGACGAAGAGCACCGCGTCGGCGAGGGAGATCGCGACCTCGGCCTGCTCGGCGACCTTGGACTCGATGCCCGCGACGTCGACCTCCCAGCCGCCGGTGTCGACGAGCGTGAAGCGGCGCCCGGCCCAGTCGGCGGGGTAGCTCACGCGGTCGCGCGTGACGCCCGGCTTGTCCTCGACGACGGCCTCGCGGCGGCCGAGGATGCGATTGACGAGCGTCGACTTGCCGACGTTCGGGCGCCCGACCACGGCGAGCACGGGCAGGGGCGCCTCGGGCGCCGCGCCGTCGAGCGCGTCCTCGTCGGCGTCGAGCAGCGCGAGGTCGGCGTCCTCGAGCTCGTAGTCGTCGAGTCCGGCGCGCAGCGCGCGCTCGCGCGCCTCGTCGTCCGCGGCGTCCGCGGGCGCCAGGGGCTCCTCGGCCTGACCGACGGCGTCGGTCCGTCCGGGCGTGCCGGGCTGGGCGGGGTCGGGTGTGGTCATGGGGTCCATTCTCCCAGGCCGCGGGCCAGGCTCCGAACCGGGCCGCGGGCGCGTCGTGCGGGTGCCCGTCCGGCGCGCCCGGCGTCAGCCCGCGGCACCGTCCCGGCGGGCGGCGAGCCGTGCGACGACGGCCCGCACGACGTCGTCGGGCACGGGCTCCGCCAGCGGGAACCGCAGCGTGCCCTTGCCGTCCTGGTAGCGCGCGATGCGGCGCGCGAGCGCGTCGTCGACCTCGGGCACGGGGTAGAGCGAGACGTGGTGGGCCCAGCCCGCGAGGTAGACGACGTACCGGCCGTCGCGGGTGAAGGTCGGGATGCCGTAGCTGATGCGCTCGCCCAGGCCGGGCACCGTGTCGTGCACCACGGCGCGCAGGTGCGCGACGACCTCGCGCGCGTCCGGGGCGAGCGTCGCGAGGTACTCGTCGACGGTCGTGGGCTTGCCGGGCGGCTCGGCCATGCGTGCTCCCTCCCCCGCGGGCGGCGCCTGCCCGGCCCTGCGACGGGGCGTCGGCGCCTGAGCGCGAACCTACCGCGCGGCGGGCGTGCCCGCGAGGCGCACGAGCACGACCCCGGCGACGACGAGCACGCCGCCCGCGGCCTGCACGAGGCTCGGCACCTCGCCGAGCAGGAGCCACGCGATGGCGACGGCGAACAGCACCTCGGACAGCCCGACGAACGACGCGAGGCGCTCGCCCATGCGCACGGTCGCGGCGACGCCCGAGACGTAGGCGAACGCCGTCGCGACGAGCACGACGACCGCGAGCGGGACGTACCAGGGCGCGGGCGAGCCGAGGAGCGTGACGTCGACGAGCGGGGCGGCGAAGGGCAGCACGCCCGCGAGCGCCGCCGCGCCGAGCGCGAGCGCCCCGACACCGAGCCCGCTCGCGGCGAGCGCGACGGGCGGCAGGCGCGTCGGGCGCGCGGACAGCACGAAGTAGGCGCCCAGCCCTACTGCAGCACCGAGCGCGAGGAGGACGCCGAGGAGGTCGGGGCGGGCGCCGCCCGGGTCGACGACGAGCACGAGCCCGAGGACCGCGACGGCGCAGCCCGCGAGCGTGAGCCGGGGCGGCACGTGGCGCGTGCGGGCCCAGGCGAGGCCGACGAGCAGCACGGGCGCGAGGTACTCGACGAGCAGCGCGATGCCGACGGGCATGCGCGCGACGGCCGCGAAGTAGCACAGCTGGGTCGCCGCGACGGCGACGAGGCCGAACCCGAGGACGAGCCGCCACTCCTCGCGCAGGAGGCGGTGGCTGCCGCGCAGGGCGACGGCCGCGACCGGGGCGAGGACGAGCGCCGAGCACAGGGCGCGCGCGAGGACGGCGGCGCCGGGCGTCCAGCCCGCCTCGAGGAGCGGCTTGACGAACGGGCCGCTCGCGCCGAACGCGAGGGCGGACGCGAGCCCGACGAGCAGACCCGTGCCCGGGCGGTCGCCCACGACGTGCGCCACCGGGCGGTCCGCCCTCACGGCGTCGGCCGGTCCCGGCGCGGGTCGTCCAGCGGCAGCGCCACGCCGGTCAGCGCGACGGTGTCGGCGACCAGCTCGGCGAGCGCGGTGCGGATGCGCTCGTTCGCGTCCTCGAGCGCCTGCTTGCCGCTCACCCCGGGCGCGCGCTCGACGGTGAGCGGCTCCCCGAAGCAGACGACGAGCCGACGGCGCAGCCCGGGGATCCGGTTGACGCCCTCGCCCGCGCGGCGCGTGCCGAGGACGGCGACCGGCACCACGCGGGCGTGGCCGTTGAGCGCGAGCCACGCGGCCCCGGCACGCGCGGACGTCGCGTCGCCGCGCCCGCGGGCGCCCTCGGGGAAGACGCCGACCGCGCCACCGCGCCGCAGCACGCCGAGCCCGGCCGCGAGCGCGGGGCGCCCGCCGGTGCGGTCCACGGGGATCTGCCCGGCCGCGCGCAGCACCCAGCCGACCGGCCCGGTGAACATCTCCTCCTTGACGAGGACGTGCAGCGGGCGCGGCGCGACCCCGAGGACGAGCGGCCCGTCGACGACGCCGGTGTGGTTCGCGGCGAGCACGACGGGGCCGTCGGCCGGGACGTGCTCCGCGCCGACGACCTCGGTCGCCCACGCGACGCGCGCGAGGAAGCGACCCACCCAGCGCGACCACGCCGGCCCGGCGGGCGACGGGACGCCGCCTCCCGTGCCGCGGCTCACGAGCCCTGGCGCGGGCCGACCACCCGCCCGGTGACCTGCTCGACCACGGAGAGCACCGCGTCGATCGTCTGCTCCAGGTCGAGGTCCGACGAGTCGACGGTCACGACGCCGTCGGCCGCGACCTGGAACTGCGAGACCGTCGCGTCGTCGCGGTCGCGCCGCAGCACCTGGTCCTTCGTCGCCTCGACGGCGGCCGCGTCGGCCGTCCCGTGCACGTCGAGCGAGCGGCGCGCGAGGCGGGCCTCCTCGCTCGCGGTGAGGAGCACGCGCACGTCGGCGTCGGGGGCGACGACCGTCGTGATGTCCCGGCCCTCCGCCACGACACCGCGACCGCCGGCGAAGCCCGCGGGCGTGCGCTCGGCCTCGATGACCCCGCGCTGGAGACGCCGCAGCTCCGCACGCACCGCGAGGTTGGTCGCGACGGCGCTCACGGCCGTCGAGATCTCGGTCGAGCGGATCGCCTCGCCGACATCGGTCCCGTCCACGTGGACGGTCGGACCGGACGGGTCGAGGCCCATGACGAGCGGCATGACGCGCACGGCGTGCGCGACGGCGTCCTGGTCGGCGAGGTCCTCTCCGCGGTGCAGGCACCACCAGGTGGCGGCGCGGTACATCGCGCCCGTGTCGAGGTAGGCGAGGCCGAGGCGGCGCGCGACGCCCTTCGACACGCTCGACTTGCCCGAACCCGACGGCCCGTCGATCGCGACCGTCAGCGCGCCGTCGGCGCGACCCTCCCCCGCGCCCGACGTCCCCGCGCTCACTGGGCCAGGTCCTTGCGCAGCGCCGTCGCCCCGTGCAGGTACACGTGCTGGACCGCCGCGCGGTCGACGTCGAGCTCCGCGTGCGCCATGAGGCGCACCACGCGCGGCAGCGCGCCGGGCACCGCGATCTCCGTCGCGCACATGAGCGGCACGTCGCCGAGGCCCATCTCGCGCGCCGCGGCGGCCGGGAAGTCGGCCACCAGGTCGGGGGTGCACGTGAAGAGGATCGAGATGAGCGCGCCGGTGTCGACGGCGTTCGCGTCGAGCACCTCCTGGACGAGCTCGCGCGTGCGCGCGAACAGGTGCTCGCGCTCGTCGGCGTCGAGCTGGGTCGCGCCCCGGATCGCCCGGACCGGCATGGATGGTGCTCCTTCGTGCGGGACGGCCCGCCTCGCGGCGGTCCGTCGGGGTGGTGGTGCGGGACGCGCGGGCCGGGCCTAGAGCCCGACGCCCGCCATGAGCGTGCCGAGCTCGGTGCGCCCGAGGACACGCGTCGTGCCGGGGCGCAGGTTGCCGAGCGCGATCGGCCCGATGCGCGTGCGCACGAGGCGCGTCACGGGGTAGCCGACCTCCTCGAACATGCGCCGCACGACCCGGTTGCGGCCCGAGTGGAGCACGACCTCGATCATCGTCTGGTCCGCGACCTGGTCGACGACGCGGTACGCGTCCGCCCGCACGACCCCGTCCTCGAGCTCGATCCCGTGCAGGAACTTGTTCGCGACGTTGCCCGCGACCTTGCCGCGCACCGTGACGAGGTAGGTCTTGGCGACCTCGTGCGAGGGGTGCGCGAGGTGGTTCGCGAGCTCGCCGTCGTTCGTGAGCAGCAGCAGGCCCTCGCTGTCCGCGTCGAGGCGGCCCACGTGGAACAGGCGCTCGGGCCGGTCGGCGACGAGCTCGGCGATGGACGGGCGACCGTCCGGGTCGTGCATCGTCGACACGACGCCGCGCGGCTTGTTGAGGGCGAGCGTCACGCGCGAGGAGTCGAGCTGCAGGCGCATCCCGTCCACGTGCACGACGGCGCGCGCCGGGTCGACCCGCACGCCCAGCTCGGTGACCCGCACGCCGTCCACCTCGACGCGGCCCTGCGCGATGAGGTCCTCGCACGCGCGGCGCGACCCGAGCCCGGCCGACGCGAGCACCTTCTGGAGGCGCACGCCGTCCTCGACGTGGACGTCGCGCTGGGGCTCGCTGGGCTTCCCGCGCACGGGACGGCGCGGCCGGGCCGCCGCCTGACCGGCGCGGGGTGCCGACGTGCCGCGACCCGCGGCAGGGCGACCCCGACCGGCGCCCTGGCCACGACCGGCGCCCTGCTCCCGCCCGTCGCCCGCGCCGCGGCCCGCGGACGAGCCCTGCGCGGACGAGCCGCCGCGCCGGGGCGCGCCGCCCGCGCGTGCGCCGTCGCCGCCCCGCGGGCCGCCACGACGCGCGTCGCCGTTCCCGCCGCGGCGTGCGTCGCCCGCCCCGTCGCGGGGCGTGCGCCCGCGCCCTCCGTCGCCGGAGCGGCGTCCGTCCTTCGAGCTCATGCGTGTCCTTCGTCCGTCGGTTCCTGCGTGACGTCGTGCGTCACGCGGGGTGTCGTGGCGGTCGGCGCCGGTGCGCCGTCCGCGTCGTCAGCCGCGACGTCGGGAGCGTCCGTCGGCGCCGCGACGCCCGTCGGCCGCGCGGGAGCGCGCAGGTCGGCGAGACCGTCGAGGCCCTCGAGGTCGTCCATGTCCGGCAGGTGCGGCGCGAGCGGGGGGAGCTCGTCGAGCGACGTGAAACCCATGCGCTCGAGGAAGTACCCCGTGGTGCCGAAGAGGCCGGCGCCGGTGTGCGGGTCCTGGCCGACCTCGGCCACGAGCCCGCGCGCCACGAGCGTGCGCACCACGCCGTCCACGTTGACCCCTCGCACCGCCGACACCTGGCCGCGGCTGACCGGTTGACGGTACGCGATCACGGCCAGAGTCTCCAACGCCGCCTGCGTGAGCCGAGCCGTCTGGCCGCCCTGGACGAACCGGCCCACGACCTCGGCGTGCGCGGGCGCGGAGTACACGCGCCACCCGCCGCCCGCCGCGCGCAGCTCGAACCCGCGGGGCCGACCGCCGTCGTCGCCGCGGTACTCGGCCGCGAGGTCGTGCAGCGCGTCCAGCACCTCGTCGACCGGGACCGCGAGCGCCGCCGCGAGCTCGACCGGCGGGATCGGCTCGTCCGCGACCATGAGCACGGCCTCGAGCGCGGACGGCAGACCGCCCGGGAGGTCGTGCACGGCGGGCGGGCGGGTGTCGTCGGGGGCCGGGCCGTCGTCGGGCTGCGTCACGCGGGGACCTCCTGGTCGGTGGCGGCGAGGGCGGCCGCCGGGTCGGGCTCGTCGCCCTCGTCGAACTCGCTGCCGACGTCGGCGAGCGGCGGCTCGGCCGCGTCGTCGTCGCCCGACCACCGCACGGTGAGCTCGCCGAGCGGCGTCACCTGGTCGAACGCGACGAGCGCCTGGCGGAACAGCTCGAGCAGCGCGAGGAACCGCGCGACGACCACGGCGGTCTCCCCCGCGTCGGCGACGAGGGCGCGGAACGTCGTCGTGCCGTGGGTGCGCACGCGGTCGACGACGATCCCCGCCTGCTCGCGCACGCTCACGGCGGGGGCGTGCAGGTGGTCGAGCGAGACGCCGGGCGGCGGCGCCTTGGGAGCGAGCGCGCGGGCCGCGAGCACGGCGAGCTGGTCGGGACCCATGGTCCACACGAGCTCGGGCAGGAGCGCGGCCAGGTGCGGCTCGAGCTGCACGACGCGCGGGAACCGGCGCCCGGCGCTCTCGAACCGCTCGGCGAGCAGGCCCGACACGTCCTTGTACGCGCGGTACTGCAGCAGCCGGGCGAAGAGCAGGTCGCGGGCCTCCAGCAGCGCCAGGTCCTCGTCGTCCTCGACGCTGCCCGTCGGCAGCAGCCGGGCGGCCTTGAGGTCGAGCAGCGTCGCGGCGACGACGAGGAACTCGCTCGCGGTGCCGAGGTCCCAGCCGGGGTGGTCCTCCCCCGCGGCCCGCGCGACGGCGGCGGCGCGCTCGGCCGCGCGGATGTACGCGATGAAGTCGTCCGTCACGCGCGCGAGCGCGACCTCGGTGATGTCGAGCTTGTGCTTCGTGATGAGCGACAGCAGCAGGTCGAAGGGCCCGCTGAAGTTGTCGAGCCGGACCTCGAACCCGGCCCGCGCGGGCGGCTCCGTCGGTGGTGGCGGCTCAGGCGGCGTCGCCACGGGCGACCAGCTCCCGGGCGAGCTGCCGGTACGCGACGGCGCCCGGGTGGTTCGGCGCGTACACGGTGATGGGCTCGGCCGCGACGGACGCGTCCGGGAACTTCACGGTGCGGCCGATCACGGTGTGGAGCAGCTTGTCGCCGAACGCCTCGTGCACGCGCGCGACGACCTCGCGCGAGTGCAGCGTCCGCGAGTCGAACATCGTGGCGAGGATGCCGTCGACGTCGAGGCGCGGGTTGAGCCGGTCGCGCACCTTCTCGATCGTCTCGACGAGCAGCGCGACGCCGCGCAGCGCGAAGAACTCGCACTCGAGCGGGATGAGCACGCCGTGCGCGGCGGTGAGCGCGTTGACGGTGAGCAGGCCGAGCGAGGGCTGGCAGTCGACGAGGATCACGTCGTAGTCGTCCACGACCGGGCGCAGCACGCGCGACAGGACGGACTCGCGCGCGACCTCGCCCACGAGCTGCACCTCGGCGGCCGAGAGGTCGATGTTCGCGGGCAGCAGGTCGAGGTTCTCGACGTCGGTGCTCACGAGCACGTCGTGGATGTCCGCGCCGCGCTCCATGAGCAGGTTGTAGACCGTGCGGTCGAGCTCGTGCGGGTTGACGCCGAGGCCGACGGACGCGGCGCCCTGCGGGTCGAAGTCGACGAGCAGGACCTTGCGCCCGTACTCGGCGAGCGCGGCGCCCAGGTTGATGGTGGTCGTCGTCTTGCCGACGCCGCCCTTCTGGTTGCACATGGCGATGATGCGGCCCGGGCCGTGCGCGGCGAGCGAGGCCGGGACGGGGAACTCCGGAAGGGTGCGGCCGACGACGTCGACGCGCGGCTCGGCGGCGGCACGGTCCTCGGGCTGCTCGACGGGGCGGTCGGCGGGAGGCGCCGCGTCCCCCTCGGCGGAGGTCTGCGGGACGACCGGACGGACGGCGTCGCCGTGCGAGCCGTGCGCGCCGCGCGTCTCGGGCTGGGTCTCGGCCTGGCTGCTCACGTCCGCCACGGTATCGCAGGACCTCGCCGGGCCGGTGCGTACGCGCCCGCGCGCCGCGTTCCGGGAGGACGTGGGGCGGCAGTACTCGCGGCGGTACTCGCGGCGGTGCTGGGGGGCGCCATGGCCCCGTCGCGGCGCGGGATCAGCCCAGCGCGCGGGGGTGCGCGGCCGCGTAGACCTCGCGCAGCGTGTCGGGCGTCACGAGCGTGTAGATCTGGGTCGTGGTGACCGACGCGTGGCCCAGCAGCTCCTGCACGACGCGCACGTCCGCGCCGCCGGCGAGCAGGTGGGTCGCGAACGAGTGCCGCAGCGTGTGCGGCGAGATGCGTTCGGGGTGCTCGATCCCGGCGCGCTCGGCCGCGGTGCGCAGCACGGCCCACGCGCTCTGCCGGGACAGGCGCGCGCCGCGCGTGTTGAGGAACACCGCGGGCGTCCCCCGGCCGTTCGCGGCGAGCGCGGCGCGCCCGCGCACGAGATAGGCGTCGAGGGCGCGGCGCGCGAACGACCCGACGGGCACCACGCGCTCCTTGCCGCCCTTGCCCAGGAGACGCACCGCGCCGCTGTCGAGGTCCAGGTCGTCGACGTCGAGGCTCACCGCCTCGGTGATGCGCGCGCCGGTCGAGTACACGAGCTCCAGGAGCGCGCGGTCGCGCAGGGGGCCGGGCCCGTCCCCGGCGCCGGACGCCTCGAGGATGCGTGCGACCTCGTCGGTCGAGATGGCCTTCGGCAGCCGTCTGCCCTGGGCGGGCGGGCGGACGTCGGCCGACGCGTCGGCGTCGGCCAGGCCCTCCGCCGCGCAGAAGCGGTGCCAGCCGCGCACGGCCGCCACCGACCGGGCGGTCGAGGACGGCGACAGGGCCGCGCCGCCGTCGGCCCCGGTCCGCAGCGCGGTGACGTAGTCGGCGACGTCGTCCGCCTCGACGTCGCGCACGGCGTGGTTCCCGCGCGACGCGAGGAACGCGACGTAGCGCGCGAGGTCGCGGCGGTAGGCCGCGACCGTGTTGGCGGACAGCCCGCGCTCGACGGCGAGGTGCGCCAGGTACTCGCGCGCGGCGCGGTCCAGCGCCTCGGGCATGTGGGCCTCGCCGGGGCTCATGGCGTCACTGCCCGCCCGGGACGACCGGGCTCACAGCGGCAGGAAGACGTCGACCGCCACCGCGACGAAGAGCAGGGTCAGGTACGTGATGGACGCGTGGAAGACCTTCATCTCCCCCACCTTGCCGCCCTTGCCGTCGGCCTTGTCGCGCGCCCGGCGCAGCATCGTCACGCACGACGACAGGAACCACGCGCCCAGGGCCGTGGCGACGACGCCGTAGACCCAGGTCATGCCGGCGAGCGGCCACAGCGCGAGGGACGAGGCCACCATCGCGACGCCGTAGAGGATCATCTCGCGCGCGACCTTGCTGTCGTCCGCGACGACGGGGAGCATCGGGACGCCCGCGTTCGCGTAGTCGCGCTTGAACTTCATCGAGAGCGGCCAGTAGTGCGGAGGGGTCCAGAAGAAGATGACGAGGAACAGCGCGAGCGCCGCCCAGCTCAGCGAGCCCGTGACCGCCGACCAGCCGATGAGCACCGGCATGCAGCCCGCGATGCCGCCCCACACGATGTTCTGCGGGGTGCGGCGCTTGAGGATCATCGTGTAGCCGACGACGTAGATCGCGATCGCCCCGAAGGTCAGCCACGCGGAGACGACGTTGACCAGCAGCGCGAACCAGACCAGCGACACCACGCCGAGGACGGTGGCGAACACGAGCGCCGCGCGCGGGGTGATCTCGCCCGTGACGAGCGGGCGCCGCTTGGTGCGGTTCATGACCTCGTCGATGTCGCGGTCGAGGTAGCAGTTGTAGACGTTCGCGGAGGCCGCGGCGAGCGTGCCGCCGACGAGCGTCGCGAGGATGAGGCCCAGCCCGGGCAGCCCGCCCTGCGCCAGGAACATCGTCGGGACCGTCGTGACGAGGAGGAGCTCGATGATGCGCGGCTTGGTGAGGGCGACGTAGGCGCCGACCCGCTCGCGCAGGGCGCGCGTCGCGCGGGCGGCCTCGGCCGTCGGGGCGACGGGGGTCGCGGGGGCCGTCGGAGAGGACGGCTGCTGGGTCGACGCGGCGCTCGACGGGCTTCCGGTCCCGTCGATCGGTGCCTGGCTCGTGGTGTGCACGCGCTTCGGTGTTCCGTTCTGAGGTGGGGGGCGAGCTGGGACGGACCGCCGGTCGTCCTCGCTCATCGTACGTCCCCGCCTGCGCGGGGGCCGACCGGACGGGCCGGGCGATTGTGTGACATCCGACCGAAATCCAGCACGTGGGCACCGCCCGGCCGGGAACGGCGCGCGCGTATAGGCTGGTGCCCGCGACCGTCCCGCGTCGGACCGCTCGCCACGGACGTGGCCTCCGGGCCGCGACGGGCACCGGGCCGCCCCGCCCCCAGAGGCGTGAGGCCGGGAAATGTTCAACGGTTGCTTCGAGTTGTCGCGAGGATCCGGGGCGCGCGCTCCGGACGGGAATGAGGTTCGGTGAACGCGTTGTCCCCTGCTCACACGCCCCTGGACTGGACGGACCTGGACGACCGGGCCGTCAAGACGATCAAGGCGCTCGCCGCCGACGCCGTGGAGAAGGTGGGCAACGGCCACCCGGGCACCGCGATCTCGCTGGCCCCCGCCGCGTACCTGCTGTTCCAGAAGGTCATGCGCCACGACCCGTCCGACGACCACTGGGTGGGTCGTGACCGGTTCGTGCTCTCCGCGGGCCACTCGTCGCTGACGATCTACCTCCAGCTCTTCCTCGCCGGGTACGGCCTGGAGATGGAGGACATCGAGGCGCTGCGCACGTGGGGCTCCAAGACCCCCGGCCACCCCGAGTACAAGCACACCCGCGGCGTGGAGATCACGACCGGCCCGCTCGGCCAGGGCCTCGCGTCGTCGGTCGGCATGGCGTTCGCGGCGCGCCGCGAGCGCGGCCTGCTCGACCCGTCGACCACGCCGGGCGAGTCGCCGTTCGACCACCACGTCTACGTCATCGCCTCCGACGGCGACCTGCAGGAGGGCGTGACGAGCGAGGCCTCCTCGCTCGCGGGCCACCAGCAGCTCGGCAACCTCGTCGTGATCTGGGACGACAACAAGATCTCGATCGAGGACGACACGGACATCGCGTTCACGGAGGACGTCCTCGCGCGCTACGCCGCGTACGGCTGGCACACCCAGCGCGTCGACTGGACCAACGGCGGCACGGGCTACGCGGAGGACGTCGACGCGCTGCACGCCGCGATCGAGGCCGCCAAGGCCGAGACGGGCAAGCCGTCGATCATCGCGCTGCGCACGATCATCGGGTACCCGTCGCCCACGAAGCAGAACACCGGCGGCATCCACGGCTCCGCCATGGGCGCCGACGAGATCAAGGGCCTCAAGGTCGAGCTCGGCCTCGACCCCGAGGCGAGCTTCGCGATCGACGACGAGGTGCTCGCGTACACGCGCGCCGTCGGCGAGCGCCAGGCCGACGCCCGCGCCGCCTGGGACCGGGCGTTCGAGGCGTGGAAGACGGCGAACCCGTCCGGCGCGGAGCTGCTCGACCGCCTCTCGCGCCGCGAGCTCCCGGCCGGCTGGGAGGACGCGCTCCCCACGTTCGAGGCGGGCAAGGCCGTCGCGACGCGTTCCGCGTCCGGCAAGGTCCTCACCGCGCTCAAGGACGTGCTGCCCGAGCTCTGGGGCGGCTCCGCCGACCTCGCGGGCTCGAACAACACGACGATGGACGGCGAGCCGTCGTTCGTGCCGGCCGAGCACGCGACGAAGAAGTTCCCGGGCCACGAGTACGGCCGCACGCTGCACTTCGGCATCCGCGAGCACGCCATGGGCGCGATCCTCAACGGCATCGTCCTGCACGGCGGCACACGCGCCTACGGCGGCACGTTCCTCCAGTTCAGCGACTACATGCGTCCCGCCGTCCGGCTCGCCGCCCTCATGGAGATCCCGACGACGTTCGTGTGGACGCACGACTCGATCGGTCTCGGCGAGGACGGCCCGACGCACCAGCCCGTCGAGCACCTCGCGGCGCTGCGCGCGATCCCGGGCCTCGACGTCGTGCGCCCGGCCGACGCGAACGAGACCGCGTGGGCGTGGCGCACCGTGCTCGAGAACACCGAGCGCCCGGCGGGCCTCATCCTCACGCGCCAGAACGTGCCGACGTTCCCGCGCGGGACGGACGGCTACGCCGACGCGTCCGGCACGGCGCGCGGCGGGTACGTGCTGCTCGACACCGAGGGCACGCCGGACGTCATCCTCATCGGCACCGGCTCCGAGGTGCAGCTCGCCGTCGAGGCGCGCGAGATCCTCGCGGCCGAGGGCGTGCAGGCGCGCGTCGTGTCGCTGCCGAGCCGCGAGTGGTTCGACGGCCAGGACGACGCCTACCGCGAGTCGGTCCTGCCGTCCGCCGTCCGCGCGCGCGTCTCGGTCGAGGCGGGCGTCGCGCAGGGCTGGCGCGAGCTCGTCGGCGACGCCGGCCGCTCCGTGAGCCTCGAGCACTACGGCGCGTCCGCGGACTACCAGGTGCTGTACCGCGAGTTCGGCATCACGTCCGAGGCCGTCGCGACGGCGGCGCGCGAGTCGATCGCCGCGGCGCGCGGCGGCGACGCCCCGGGCGCCGAGCCCACCCCCTCGGAGGGCGGCACTGGCGACCTGCGCTGACCCTTCGTAGATTCCGAGGTGGGGCCGTGCACGCGGCCCCACCTCGGGACGCCCCCGGGACGACCGCCACGAACGTCGTCCTCGGGCGCACGCCCGCAGCGAGAGCACCACGAGAGGAAGTCCGATGACGCAGTCCACCACCGTCCCCGGCCCCATCGAGCAGCTCACGGGAGCGGGCGTGTCGATCTGGCTCGACGACCTCTCCCGAGAACGGCTGCGCACCGGCAACCTCGCCGAGCTGGTGGCGACGCGCGGCGTCGTCGGCGTGACCACGAACCCCACGATCTTCGCGTCGGCGCTCGCGAAGGGCGACGCCTACGACGCCCAGCTCGCCGACCTCGCGGCCGCGGGCACCGACGACGCGGCCGTGGAGGCGGCCGTCGAGCGCATCACGACGGACGACGTGCGCGCCGCCGCCGACCTTCTGCGCCCCGTCTACGACGCCACCGACGGCGTCGACGGGCGCGTCTCGATCGAGGTCGACCCGCGCCTCGCCCACGACGCCGACGCGACGGTCGTCACGGCGGAGCGCCTGTGGCGCACGATCGACCGCCCGAACGTCTACATCAAGATCCCGGCGACCGTCGCGGGCCTCGACGCGATCACGCGCACGCTCGCGCAGGGCATCAGCGTCAACGTGACCCTCATCTTCTCCCTCGCGCGCTACCGCGCGGTCATGGAGGCGTTCGCGATCGGGCTGGAGCAGGCGCGCGCCGACGGCGTGGACCTCGCGCCCGTGGGCTCCGTCGCCTCGTTCTTCGTCTCGCGCGTCGACACCGCGGTGGACGCCGCGCTCGAGAAGGTCGGGACGCCCGAGGCGCTCGACCTGCGTGGGCAGACCGCCGTGGCGAACGCGCGCCTCGCGTTCGAGGCGTACGAGGAGTTCCGCCAGACGGACCGCTGGCGCTCGCTCGTCGCGTCCGGCGCGCAGCCCCAGCGCCCCCTGTGGGCCTCGACGGGCGTGAAGAACCCCGAGTACCGCGACACCATGTACGTCGACGAGCTCGTCACGGACGGCGTCGTGAACACCATGCCCGAGGCGACGCTCCAGGCGTTCGCGGACCACGGCGTCGTGACGGGCGACACGATCACCGGCACGGCGACCGCGTCGCGGCGCACGATCGAGACCGTCGAGTCGTTCGGCGTCTCCCTCGTCGAGGTCACCGACCGCCTCGAGGCCGAGGGCGTGCGCAAGTTCGAGGACAGCTGGACCGAGCTCCTCGCCACGACGCGCGACAACCTCCGCCGCCTCGCCTCCTCCTGACCTCCGGCGCGCGGCCGGCGTCCCGGCCGCGCGTCCGACCTGCGGGAACGGCGGCGCACCCCGTCGCGACGCCCCTATGATCCGCAGACGCCCCAGTCCTTCTGCAGTCCTCCGACCCCTCCCCGAACGGAACGGTGCCACCAGGTGAGACCGGCCAAGATCACGCCAGAGCACAACCCTCTGCGCGACCCCCTCGACCTGCGCCTGCCCCGGATCGCGGGCCCGTGCGGGCTCGTCATCTTCGGCGTCACGGGCGACCTCGCCCGCAAGAAGCTCATGCCCGCGGTCTACGACCTCGCCAACCGCGGGCTGCTCCCCCCGGGCTTCGCGCTCACGGGCTTCGCGCGCCGCGACTGGGAGGACCAGGACTTCGCGCAGGTCGTGCACGACGCCGTCAAGGAGCACGCGCGCACGCCGTTCCGCGAGGCGACGTGGCGCCAGCTCTCCGAGGGCATCCGGTTCGTCCAGGGCTCGTTCGACGACGACGAGGCGTTCGAGCGCCTGCGCGAGACGGTCGAGACGCTCGACGCCGAGCGCGGCACGGGCGGCAACCACGCGTTCTACCTGTCGGTCCCGCCGAGCGCGTTCCCCGTCGTGTGCCGCCAGCTCGCCGAGTCGGGACTGTCCCGCTCGGCGGAGGACGCCTGGCGCCGCGTGGTTATCGAGAAGCCGTTCGGCCACGACCTCGCGAGCGCGCGCGAGCTCGACGCCGTCGTGTCGGAGGTCTTCCCGCCCGACTCGGTCTTCCGCATCGACCACTACCTCGGCAAGGAGACGGTCCAGAACCTCCTCGCCCTGCGCTTCGCCAACCAGATGTTCGAGCCCATCTGGAACGCGAACTACGTCGACCACGTGCAGATCACGATGGCCGAGGACATCGGCATCGGGGGCCGCGCCGGCTACTACGACGGCATCGGCGCCGCGCGCGACGTCATCCAGAACCACCTGCTCCAGCTGCTCGCGCTCGTCGCGATGGAGGAGCCGGTGTCGTTCGACGCGCCCTCCCTGCGGGCCGAGAAGATCAAGGCTCTCTCCGCCGTGCGGCTGCCGCGCGAGCTGTCCCGGCACACCGCCCGCGGGCAGTACGCCGCCGGCTGGCAGGGCGGCGAGGAGGTCATCGGCTTCCTCGAGGAGGACGGCATCCCCGACACCTCCACCACGGAGACGTACGCGGCGATCCGCGTCGACATCGACAACCGCCGCTGGGCGGGCGTCCCCTTCTACCTGCGCACGGGCAAGCGCCTCGGGCGCCGCGTGACCGAGGTCGCCGTCGTGTTCAAGAAGGCTCCGCACCTGCCGTTCGAGAGCTCGCAGGCGTCCGACCTCGGGAACAACGCGCTCGTGATCCGCGTCCAGCCGGACGAGGGCGTCACGATGCGCTTCGGCGCCAAGGTCCCTGGCACCGCGATGGAGGTCCGCGACGTGACGATGGACTTCGGCTACGGGCACGCGTTCACCGAGTCCTCGCCGGAGGCGTACGAGCGCCTCATCCTCGACGTCCTGCTCGGCGACCCGCCGCTGTTCCCCACGCGCGAGGAGGTCGAGCTCTCCTGGAAGATCCTCGACCCGATCACCGCGCACTGGGCGGCGAAGGGCAAGCCCGAGCAGTACCGGTCGGGCACGTGGGGTCCGGCGTCCGCCGACGCGATGCTCGCGCGCGACGGCCGCGCCTGGCGGCGCCCGTGACCGCGCCGGCGCCCGCCGAGCGGGCCGCGCGCACCCGAGAGACCCCCCGACCCCGTCGTGCGCCGGTACGCGGCACGACCCTCCGACCGGCGAGGACCCCGCGATGATCATCGACCTGCCCGACACGACGACGAACGCGGTGAACAAGCGCCTCGTGCGCCTGCGCGACGAGGGCGGCGCGATCGCGCTGGGCCGCGTCCTCACGCTCGTCGTCATCGCGCGCGAGTCCGACGTCGAGACGTCGATCGAGGCCGCGAACGACGCGAGCCGCGAGCACCCGTGCCGCGTCATCGTCGTCGCGCCGTCCGGGCGCAGCGCGACGCCGCACCTCGACGCGCAGATCCGCGTCGGCGGCGACGCGGGCGCGTCCGAGGTGGTCGTGCTCCGCACCGCCGGGCCGCTGCTCGAGCACGCGGACACGCTCGTCATGCCGCTCCTGCTGCCTGACGCGCCCATCGTCGTGTGGTGGCCGGGCCAGCCGCCCGCGTCCCCCGACGACGACCCGGTCGGCGCCATGGCGCAACGGCGCATCACCGACTCGATCACCGCGAAGGACCCCGAGGCGACGCTCGCGCAGCTCGCGCAGACGTACGGACCGGGCGACTCCGACCTCGCGTGGGCCCGCGTGACGCTGTGGCGCGGCCTCATCGCCGCGGCGCTCGACCAGCCGCCCTACGAGCCGGTGACGAGCGTCGTCGTCGAGGGCCAGGCGAAGCACACGTCGCTCGACCTGCTCGCCGCGTGGCTGGGTTCGCGCCTGCGCTGCCCGGCGCAGGTGGTGCGACGGCGCGGCGCCGAGGCGATCACGCGCGTGACCCTCGAGCGCAAGAGCGGCCCGATCGTCCTCGACCGCCCCGACGGCCGCACGGTGACGATCAGCCAGCCGGGCAAGCCCGACCGCCGCGTCGCGCTGCCCATCCGGACGCTCAGCGAGGCCCTCATCGAGGAGCTCCGCCGCCTGGACCCTGACGAGATCTACGGCGAGGTGCTCACCAAGGGCCTGCAGAAGGTGGGCGCATGACCGCCGCGGGGCCGGGCACCCCGGCGCGCCTCGTCGTCGTGCACCCCGACGCCGGCGTGCTCGCCGAGGCGGTGGCGTCGCGCCTCGTGACCCGCCTGCTCGACGTGCAGTCGGTCCGCCGGCCCGTGCACGTCGTGCTGACGGGTGGGACCGTCGGGATCGCGAGCCTGACCGCGCTCGCGCGCCACCCCGCGCGCGACGCCGTCGACTGGTCGGGCGTGCACGTGTGGTGGGGCGACGAGCGCTTCCTCGCGTCCGGCGACGGCGAGCGCAACGAGACGCAGGCGCGCGCGGCGCTGCTCGACCACCTGCCGCACCTCCCGCCCGAGAACGTGCACCCGATGCCGGCCGCGGGCGCGGCGGCGACGCCCGAGGAGTCGGCGACCGCGTATGCGGCGACACTCGCGGAGCACGCGCCGGACGGCGAGCAGGTCCCGGCCTTCGACGTCCTGCTGCTCGGCATGGGCCCCGACGGCCACGTCGCGTCGCTCTTCCCCGACCACCCCGGGCTCGACGTGACGGGCACCCCGACGGCGGGCGTCCACGGCTCCCCCAAGCCGCCGCCCGAGCGCGTCACGCTGACGTTCGAGGCGATCGCGCGGGCCCGTCAGGTGTGGGTGGTCGCGGCGGGCGCCGAGAAGGCCCCCGCGGTGGCGTCGGCCCTCGCCGGCGCGCCGGTGCGCGAGACCCCGGCCGCCGCGGTCGCGGGGACGGAGGCCACGCTGTGGCTCGTCGACGTCGCCGCGGCCGGCACCGGGACCCCGACCGAGACGGACGAGGGGCGCGCGTGACGACCGGCGGCGAGCACCCGGCGGACCCCGCGGCCACGTGGGACGCCGTCGACGCGTACTTCGCGCCCCTGGTGGCCGAGGACGACGTGCTCGCCGCCGCGTCGGCGCGCGCCCGGGACGCCGGGCTCCCGGAGATCCAGGTCTCCCCCGCCCAGGGCCGGCTGCTGCAGCTCCTCGCGCTCGGGTCGGGCGCGCGGCGGATCCTCGAGGTCGGCACCCTGGGCGGCTACTCGACGATCTGGCTCGCCCGGGCCCTGCCCGCCGACGGCACGCTCGTCACGTGCGAGATCGACCCGGCGCACGCCGCCGTCGCGCGCGAGTCGCTGGCCGCGGCCGGCCTCTCCGGGACGGTCGACGTCGTCGTCGGCCCGGCCGCCGACACGCTGCGGGGGCTCGTCGCGGACGGCGCCGCGCCGTTCGATCTCGTGTTCGTCGACGCGGACAAGCCCTCGAACCCGGTCTACCTCGACCTCGCGCTGCGGCTCTCGCGCCCCGGGACGCTCCTCGTCGTGGACAACACCGTCCGCGGCGGGGCCGTCGCGGACGCGGCGAGCACCGACCCGAACGTGCTCGGCGTGCGGGAGATGGCGGACCGCGTCGTCGCGGACCCGCGCCTCGACGCCACGGCCGTGCAGACCGTCGGGTCCAAGGGCTACGACGGCTTCGTGCTCGCGCGCGTGCGCGGCTGAGCCGCTACCCGTACCGCCCGGGCGGGGTTCAGCGGCCGCGGCGGGCGCGCAGCGCGGCGAGCGCCTCGTCGAGGATCGCGACGCCGTCCTCGTCGCTGCGCCGCTCCTTCACGTACGCGAGGTGCGTCTTGTAGGGCTCGTTGCGCGACGGCGTCGGCGGGTGCTCCTGGTCCTGACCGGCCGGGAACCCGCACCGCGGGCAGTCCCAGGTCTCCGGCGCCTCGATGCCCGCCTCCGACGAGAAGCTGGGTCGCGTCTCGTGGCCGTTGGCGCACCAGTACGACACCCAGAAGCGCGGCGCGATCTCGCCGCGCTCGGACTCCCCGAGCGGTCCCGCCCCGACGCGCGACCCTCGGATCGCGTTACCACCTGCCACGTGCTCTCTCCCCCGTCCGTGCCGCCGTCGGCACTCGTTCCTGCCCGGACCGCGCGACCGTGCGCGGCTTGCCCCCTGCCGACTGCGGACTCTCCTGCCGTCCCGACGACGCCCCGGTGGGCGCGTGCGGTCAGACGACCTTCTGGAGGAGACCCAGGAGCACGATGACGACGGCCCAGACGAGGGCGAACGCCACGGTGATGCGGTTGAGGTTGCGCTCGGCGACGCCGGAGCTGCCCACGGAGCTCGAGATCCCGCCGCCGAACATGTCGGAGAGGCCGCCGCCCTTCCCCTTGTGCATGAGCACGAGCAGGGTGAGGAAGGCGCTGGTCAGCACCAGCAGGATCTGGAGGATGATGCGCAGCACGTCCACGAGTACGTCCTTGAGGCTCAGGGCCGGCCCGACCGATGTCGGGACCGACCGCACGGTTGTCGTGCACGGGCGTGACCCGCGGCACAGGGGACAAGAGTAGGCGACGCGAGGCCGCCGCGGCCAACCCCGTCCGCCGTCGTCCCCGGACGGCGGCCGACGGCCCCAGGACGCGGTCCCGGGGCCGTCGGTGCGGGATGCGAGGCGGAGGTCAGGCGCCGGTCGCGTGCGACTGGTAGCGCGCGATCTTCGCGAACTCCTCGGGGTCGAGGCTCGCGCCGCCGACGAGCGCACCGTCGACGTCGGGCTGCGCCATGATCGCGGCCACGTTCGAGGACTTCACCGAGCCGCCGTACAGGATGCGCGTCGCGTTCGCGAGGTCCGCGTCGTAGAGGTCGCCGAGGGCGCCGCGGATCGCACCGCAGACCTCCTGGGCGTCCTCGGGCGTCGCTACCTCGCCCGTGCCGATGGCCCACACGGGCTCGTACGCGATGACGAGCGTCGCGAGCTGGGGGGCGGGGATGCCCGCGAGGGCGCCCTCGACCTGGGCGAGCGTGTAGGCGATCTGCTCGCCGGCCTTGCGCACGTCCAGGCCCTCGCCCACGCACAGGATCGGGGCGATGCCCTGACCCACGGCGGCGACGATCTTCTCGTTCACCAGGGCGTCGGTCTCGCCGTGGTACTGGCGGCGCTCCGAGTGCCCGATGGCGACGTAGCTCACGCCGAGCTTGGCCAGCATCGACGCCGAGATCTCGCCCGTGTACGCGCCCTCGGCGTGCGCCGAGACGTCCTGCGCGCCGTACTTGAGCTCGAGCTTGTCCGCGTCCACGAGCGTCTGCACCGACCGGAGGTCGGTGAACGGCGGGAGCACGGCGACCTCGACGGCCGCGTAGTCGTGCTTCGCGTCCTTCAGGGTCCACGCGAGCTTCTGCACGGTGTGGGTCGCCTGGTGGTGGTCCAGGTTCATCTTCCAGTTGCCCGCCATGAGCGGGGTGCGGGTGTTCGCCACGGGTCCTTCTTCTCTCTGTGGGGCCCGCGCCGCCCGCGGGAGCGGGCGGCGCGGAGGGGTACGGGGGGCGGTCAGCCCTCGAGGACGGAGATCCCCGGCAGGTCCTTGCCCTCGAGGAACTCGAGGCTCGCGCCGCCACCGGTCGAGATGTGGCTGAAGCCCGCCTCGTCGAAGCCGAGGATCCGGACCGCGGCGGCCGAGTCGCCGCCGCCGACGATGGTGAACGCGCCGTTCGACGTCGCGTCGACCAGGGCCTGGGCCACGGCGCGCGTCCCGCCCGAGAACGCCTCGAACTCGAACACGCCGGCGGGGCCGTTCCAGACGACGGTCTTCGCGTCGACGATCTTGCTCGCGAAGAGTTTGGCCGACTCGGGGCCGATGTCGAGGCCGATCTTGTCGGCCGGGATCGCGTCCGCGGCGACGACCTCGTGCGGCGAGTCCGCGGCGAACGCGTCGGCCACCACGATGTCCGTCGGCAGGACGATCTCGACGCCGTTCTTCTCCGCGTCCGCGAGGTAGCCCTTGACCGTGTCGATCTGGTCCTCCTCGAGGAGGGACTTCCCGACGCCGTAGCCCTTCGCCGCGAGGAACGTGAACACCATGCCGCCGCCGATGAGCAGGCGGTCCGCCTTGGTGAGCAGGTTCGCGATGACGCCCAGCTTGTCGGAGACCTTCGAGCCGCCGAGCACGACCGCGTAGGGGCGCTGCGGGTCCTCCGTCGCCTTGCGCAGCGAGTCGACCTCCTTGAGGACGAGCTCGCCCACCGCGGACGGGAGCACCTGCGCGACGTCGTAGACCGACGCCTGCTTGCGGTGCACGACGCCGAAGCCGTCGGAGACGAAGACGTCCGCGAGCTGCGCGAGGTCGCGGGCGAGCGCCTGGCGCTCCGCGTCGTCCTTCGACGTCTCGCGCGGGTCGAACCGGATGTTCTCCAGCAGCGCGACCTCGCCGTCGCCGAGCGCGGCGACCGTCTCGCGCGCCGAGTCGCCGACGACGTCCTGCGCCAGGTGCACCGGCACGCCGAGCAGCTCGCCCAGGCGGGCCGCGACGGGCGCGAGGGAGTACTTCGGGTCCGGCTCGCCCTTGGGGCGGCCGAGGTGCGCGGTGACGATGACCTTCGCGCCCGCGTCGGTCAGCTTCTTCAGCGTCGGGAGCGCGGCGCGGATGCGCCCGTCGTCCGTGATGGTCGTCCCGTCGAGCGGGACGTTGAAGTCGGAGCGGACGAGGACGCGCTTGCCGCGCAGGTCGCCCAGGGAGTCGATGGTCTTCATACGGTCTCCTACGGTTCTGTCGCCGTCGTGCGGGACGCCTGCAGGCAGCCGGCCCGGCCCGCACATGAGGACGTCCGCGTGCGCGTCACCGGGCGGTGCCGGGACGCGCACGCGGACGCATGGTGCTACGCAGGGATGTGCTGCGTCAGCAGGTGGCTCAGAGCTTCTCGCCGACCAGGGCGGTCAGCGCGACGAGGCTGTTCGAGTAGCCCCACTCGTTGTCGTACCAGGAGACGACCTTGACCTGGTCGCCGATCACCTTCGTGAGCTTCGAGTCGAAGATGCTCTGGTGCGGGTTGGTGACGATGTCGCTCGACACGATCTCGTCGTCGACGTACTCGAGGATGCCCTTGAGCGGGCCCTCGGCCGCCGCCTTGAGCGCGGCGTTGACCTCGTCCACCGTGACCTCGCGCGAGGCGGTGAAGGTGAGGTCGGTCGCCGAGCCCGTGATGACCGGGACGCGCAGCGCGTAGCCGTCCAGCTTGCCCTTGAGCTCGGGCAGGACGAGCGACACGGCCTTGGCCGCACCCGTCGAGGTCGGGACGATGTTCTGCGCGGCGGCGCGGGCGCGACGCAGGTCGCGGTGCGGGCCGTCCTGGAGGTTCTGGTCACCCGTGTAGGCGTGGATCGTGGTCATGAGACCACGCTCGATGCCGATCGAGTCGTTGAGCGCCTTCGCCAGCGGGGCGAGGCAGTTCGTGGTGCACGACGCGTTCGAGATGATGTGGTGCGCGGCCGGGTCGTACTGGTCCGAGTTCACGCCCATGACGAAGGTGGCGTCCTCGTTCTTGGCCGGGGCCGAGATGATGACCTTCTTGGCGCCGGCGTCGATGTGCGCCTTCGCCTTGGTCGCGTCGGTGAAGAAGCCGGTCGACTCGATGACGATGTCGGCGCCGAGCTCGCCCCAGGGGAGGTTCGCCGGGTCGCGCTCCGCGAGCGCACGGATCTTCTTGCCGTCGACGATGATGTTGTCGTCGTCGAAGTCGACGCTCAGCGGGAAACGGCCGAGGACCGTGTCGTACTTGAGCAGGTGCGCGAGCGTCTTGTTGTCCGTGAGGTCGTTCACGCCGACGATCTCGATGTCGGCGCCCGACTCGACGATGGCGCGGTAGAAGTTCCGTCCGATACGACCGAAGCCGTTGATACCGACGCGGATGGTCACAATGCCCTCCTCAGGGCGCGCCGGTTGTCCCGACGCACACGGTTGATGCCGAACGATCACGTACGCCGTCGTACGCAGGTGGTGATCGCGCCCGTGCCCCGCTGCCCGGATCCCGGCACAGCACCCTCCGTGCTCGTGGACCGTCACGGCGACAGCCGGGACCACCCACGCCCACGAGGGGTGTCAGCGAAGGAGCACGTCGTTGTCACCTGACACTGACGAGCCTATACCAACACCACTCCGTCATGTGACCTGAATCCCATGCTTCGGGACCATCGTCCCGCCGGTGCGTGACGTCCAGGGGACGGGCGCCACGGTGGCGGCCGAGCGGCGCGACGGTCGCGGGCGGAGGGCCGCGCTCCTCAGAGGTCGAGCAGCTCCGGGCTCAGCCCCGCCTCGGTGTCCGGGATGCCGAGCTCGGCGGCGCGCTTGTCCGCCGTCGAGAGCAGGCGCCGGATGCGCCCCGCGACGGCGTCCTTGGTGAGCGGCGGGTCCGCGAGCTGGCCGAGCTCCTCCAACGACGCCTGCTTGTGCGCGAGGCGCAGCTCGCCCGCTTCGCGCAGGTGCTCCGGCAGGTCGGGGCCGAGGATCTCGAACGCCCGCTCGACCCGGGCGCCTGCCGCGACGGCGGCGCGCGCGGAGCGGCGCAGGTTGGCGTCGTCGAAGTTGGCGAGCCGGTTCGCCGTGCCGCGCACCTCACGACGCGCGCGACGCTCCTCCCAGACGAGGACCGCCTCGTGCGCGCCGAGGCGTGTGAGCAGCGCGCTGATCGCGTCGCCGTCGCGGATCACCACGCGGTCGATCCCGCGGACCTCGCGCGACTTGGCGGACACCCCGAGGCGCCGGGCCGCGCCGACGAGCGCGAGGGCGGCCTCCGGGCCGGGGCACGTGATCTCGAGGGCCGACGAGCGCCCGGGCTCCGTGAGGGACCCGTGGGCCAGGAAGGCGCCGCGCCACGCGGCCTCTGCCTCCTCCACGCCGCCGGAGACGACCTGCGGGGGCAGCCCGCGCACGGGCCGGCCGCGCTGGTCGAGGAGGCCCGTCTGGCGGGCCAGGGACTCGCCGTCGCGCACGACCCGCACGACGTACCGGCTGCTCTTGCGCAGCCCTCCGGCGGACACCACGATCAGCTCGCTGGTGTGGCCGTAGACGTCGGCGATGGTCTCGCGCAGGCGCCGCGCCGCGATGGCCGTGTCGAGCTCGGCCTCGATGACCACACGACCCGAGATGAGGTGCAGGCCGCCCGAGAAGCGGAGCATCGCGGACACCTCCGCCTTGCGGCACGAGGTCTTGTCCACCCTCAGTCGTGCCAGCTCGTCCTTCACCTGTGCCGTGAGCGCCATGCGGGACATCCTGCCACCGATGGGAGCGTGTCGCGGCGGCGTCCCGGAGCGCGGGGGCGGCCGCCGTGGTGTCCGGATCGCACCGTGGCGAGGGCCCGTCGCGCGCCCGGCCGTGGGGGTCGCAGCAGGCGGCGAGTGCTCAGGGGGCGGGCGAGCCGACGTCCCCGAGGACGTCGTCGAACACGTCGCGGTAGGCCGCCGCGAGGCGCAGCGCGTCGTGCCGCGGCGTGCCGTCCCCCCGGCGGACCTGGCGCAGCAGGAGCCGGGCGCCCATGCGCGCCGCGGCCTCCGCGAGCTGCTCGGTGTCCTCGACGGCGGACGGGTCGGCCACGACGGCGTCGATCCGCAGCTCCGGCGCGTGCTTGTGCAGCACCTCCAGGTGTTCCGTCGCGGTGAGACCGAACGTCTCCCCCGTCTCGCTCGACAGGTTGAGCGTGACGCACCGGCGTGCCGAGGTCTCGTGCAGGGCTCGCGCGAGCTCGGGCACGAGCAGGTGCGGCATCACCGACGAGAACCACGACCCGGGGCCGAGCACGACCCAGTCCGCCTCCTCGACGGCCCGCACCGCCTCCAGGCACGCGGGCGGGTCGGCGGGCACGAGCCGGAGCTGCTCGATGCGGTCGTGGGTGACCGCGACGCGGCTCTGCCCGACGACCGTCTCGAGCCGGCCATCCGCCCAGACGTCCGCCTCGATCCGGAGCGGCACCGCCGCCATGGGGAGCACGCGCCCCCGCGCCCCGAGGAGCTTGCCGACCCAGTCGAGACCGGCCACCGGGTCGTCGAGCAGCTCCCACAGCGCGACGATGAGCAGGTTGCCCACCGCGTGGTTGTCGAGGTCGCCCTGCGACGTGAACCGGTGCTGCAGGAGCGCGCTCCACGTGCGGCCCCACTCGGAGTCGTCGCACAGGGCCGCGAGCGCCATGCGCAGGTCTCCCGGCGGCAGGACGCCGAGCTCCTCGCGCAGGCGTCCCGAGGAGCCGCCGTCGTCGGCGACGGTGACGACCGCCGTGAGGCGGTCGGACATGAGCCGCAGTGCCGACAGGCTCGCGGAGAGCCCGTGGCCGCCGCCCAGGGCGACGACGGCGGGGTTGCGCAGGTTGACCACGGCGCCGGTCACTCCTTGCCGAGGTCGCGGGCCGTGACGATGACGCGCTGCCCCTGGGCGCGCAGGCGTGCGGCTATCGCCTCGCTGATCGCGACGGACCGGTGCTTGCCGCCCGTGCAGCCGACGGCGATGGTCACGTACCGCTTCTCCTCCCCCAGGTAGCCGGCCAGCACGGGCTCGAGCGCGTTCACGTACCGGTCGACGAACTCGAGCGCGCCGGGGCGCCCGAGCACGTAGTCGCGAACGGGCGCGTCCCGGCCGGTGAGGTGGCGCAGCTCGGTGATCCAGTAGGGGTTGGCGAGGAACCGCACGTCGACCACGTGGTCCGCGTCGAGCGGCAGCCCGTACTTGAACCCGAACGAGACGACGTTGATGCGCAGCGTCTCCGGCGTTCCGTCGGCGACGGCGGCGCGCACCTCGCGCGCGAGGTCGTGCACGGTGAGCTCGGACGTGTCGATGACGACGTCGGACCGCTCCTCCAGGCTCGCGAGCAGACGGCGCTCCTCGGCGAGACCGTCGAGGATGCGCCCCTCCCCCTGCAGCGGGTGCGGGCGCCGGACCTGCTCGTAGCGCCGCACGAGCACCTCGTCGGACGCGTCGAGGAACAGGATGCGGTAGAACACGCCGCTCTGGCGCAGGTGGTCGAGCACCTCGACGAGGTCGGTGAAGAACTCGCGCCCGCGCACGTCGACGACGGCCGCGATGCGCTCGAGCGTCGAGCCGGACCGTGTCATGAGGTCCACGAGCGGGACGATCATGCGCGGCGGCAGGTTGTCGACGACGTACCAGTCGAGGTCCTCCAGCACGGCGGCGGCCCGGGTGCGGCCGGCACCCGACATGCCCGTGATGATGAGCACCTCGGCCTCGCTCGGCTCGGGGGCGTGGGTCGCGGCCTCGATCGCGGGGATGCCGCTGGGGACGGTGGTCGGGGAGGGCTCCGGCACGCGGGCAGGCTGGCCCTGCGGGCTGAGGTCCGGGGTCGGCTCCGAGGTCATGCCCCCAGCATGCCAGCCGTCACGCGCGGGCCGCGGCCTCGTCCTGCGCCGGAGTGTCCTGGGAGGGCCGGTCGTCCGTGGTCCCGCCGCCGAGCGCCGCGACGACGGCCTGCGCCGTCCGCTCGCCCATGCCGCGGACGCTCGCGATCTCCTCGACGCTCGCGGCGCGCAGCCGCTTGAGGGAGCCGAAGTGCTTGAGCAGCGCGGTGCGTCGCGCCGGGCCGAGGCCGGGGACGTCGTCGAGCACCGAGGCCGTCATGCCCTTGCTGCGCTGCCTGCGGTGCTGGGCGATCGCGAAGCGGTGCGCCTCGTCGCGGACGCGCTGGAGCAGGTACAGGCCCTCGGAGGAACGCTGGAGGATGACGGGGTACTCCTCCCCCGGCAGCCAGACCTCCTCGAGCCGCTTGGCGAGGCCGCACAGCGCGACGTCGTCGATGCCGAGGTCGGCCAGGGCGCGCGCTGCGGCGGCGACCTGCGGCGGCCCGCCGTCGACGACGACGAGGTTCGGCGGGTACGCGAAGCGCGCGCGCCGGTCCACGGGGGCGTCGGGGTCGACCTCGCCGCTGCGCGGCACGTAGCCCGCCGCCTCCGCGGCACGCTCCGCCCGGCGCGCCGCGGCGTCGGACCCGTCGGCGACGTCGTCGGCCTCGAGGTCCAGCTCGACCTCGCCCGAGCGCGAGCGGTCGGACAGGTAGCGCTTGAAGCGGCGCGAGATCACCTCGTACATCGCCGCCGTGTCGTCGGCCGCGCCGTCACCGTCCGGGCCGCGGACCGTGAAGTGCCGGTACTCGCTCTTGCGCGCGAGCCCGTCCTCGAAGACCACCATCGAGGCGACCTGGTACGTGCCCTGGTTGTGCGAGACGTCGTAGCACTCGATGCGCAGCGGCGCCGTCTCGAGCTCGAGCGCCTCCTGGATCTCGCGCAGCGCCTGGCTGCGGGTCGTGAGGTCGCCCGCGCGCCGCGTGCGGTGCAGCGCGAGCGCGTGCTCCGCGTTGGCGCGGACCGTCGCGGCGAGCTCCTTCTTGTCGCCGCGCTGCGGCACCCGGACGTCGACCCGCGCGCCCCGCAGCCCGGAGAGCCACGTGGTGACCTGGTCGGTGTCCGGCGGCAGGACGGGGACGAGGACCTCGCGCGGCACGGCGTCGCGCGCGAGGTCGCGCCCGGCGCGCGTCCCGGCGTCCGCCGCCACGGCCTCCTCCGCCGCGCCGTACACCTGCTGGAGCAGGTGCTCGACGAGCTCGGCGTCCGTGACGTCCTCGACCTTCTCGACGATCCAGCCGCGCTGACCCCGGATGCGACCGCCGCGCACGTGGAACACCTGGACGGCCGCCTCGAGCTCGTCGCCCACGAGCGCGAACACGTCTGCGTCGGTGCCGTCGCCGAGCACGACCGCGTTCTTCTCCGTCGCGCGCTGGAGCGCGACGATGTCGTCGCGCAGCCGCGCCGCGGCCTCGTACTCCATCGCGGCGGCGGCCTCGTTCATCTTGCGCTCGAGCCGGCGCACGAACCGCTGCGTGTCGCCCGCCATGAAGTCGCAGAAGTCCTCCGCGAGCGCCTTGTGGTCCTCGGGCGTGATGCGACCGACGCACGGCGCCGAGCACTTGTCGATGTAGCCGAGCAGGCACGGCCGGCCCGTCTGGTGGGCGCGCTTGAAGACCCCCGCCGAGCACGTGCGCACGGGGAACACCCGCAGCAGGAGGTCGAGCGTCTCGCGGATCGCCCAGGCGTGGCCGTAGGGCCCGAAGTACCGCGTGCCGGGCCGCTTCGCGCCGCGCATCACCTGGGCGCGCGGGAACTCCTCGCCCATGGTCACCGCGAGGTACGGGTACGACTTGTCGTCGCGGTACTTGACGTTGAACCGCGGGTCGAACTCCTTGATCCACGTGTACTCGAGCGCGAGCGCCTCGACCTCGGTGCCGACGACCGTCCACTCGACCGACGCGGCCGTCGTGACCATCGTCTGGGTGCGGTGGTGCAGGTTCGCGACGTCCTGGAAGTAGTTCGACAGGCGCGCGCGCAGGTTCTTGGCCTTGCCGACGTAGATCACGCGGCCGTGCTCGTCGCGGAACCGGTAGACGCCCGGCGACGTGGGGATCTCCCCCGGCGCAGGGCGGTACGTCGCGGGATCTGCCATGTTCTCCAGCCTAGGTCAGGCCACCGACGCCGGTGGCTGTGGGGGTGGGGCGGCCCGTGGACGCGGGGACGCGGCGACGACGCCGTGTGACGCGCGTCACCGGCCGTTAGGGTGTCGGCCATGAGCGCACAGCACGGCTACGCCGCGACGACCCGCTGGACCGGCGCGGGCGACCGCGGCACCGCGTCCTACACCGCCTACAGCCGCGACCACGAGGTGCTCCTCGACGGGAGGCCGCCGCTGCCTGGCTCCGCGGACCCGGCGTTCCGCGGCGACCCGACCCGGTACAGCCCCGAGGAGCTGTTCCTCGCGAGCCTGTCGCAGTGCCACATGCTGTGGTTCCTCCACCTCGCGGCGGCGGCGGGCGTCGTCGTGCGCGAGTACGTCGACGACGCGACCGGCACCATGCGGGTCGAGTCCGGGGGCGAGGGCCAGTTCACGGACGTCACGCTGCACCCGCGCGTGGTGGTCGACGACGGACCCGGCACGGACGAGGCGGCGCTGGCGGCCCTCCACCAGCGCGCGCACGACCACTGCTTCATCGCGCGCTCGGTGAACTTCCGCGTGCTCGTCGAGCCGGCGCCCGCCCGGCGCGCCGCCGCCTGACGCCGGGCGCGGCGAGCACGCGGCGAGCGCCGAGCACGCCGCGCGGGTGCGGGCCTGGTCGACCCGCACCCGTGCCGCTCCGTGGCTAGGCCGCAGACGCCTTGCGGCGCCCCGTCTTCGGCTTCTCGTCGGTCGCCCGGCGCGCCGCCGCGGACCGGCCCTTCGTCGATTTGGCGGCCTTCGCCGCAGGCGCCGACACACCGGAGGACGCCGACGGCGCGGGCCCGACGGGCACGGGGTCGTGCCTCTCGAGGATCTCCGCGAGGAAGCGCCCGGTGTGGCTCGCCTCCACGCGCGCGACCTGCTCGGGCGTCCCCTGCGCGACGACCTTGCCGCCGCCGGAGCCTCCCTCGGGGCCCATGTCGACGACCCAGTCCGCGCTCTTGATGACGTCGAGGTTGTGCTCGATGACGAGGACGCTGTTGCCCTTGTCGACCAGCGACTGGAGCACGCCGAGCAGCTTGCGGATGTCCTCGAAGTGCAGGCCCGTCGTCGGCTCGTCGAGCACGTAGATCGTGCGGCCCGTCGAGCGCTTCTGCAGCTCGCTCGCGAGCTTGACGCGCTGCGCCTCGCCGCCCGAGAGCGTCGGGGCCGGCTGCCCGAGCCGGACGTAGCCCAGCCCGACCTCGACGAGCGTCTTGAGGTGCCGCGAGATCGCGGGCACGGCCGCGAAGAACTCGGACGCCTCCTCGATCGGCATGTCGAGCACGTCCGCGACGGTCTTGCCCTTGAAGTGCACCTCGAGCGTCTCGCGGTTGTAGCGCGCGCCGTGGCACACCTCGCACGGCACGTAGACGTCCGGGAGGAAGTTCATCTCGATCTTCAGCGTGCCGTCGCCCGAGCACGCCTCGCAGCGGCCGCCCTTGACGTTGAACGAGAACCGGCCCGGCGTGTACCCGCGCACCTTGGCCTCGGTCGTCTCCGCGAACAGCTTGCGCACGTGGTCCCACACGCCGGTGTACGTCGCGGGGTTCGACCGCGGCGTGCGCCCGATCGGGCCCTGGTCCACGTGCACGACCTTGTCGAGGTGCTCGAGGCCGGTGACGCGCGTGTGGCGGCCCGCGACCTGCCGGGCCCCGTTGAGCTCGTTGGCGAGCACGGTGTAGAGGATCGAGTTCACGAGCGTGGACTTGCCGGAGCCGGAGACGCCCGTGACCGCGGTGAACGTGCCGAGCGGGAAGCTCACGTCGATGCCCGTGAGGTTGTGCTCGCGCGCGCCGACCACCTTGATCTGACGGCCCGGGTCCGTCGGGCGCCGCTGCGCCGGCAGCGGGATGCTGCGACGCCCCGACAGGTACGCGCCCGTGACGGACTCCGGCGCCTCGAGCAGGCCCGCGTAGTCGCCCGAGTGCACGACGCGCCCCCCGTGCTCCCCCGCGCCCGGGCCGATGTCGACGACCCAGTCCGCGGTGCGGATGGTGTCCTCGTCGTGCTCGACGACGATGAGCGTGTTCCCGAGGTCGCGCAGGCGCGTGAGCGTCTCGATGAGCCGGCGGTTGTCGCGCTGGTGCAGGCCGATGCTCGGCTCGTCCAGCACGTAGAGCACGCCGACCAGGCCCGAGCCGATCTGCGTCGCGAGCCGGATGCGCTGCGCCTCCCCGCCCGAGAGCGTCGCGGCCGGTCGCTCGAGCGAGAGGTAGTCGAGGCCGACGTCGAGCAGGAACCCGAGGCGCGCGTCGATCTCCTTGAGGACCTCGGTCGCGATGGCGCGCTCGCGCGCTCCCAGCTCGAGCGACCCGAGGAACGCCGCGGCCTCGCGCAGGGGCAGGCGGCACACGTCCCAGATGGACCTGCCGCCGACCTTGACCGCGAGCACCTCCGGCTTGAGCCGGGCCCCCTGGCACACGGGGCACGGGACCTCGCGCATGAAGGCCTCGTACTTCTCCTTCGACCAGTCCGACTCGGTCTCGGTGTGCCGGCGCTCGAGGAAGGTGATGACGCCCTCGAAGCCGGTCGAGTACTGCCGCTCACGGCCCCAGCGGTTCTTGTACCGCACGTGCACCTGGTGGTTCTGGCCGTGGAGCACGGCCTTCTTCGCGCGCTCGGGCAGTGCGCGCCACGGCGTGTCCATGGAGAAGCCCAGGTCGTCCGCGAGCGCCGTGAGGACGCGCTCGAAGTACTCCGACGAGATCTGCGCCCACGGCGCGACCGCGCCCTCGCGCAGCGACTTCTCGTCGTCCGGCACCACGAGGTCCGGGTCCACCTCGAGGCGGAACCCGATGCCCGTGCACTCCGGGCACGCGCCGTACGGGGCGTTGAAGGAGAACGTGCGCGGCTCGATCTCGTCGAGCGCGAGCTCGTGGTCGTTCGGGCACGCGCGCTTCTCCGAGAAACGGCGCTCCCGGGCCGGGTCGTCCGCGTCCGCGTCGACGAGCTCGACGACGACGAGCCCGCCCGCGAGCCCGAGGGCCGTCTCGACCGAGTCGGTGAGCCGGCGCTGGACGCCCTCGCGCGCGACGAGGCGGTCGACGACCACCTCGATGTCGTGCTTGAGCTTCTTCTCGAGCGCCGGGACGTCCGTGAGGGTGCGCACCTCGCCGTCGACGCGGGCGCGGGCGAAGCCCTTGGTCTGCAGCTCCTTGAAGAGCTCGGAGTACTCGCCCTTGCGGCCGCGCACGACCGGGGCGAGGACCTGGTAGCGCGTGCCCTCGGGCAGCTCGAGGAGGCGGTCGACGATCTGCTGCGGGGTCTGCGCGGTGACGCGCTCGCCGCACACCGGGCAGTGCTGCGTCCCCGCGCGCGAGAACAGCAGGCGCAGGTAGTCGTAGACCTCGGTGATGGTGCCGACGGTCGAGCGCGGGTTGCGGTTCGTGGACTTCTGGTCGATCGAGACCGCGGGCGACAGGCCCTCGATGAAGTCGACGTCCGGCTTGTCCATCTGGCCGAGGAACTGGCGCGCGTACGCGGACAGCGACTCGACGTACCGGCGCTGCCCCTCCGCGAAGATGGTGTCGAAGGCGAGCGACGACTTGCCCGAGCCGGAGAGCCCCGTGAAGACGATGAGCTTGTCGCGCGGGAGGTCGAGGTCGACGTTGCGCAGGTTGTGCTCGCGGGCACCGGAGATGACGAGGCGATTGCTCACCGCAGCATCGTACGGCGGACCACCCACACTCGCACAGGTGTTCGACGTCACCTCCGCACGGCACCCGGCGAACGCACACGAGCGCCCCACGTCCGCGCGCTCCGCCGCGACCCGGGTCACCGCGGCCCGGGGTCGCGGCGCACCGCCCGCCGCGAGCGGACGGCACACTGGGCGCATGACGTACACCGGACAGGTCGCCGTCGGCGGCCCGCACGACCTGCGACGCCTCGACGAGGTCGAGATCCGCAAGCTCGCCGTCGGACCGCTCGCCAACGACGTCTATCTCCTCACGTGCCGGCGCACCGGCGCCCAGCTCCTCGTCGACGCAGCCGACGCGCCCGACGACGTGCTCGGCCTCGTGCGGGCGGGCTCGCCGTCGGGACGGCTCGACGGCGTCGTCACGACGCACCGGCACGCCGACCATCTCCGGGCGCTCGCGCCGGTCGTCGGTGCGACGGGCGCGTGGTCGGCTGCCGGCGAGCCCGACGCGGACGCGGTCGCCGCGGCGTCCGGCGTACCCGTCGAGCGCCGCCTACGCCACGGGGACGTGCTGCGGGTGGGCGCGATCGACCTCGAGGTCGTGGCGCTGCGCGGGCACACGCCGGGATCCGTCGCCCTCGCCTACCGCGAGCCGGACGACGTCGCCGAGCCCGAGGCCGCGCCCGGCCGGGTGCACCTGTTCACCGGGGACTCGCTCTTCCCCGGCGGGGTCGGGAACACCGACCGCGACCCGGCGCGGTTCGCGAGCCTGCTGTCCGACGTCGTCGAGCGGGTCTTCGACCGGTTCGACGACGCCACGTGGGCCTATCCCGGTCACGGCGCCGACACGACGCTCGGTGCCGAGCGGCCGCACCTCGCCGAGTGGCGTGAGCGGGGCTGGTAGCGCGTGGCCGGTGGCGCGGGACCGGTAGCGGGCGGCAGGCAGCACGGGGCGCAGCCGAGGCGCGGACCCCGCCCCGCGCCGTCGGGCCGGCCTGGTTCACTGGTTCCATGCCGATCCACGCCGTCACCTACGTCTACGCCGACCGCAGCGCCGAGCTCGACGCCCTGCGACCCGAGCACCGCGAGTTCCTCGCCGACCTCCACACCCGGGGCACGCTGCTCGCCTCCGGTCCGCTTCCCGCCCACGAGGGCGCGCCCGCCGGAGCGCTGCTCGTCCTCGACGGGGAGACGCCCGACGCCGTCGCCGCGGTCCTCGACGAGGACCCCTTCGCGCGCGCCGGGCTGGTCGCACAGCGCGCGGTCCGCCCGTGGTCGCCGGTGATCGGCGACTGGGCGGACCGCGTCTGAGCCGGGCCGCGCGCTCGCCGGCACCGCCGTCCTGGCCGGGCGCTAGCGCGCGGCGCCCCCACGAGGGACCCCGCCGCTCTGCGGCGGGGTCTCCCCCGCGGCGGGCGCCTCGTCGGTCACGGTCTCCGTGGCGTCCTCCGTGACGTCCTCCGTGGACGACGCCGCGGTCCCGGGCTCCTCGCCGTCCGCCGGCTCGCTCCGTGCGTGCAGCGCACGGGTGCGCAGCAGGCTCGCGACGGTCGTGACCGCGAGCGCCCCGACGATCACCACGAGCGAGAGCCAGATGGGGACCGTCGGCACCGCCTCGAGGTGCTCGCCGCCGTTGATGAACGGCAGGGTGTTCTCGTGCAGCGCCTCGAGGATGAGCTTGACGCCGATGAACCCGAGGATGACGGCCAGGCCGATCGGCAGGTAGACCAGCCGCTCGAGCAGACCGCCCAGCAGGAAGTAGAGCTGGCGCAGCCCCATGAGGGCGAAGACGTTCGTCGTGAAGACGATGAACGGGTCCTGCGTGAGCCCGAAGATGGCCGGGATGGAGTCGAACGCGAACAGCAGGTCGGTGCTGCCGATCGCGAGGAACACGACGACGAGCGGCGTGAACACCCGCTTGCCGTCCTCGACCGTGCGCAGCCGGCCGCCGTCGTACCGGGTGCCGAGCGGCAGGACCCGGCGCAGCGCCCGGACGGCGCGGTTCTCGTGGTACTCCTCGGGCTCGTCGCCGCCCGCCACGAGCTTGATCGCCGTGTACACGAGGAACGCGCCGAACAGGTAGAACACCCAGACGAACTGCGAGATGATCGCCGCGCCCGCCAGGATGAACCCTCCCCGCAGGACGAGCGCGACGATGATCCCGACCATGAGGACGCGCTGCTGCTGCTCCCGCGGGACCGCGAAGCGCGCCATGATGATGACGAACACGAACAGGTTGTCCACCGAGAGGCTGTACTCGGTGAGCCACCCGGCGTAGAACTCCCCGGCCGGTGCCGCGCCCCCCACCGCTCCGACGACCGCCCCGAAGACGAGCGCGAGCGCGACGTAGAACCCGACCCACAGCGCGCTCTCGCGCATGGACGGGACGTGCGGCCGGCGCCCGACGACGAACAGGTCGACGAGGAGCAGGACGGCGAGCGCCGACAGCGACGCCCACTCGAACCAGACGGGAAGTTCGTGAACCATCGGTGGCTAGCCCTCCGAGATCTCGGCCTCGCGTCGGCGGTCGGCGCGGTCCTTGGCGAGGCTCGCGACCGTGGTGATCGTGAGCACGACGACGATGAACCCGAGGGACAGGGCGGTCGGGATCTCCGGGATGACGGTGATGTGCTCACCGCCGTTGATGAACGGCACCTCGTTCTTGTGCAGCGCGTGGATGAGCAGCTTCACGCCGATGAAGCCGAGGATCGCGGCGAGGCCGTAGGCGAGGTAGACGAGGCGGTCCAGCAGGCCGTCGATGAGGAAGTAGAGCTGGCGCAGGCCGAGCAGCGAGAACGCGTTGGCCGCGAACACGAGGTACGTCTCCTGCGTGAGGCCGAAGATCGCGGGGATCGAGTCGACGGCGAACAGCAGGTCGGCGCTGCCGATCGCGATCATCACGATGAGCATCGGGGTGATGAAGCGCTTCCCGTCGATCTTGGTCGTCATCTTGTCCTCGACGTACGTCTCCGTCGTCGGGAACAGGCGGCGGGTCAGCTTGAGCGCGCCGTTCTCGTGGAACTCCTCGTCGTGACCGGAGCCCGCCTTCACCTGCGTCCACGCGGTGTACAGCAGGAACGCGCCGAAGACGTAGAAGATCCAGCTGAAGTTCTCGATGAGCGCGGCGCCCAGGAGGATGAAGATCGTCCTCAGGACGAGCGCGATCGTGATGCCGATCAGCAGGACCTTCTGCTGGTACAGCCGCGGGACGCGGAAGCTCGTCATGATGAGCACGAAGACGAAGAGGTTGTCGACCGACAGGCTCTTCTCGGTGATGTAGCCGGCGAAGTACTCGCCGCCGTACGTCGAGCCCCAGACGGCCCAGACGATGCCTCCGAACAGCACCGCGACGGCGACGTAGCCCGCGGACCACCAGCTGGCCTCGCGCAGGCTCGGGGCGTGCGGCGTGCGCACGTGGCCGACGTAGTCGACGGCGAGCATCGCGAGGATCACGCCGATGGTGACGAGCCAGGCCCAGACGGGGACGTCCATGCAGAAACCTCCGGTACGTAGCACTGAGTACCGAAGGTCTCTTCCGCCACGCACCGCCACGCGCGCGCGTCCGAGACGCGGGCTGGTGGTTGCGGGACCGGTGACACCGGGCCGACGACTGCGCCGACCGTGATGACGACATCACCGTGTGGGAATACTCCCCCTCGCTGAGGAGCCAGCATAGGCCATCGCTCCTGCACGCGTGACAACACCACGCCACCGTGGACTGTTCCGCGGGCGCGCCCGCGGCGACGCCCGGCCGGTCCCCCCCAGGACCGGTCAGGCCGTCGCGGCGTGCATCTGGCGCAGCTCCTTCTTGAGCCCCGAGATCTCGTCGCGCAGCCGGGCCGCGAGCTCGAACTGGAGCTCGCCCGCGGCCGCGTGCATCTGGTCGCTCAGCTCCTGGATGAGCTCCGCGAGGTCGCTCGCCGCGGCGCCCGCGAGCCGGTTGCCCGACGACGCGCCCTCCTTCGGCCCGCCCGGTACCGGGGCCTTGCCCTTGGCACCCTTGCCCGGCTGGCGGTAGCCGCCGGCCAGGAGCTCGGCGGTGTCCACGTCCTCGCGCGCGAGCATGTCGGTCACGTCGGAGATGCGCTTGCGCAGCGGCGTCGGGTCGACGCCGTGCTCGGTGTTGTACGCGATCTGCTTCTCGCGGCGACGCTCGGTCTCCTCGATCGCCGCGGCCATCGCCGGCGTGATCCGGTCCGCGTACATGTGCACCTGGCCGGACACGTTGCGGGCCGCGCGACCGATCGTCTGGATGAGCGACTTGGGCGAGCGCAGGAAGCCCTCCTTGTCGGCGTCGAGGATCGCGACGAGCGAGACCTCGGGCAGGTCGAGGCCCTCGCGCAGCAGGTTGATGCCGACGAGGACGTCGTACTCGCCGAGGCGCAGCTCGCGCAGCAGCTCGACGCGGCGCAGCGTGTCGACCTCGGAGTGGAGGTAGCGGACCCGGACGTCCTTCTCGAGCAGGTAGTCCGTGAGGTCCTCGGCCATCTTCTTGGTGAGCGTCGTGACCAGCACGCGCTCGTCACGGTCGACCCGCTCGCGGATCTCGTGCAGGAGGTCGTCGATCTGGCCGGTGGTCGGCTTGACGATCACCTCGGGGTCGACGAGGCCCGTGGGGCGGATGATCTGCTCGACCACGCCGTCCGCCATCGAGAGCTCGTAGTCGCCCGGCGTGGCCGACAGGTACACGGTCTGGCCGATGCGCTCGACGAACTCCTCCCACCGCAGCGGGCGGTTGTCCATCGCGCTCGGCAGGCGGAACCCGTGGTCCACCAGGCTGCGCTTGCGCGACATGTCCCCCTCGAACATCGCGCCGATCTGCGGCACGGTCACGTGCGACTCGTCGATGACGAGGAGGAAGTCCTCCGGGAAGTAGTCGAGCAGGGTGTTCGGGGGCGACCCCGCCTCGCGGCCGTCGATGTGCCGGGAGTAGTTCTCGATCCCGGAGCACGTGCCGATCTGGCGCATCATCTCGATGTCGTAGGTGGTGCGCATGCGCAGCCGCTGCGCCTCGAGCAGCTTGTTCTGCCGCTCGAGCTCGTCGAGCCGCTCCGTGAGCTCGGCCTCGATCGAGGAGATCGCGCGCTCCATGCGCTCCGGGCCGGCGACGTAGTGCGTCGCGGGGAACACGTGGATGCTCGGCTCGGAGCGGATGACCTCCCCCGTGAGGGGGTGCAGCGTCTGGATGCTCTCGATCTCGTCGCCGAAGAACTCGATACGGACCGCGAGCTCCTCGTAGACCGGGATGATCTCGACCGTGTCGCCGCGCACGCGGAACGTGCCGCGCGTGAACGCCATGTCGTTGCGCGTGTACTGCATCGTGACGAACTGCCGCAGCAGGTCGTCACGCTCCACCTGCATCCCGACGTCGAGGCGCACCATCCGGTCGACGTACTCCTGCGGAGTGCCCAGGCCGTAGATGCACGACACGGACGCCACGACGACGACGTCCCGGCGCGTCAGGAGCGAGCTCGTCGCGGAGTGGCGCAGCCGCTCCACCTCGTCGTTGATGGACGAGTCCTTCTCGATGTAGGTGTCCGTCTGCGCGATGTACGCCTCGGGCTGGTAGTAGTCGTAGTACGAGACGAAGTACTCGACCGCGTTGTTCGGCAGCAGCTCGCGGAACTCCGTGGCGAGCTGCGCGGCGAGCGTCTTGTTGGGAGCCATGACGAGCGTCGGGCGCTGCAGCTCCTCGATCAGCCAGGCCGTCGTGGCGGACTTTCCCGTACCGGTGGCGCCGAGCAGCACGACGTCCTTCTCGCCCGCGCGGACGCGCTGCGAGAGGTCCGCGATGGCCGTGGGCTGGTCACCCGACGGCTGGTACTCGGAGATGACCTCGAACGGAGCGGTGGCGCGCTGGAGATCGGTCACGGGACGCATGTGACCACGGTACGTCCAGCCACCCACATCGTTCGCGGGAGCGCCTCGACGGGCTGCGCACCGTATACACCCGACTTCACCCGCGCGCAATTTGGAAGGCGTGGTGCCGAACCCCTAGGGTTCCCTCGACCTGCCCGCTCCCCGACGCCCGTGGAGCTCCGGCGACCGGCCGGCCACGGGCGTGGAGGCCCGCGCGCAGCTCTCGTCAGCACGGCCAACGACCCCTCGACCTGGAGCCCTCATGCGCCTGCACCCCGCGCGCCCCCGCGGAATCCCCCTGATCGCCCTCACCACCCTGGCCCTGACGGCCGGCCTCGTCGCGCCCGCGAGCGCGACGCCCGCCGTCGGCGCCGACGACGTCTGCTCCGCGGACGCCACGACCCGCCCCGTCGGCGTCTACGAGCTCACCGCGGTGGAGGACGCGGGCGTCGGCATCTGGGCGGGCGGCGGGCTCACCGTCGCGACCGCGACGGAGCTCGAGGGCCGCGTCGTGGTCGGCGGGGACGCCGACCTCGCGGGGGCCGGCTCCCTCAACGTCGGGACCGCGGGCGGCGGCGGGTCCGCGATCACCCCCGCGGGCGGGACCGACATGCTCGTCGTCGGCGGTGACCTCGCCACCGCGCGGAACACGCAGGTCGGGTTCCACGCGTCGCGCGGCGGCAACGTCGTGGTGGGCGGCGCGATCACCGGCTCGGCGCCGAGCACCGAGAGCGCGAACGCGCTCGGCACGCACGGGTCCGTGCGCCAGGGCGTCGGCCGAGACGCGGCGCTCGCGCCCTACGACGAGCTCCCCGCGCTCGTCGCCGGCATCGCCGCCGACGCCACCGACGGCGCCGAGCAGGTCGCCCCCGAGAACGGCGTCCTGACCGTCGAGGCTGGCGCGCGGTACGCGCTCACGGCAGAGGGTGCCGCATCGCTCCGCGAGCTGCACGTCACGGGCACCGGGCCGGTGCTGCTCAGCGTCAGCGGGTCCACGGTGCGCATCCCGTCCCTCGCGTACGTCGCGTACGACGGCGTGCGCCTCTACCAGGCGACGCAGTACCTGTCGTCCCACTTCCTCTGGGCATTCCCGGACGCGACGCAGGTCGCGCTCGGCACGAACGACCAGTTCCCCGGCACGATCGTCGTCCCGCGTGCCGACGCGACGCTCACGGTGTCCACGTCGACGAACGGGCGCGTCCTCGCGAACGGCGCGGTCGCGTACACCGGCGGGGCCGGCATCGAGCACCACAACTACCCGTTCGCGGGCCCGTGCGAGCCGGTCCCGGTCGCCGCGGAGCCGGAGCCGGAGCAGACTCCCGAGACTCCGACCCCGGGTGGCACCGAGACGACGACGCCTTCGACGACCACCCAGACGCCCGGCGCCGAGGTGTCCGGCGAGCCCGCCGCGGAGAGCACGCCCGCTCCGGAGGCGACGCCCGTGGCGAGCACGGACCCGATGCCGTCGGCGTCCCCCAGCAGCGAGCCGACGCCGGGGGGCGGGCTGGCCTCGACCGGTTCCTCGGTCGTCGTGCTCGCCGTGGTGGCGGCGCTCCTGCTCGCCGGGGGCGCGGCCCTGCTCGTGGTCGTCGCCCGTCGCCGCGCGGCGGGCTGACGGTCCGCGGCGCCCGGGGGCCGGCAGGGCGACCTGCCTGCCCCCGGGCGCCCGCTCAGCTCTCGGTGCCCGCGGCGACCCGCGGCTCGGGGGCGCCGAGGAGCGCCTGCCGCACGACGGCCGCGACGGCGGTCACCTGGCCCTCGACGGGCACCGCGCCGGCGTCGGGCACGTGCACGAAGCCCGCACGGCGGCCCGGCACGGAGCCCCAGTGGTGCATGAGGGCGTAGAACACGTCGTTGCACACGTAGGTGCCGGCCGTCCCGGAGACCTCCACGGGGACGCCGGCCTCCCGGACGGCGACGAGCGACGCCTTGAGCGGGAGCGTGGACCAGTGCCCGACGGGCGCCCCCGGCACGACGGGCACGTCGACCGGCTGCGCCCCGGCGTTGTCGGGGATCCGGGCGTCGCGCACGTTGACGGCCACGCGCTCGAGGCGCACGCGCCCGGCGCCGCCCGCGAGCCCCAGCGCCACGACGACCTCCGGGTCGTGCTCCCGGACGACGGCGTCGAGCACGGGCCACGCCCCGGCGAACGTCACGGGGAGCCGGACGGCGACCACGCGGTCCCCCACGAGCTCCTCACCGCGCTCGGCGAGGAGCTGGGCGGTCTCCCACGACGGGTTCGTCGCGTCGCCGCCGAAGGGCTCGAAGCCGCTCACCACGACCGTCACGCCTCGCGCTCCTCGAGCTCCGCGAGCACCTCCGCGTCGACCTCCGCGCGCACGCGCGCCCAGAGCGCGTCGACCTGCGCGCGCAGCGCGTCGGGCTCGCCCGAGCCGTCGAGAGTGACGTCCGCGGCCGCGAGGCGCGCCGCGTCGTCGGCCTGGGCGGCGAGCCGCGCGCGCGCCTCGTCCTCGCTCAGCCCGCGCGAGGTCACGAGGCGGTCCACCCGGACGTCCTCGGGCGTGTGCACGACCACGACGCAGTGGAACCGCGCCGGGTCGCCCGTCTCGACGAGGAGCGGGATGTCGTGCACGACGACGGCCCGCGGGTCGGCCGCACCGGCCGCGGCCTCGCGCTCGGCGGCGAGCCGGCGCACCTCGGGGTGCACGATCGCGTTGAGCCGCTCACGCGCGGCGTCGTCCCCGAACACCACGCGTCCGAGCGCGGGCCGGTCGAGCGCGCCGTCCTCACCGAGAACCTCGGGCCCGAAGGCCTCGACCACCTCGTCGAGGCCGACGGTGCCGGGCGCGACGGCGTCGCGCGCGAGGGCGTCGTAGTCGACGACCACCGCGCCCAGCTCGGCGAAGCGGGCGAGCGCGACGGACTTCCCCGCCGCTATTCCTCCGGTCAGGCCGATGCGAAACATGCGTCCCATCCTGCCAGCCGGCGCACCGCCCCGCGTCGGGAGGTGAGGTGGCCCCACGTGCGGCCACCGCTCAGCGGGAGGAACCCGCCCGCGGGGAGCCTTCGGCCGCTTCGCCGTCGTCGGGCCGCTCGCCCGCGACCGCGCGCAGCAGCCGGAGCAGCTCGGCGCGCTCGTGCGCGTCCAGGCGGGCCAGCAGGGTGCCCGCGCTCGACGACCTCTCCGCCCCGACCTGCTCGACGACCTCGCGCCCGCGCGGCGTCAGCTCGACGAGCGTGGCCCGACGGTCCTGCGGGTCGGGTGTGCGGCGCACGAGACCGGCCTGCTCGGCGTCGTCCACCTTCGAGGTGACCGAGCGCGGCGCGACGTCGAGCGCCGACGCCACCGCGCCGAGCCGGCACGGGCCGTCGCAGCGGGAGAGGAAGCGCAGCATCCGGAACTGGCCGGGCGTCGTGCCCGCGGGCTCGAGCCGCTCGCTCGCCTCGCGGCGCACGCTGCGCAGCGCGGCGTGCAGGAGCGCGAGGAACTCCCCCGCCTCGTCGGTGGAGGTGGCTCGGCCGCCCGGGGCTGCGCCCGGCGTGGCAGGCTGGCTCGCGTCGGTCGTCACGAGGCCGAGCGTACCGGGACCGGGCCCACTTGTGGTATCGGCTCATTGTGAGTTAGACTCACTATCGTTGTCGCGCGAGCGATCCTCGGACCGCGCCCGCCGGACGGCCACCGCCGCCGCGGACGACGCGCCCCTCCCCCACCCAGGAGGCCCCATGTCCTTCCCCTCATCCCTTCCCGGCGCCGGCGGCGGGCGCGGCATGCGCTCCTTCCGCCAGGACGCCTCCGTCACCTCCCGACGGCTGCACCGCGGCACGATCCGCCGGGTGCTCACGTTCGCCCGGCCCTACCGGCGCCAGCTCGCCGCGTTCCTCGTGCTCATCTCCGTCGACGCCGCCGCCGGTGCGGTCACCCCACTCCTCTTCCAGCGCATCATCGACGACGGCATCACCGCCGGCGACGTCGGCCTCGTCGTCGCGCTCTCGGCGGTCGCCGCCGGCCTCGCCGTGCTCTCCGGCGCGCTCGGCGTCGCGCAGCGCTGGTTCTCCTCCCGCATCGGCGAGGGGCTCATCGTCGACCTGCGCACCGCCGTCTTCGACCACGTCCAACGCATGCCGCTCGCCTTCTTCAGCCGGACGCGCACCGGTGCGCTCGTCCAGCGGCTCAACGGCGACGTCCTCGGCGCCCAGCAGGCGTTCACGTCGACCCTGTCGAACGTGTTCTCCAACCTGCTCACCGTCGTGTTCGTGCTCGCCGCGATGCTCTCGATGTCGTGGCAGCTCACGCTCCTCGCGCTCACCCTCCTGCCCGCGTTCGTCCTGCCCGCCCGCTGGGTCGGCAAGCGCCTCGCCGCGATCACGCGGGAGAGCTACGAGCTCAACGCCGAGGCGGCGCAGACGATGAACGAGCGCTTCAACGTGGCGGGCGCCCACCTCGTCAAGGTGTTCGGCGACCCGGACCGCGAGTCGTCGCGGTTCGCCGCCCAGGCGCGCCGCGTCCGCGACATCGGGGTCCGCCAGGCCATGTACGGGACCGTGTTCCGCGTCGGGCTCACGGTCGTCGCGTCCGTCGCCGTCGCGATCGTCTACGGACTCGGTGGCGTCATGGCCATCTCGGGCTCGCTGACCGTCGGCACGGTCGTCGCGCTCACCGCCTACCTGGGCCGTCTCTACGGCCCGCTGACGGCGATGTCGAACGTCCAGGTCGACGTCATGACGGCCCTCGTCAGCTTCGAGCGCGTGCTCGAGGTGCTCGACCTCGAGCCCACCGTCACGGACGCCCCCGACGCCGACGACCTCGCCGCGGACGTGGCGCGCGAGGGCGCGAGCCTCGAGCTCGACGGCGTGACCTTCCGCTACCCGAGCGCGGCCGAGGTCTCCCTCGCCTCGCTCGAGTCCGTGGCCGTCGAGGGCACCGACCCGACCACCGACACCCTCCACGACGTCTCGTTCTCCGTGCCCGCGGGCGCGATGGTCGCGCTCGTCGGGTCGTCCGGCGCGGGCAAGACCACCGTGTCGCAGCTCGTGACGCGCATGTACGACCCGAGCGCCGGGCACGTCCGGATCGCCGGTCGCGACCTGCGCGACGTCACGCAGGAGAGCCTGCACGACGCGGTCGGCGTGGTCACGCAGGAGGCGCACCTGTTCCACGACTCGATCGCGGAGAACCTGCGGTACGCCAAGCCCGACGCGACCGACGCCGAGCTCGAGTCCGCGCTGCGGCGCGCGCACGTGTGGGACGTCGTCGCCGCCCTGCCGTCCGGCATGGGCACCGTCGTGGGCGACCGCGGCTACCGGATGTCCGGCGGCGAGCGGCAGCGCCTCGCGATCGCCCGGGTGTTCCTCAAGGCCCCTCAGCTCGTGGTCCTCGACGAGGCGACGGCGCACCTCGACTCGGACTCCGAGGCGGCGGTCCAGGCCGCGCTCGCCGAGGCGCTGCGTGGGCGGACCTCGCTCGTCATCGCGCACCGCCTCTCCACCGTGCGCGAGGCCGACCTCATCGTCGTGCTCGACGCCGGCCACGTCGTCGAGACGGGGACGCACACCGAGCTCCTGGCACGTGGCGGGCGCTACGCCACGCTCTACCGGACGCAGTTCGCCGACTCGCCCGCGTCGTCGGGCACCGACCCGGCCACTGCCCCGGCCCCCGAGCCGGCGACCGCCTGACGGCCCGACCGCCGAGCAGGCCGTCCCGGGCGGTCGACCAGGCGGTCCCGGCTCGTCCGGTGCCGCTGACGGACCAGGACCACCTGGTCGGCGCCGAGAGTGCCCGGGCACGTTCCGGGCATGGCGAAGGCCCGCCACCCCGAGGGGTGGCGGGCCTTCGTCTGCTCAGCGTGGCGTCCCGCGCGGGGCCGCCGGCCGGGTCAGTTGCCCGTGAGCTTCTCGCGGAGCGCGGCGAGCGCCTCGTCCGACGCGAGCGTGCCCGTCGCCTCGGCGGCCGGGGCCGACGAGTAGGACGTGCTGGAGGACGACGAGCTCGAGGAGCTCGTGGTCTCGCCCGACGCGGCGTCGTAGTCGGCCTTGACGGCCTCGGCGACCTGCTTGCGGTGCGCCTCCCAGCGCTCGTGCGCCTTGGCGTACTCCGCCTCCCACGCCTCGCGCTGCGCCTCGAAGCCCTCGAGCCACTCGTTGGTCTCCGGGTCGAAGCCCTCGGGGTACTTGTAGTTCCCCTGCTCGTCGTACTCGGCGGCCATGCCGTAGAGCGCGGGGTCGAAGTCGTCCGACTCCGGGTCCACGCCCTCGTTGGCCTGCTTGAGCGACAGCGAGATGCGGCGGCGCTCGAGGTCGATGTCGATGACCTTGACGAAGACCTCGTCACCGACGTTGACGACCTGCTCCGGCAGCTCGACGTGGCGCACGGCCAGCTCCGAGATGTGCACGAGGCCCTCGATGCCGTCCTCGACGCGCACGAACGCACCGAACGGGACGAGCTTGGTGACCTTGCCCGGGACGACCTGACCGATCGCGTGGGTCCGGGCGAACGTCTGCCACGGGTCCTCCTGCGTCGCCTTCAGCGACAGCGAGACGCGCTCGCGGTCGAAGTCGACGTCCAGGACCTCGACCGTGACCTCCTGGCCGACCTCGACGACCTCGGACGGGTGGTCGATGTGCTTCCAGGACAGCTCGGAGACGTGCACGAGGCCGTCGACGCCGCCGAGGTCCACGAACGCACCGAAGTTGACGATCGAGGAGACGACACCGGGGCGCACCTGGCCCTTCTGCAGGGTCTGCAGGAAGGTGGAGCGGACCTCGGACTGCGTCTGCTCGAGCCAGGCACGGCGCGAGAGGACGACGTTGTTGCGGTTCTTGTCGAGCTCGATGATCTTCGCCTCGATCTCCTTGCCGACGTACGGCTGGAGGTCGCGGACGCGACGCATCTCCACCAGGGAGGCCGGGAGGAAGCCACGCAGGCCGATGTCGAGGATGAGACCACCCTTGACGACCTCGATGACGGTGCCGGTGACGACGCCGTCCTCCTCCTTGATCTTCTCGATCGTGCCCCAGGCGCGCTCGTACTGGGCGCGCTTCTTGGACAGGATCAGACGGCCTTCCTTGTCCTCCTTCTGGAGGACGAGGGCCTCGACCGCGTCGCCGACGTTGACGACCTCACCGGGGTCCACGTCGTGCTTGATGGACAGCTCGCGGGAGGGGATGACGCCCTCGGTCTTGTAGCCGATGTCGAGGAGGACCTCGTCGCGGTCCACCTTGACGATCGTGCCTTCGACGATGTCGCCGTCGTTGAAGTACTTGATGGTCGCGTCAACGGCGGCGAGGAAGTCCTCCTCGGTGCCGATGTCGTTGACGGCAACCTGGGGTGCGGACTTCGCGGGGGTAGAGATGGTCATTGAGTTCGATGCTCCGATGCGGACAGGTGTAGTCGAGCGGGTAGGGTTTTCGGCGCGTCTCCAGCCGACGCCCCTGGACGCTCCGGCGTCGTGGTCGACGTCGTGGCTCGGGATGCAGGCAGGCGCAGCGCACCGCCGTCCACCTTATCCGGGTGTCACCCCGGCGGTCAACGCGTCTCGCGCGGCCCGCCGGGGCGTCCCGGCTACCGGTTCCGCGTCACGCGAGCACGCGGGCGACCCGCAGCAGCTCCTCCGGGACCCGCTTCGGCCGGCCCGCGACCTCCGCGAGCGGCACGAGCTCGACCCGCTCGCCCCGCAGCGCCGTCATGACGCCCGACGTCCCCGCGCTCACGGCGTCCACGGCCGCGACGCCGAAGCGGCTGCCGAGGATCCGGTCGGTCGGCGTGGGCTCGCCCCCGCGCTGCACGTGGCCGAGGACCGTGAGCCGGGTGTCGAACCCGGTGCGCTCCGCGATCTCGGCGCTCACCCGCTCCCCGATCGAGCCGGCGACGATCTCCCCGAACCGGCCGAGCTGCTGCGTGAACTCCATCGACGACCCCTCGCGCGGCACGGCGCCCTCGGCCACGACGACGATCGAGAAGTTCGCGTGCGCGCGGTGCCGGTGGCGGAGGAACTTCACGACCTGGTCGATGTCGAACGGCTGCTCCGGCGCGAGCACGACCTCGGCGCCGCCGGCGATGCCCGCGTTGACCGCGATCCAGCCGGCGTGGCGGCCCATGACCTCGACCACCATGACGCGGTTGTGGCTCTCCGCAGTCGTGTGCACGCGGTCGAGCGCCTCCGTCGCGATGTTCACGGCGGTGTGGAACCCGATCGACAGGTCCGTGCCCTCGACGTCGTTGTCGATCGTCTTGGGGATGGCGACGATCTTCACGCCAGCCTCCGCGACGCGGCTCGCCGCGTGCAGCGTGCCGTCGCCGCCGATGCAGATCAGGGCGTCGAGGTGCTCGGCCTCGACCGTCGCGAGCACGGCGTCCATGCTGCCGTCCTCCTCGCGCGGGTGGAACCGCGCGGTGCCGAGCAGCGTGCCGCCCACGGGCAGGACGTTCCGGATGTCCTGGCGACCGAGCGGGTGCACGTCGCCGTCGACGACGCCGCGCCAGCCGTTGCGGAAGCCGATGATGGTGTGCCCGTACTCCCCCGTCCCCTGCTTGACCACGGCCCGGATCGCCGCGTTCAGCCCGGGGCAGTCGCCCCCGCCGGTGAGAAGTCCGATGCGCACCTGTTCCTCCGTCTCGTCGTCGCGTCGCGCGGCCTCGCGCGCATGCCGGGCGTCGACGGAGGTGCCGACCTCCGCGGCACCGCGTCGCCCTCAACCCTAGCCACCCCCGCGCGACGGGTCACCGCCCGTCCCGGTCCGCGGGCACGCCGACGACCAAGGTCCCGACCGGACGGGCCGTGCGGCGGGCGCCTCGCGCGCGGTCACCGGCCCCGCTCCTGGCCCCTGGCGACGGCGGCGCGACGAGGGGCGAGGCGAGGCGAGGGTGGGCACCGGCGATGGGCGCCGTCGTCGTCGAGGTGCCGGGGCGGCGATGGCGCGCCGACCGGGAGAATGGGCGCATGAGCACGTCCTCCTCGCCCGAGCCGCCCGCCGTCGCTCCCTCCGGGGCGATCCCCGGCGCGGCCCCCGGTCCGACCGCCGACGCCGGCTACCGCGACGTGCCCGCGACCGAGGGCGGCCGCGCCGGCCGCGGGTGGTGGGACGCCAACGCGCAGGAGTACCTCCACGAGCACGGGACCTTCCTCGGCGCGGCGGACTTCTGCTGGTGCCCGGAGGGCCTGCGCGAGCGGGACGCGCGTCTGCTCGGCGACGTCGCGGGACGCCGGGTGCTCGAGGTCGGCGCGGGCGCGGCACAGTGCTCGCGCTGGCTCGAGACGCAGGGAGCGGAGGTCGTCGCGACGGACGTGTCCGGCGGCATGCTCGCCGCGGGGGCGGCGCTGGACCGGGCGACGGGCGTGCGCGTCCCGGCCGTCCAGGCCGACGCGCGCCGGCTCCCGTTCGCCGACGCCACGTTCGACGTCGCGTTCACCTCGTTCGGCGCGATCCCGTTCGTGCCCGACGCGGCGGCCGTCCACCGCGAGGTCGCACGCGTGCTGCGGCCCGGCGGCACGTGGACGTTCTCGGTGACGCACCCAATGCGGTGGGCGTTCCCCGACGACCCGAGCGAGCGCGGGCTGACCGCGAACCGGTCCTACTTCGACCGCCGGCCCTACGTCGAGACCGACGCCGCCGGCCGTGTCGTCTACGCCGAGTACCACCGCACCCTGGGCGACCACGTGCGCGAGGTGGTCGCCGCCGGGCTGGAGCTGCGCGACGTCGTCGAGCCCGAGTGGCCCGCCGACAACACCGAGGTGTGGGGCGGCTGGGGACCGGTGCGTGGCGCCTACCTGCCCGGGACGGCGATCTTCCGCACGCGCCTCCCGGGCTGACGCGCCCGGGTCAGTGACCCGCCTCGTGCCACGTGGCACCGACGCCGACCGAGACGTCGAGCGGCACGTCGAGGTCCGCCGCCGCGCCCATCTGCGTGCGCAGCACCTCCTCGACGGCGTCGCGCTCGCCGTGGGCGACCTCGACCACGAGCTCGTCGTGCACCTGGAGGAGCAGCCGTGAGCGCAGCCCGCGCTCGTCGAGCGCCCGCTGCACGTTGAGCATCGCGACCTTGATGATGTCGGCCGCGCTGCCCTGGATCGGCGCGTTGAGGGCCATGCGCTCCGCCATCTGGCGGCGCTGCCGGTTGTCGCTCGTGAGGTCGGGCAGGTACCGGCGGCGCCCGAGGATGGTCGCCGTGTAGCCCGTGGCCCGCGCCTCGTCGACGACGCCCGTGAGGTAGTCGCGCACGCCGCCGAAGCGCTCGAAGTAGTCGTCCATGAGCTTCTGGGCCTCGCCCACCTCGATGGTGAGCTGCTGCGAGAGCCCGAACGCCGACAACCCGTACGCGAGGCCGTACGACATCGCCTTGATCTTCGAGCGCATCGCGGGCGTGACCTCGGCCGCCGGGACCTCGAACACGCGCGACCCGACGTAGGAGTGCAGGTCCTCCCCGGACCGGAACGCCTCGATGAGACCCTCGTCGCCCGAGAGGTGCGCCATGATGCGCATCTCGATCTGGCTGTAGTCGGCCGTCATGAGCGTCTCGTAGCCCTCGCCGACGACGAACGCGCGCCGGATGCGCCGGCCCGCCTCGGTGCGGATCGGGATGTTCTGGAGGTTCGGGTCGGTCGAGCTGAGCCGGCCCGTCGCCGCGATCGTCTGCTGGAACGTCGTGTGGATGCGGCCGTCGTCGGCGACGGACTTCAGCAGCCCCTCGACCGTCTGGCGCAGCCGCGACGCGTCGCGGTGGGCGAGCAGGTGCTCGAGGAACGGGTGCTGCGTCTTGACGAAGAGGTCCGCGAGCGCCGACGCGTCGGTCGTGTAGCCCGTCTTGATCTTCTTCGTCTTGGGCATCCCGAGCTGGTCGAACAGCACCTCCTGGAGCTGCTTCGGGGAGCCCAGGTTCACCTCGCGCCCGATGACGGCGTAGGCCTCCGACGCGGCGGTCGCGACGAGGTCGCCGAAGTGCTGCTCGAGCTCGCGCAGGTACGTGACGTCCGCCGCGATGCCGCGCTGCTCCATGCGCGCGAGCACCTGGGACAGCGGCAGCTCGAGGTCGGCGAGGAGCGTCGTGGCCCCCCGGTCCTCGAGCTCGCCCGCGAGGACCTCGCCGAGCTGGGCGACGGCGAGCGCGCGCACCGCGTCGCGCTCCTGCTCGCCGCTGCCGTCGAGCGAGAGGTCGAGCGCGCCCTGCGCGTCGTTGCCCGCCTCCGTGTCCGGGCGGAGCTCGCGGTGCAGGTGCCGCACGACGAGGTCGCCCAGGTCGTAGCCCCGCTGGTCGGGGTGGCACAGGTACGCGGCGAGCTCGGTGTCGAACGTGACGCCCGCGAGGTCGTAGCCGCGCGCCGCGAGCTCGTGCCAGGCCGACTTCGCGCCGTGCACGACCTTGGGCCGCTCCGGGTCGGCGAGCCACGCGGCGAGCGCCTCGTCGTCGGCGCCCGCGATGTCGGCGAGCTCGAGCGCGACGGCCGCCCCGGCGTCGTCGGACACCGCGAGGCCCCACGCGTCCCCGCCGCCCGGCACGGCCTTGCCGGCCACCTCGACGCCCAGCGGGCGCGTGCCGTGCTCGGCCAGCCAGGCGCCCAGGCCCCCCGGCAGGACGTCGGCGAGCGCGACGTCGAACCCCGCCTCGGCCTCGACCTCGCCCTCGGGGGCGATCGCGAAGAGCCGGTCGCGCAGGGCGCGGAACTCCAGGGCGTCGAGCACGCGGTGGGCGGCCTCGCGGTCCCAGGGACGGGTCGCGAGGTCGTCGGGGCCGACCGGCAGCTCGAGGTCGCGCAGGAGCGCGTTGAGCTGCCGGTTGAGGCGGACCTGGTCGAGGTGCGCCCGCAGGTTCTCCCCCGCCTTGCCCTTGATCTCGTCCGCGTGGTCCAGCAGGCCGTCGAGGTCGCCGTACGCCGTGATCCACTTGGCGGCCGTCTTGGGGCCGACGCCGGGGATGCCCGGCAGGTTGTCGGACGTCTCGCCGACGAGGGCGGCGAGGTCCGGGTAGCGCTCGGGCGGCACGCCGTACTTCTCGACGACGGCGGCGCTGTCCATGCGCGCGAGCTCCGAGACGCCCTTCTTCGGGTAGAGCACCGTGACGTCCGGGCCGACGAGCTGGAACGAGTCTCGGTCCCCCGAGCAGACGAGCACCTCCATCCCGGCGGCGGCGCCCTGCGTCGCGAGGGTCGCGAAGATGTCGTCGGCCTCGTAGCCCTCGCGCTCGAGCGTCGGGATGTGCAGCGTCTCCAGGATCTCCTTGATGAGCGGCACCTGGCCCCGGAACGGCTCGGGGGTGGACTCCCGCGTGCCCTTGTAGCTGGGCAGGATCTCGGTGCGGAAGGACTGGCGCCCGGCGTCGAACGCGACGGCGACGTGCGTGGGCTCCTCGTCCCGCAGGAGGTTGATGAGCATCGAGGTGAACCCGTAGACCGCGTTCGTGTGCTGCCCCGTGGTCGTCGAGAAGTTCTCCGCCGGGAGCGCGAAGAACGCGCGGTAGGCCATGGAGTGTCCGTCGATGAGCAGGAGGCGAGGTCGCGCGGAGGTCGTCACGGGTGCCAACCTATCGCCCATGACCCACACGCACGGTTCCGACCAGAACGCCGCCCGGACCGGGACGCCGTCCCCCGCCACGCCGTCGACACCCGACGCCCCGCGCCACGCCTACGAGGCGATGGGCCTGCGCACCGAGGGGACGCTCATCGAGCGCATGGGCATCGAGCTGGGCGAGGTGGGGGCCGACCGTGTCACCGCACGCATGCCCGTGGCGGGCAACACGCAGCCCGCGGGGCTGCTGCACGGGGGCGCGTCCGTCGTCCTCGCCGAGACGCTGGGGTCCATCGCCGCGCAGCTGCACGGCGGGCCCGGCCGCGCGGCCGTGGGCATCGAGGTGAACGCGACGCACCACCGGGGGGTGCGCGACGGCTGGGTGCACGGCGAGGCGGTCGCGGTGCACCGCGGGCGCACGACGGCGAGCTACGAGATCGTCGTGTCCGACGACGAGGGGCGCCGCGTGTGCACGGCGCGCCTCACGTGCATGATCCTCGCGCAGGGCTGACCGGGGCGACGCCGGCCGCAGGGCGCGAGAGCCCGGCTCAGCCGGGCAGGGTCTCGCGCGTGTCGGCCGGCGTCACCACGCCCGCGCGGCTGTTGTACTCGGCCTGGAACTCGCGCAGGTCGACCGGCCCCGACATCGTCTCGGTGCGGGCGCGCCGACGGCGCGCGATGAGGTCCTCGAGGGAGCGCGTGCCCCGGCGGGCCGGGGTGAGGTCGGCCGCGAGCCGGCGCTGCAGGACCGCCGTCGAGACGACGCGGTGCCCGGCCACCGGGCCGAAGCCCAGTCGCGCGAGGAAGCGCTGCACGCCTCGGGAACCGGGGATGGGCACGGAGTAGACGTGCGTCGCGCCGGACGACGCGGCGAGCTCGGCCGTCGCGCTGAGGAGCGCGTGACCCACGCCGCGGCGCCGGGCGTCCTCCCCCACGTACACCGCCTCGACGTACAGGCTCGGCTCGTCCGCGAACAGGTGCGGGTCGAGCACGCGGGCCAGGACGAACCCGACGGGGCGGCCGTCGTGCAGGGCGACGAGCACGTTGCCGCCGGGCAGGGTGAGCAGCACCGACAGGTGCCGGACCAGGCGGTCCTCGTCGGGCGCGCAGATCTGCGCCCCGGACGCCGACTCGCGGCGTGCCTCCGAGCACAGCACAGCGATCCCCGGCAGGTCGTCACCGACCGCGGGCCTGACCTCCACTGCTGGGCGCACTGCGCTCCTCCTCGTTCGCACCGTGGGACCGGCGGCGGCACCGAGGGACGTGGGGCGTGAGAAGGTCCACGTCGCTCGGACAGCACCGTCGGCCGTCGACATGAGCACTACGTGGCGACCGTGTTCACCGCCCCGGAACTGCTGGACGCCAGTCCAAGACGATAGCCCGCCCGGAGCCCCGTGACAAAGGTCCTGATCAGGACCCCCGCGCGGCGCGCCGGGCGTGGCGGGCGGCTCAGGCGCCGCCGACCTGCTCGATGACGGCGTCCGCGACCTCGCGCATCGTGAGGCGGCGGTCCATCGACGTCTTCTGGATCCAGCGGAACGACTCCGGCTCCGACAGGCCCATCTTCGTCATGAGCAGGCCCTTCGCACGGTCGACGCGCTTGCGCGTCTCGAAGCGCTCCGCGAGGTCGGCCACCTCGGACTCGAGGGCCGAGATCTGCGAGTAGCGCGAGATCGCGATCTCGACCGCAGGCAGCAGGTCAGCCGGGGTGAACGGCTTGACGACGTACGCCATGGCGCCGGCGTCGCGCGCCCGCTCGACGAGCTCCGCCTGCGAGAACGCCGTCAGCAGGACGACCGGGGCGGCGTGCGCCTTGCCGATCTGCTCCGCCGCGGAGATGCCGTCGAGCTCGGGCATCTTCACGTCCATGACCACGACGTCGGGCTTGAGCTCGAGCGCCAGCTTCACCGCCGTCGCACCGTCGCCGGCCTCGCCGACGACGTCGAACCCGGCGTCCCGCAGCGTCTCGACGACGTCGAGACGGATCAGGGCCTCGTCCTCCGCGACGACGGCGCGGCGCGCGGCGCGACCCGACGGGGCGGGGGTGGCGGCGGGCTCGGGCTCGATCATCGGGGGCAGGTCGAGCGGCTGCTTGTCCTCGGGCTGCGCTGTCTGGTCACTCACGGGACTCATCGTAGTGCGCCGCACCGGGTGCCGCCCCCGCGTTTCACCCTCCGAGGAGTGTGATTCTCGTGAAGGCGCGCGCGTGTGGTTCGATGGTGCCCGCGCGGCGGAACCCGGCTGGACACCTCCGCGCGCGGCCCCGGTAGCCCAACCGGCAGAGGCGTTCGGCTCAAACCCGATCCAGTGTGGGTTCGAATCCCACCCGGGGCACCCCTCATCTCGGCAGGCGTACGGTGCTCGACGTCACGGCTCGTCGCGGTCGAGGAACTCCCGCGTCGTCGCGACGAAGGACTCGACGCTCGAGTACGGCAGCCCGTGCGGAGCCCCCGGGACCGTGACGAGCCGCCCGTCGGGCAGCGCGTCGACGAGGCGGCGGGCCCACGTCCCCGAGACGAGCGGGTCGCGGTCCCCGACGACCACGAGGACGGGCTGCGTGATGCTCTGCACCAGGTGGCTGACCTCGGCGCGGCGCGCCTGCTTCAGGGCCCGCACCGCCGCGACCGGACCGGCACGCAGGTAGTCCACGACGGCGATCGGCAGCAGCGACCACCTCTCGCGCGGGCCGTCGAGGAGCAGGCGCCACGCGCTCTGCCACCACCGGGGGTGCTCCGGGTCCCGGGAGGGGCCGACGAGCACGACCCGCCGGACCAGGTCGGGCCGCTCCGCGGCGAGATGGCTGACGATCTGGCAGCCCAACGAGTGCCCGACGACGTCCGCGCCCGTCATGCCGAGCCCGTCCATCCAGCGGGCCACGACGTCCGCCATCTCGGCCATCGACGGCAGGTGCGGCGGTCGGCCGCTGCGCCCGACGCCCGGCAGGTCCAGGGCGGCGGTGCGGCGGTCCGTCCCGAGCCGGCGGACGCCCGGCTCCAGGTACCGCGTCGACAGCGCGAGCCCGTGCACGAGGACCACGTCGGCGGGTACGGCCCGACCCTCCGGGCGGTCTGCCCGGTGCGGCTCCGCGACGACGGAGTACACCCGCACCCCGTCGATCAGGTCGTAGCGCTCCTGGAGGGCCGGAAGGACCGTGCCCCCCGAGGAGCGCCCGCGCCGGTGCGCTCGGGGCACGACGGACCTCGCTCTCCCACCGTCGACCGGTGGCTGGATGGTCAGCACCGAGCGGTCGCCGAGCGCTGGGCCCAGGGTAGAGGGCGAGGACGAGCGGCGCCGCGGGACTCGGGACGGGGCGGACGGGCGACGGGCCCCGCGCACGGACCGACGCCGTCTAGAGCTCGGGCCGCGCCCTGTCCAGCACGACCGCCTCGCGCGCGGCCTCCCGGGCGGCGGCGCTCGCGTCGCGCGCCGCCTGCCGGGCGATCGCCTCGTCGCCGAGGAGAGCGGCGGCGTGCGCGACGGTCGCGGACCTCAGCGCGTCCTGCGCGCTGCGCTCGGCGGCCTCCGCCACCTGATGGACCTGCTCGCAGACGCCGGCGGCCGCCTCCGCGGTCTCGCGCGCGTCGCGGCGCGCGACGAGCGCACGAAAGGTCGCCTCGCGCGCGGCGGCCGCCGCGCCGTCGGCGTCGGGGTCGCTCGCCGCCGCGTAGAGGTCCTGGTCGACGTCCTCGATCTGGTCGCTGGTCACCCACGCGAGGGTAGGGCCGACCCGCCGTGCTCGCTCGAGCGAGGCGCGCGCCCGTCGGTCACCGCCACTCCCCCGACGCGACGCCCGGCGCGCCCGCAGCCGCCGTCGAACGCGACCCCGCCGGGCCGTACCGCGCGACCGCCGACCGGAAGAAATCCCCCGCCACCGAACGCGCCGTCAGGGACCCGGCTCCCGCCACCGTCGCGGCCGCCGAGGCGGCGGCGAGCTCATCGTCGACGAACCGGCGGAGCACGGCCGGGACCGGGCCCGCGCCCATCTCGCGCGAGACCGCCTTGAGCGCGACGAGCCCGGACGCCTCCTGCACCACCGCGCTCGGTGCCTCGCCCTCGTCGAGCAGCGTCGCGAGGCGCATGGGCGGGACGGCGTCCGGCCGCACGCGCAGCCAGCGCAGCGTCGCGGCCGGGCGCAGGACGTAGAAGAGCTTCTTGAGCGGCACGTCGTCCGCGGTCCACCAGCGCTCCCGCTGGCCCAGCGCGACGTGCAGGTAGTGGCGCCGCACGGCGGCGCGGCCGACGACCCGCTCGGCGAGCGCGAGCAGGTCCGCGCGGAACGCGGGGTCGCCGCGGTAGACGATCGGCGAGCGCAGCCACTCCAGCAGCGTCGCGTTCCCGCGCACGAGCAGCCGCACGGCCTTGACGAGGTCCCACCCGTTGACGTCCAGCACCGCGTCGAGCGGCGTCTCGACGACGTCGCGCCGCGGCCAGGGGTCGAGGTAGTCGGCCTCCGGGCGCACGTACACGAAGCGGCAGTCGTAGTCCGAGTCCGGCGACGGGAACCCCCACGCCCGGCTGCCGCTCTCCACCGCGAGCGGGACCGCGACGCCCTCGTCGCGCACGACGGCGTCCAGCCGCGCGTCGACCCGACGCACGACCGTGGGGTCCAGGGACGCAGGCACGGCTCGCATCCCGCGAGGGTAGGGGCGCGCCGGGGGCCGTGTCGCGGGCTTTCCCGAGCGCGCAGGACGACCGACGGCGGCGCCCCCGCGCAGGGGGCGCCGCCGTCGGGCAGCACGAGCGCCCGTGGCGGGCGCGCGGCGTCAGCTCCGGTGCGAGCTCCGGACGTCAGTTCCGGGTGTCGGAGTGGTCGCCGATCTTGTGCACGAGGATCGAGTTCGTCGTGCCCGGCTGGCCAACGGGGGCGCCGGAGACGACGACCACGAGGTCGCCGACCTCGGCGAGGCCGTTGGCCTGCAGGGTCGTGTCGACCTGGCCGACCATCGCGTCGGTGTTCTCCACCTCGGGCACCTGGTACGTCTGCGTGCCCCACGTGAGCGACAGGACGTTGCGCACGTGCTCGCGCGGCGTGAACGCGAGCAGCGGGATGGACGAGCGCAGGCGCGACATGCGGCGCGCCGAGTCGCCCGACTGCGTGAACGTCGCGAGGTACTTCGCACCGAGGATCTCGCCGATCTCGGCCGCCGCGCGCGTGATGGCGCCACCGCGGGTGTGCGGCGTCGAGCCGAGCGGCGCGATGCGCTCGCGGCCCGCCTCCTCCGTCGCCTCGATGATCCGGGCCATCGTCTGGACCGTGAGGATCGGGTACTCGCCCACGCTCGTCTCGCCCGAGAGCATGACCGCGTCGGCGCCGTCGAGGACGGCGTTGGCGCAGTCGGACGCCTCGGCGCGCGTCGGGCGCGGCGAGTTCGTCATGGACTCGAGCACCTGCGTGGCGACGATGACGGGCTTCGCGTTGCGACGCGCGAGCTCGACGATGCGCTTCTGGACGAGCGGCACCTGCTCCAGCGGGAGCTCGACCGCGAGGTCGCCGCGGGCGACCATGACGCCGTCGAACGCGTCGACGATCTCGGCGAGGTTGTCGACGGCCTGCGGCTTCTCGATCTTGGCGACGACGGGGACCGTGCGGCCCTCCTCGTCCATGATCCGCTTGACGTCCTCGAAGTCCTTCGCGGACCGCACGAACGACAGCGCGATGATGTCCGCGCCGAGCTTGAGGGCCCAGCGCAGGTCGTCCTGGTCCTTCTCGGAGAGCGCCGGCACGGAGACCGCGACACCCGGGAGGTTCAGGCCCTTGTTGTTCGACACCGGGCCGGCGACCTCGACGCGCGTGACGACGCGCGGGCCCTCGACGGCGGTGACGCGGACGAGCACCTTGCCGTCGTCGATGAGGATCGGGTCGCCGACGCGGGCGTCGCCCGGCAGGCCCTTGTGCGTCGTGGAGACGAGCTCCTTGGTGCCGACGACGTCCTCGGTCGTGATCGTGAAGGTGTCGCCCTCCTCGAGCCAGTGCTTCTCGTCGCCCGCGAAGCGGCCCAGACGGATCTTCGGCCCCTGGAGGTCGACGAGGACCGCCACGGAGCGGCCCGACTCGGCGGCGGCCTCGCGCACGCCGTGGTAGACGGCCGCGTGCTCCTCGGCGCTGCCGTGGCTGCGGTTGATCCGCGCCACGTCCATGCCCGCGTCGACGAGCGCGCGGAGCTGCTCCTTCGACTCGGTCGCGGGTCCGATGGTGCAGACGATCTTTGCTCTGCGCATATCTCCAGCCTCTAGTCTTCCGACCGGCCAGGAGCCGGTCGTCGCGGGGTGCCCCTCCCTAGGATGCCCCGCTCATCGTCCCGGCGCCGGACATCCGACGTCGGGGTGCACGTCAAGCGCGCAAGGACACGGTGTTCGCGCGCACGGGCGCGGGCAGCTCGGTCCCTCCCTGAAGGTAGGCGTCGACGGATGCCGCCGCCGCCCGCCCCTCGGCGATCGCCCACACGATCAACGACTGCCCACGACCGGCGTCGCCGGCCACGAAGACCCCGGGCAGCGACGACGCGAAGTCGTCGCCGCGCGCCACGAGGCCGCGCCCCGTGAGGTCCGCGCCGGTCTGGGTCGTGAGGGCAGCCGTCTCCGGTCCGGTGAAGCCCATCGCGACGAGCACGAGGTCCGCGGGGATCTCGCGCTCGGTGCCCTCCTTGGGCACGCGACGGCCATCGGGCAGGTACTCGGTCTCCGCGACGCGCAGCGCGCGCACGGCCCCGTTCTCGTCACCGAGGAACGCGACGGTCGACGCGAGGAACTCGCGCTCGCCGCCCTCCTCGTGGGACGAGGACACCTCGAACACGATCGGGTCGGTCGGCCACGGCTGGGTCGCGGACCGCTCGAGCGGCGGCTGCTTGCCGATCGCGAGCGTCGTGACGCTCGCCGCGCCCTGGCGCAGCGAGGTGCCGAGGCAGTCCGAGCCCGTGTCGCCGCCACCGATGACGATGACGTGCTTGCCCGTGGCCGTGATCTGGTCGGGCACCTCGTGCCCCGCCACGACCGCGTTCGCCTGGTGCAGGAAGTCCATCGCGAAGTGGATGCCGTCGAGCTCGCGCCCGGGCACCGACAGGTCGCGCGGCACCGTCGCGCCGGTCGCGACCACGACGGCGTCGTAGCGCGCCCGCAGGTCGTCCCACGTGATGTCGACGCCGATCTCGACGCCGGGGCGGAACCGCGTGCCCTCGGCCTCCATCTGCGCGACGCGGCGGTCGATGTGGTGCTTCTCGAGCTTGAAGTCGGGGATGCCGTAGCGCAGCAGGCCTCCGACGGCGTCGTCGCGCTCGTACACCGCGACGGTGTGCCCGGCGCGCGTGAGCTGCTGCGCGGCGGCGAGCCCGGCGGGGCCGGACCCGACGACCGCGACCGTGAAGCCCGTGAGCCGCTGCGGCACCTGGGGCGTGACGTACCCACGGTCGAACGCCTCGTCGATGATCGAGACCTCGACGTTCTTGATCGTCACGGGCGGCTGGTTGATGCCGAGCACGCAGCTCGACTCGCACGGCGCCGGGCACACGCGCCCGGTGAACTCCGGGAAGTTGTTCGTCTCGTGGAGGCGGTCGATCGCGTCGGCCCACTGCTCGCGGTAGACGAGGTCGTTCCACTCGGGAATGAGGTTCCCGAGCGGGCAGCCCTGGTGGCAGAACGGGATGCCGCAGTCCATGCAGCGGCCCGCCTGCTCCTTGAGGAACGGCTGGCCCTCCTCGAGGTGCGCGTGCACGTCTTTCCAGTCCCGCAGGCGCACGGCCACCGGGCGGTTCGGCGGGAGCTCGCGCTCCCGCACCTTCAGGAATCCGCGGGGGTCAGCCACGGGCCACCTCCAAGATCTGGTCCCACACGCCGGGCGCGGCCGGGTCGAGACCGGCCGACTCGGCCTTCTCGAGCGCCGAGCGCATGCGGGCGAAGTCGGTCGGCAGGACGCGCGTGAAGCGCTGCACCGCCGTGGCGAAGTCCTCGAGCAGCTCGGCCGCGAGCGGCGAGCCGGTCTCCTCGTGGTGACGGCGGACGAGCCGCTCGACGAGCGCGACCTCGGCGTCCTCGAGCGGGCTCAGCCCGAGCTCGCCGGTCGCGAGCGCGCTCGTGTTCACGGCGCTCTCGCGCAGGTCGAGCACGTACGCGGTGCCGCCGGACATGCCGGCGCCGAAGTTGCGCCCGGTCGGGCCCAGCACGACGACCGTGCCGCCCGTCATGTACTCGCACCCGTGGTCGCCCACGCCCTCGACGACGAGCGTCGCGCCCGAGTTGCGGACGCCGAAGCGCTCCCCGACGCGACCGCGCAGGAAGATCTCGCCCGACGTCGCGCCGTAGCCGATGACGTTCCCGGCGACGACGTTGCTCGACCCGGTGAGGACCGCGTTGCGGTCCGGCCGCACGACGATCCGCCCGCCCGACAGGCCCTTGCCGACGTAGTCGTTCGCGTCCCCGAACAGGCGCAGCGTGACGCCGCGCGGGAGGAAGGCGCCGAGCGACTGGCCGGCGGACCCCGTGAGGGTCACGTCGATCGTGTCGTCCGGCAGGCCCTCGCCGCGGAAGCGCTTGGTCACCTCGTGGCCGAGCATCGTGCCGACCGTGCGGTTGACGTTGCGGACCGGCAGCGAGATCCGCACCGGCTCGCGCCGCTCGAGCGCGTCCTCGGCCAGCGCGACGAGCTGGTTGTCGAGCGCCTTCTCCAGGCCGTGGTCCTGCGTCGTCGTGTTCCGCAGCGACGCGCCCTCGACGGGGACGGGCTTCTCGAGGATGGGCGCGAGGTCGAGACCCTGCGCCTTCCAGTGGTCGATCGCCTGGCGCGTGTCCAGGTACTCGACGTGGCCGATCGCCTCCTCGATGCTCCGGAACCCGAGGCGTGCCAGGTACTCGCGCACCTCCTCCGCGATGAACTCGAAGAAGTTCACGACGAACTCCGGCTTGCCCGTGAAGCGGGCCCGCAGCTCCGGGTTCTGCGTCGCGACGCCCACCGGGCACGTGTCCAGGTGGCACACGCGCATCATGACGCAGCCCGAGACGACCATCGGCGCGGTCGCGAAGCCGAACTCCTCGGCCCCGAGCAGCGCGGCCACGACGACGTCGCGCCCGGTCTTCATCTGCCCGTCGACCTGCACGACGATGCGGTCGCGCAGGTTGTTGAGCACGAGGGTCTGCTGCGTCTCGGCGAGGCCGATCTCCCACGGCGTGCCCGCGTGCTTGAGCGACGTGAGCGGGCTCGCGCCCGTGCCGCCGTCGTGGCCCGAGATGAGGACGACGTCCGCGTGCGCCTTGGACACGCCCGTCGCGACCGTGCCGACGCCGAACTCGGAGACGAGCTTGACGTGGACGCGCGCCGCCGGGTTCGCGTTCTTCGCGTCGTGGATGAGCTGCGCGAGGTCCTCGATCGAGTAGATGTCGTGGTGCGGCGGCGGCGAGATGAGGCCGACGCCCGGCGTGGAGTGCCGGGTCTTCGCGACCCACGGGTACACCTTGTGGCCCGGGAGCTGACCGCCCTCGCCGGGCTTGGCGCCCTGGGCGAGCTTGATCTGGATGTCGTCGGCGTTCGTCAGGTACTCGCTCGTGACGCCGAAGCGGCCCGACGCGATCTGCTTGACCTTCGAGCGACGCTCCGGGTCGTACAGGCGCTCCGGGTCCTCGCCGCCCTCGCCCGTGTTCGACCGACCGCCGAGGCGGTTCATCGCGATCGCGAGGGTCTCGTGGGCCTCGGCCGAGATGGAGCCGTACGACATCGCGCCGGTGTTGAAGCGCTTGACGATCTCGCTCACGGGCTCGACCTCGTCGAGCGGCACCGCGGGGCGCTCGCCCTCGCGCAGCTCGAGGAGGCCGCGCAGCGTCATGAGCCGCGAGGACTGCTCGTCCACGCGGTGCGTGTACTCGCGGAAGATGTCGAACCGGCGCTCGCGCGTCGAGTGCTGGAGACGGAAGACCGTCTCCGGGTCGAACAGGTGCTCCTCGCTGTCGCGGCGCCACTGGTACTCGCCGCCCGTGGTCAGGCGGACGTGCGGGCGGTGGTTGCCGGAGCGCGGGTACGCGTCCACGTGGCGCGCCGCGACCTCGGCCGCGACGACGTCGAGCCCGATCCCGCTGAGGCGCGACGTCGTGCCCGTGAAGAACGCCTGCACGAGGTCGTGCGAGAGACCCACGGCCTCGAAGACCTGGGCGCCGCGGTAGGAGGAGATGGTCGAGATGCCCATCTTGCTCATGACCTTGAGGACGCCCTTGCCGAGGCCCTTGATGAGGTTCGCGACAGCCTTGGCCGGGTCGACCGCGAGGTAGCCGCGGCGCGCGAGATCCTCGACGGTCTCCATGGCGAGGTAGGGGTTCACCGCGGCGGCGCCGTAGCCGATGAGGAGCGCGACGTGGTGCACCTCGCGCACGTCCCCCGCCTCGACGACGAGCGACACCTGCGTGCGCGTGTGACGCCGCAGGAGGTGGTGGTGCACCGCGCTCGACAGCAGGAGCGACGGGATCGGCGCGTGCTCGGCGTCCGAGTCGCGGTCCGACAGCACGATGAAGCTCGCGCCGGCGGCGACGTGCGCGTCGACCTCGGCGAAGATCTCCTCGAGCCGCGCGAGCAGCGACTCGCCGCCGCCCGCGACGCGGTACAGGCCCTTGATCGTCACGGCGCGGAAGACGCCCGCGAGGTTCGGGTCCTTGTCGACGCGGATGATCTTCGCGAGCTGGTCGTTGTCGAGCACCGGGAACGGCAGCATGAGCTTGCGCGCGTGCTCCGGGGTGTCGACGAGCAGGTTCGGCTCGGGGCCGATCGCCCCGCCGATCGACGTGACGAGCTCCTCGCGGATCGCGTCGAGCGGCGGGTTCGTGACCTGCGCGAACATCTGCGTGAAGTAGTCGAAGAGCAGGCGCGGGCGCTTCGCGAGGACGGCGATGGGCGTGTCCGTGCCCATGGCGCCGAGGGGCTCGGCGCCCGTGTTGGCCATCGGGGTGAGGATGACCTTGAGCTCCTCCTGCGTGTACCCGAAGGCACGCTGGCGGCGCTCGACCGACGCGGGGCTGTGCGCGACGTGCTCGCGCTCGGGGAGCTGGTCGAGGTAGACCGCGTTCTCCGCGACCCACCGCGCGTACGGGCGCTGCGCCGCGAGCTGGGACTTGATCTCCTCGTCCTCGATGATCCGGCCCTGGCCGGTGTCGACGAGGAACATGCGGCCCGGCTCGAGACGGCCCTTGCGGACGATCGTCGCGGGGTCGAGGTCGAGCACGCCCGCTTCGCTCGCGAGCACGACGAGGCCGTCCTCCGTGACCCAGTAGCGCCCGGGGCGCAGGCCGTTGCGGTCGAGGACCGCGCCGATGAGGGTGCCGTCGGTGAAGTTGAGGCACGCGGGGCCGTCCCACGGCTCCATGAGCGTCGAGTGGTACTCGTAGAACGCGCGCAGGTCCGGGTCCATCTCGGCGTGGTTCTCCCACGCCTCCGGGACCATCATGAGCACGGCGTGCGGCAGCGAGCGGCCCGACAGGTGCAGCAGCTCCAGCACCTCGTCGAAGCTCGCCGAGTCGCTCGAGCCGTCGGAGCAGACCGGGAGCAGCGGCGCGAGGTCGCCGAGGGCGTCGCTCGCGAGCGTGCCCTCGCGCGCGGCCATCCAGTTCCGGTTGCCGCGCACCGTGTTGATCTCGCCGTTGTGCGCGATCATCCGGAACGGCTGCGCGAGCGGCCAGGACGGGAACGTGTTCGTCGAGAACCGCGAGTGCACGAGCGCGATCTCGCTCGCGTACCGCGGGTCGGACAGGTCGGGGAAGAACGGCTCGAGCTGCGCCGTCGTGAGCATGCCCTTGTAGGTGAGCGTGCGCGCCGACAGCGACGCGAAGAAGAGACCGAGCTCGTTCTCCGCGCGCTTGCGCAGGCGGTAGGTCCGGCGGTCGAGGTCGACGCCGGCCAGCTCGCGCGACGGGTCGGCCACGACGACCTGACGGAACAACGGCATCGAGGCGCGCGCGCTCGGGCCTACGAGGTCGGCCGTCACGGGGACATCGCGCCAGGCGAGGACCTCGAGCTTCTCCTCGGCGGCGATCGCCTCGACCGCGCGGGCCGTGGTGGCGGCCGCCTCGGGGTCCTGCGGGAGGAACGCCATGCCGATGGCGTAGTGCCCGGCGGGCGGGAGCTCGGCGTCGACCACGTCGCGCACGAAGGCGTCGGGGATCTGCGTGAGGATCCCCGCGCCGTCGCCGCTGTTCTCCTCGGCGCCCACCGCGCCGCGGTGGTCCAGGTTGAGCAGGGCCGTGAGCCCCGCGTCCACGATGTCGCGTCCGGGCGTGCCGCGGAGCGTCGCCACGAAGGCGACGCCGCACGCGTCGTGCTCGGCGGCGGGGTCGTACAGACCGGATGCCGTGGGAGGGGCGGACAGGGCGGGTGCCCGGTGCGCGTCCCGATACTGCGGCGTGGTCATCAACACCGTCCTCACAGGCGCCCGACCGAGACGGCCGGGCTGGTTCCAGCTGGGGGGGTTCGGGACGTCGTCGGCCCTGGTGGACATGACGGAACCACCGGGCGGTCGCCCGGCGGATTCGCCGTTGAGTGACGGAGGCTCAGCGACCGGGGTCTGGTCGCGCGGCATCTGCCTGCTCGGACTCCTCCGAGTCGTCGGAGTCCGCGGTCTTCTCGGGGTCCGCGGCGTCGGTCGACTCCTCGACCGGCTCCGTGGGCTCCGTGGCGGGCGCCTCGCCCGGCGCATCGAGGGACACCGTCTCCTCGCGCCCGGGGTGGCGACGCCCGACAACGATAAACGCTACCAACGCACCGACACCGACCAGGATCGAGGTCCAGACGTTCAGCCGGAGACCGAGGACGAGCTCGGCCTCGTCGATGCGCAGCATCTCGATCCACACCCGACCGAGCGTGTAGACGAAGACGTAGAGCCAGAATACCCGACCATGACCGAGCCGGAACCGACGGTCCAAGTAGATCAGGAGCAGGGCAGCCGCGATGTTCCAGACCATCTCGTAGAGGAACGTCGGGTGGAACAGCGTGCCCGGCGGGTAGCCGGCCGCGGCGGCGACCGAGTCGTCGACCCGCAGGCCCCACGGCAGCGTCGTGGGCGAGCCGAACAGCTCCTGGTTGAACCAGTTGCCGAGGCGGCCGACGGCCTGCGCGAGGAGCAGCCCCGGGGCGAGCGCGTCCGCGAACGCCGGGAAGCTCACACGCTGGCGCCGGCACCCGATGTACGCGCCGACCGCGCCGAGCGCGACCGCGCCCCAGATGCCGAGGCCGCCCTCCCACACGTACAGCGCGCGGACGGGATCCCCGTTCGGGCCCCAGTACGGGTCGGGCGTCGAGAAGACGTGGTAGAGCCGCCCGCCGACGATCCCGAACGGGACCGCCCAGAACGCGATCTCCAGGACGTCGTCGGCCTCTCCCCCGCGCTCGACCCAGCGGCGGCGCGTGAGCCACAGGGCGACGCCGATCCCGGCGAGGATCGCGAGCGCGTAGGCGCGGATGGGGAACGGCCCGAGGTACCAGGTGTGCTGGGGCGGGCTCGGGATCGCCGCGGGCAGGGCGCCCGCGGCCTCCACGAGCTGCCCGACGGCGAGCGCGGCGCTCATGCGACCACCCCGCCGGGCGTCGTCGTGCCGGGCTGCTCCTGGCGGGCGGACCGCACCCCGGCCGCCAGCGAGGCGGCGACCGTGCGGAGCGCGGCGAGCCGCTCGTCCCACGGGGCGTCGCCCAGCAGGGGCCGGACGAACGCCGAGCCGACGATGACGCCGTCGGCGTAGCGCGCGACCTCCGCGGCCTGCTCGGCCGTGGAGACACCGAGACCGACGCACACGAGCTCGGCGCCCGCCGCGCGCGTGTCGGCGACGAGCCGCGCGGCCTGGGGCCCGACGGCGGCGCGCACGCCCGTGACGCCCATCGTCGAGGCCGCGTAGACGAAGCCGCGCGACGCGCGCGCGGTGAGCCGGAGGCGCTCCGGCGTCGAGCTCGGCGCGACGAGGAACACGCGGTCGAGACCGTGCGCCTCGGCGGCGTCCAGCCACGCGCGGCCCTCGTCGGGGACGAGGTCGGCCGTGATGAGCCCGGCTCCCCCGGCCGCCGCGAGGTCGCGCGCGAACGCGTCGACGCCGTAGCGCAGCACGGGGTTCCAGTACGTCATGACGAGCACCGGCACGCGTCCGCCCGTGCGCTCCGTGACGGCCGCGACGACGCGGAAGACGTCCGCGACGCGCGCACCGCCGTCGAGCGCCGCCTGGGCAGCGGCCTGGATGACCGGTCCGTCCATGACGGGGTCCGTGTACGGGATGCCGAGCTCGAGCACGTCCACGCCCGAGTCCACGAGCGCGAGCGCCGCCTCGACGGAGCGGTCGACCGTCGGGAAGCCGACCGGCAGGTAGCCGACGAGCCCCGCGCGACCCTCCGCGCGCAGCTCGAGCAGGCGGCGTGCGGTGGCCGACGCCGTCCCCGGCGTCGACGCCCCGGGTGCGTCCTGGGTCTGGGCGGCGCTCACAGCTGTCCCTCCGTGCCCGTCGCCGTCTCGGCGATCGCGTCGTCGTCCACGAGGTCGAACCACCGGGCGGCGGTCGCCACGTCCTTGTCCCCGCGCCCCGAGAGGTTCACGAGGATCACGTGGTCGGTGCGGCCCGCGGCCGCGGCCTCGCGCCCGACCCGCAGCGCGCCCGCGAGGGCGTGGGCCGACTCGATCGCCGGGATGATCCCCTCGGTGCGGCACAGCAGCCGGAACGCGTCCATCGCCTCGGCGTCGGTCACGGGCAGGTACGTCGCGCGGCCGAGGTCGTGGAGCCACGAGTGGGCGGGCCCGACGCTCGGGTAGTCGAGACCTGCGGACACCGAGTGGCTCGGCAGGGTCTGGCCGTCCTCGTCCTGGAGGAGGTACGAGCGCGCGCCGTGCAGGACGCCCGGCGCGCCGCCGCTGAAGCGGGCCGCGTGGCGGCCCGTCTCGATGCCCTCGCCCCCCGCCTCGAAGCCGAAGAGCTCGACGCCCTCGTCGTCGAGGAAGGCGTTGAAGAGCCCGAGCGCGTTCGAGCCGCCGCCCACGCACGCGGCGAGCGCGTCGGGCAGGCGCCCGATGCGGTCGAGGATCTGCGTGCGCGCCTCCTCGCCGATGACGCGGTGGAACTCGCGCACCATCTCGGGGAACGGGTGGGGCCCGGTCACGGTGCCGAGCAGGTAGTGCGTCGTGTCGACGTTGGCGACCCAGTCGCGCAGCGCCTCGTTGATCGCGTCCTTGAGGGTGCGCTGGCCGATCGTCACGGGGACGACCTCGGCGCCGAGGAGGCGCATGCGCGCGACGTTCAGCGCCTGGCGCCGCGTGTCCTCCTCGCCCATGTACACGACGCACTCGAGGTCGAGCAGGGCCGCGGCCGTCGCCGTCGCGACGCCGTGCTGGCCGGCGCCCGTCTCGGCGATCACGCGCTTCTTGCCCATGCGCTTGACGAGCAGCGCCTGGCCGAGGACGTTGTTGATCTTGTGCGAGCCGGTGTGGTTGAGGTCCTCGCGCTTGAGGAACACGCGCGAGGCGCCGGCGTGCTCCGCGAAGCGGGGCACCTCCGTGAGCGGGCTCGGGCGGCCGGTGTACTCGCGCTGCAGGCGCGCGAGCTCGGTCACGAACGCCGGGTCGTCGAGCGCCTTGCGGTACTCGGTCTCGAGCTCGTCGAGCGCGGCGACGAGCGCCTCGGGCACGTAGCGCCCGCCGAACTCGCCGAAGTAGGGGCCCTCCTGGGTCGCGAGGGAGCGCGTCAGGTCGGCGCGGACGGAGTGCGCGCCGCTCGGAGGGGTGGTCGATGGTGTCGAGTCGGGCACGGGGCCGGTCCTCCTGCGTGGTGGGGTGTGCTGGGCCGGGGCGCGGCGCCTGCGACGTGACGGACGGTGCCGTCGTGCCTCAGGGCCGCACGGACCACAGCGACGGGTGCGACCCGGCCGCGACGAGGTCGGCGACGGACGAGCGCGGCGCGTCGTCGGTCACGAGCGCCTCGCCGACCAGCACGGCGTGCGCGCCGGAGCGGGCGTAGTCCATGACGTCGTGCGGCCCGCGCACGCCGGACTCGGCTACGCGGACGACCTCGTCGGGGATCGCGGGCGCCAGGCGCGCGAAGGTCGTGCGGTCGACGTCGAGCGTCTTGAGGTCGCGCGAGTTCACGCCGACGACCCGCGCCCCGGCGTCGAGCGCGCGCGTGACCTCGTCGAGCGTGTGGACCTCGACGAGCGCGGTCATGCCGAGCGAGTGCACGCGCTCGACGAGCGACGTGAGCACCGTCTGCTCGAGCGCCGCGACGATGAGGAGCACGATGTCCGCGCCGTGGGCGCGCGCCTCCCACACCTGGTACGGCGTCACGACGAAGTCCTTGCGGAGCACGGGGACGTCGACCCGCGCCCGGACGGCGTCGAGGTCGGCGAGGCTCCCGTTGAACCGCCGCTGCTCGGTGAGCACCGAGATCGCGGCCGCGCCGCCCTTCTCGTACTCCCCCGCGAGCTCGGCCGGGTCGGAGATGGACGCGAGCGCGCCCTTGCTGGGGCTCGACCGCTTCACCTCGGCGATGACGGCCACGGCGTCGTCCGCCTTGAGGCGGCTCACGCACTCGAGCGCACCGGGGACGCGGGCGGCTCGTTCCTTGAGCTCGTCGAGCGAGGTCGTCGCCTGGCGTGCCGCGAGGTCCTCGCGCACACCCGCGACGATGTCGTCCAGCACCGTCATCGTCCCACCACTCCCCGTGTCGTCCCGCCCCCTGCCGGGCCGGTCGGCCGGCGTGCACCCACAGGTTCGGGCCGACCCGTTGACAGGGAGGTACCTGCCATCGTAGAGCCGCCCCCGAGTGACGATGACCACGGCCCAGCCCCCGAGACGCGCGCGGCGCGGCCGGTCGCAGTCACGGCCGCCGGCTCAGGCGGCCACCGGGCCGAGCCACGGGACCAGAGCGGGCACGTTGCGCAGCACCCCGAAGAGCACGAGCACGGCGAGCGACGTCCACGCCACCCCCGCGGGCACACGCGGCGCGGGGCGGCCGCGCCACGCACGGGCGAGCCACAGGCCCCACAGCACGACGAGCAGGGGGGCGACGACGACCCACAGCGGGTTCATGGACCAGGCCGCGGCCAGGTCGAGGTGCACGAGGGCGTGCGTGGCGCGCAGGCCTCCGCACCCGGGGCACGCGAGGCCCGTCAGGGCGAGCAGCGGGCACGTGACGTAGTGGCCCGGGCGGTTCGGGTCGACTGCGCCCACGTACGCCGTCGCGGCCGCGACGAGCGCACCGACGGCGAGCGGCGCCACGGCCTCGCGCGGCACCAGCCGTCGGCGCACCGCCTCGGACGTCACGTGACCGCCCCGTCAGTACTGGTCGGGGATCGTGCCGACCCAGGCGAGGACCGCGGGGAAGAACACCAGCAGTAGCAGCAGACCGATCGCGGACAGGCCGATCGCGACCCAGCCGAGGATGATCCCCGCCGTCGCCATGCCGTCGTTGTCCGCCTGGCCCTCCGCGACGGCACGCTTCGCCGCGTTGCCCACGATGACCGCGGGGATGCCCGTGAAGAAGCCGCAGCTGAGCACGAACGCGGCGATGCCCAGGACGAGGGACCAGATCGCGAGGTTGTTCTTCGGGTAGTACGGCGGCGGCGCGTAGGCGCCTGCCGGGTACTGCTGACCCGGGTACTGCTGGCCGGGGTACGGCTGCCCGGGGTACTGCTGGCCCGGGTACGGGTGACCGGGCTGCTGCTGCCCGGCGTAGCCCTGGTCCGGGTCCTGCGGGCCGGGGTGCTGCGCGCCGCCGGGCACCGACGAGCCGTACGGCGCCTGCGACCCGTCCTGCGGGGGCGTGCCGTCGTGCGGGCCCGGTCCCGGCGGCTGCGTCACCGCGCGTCCTGCTTCTTCTGCCCGTAGCCCATGTTGCGGAGCACGAGGCCGCCGACGAGCGCCACGGCCACGACGCCCATGCCGACCCAGAACAGCCAGACGGCGGCGACCACGACACCGATCGCGGCCACGAGGGCGCCGACCATGATGCCGATCATGGTGAACCACGCGGCGACGGTGTGGCCGTGGTTCGTGGGCGGTGCCGCGGGCGGCAGGTAGGCGATTTCGGTGGTCTGCTGGTTCTCGGCCATGAGGGTCGTGCCTTTCGTCAAGATGTGGTCAGAGCCTATCGGACCGGGCCGGGGCCCGTCCCGTCGCGGGACGTCGGCGGACGTCGCGTGGGACACGTCCGCGCTGCTCAGCGGTCCGTGGGGTCCTCGCCGCGGGAGAGCGCGTCCCACGCGTCGTGGTCGGAGACGTCCTCGGCGTCGGCGGGGCCGGCCGCGCCCTTGGCCTCGGGCGTCCCGTCCGCGGGCGTGCCGGCTGCCGTCGCGGGCGCCGCCCCGGCCCGCTCGTGCCGCGTCGAGGCGCTCGCCCACGACCGCGCGCCGCGCGCCACCCACACCACCACGAGCACGGTGAGCACGCCGAGCACGGCCGCCACCCAGGGCGCCGCGGTGAGCTCGACCGGTGCGATCAGCTCCGTCACGCCCGTCGCCTCGGCCACCGCCGACCGGGCGGTCGGTTCCGGGTCGATCGCGACGCTCAGCGCCGACACCGTCGCGACGACGCCGCTCGCCGCCGCGACCGCCAGAACGACCCACCGGCCGACACGTCCCACGAGGCCGAGCGCGAGCGCGGCCGCGACGAGCACGAGCGCGGCCGCGCTCACGCCGGGTGCGGCCGACGTGCCGGCCACCGCGACGTCGACCTGCGGGTCGAGCGCGGTGGCCCCCGTCGTGCGCAGCCACGTGGGCACGGCCGCCGCGAGGGTCGCGCCCCCGAGGAGCAGCAGGACCCAGATGGCCGTGCGGCGGGCCGGGCCGCCCGGGCGGCTCACGCGAGCCCCCGCAGCCGCGCCGCGACCTGCACGGCGCGGACCGCCGCGGCCGCCTTGTTGCGCGACTCCGCGTACTCGAGCGCCGGCACGGAGTCGGCGACGATCCCGCCCCCGGCCTGGACGCTCGCGCGCCCGTCGCGGATCAGCGCCGTGCGGATGGCGATCGCCATGTCCATGTTCCCGTCGAAGTCGAAGTACCCGGCCGTCCCACCGTAGATCCCGCGCGAGGCGGGCTCGAGCTCGTCGATGAGGGCGATCGCGCGCGGCTTGGGCGCGCCCGAGAGCGTCCCCGCGGGGAACGTGGCCCGGAAGGCGTCGAGCGCGGTCGCGCCGTCGCGCAGCGTGCCGACGACCGTCGAGCACAGGTGCATGATGTGGCTGAACCGCTTGGTCGCCATGAACTCCACGACCTCGACCGACGTCGGCTCGCAGACCTTGACGAGGTCGTTGCGCGAGAGGTCGACGAGCATGATGTGCTCCGCGAGCTCCTTGGGGTCCTCGCGCAGCTCCTCCCCGAGCGCGACGTCCTCCTCGGGCGTGGCGCCGCGCGGCCGCGAGCCCGCGATGGGGAACGTCGTGACCCGCCCGTCCTCGACCTTGACCAGCGTCTCCGGGCTCGACCCGACGACCGCGAAGTCGCGCCCGTCCGCGTCCGTGAGCTGGAAGTAGTACATGTACGGGCTCGGGTTGATCGTGCGCAGCGCCCGGTAGACGTCCAGCGGGTCCGCCGGGCAGTCGAGGTCCAGGCGCTGCGAGAGGACGACCTGGAAGACCTCGCCCTCGCGGATCGCGTCCTTGCCCGCCACGACGGACGCCTCGAACTCGTCGCGCGTCGAGCGGAACTCGAGCTCCGGCTCGACGGCGTCGGCGGCCACGACCGACGCGACGTGCGCACCGCCGGCGACGAGGCGCGCCTGCATCGCGTCCAGGCGCCGCACCGCGTCGGCGTACGCCTCGTCGACCCGCTCGTCCGTGTCGTCGAAGTTGATCGCGTTCGCCACGAGCCACACGCTGCCCTCCGCGTGGTCGACGACCGCGAGGTCCGTCGCGAGGCACAGCGTGAGCTCCGGGACGCCCAGCTCGTCGGGCGCGTGCGCGGGCAGCGTCGGCTCCCAGTGCCGGATGACGTCCCACCCGATCGCCCCGGCGAGCCCGCCAGTCAGCGGCGGGAGGCCGTCGACCGCGGGCGTGCGCAGCACGTCGAGCGTCGCCTCCAGCACGTCGACCACGTCGCCCTCGCGCGGGACGCCCGCGGGCACGTCGCCCGACCACACCGCCCGGCCGTCGCGCGCCGTGAGGGTCGCGCGGGACGCGACGCCGACGAACGAGTAGCGGGCCCAGCGCCCGTCCGACTCCGCGGACTCCAGCACGAAGGTGCCCGGCCGCCCCTGCGCGAGGGTGCGGTAGAGCCCGACGGGCGTGACGTCGTCGGCCAGGAGGCGCCGCACGACCGGGACGACCCGGCGGGAGCGGGCGAGCGCGCGGAAGCCGTCGAGCACGGGCCACGTCGTGCCCCACGCGGGCCCGCCCGCGGGAACGGTGGTGGTTCCGGCCGGGTCGACGGTCGTGCTCACTGGTTCTCCTCCTCGGGGTCCGGTCCGACGGCGGGCGCGGCCCCGGCGTCCGGGGCACCCGGCGCGGACGGCAGCTCGCCGACGACGGCGCCCAGGTCTCCGCCGGCCTCGAAGCACGTGCGGGTGCCCGTGTGGCACGCGGCGCCGACCTGGTGCACGCGCACGAGGAGCGCGTCGCCGTCGCAGTCGAGCGCGACCGAGCGCACCACCTGGACGTGGCCCGACGTGTCGCCCTTGCGCCAGTACTCCTGGCGCGACCGGCTCCAGAACGTCACCCGCCCGGTGGTCAGGGTGCGGTGGAGCGCCTCGTCGTCCATCCAGCCGAGCATGAGCACCTCGCCCGTGTCGTGCTGCTGGACGATCGCGGCGACCAGTCCGGCGTCGTCGCGCTTGAGCCGCGCGGCGACCTCGGGGTCGAGCGCGGACGGGGTCGTGGTCTGCGGGCCGGTCGTGGAGTCGGGCACCCGAGAATCCTGCCAGACGCCGGGCCGCCGCCGGTCCCCCGTCTCGCCCGACCCGGCGTGACGTCGGTCGCCCGGCCCGGGCGGGTCAGCGGGTCTGGGAGACCCACGCGTCGTGCATGCGGGCGTAGACCCCGCCCGCGCGGGCGAGGTCGTCGTGGTGGCCCACCTCCACGACGTGCCCGGCGTCGACGACGACGACGAGGTCGGCCGCCTCGGCCGTGGAGAGGCGGTGCGCGATCGTCAGCGTCGACCGGCCCGCGGTGAGCGACGCGAGCGCCCGCGCGATCCGGACCTCGGTCGCCGGGTCGACGGCGGACGTCGCCTCGTCGAGGACGAGCAGGTCCGCCTCGGCCAGGTAGGCCCGGACGAGCGCGACGAGCTGCCGCTCGCCCGCGGAGAGGGACTCGCCCCGCTGGCCGACCGAGGAGTCGAGCCCGTCCGGCAGGTCCGCGACCCAGTCGGTGAGGCCGAGCCGCTCGACGGCCGCCTCGATCCGGGCGCGACGCGCGGCGGCCGGCTCCTCCTCGGCGGCGCCCTGGAGCCCGTAGGCGACGTTGTCGGCGAGCGTCCCGTCGAACAGGAAGCCCTCCTGGGGCACGAGCACGACGCGCTCGCGCAGGGACGCCACGGACAGGTCGCGCAGGTCCGTGCCGTCCAGGAGCACGCGCCCGCCCGTCGGGTCCATGAGCCGCGTGACGAGCTTCGCGATCGTCGTCTTGCCCGAGCCGGTCGCGCCGACGACGGCGACCGAGGCACGCGCCGGCAGGTCGAGGTCGACGCCATGCAGCACCTCGGGCCCGTCGGGGTAGGCGAACCGGACGCCCTCGAGGCGTACGTGGGCCGGGCCGCGCAGGCTGCGCACGCCGTCGGGGCCCTTGTCGACGACCTCGACCGGCGTCTCCAGGACCGCAAGGACGCGGCGCCAGCCCGCCACGGCGTTCTGCAGCTCGTTGAGGATCTCCGTCGCCATCTGGACGGGGCCGGTGAAGAGCTGGACGAGGAACAGGAAGGCGAGGAGCTGCCCCACCGAGATGTCGCCCGCCACGCCGAGCAGCGACCCGACGACCACGACGACCGCGAGCACGAGGTTCGCCACGAGCACGCCGCTCGAGAACACGACGGCGACGAGCTTCTGCGCCCGGACCATCGCGCGCCGCGTCGCGTCGACCGCGGCGTCGATGCGGCGGGCCGTCCGGGCCCCGGCGCCGTACGCGCGGATGGTCTCCGCGCCGACGACGGACTCCGAGATCGCGCCGAGCATCGCGCCGACCCGCGCGCGGACCTGGGTGTACGCGTCGTTGACCCGCGCCTGCGCGGGGCGCAGGACGAGGAACAGCGGCACGAAGCACGCCCACACCACGAGCGTGAGCTGCCACGAGTAGACCGCCATGAGCACCGTCGCGACGCCGATCTGCAGCACCGAGACGAGCAGCATGATGCCGCCCCACTGCACGAACAGGGAGATCGTGTCGACGTCGCTCGTGACGCGCGAGACGAGCGACCCGCGCCGCTCGGAGTTCTGGGTGAGCACCGACAGGTCGTGCACGTGCCGGAACGCGCGCACGCGCAGCGCGGCGAGGCCCGCCTCGGTCGACCGGAACAGGCGCACGTTGACGAGGGCCGAGCACAGCCCGGCGAGGACGAGGATCCCGGCGGCGACGCCCACGAGCACCGCGACGCGCGTCGTGTCCGGACCGCCGTCGGCGAGCACGCCCGTGTCGATGGTCTGCTGCACGGTCACGGGCACGACGACCCGGCCCAGCGCCGCGGCGACGGCGAGGCCGAGGGTCACCCAGATGCCGGCGAGGATCTGCGGCGACACCTGCACGCCGCGACGCAGCGTCGCGAGGACGCCCAGGGAGCTCGCCGAGGCGATGCGCGCGTCGCCGGTGCGGACGTCCGCGCCGCCGTCGACGGCGGGACCCGCGCCCCGGCGGGGCGACCGTCCGGGTCGTTCGGTCGTGGTCCGGGTCATTCCTCCAGCGCCCCCGTCTCGACGTGCCGCACGACGTCGTCCTCCTCCGTCTCCTCCTGGCGCGCGAGGTCGTCGTCCCGGTGACCGTCGCGGACCTGCTCGTCCTCGCCCGCCTCGCGCACGGAGTCGTCCGTCGCGTCGGCGCGCTCGTTCTCCCGGCGCTCCGCCTCGCGCGCGTACGCGGTCGCGAGCTCGCGGTACCCCGGGTCGCGGGCGAGCAGCTCGTCGTGCGTCCCGACGTCCACCACCCGCCCGGACTCCACGTGCACGACGACGTCCGCGAGCGCGACGCTCGACATGCGGTAGGCGACCATCACGACCGTCGGGCGGTCGTCGCCGCCCCGCGCGACGCCCGCGAGGATCTCCTGCTCGACCCGCGGGTCGACGGCCGAGGTCGCGTCGTCGAGGACGAGGAGGCGAGGACGCCGGACGAGCGCGCGCGCGATCGCGAGACGCTGGCGCTGGCCACCGGACAGGTTGGCCCCCCGCTCCCCGAGCGGGGCGTCGAGGCCCTCCGGGAGCCGCTCGACGACGTCGTCCACGCGCGCGAGCCGCAGGGCCGCCCAGACCTCCGCGTCGTCCGGGCCGGGGTCGCCGTCGTCGACGAGCGTGACGTTCGCGCGCACGGTGTCCTCGAACACGAACGCCTGCTGCGCGACGAGGGCGACCTGCGTCGTGAGGTCCGCCTCGCGCACGTCGCGCACGTCGGTGCCGTCGAGGAGCACGCGCCCGCGCGTCGGGTCCGAGAGCCGCGCGAGGAGCGAGACGAGCGTCGTCTTGCCGGCGCCCGTCGGGCCCACGACGGCGACCGTCGTCCCCGGCGCCACGGTGAGGTCCACGCCGTCGAGCAGCGTGAGCTCGCGGCCGCCCGCCCGGACGTCGACACCGACGCCCTCGAGCCGCACGCCCAGCCCGGCACCCGTCCCGCTCAGGGCCGACGTCCCGGGACGCAGCACGCCCCCGGCGTCGACAACGCGGCTGATGCGCTCGTACCCGACGAGCGCGCGCGGGAGCTCGCCGAGGACCCAGCCGAACGCGCGGACCGGCACGGCCATGACGGTCAGGAGGTACGCGGCGGTGATGATGTCGCCGGGCGCGACGTCGCCCGCGGTGAGGCGCACGGTCCCGACGCCCAGCACGAGGAGCGTGCCGAGCGACGGCAGGAGCTCGATGACGGGGTCGAAGAACGCGCGCACGACGCCGACCCGCACGTTCGCGGCGCGCAGCTCGTCGGTGCGCTGGGCGAAGCGGCGCTCCTCGCGGTCCGCGGTGCCGAGCGACGTGACGAGGAGCGCGGCCTCGAAGCTCTCGTGCGCGACGTCGGACACCTCGGCGCGCAGCTGCTGCGCCCGCGTGATGGCGGGCGACATGTAGCGCTGGAACACGATGTTCACGGCGACGGCGACCGGGATGACCACGAGCGCCGCGCACGCGAGCCAGACGTCCACCCGGAAGAGCATCACGGCGGCGACGCCGATCATGACGACGACGCCCAGCGCGAACGGCAGCGGGTTGAAGACGCCCGTCGCGGCCTCGACGTCGGAGTTCGCGTTCGACAGGAGCTGCCCGGCCGGGTGCGAGCGGTGCCACGACATCGGCAGGCGCAGGTACTGGCGGGTCACCGCGGTGCGGTGGCGTGCCTGCAGCGCGGCGTACCCGTTGCCCGCGAAGATGCGCCGCGCGGCGACGCTCACCGCGAGCGAGAGCGCGATCCCGGCGAGCACGAGGCCCGCGACCCAGATGCGGCCGCGCGCAGCCTCGTCGCCCGCGAGCGCGGGCACCACGACGTCGTCGGTGACCTGGCCGACCGCGCTGCTCACGGCGACGGTCAGCGCGCCGAACAGCGCGGAGGACCCGATCGCCAGCACGTAGGTGCGCGGCTCGTCGCGGATGCCGCGCCCCATGAGCGCGAGCGAGCGGCGGACCCGGGAGCCGGTGAGCGCGTGCGGTCGGCGGACCGACGGCTCGGCGGGGAGCCGGTCGCGGGAGCGGTCGTGCCGGGCGGCGGTGGCCGGCGGGTCGGTCGGGGCGGGCGGGGCGTCGGCGCCGGTGGGGCGCGTCCTGCTGCCGGGCACGGGACGGTCCTCGTCTTTCGTTCAGGGGGTGGCCCGATCCTCTCACGGGCTCCCGACACCGCCGCCGGGCGTCCGCGCCGGTCAGCGCACCCGCACGCCCTCGGCCCGCATCGCGTCCTTCACCTGGCCGACGGTGAGGGCGCCGAAGTGGAAGACGCTCGCGGCGAGCACCGCGTCCGCCCCGGCGCGCGCCGCCGCCACGAAGTGCTCGGGCGCGCCCGCCCCGCCGCTCGCGATCAGCGGCACACGCACCTCGGAGCGCACCGCGGCGAGCATCTCGAGGTCGAAACCGGCGGTCGTGCCGTCCGCGTCCATCGAGTTGAGCAGGATCTCGCCCGCGCCCAGCCCCGCTGCGCGCGACGCCCACTCCACGGCGTCGATCCCCGTGCCGCGACGCCCGCCGTGGGTCGTCACCTCGTAGCCGGACTCCGTCCGCACGTCGCCGGTCGTGCGGCGCGCGTCCACCGAGAGCACGAGCACCTGGCTGCCGAAACGGTCCGCGATCTCCGCGATGAGCTCCGGACGGGCGATCGCCGCCGTGTTCACGCCGACCTTGTCCGCGCCCGCGCGCAGGAGACGGTCCACGTCGTCCGCCGAGCGGACCCCGCCACCGACGGTGAGCGGGACGAAGACCTGCTCGGCGGTCCGCCGCACGACGTCGTACGTCGTCTCCCGGTTGCCGGACGACGCCGAGACGTCGAGGAACGTCAGCTCGTCGGCGCCCTCGGTGTCGTAGCGGGCGGCGAGCTCGACGGGGTCGCCCGCGTCGCGCAGGTTCTCGAAGTTCACGCCCTTGACGACGCGTCCCGCGTCGACGTCGAGGCACGGGATCACGCGGATCGCGACGGTCATGGGGAGTCTCCTCGGTCGGCCGGCGCTCCGCCGGTCGTGTCGGTGCCGGCCGTGCCGGTCGTGTCGGTGCCGGTGTCGGTGCCGGCTGTGTCGTCGGCCGTTCCGGTGTCGCCCGCGCTCTCCTCGGTCACGGGGAACTGGGCGTCGAGGATGTCGACGACGTAGACGAGCGTCTCGCCGGCCAGCGGGTTGGCGGTCGCGCCGTAGGCCAGGTCGGGCGGCACGACGAGGAGCACCTGGCTCCCCACCGACTGCTCGAGGAGCCCCTGCTCCCACCCCTCGATGACCTCGCCGATGCCGATCATCACCGACAGGGGCGCCGCGCCGTCCGTCCACGTCGAGTCGAAGACCTCGCCGTCGGACCAGCGCACGCCCGAGTACCGGACGGTGACCACCTGACCGACCTCGACCTGGCGCCCGTCGCCGCGGACGAGCGGCTGCACCACGAGGCCCGCGGGCGCCGCGGCCTCCGACGGGACGGTGACGCTCGGTGCGCCCTGCTCGTCGAGCGTCACCGTGGGCAGGCCGTCGACCGGCTCGACCGGCTCCCCGGACGCACGCGTCGGCAGGACGTCGACGACCAGGGCGACGGGGACGCCGTCGTCCACCTCGAGGCGCAGCAGGCGCGCCCCCACGCGCTGGCCCCGCAGAAGGTCACGCAGCTCGCGGCCGACGGACTCGTCGGTCAGCGTGCGCCAGCGCGGCGCGTCCGTGTACGTGTTCTGCAGGACGGTGCCGTCGCGCAGGTCCTCCGCGTAGAGGTTGAGCAGCAGCGGGCCGCCGTCGACGAGCTCCGCCCCGGCGCCCGGCCACACCACCTCCGACCGCGCGTCCGGCACGTCGAGCGGCGCGCGGTACTCCAGCGCCGGCGGGGCGCCGGACGACCCGGCGACCGTGAGGTCGGTGTTGAGCGGCGTCTCCGTCGCGTCCTCCGGCTCCGTGCACGCACCGAGCACGAGCGCCGCGAGGAGCGCCACGAGCAGCACGAGCGCGGCCCGGGACGCGGGCGCACGACGAGCGCGCCGGACGCCCCGAGGGCGCCCGGCCGCGAGGGCCAGGTTCGTCACATCACGTCCTGCATCACATCGACTCGATGAGGCGCTCCACGCGCTCGTCGACGTTCCGGAACGGGTCCTTGCACAGCACGGTGCGCTGCGCCTGGTCGTTGAGCTTGAGGTGCACCCAGTCCACCGTGTAGTCCCGGCGGGCCTCCTGGGCGGCGCGCACGAAGTCGCCGCGCAGCTTCGCGCGCGTGGTCTGCGGCGGGACGGCCGTCGACTCGAACACCTCGAGGTCCGTGGTCACCCGCTCGACCATGCCGCGCGCCGCGAGCAGGTTGTACAGCCCCTCGGTGCGCGAGATGTCGTGGTAGGCGAGGTCGAGGCGCGCGATCCGCGGGTCGTCGAGCTCGAGACCGTGCTTGGCCTGGTAGCGCTGGATCAGGCGGTACTTGATGACCCAGTCCAGCTCGCGGTCGACGAGCGAGAGGTCGCCCGTCTCGAGGGCGCGCAGCCCGCGCTCCCACAGGTCGAGCACCTGCTTGACGACGGGCGTCGGCGCGACGTCCTGCTCGACGAACTCGCGCACGCGCTGCAGGTACTCGCCCTGGAGGTCGATCGCGGTGACCGTCCGGCCGCTCGCGAGCTGGACGGGCTGCTTGCCCGTCATGTCGTGGCTGATCTCGCGGATCGACCGGATGGGGTTCTCGAGCGCCAGGTCCCGCATGGGGACCCCCGCCTCGACCATGCGCAGGATGAGGTCGGTCGAGCCGACCTTGAGCATGGTCGTCGTCTCCGCCATCGAGGAGTCCCCGACGATGACGTGCAGGCGCCGATAGCTCTCGGCGTCGGCGTGCGGCTCGTCGCGCGTGTTGATGATCGGGCGCGACCTGGTCGTCGCGCTCGACACCGCCTCCCAGATGTGATCGGCGCGCTGGGACAGGCAGTACACGGCGCCGCGCGGCGTCGCGAGGACCTTGCCGGCGCCAGTGAGGACCTGGCGCGTGATGAGGAACGGCACGAGGACGTCCGACAGGCGAGCGAAGTCGCCCTGGCGTCGCACGAGGTAGTTCTCGTGGCAGCCGTACGAGTTGCCCGCCGAGTCGGTGTTGTTCTTGAACAGGTGGATCCGGCCGGGCAGTCCCTCGTGCTCGAGCCGCTGCTGCGCGTCCGCGACGAGGCCCTCGAGGATCCGCTCGCCGCCACGGTCGTACGCGACGAGCTGACGGACGTCGTCGCACTCCGCCGTCGCGTACTCGGGGTGCGAGCCGACGTCCAGGTACAGCCGGGAGCCGTTGCGCAGGAACACGTTCGACGAGCGGCCCCAGGCGACCACCTTGCGGAAGAGGTACCGCGCGACCTCGTCCGCCGAGAGCCCGCGCCCGTCGTCGGACGCGCACGTCACGCCGTACTCGGTCTCCAGCCCGAAGATCCTGCGGTCCATGCGGCGCTACCCCTCGTCCGTCGGGCCGGTGCCCGTCGTGTCGTCGGGCGCGCCCTCGGCGGTCCCGTCGGTGGTGGTCGCCGCGTCGTCGTCCGCGAGGAGGCCCTCGAGGACGGAGCCCGTGAGACGGCGGAACGCGCGTCGGGGCCGCGTGCGGTCCAGGACGGCCACCTCGAGCTGCGCGGCCGGGATGGTGCGGGCGTCGTCCGCCTCGCCGCCGGACGCGAGCGCGTGCACCGCCAGGCGCAGCACCTCGGCGAGCCCGAGACCGGGCCGCCACGCGTCCTGGAGCACTCGACCGAGCTGGTCGGCCTGGCCGCCCATGACGACCACGCCCTGCTCGTCGGCGACGGAGCCGTCGTAGGAGATGCGGTAGAGCTGGTCCTGCTCCGCCGTGCGACCGACCTCCGCGACGACGAGCTCGACCTCGAGCGGCTTCGACTCCGTGGTGAACACCGTGCCGAGCGTCTGCGCGTACGCGTTCGCGAGACCGCGCGCGTTGACGTCCGTGCGGTCGTAGGAGTAGCCGCGCAGGTCGGCGTACCGCACCCCGGCGACGCGCAGGTTCTCGAACTCGTTGTACTTGCCCACCGCGGCGAACGCGATGCGGTCGTAGATCTCCGAGATCTTGTGCAGCGCGCGCGACGGGTTCTCCGTCGCGAACGCGATGCCGTCCTCGTAGGCGAGGACCACGACCGACCGGCCGCGCGCGATGCCCTTGCGCGCGAAGTCCGCCCGGTCCTTCATCAGCTGCTCGGGCGAGACGTAGAAAGGCATGTTCACGCGTCGTCACCTCCGGTCGGGCCGTCCTGCGGGCGGTCGTGCGGGACGGCCTCGGCGTTCGTCACCGGGGGACGGCCGCGCTCCACGCCCGCCCCGGAGCGCTCCGCCACGATCTGCTCGACGACCGCCGCGAGCTCGTCGTCCGGCACGCGCTCGTAGCCGTCGGCCGTGACGACCGCGACCACCGGCCAGATCCGGCGGACCGGGTCCGGGCCGCCGGTGGCCGAGTCGTCGTCCGCCGCGTCGTAGAGCGCCTCGACCGCGACGCGCACGGAGGCCGCCCGGTCGAGACCGGTGCGCCACAGCTTCTTCAGTGAGCCGCGCGCGAAGACCGAGCCCGATCCCACCGAGTGGTACGCCCGCTCCTCGTACCGCCCGCCCGTGACGTCGTACGAGAAGATCCGGCCGGCGCCGCGGTCGAGGTCGAACCCGGCGAAGAGCGGCACGACCGCGAGGCCCTGCATGGCGAGGCCGAGGTTCTGGCGGATCATCGTCGACAGGCGGTTCGCCTTGCCGTCGAGCGAGAGCAGCGCGCCCTCGATCTTCTCGTAGTGCTCGAGCTCGAGCTGGAACAGGCGCACGAGCTCGACGGCGATCCCCGCCGTCCCGGCGATACCCACGGCCGAGTACTCGTCGGCCGGGAAGACCTTCTCGATCTCCCGGTTCGCGATCATCGAGCCCATCGTCGCGCGGCGGTCCCCCGCCATCACGACGCCCGCGCCCACGCCCTCGGCGCCGAACGTCAGCGCCACGATCGTGGTGGCGTGCGGCGCGTCCGGAAGCGTGCCGGACGCCGCGTGCCCGGCCACGCGGTGCGACGGCAGCAGGTCGGGGGCGTGCCCGGACAGGAACTCCAGGAAGGACGACGACCCGGGGGTCGTGAACGCGTCGGGCAGGCGCCCGGGCTGGTCCGTGCTCATCGGGTTGCCGTCACCCTTCCTACTCGCCGCCCTTCTGCACGAAGCCCCGGACGAAGGACTCCGCGTTCGTCTCCAGGACCTCGTCGATCTCCTCGAGGAGCGCGTCCACCTCGGCGTCGCGCGACTGCGCCTGCGGCGCGACCGGGGTCGCCGGGGCCTCGGGCTCGTCGTCGGGACGCCGGTCCTCGTGCGACGCGTGCGTGCGTTCGGTACCCGCCATGGCTGCCTCCTCGTCCGTCGGCCGGCCTCGCGCCGACGCTCTGTCCGTTCCAACCCCGTCCGGGCTCGCGCCCTTCCCGGCTCTGCTCGCACGCGGCGCCCCTCCCACGGAGGGCGGGCGCCGTCGTGCGTCCAGCCTAGTCGCCGCCGGTCACGACGGGCCTGCCAGACCCGCCAGCAGCGCGGCGGCGTCCGGGCTCGCGTCGAGCAGCGCCCCGATGTGGGCGCGCGTCCCGCGCAGCGGGTCCATCATCGGGACGCGCTGGAGCGACGGCGCGCCCGGCACGTCGAAGATCACCGAGTCCCAGCTCGCCGCGGAGACCTCGTCGCCGTAGCGCGCCATGACCTCGCCGCGGAAGAACGCGCGCGTGTCCTCGGGCGCGTGGTGCACCGCCGCGCCGACCTCGCGCTCGGTGACCACGCGGTCCACGGCGTCGGCGGCGAGGAGGCGGTGGTAGATGCCGCGCTCGGGCCGCACGTCGGACCACTGGAGGTCCATCGCCGCGAGGCGCGAGTGGCCCCAGTCGAGACCGTCACGCTCGCGCAGGCGGTCGAGGAGCCGCAGCTTCGCGACCCACTCGACGTCGCGCCCGCACGCGTCGCGGTCGGTCGCCAGACGGTCGAGCACCGAGCGCCACCGCGCGAGCACGTCACGCGTCGGGGCGTCGACCCCGTCCGGTCCCGCGAGGCGCTCCGCCGCGTCGGCGGCGACCTCCAGGTACTCGCGCTGGATCTCGAGCGCCGTCAGCTCGCGCCCGTCGGCGAGGGCGAGACGACGCGTCAGGTCGAGGTCGCGGCTCACGCGCTGGACGTCCGCGACCGGGTCCGCGAGGCGCAGCCCGGCCAGGCGGGCGCGCACCTCCGGGCCGAGCTCTTCCAGGTGCTCGACGACGAAGAGCACGAGCGACGTCGTGCCCGTCTTGAGGTAGGTCGCGGTCTCGAACATGTTCGCGTCGCCGATGATGAGGTGCAGCCGGCGCCAGCGCTGCCGGTCCGCGTGCGGCTCGTCGCGCGTGTTGACGATAGGGCGGCGCAGCGTCGTCTCCAGCCCGACCTCCGCCTCGACGTAGTCGGCGCGCTGGGAGATCTGGAACCCGTGCTCCTCCCCCGCCGGGCCGAGCCCCACGCGCCCCGAGCCGGCGAACACCTGCCGGGTCACGAGGAACGGCGTGAGCATCTCCACGAGGACGCCGAACGGCACCTCGCGGTCGACGAGGAAGTTCTCGTGGGTCCCGTAGCTCGCGCCCTTGCCGTCGACGTTGTTCTTGTAGAGCACGACGCCGCCGCCCGGCACCTGGGCCAGCTCGCGCGACGCGGCGAGCATGACCCGCTCCCCCGCGACGTCCCAGCACACGACGTCGTGCGGCACCGTGACCTCGGGCGAGGAGTACTCGGGGTGCGCGTGGTCGACGTAGAGCCGGGCTCCGTTGGTGAGGATGACGTTCGCCGCGCTCGGGTCGTCGTACTCCTCCGTCGTCGGTCGCGCGACCTCTTGGAGGGAGGCCCCGGCGGCGCCGCCCTCCGCGGCCCGGTCGACCGGCCCCGACGGCGCGGGGCGCGACGGGTCGTCCGTCAGGAGGGACGGGTGCGCCGACGCGCGCGGCACGTGGAACCCCCGCGCGTCCTGCAGCGGGTCCTCGTCGTCGTAGTCCCAGCGCGCCCGACCCCGGGCGCCGTCGCTGCGCGCGGCGAGCGCCCGGTACGTGGTGACGACCTGGCTCGACATGAGCATCGGGTTCGCCATCGGTTTCCCCGGCTGCAGGACGCCGTACTCCGTCTCGATCCCCATGACCCGTCGTACGCTCACGCGCTCACCCTATGTCCGCCCTCCGACGCCGCGCCGCGCCGTCCACGGGGCGGCGCGACCACCCCCTGCTTACAGGTACTGGCCGGTGTTGGTGACCGTGTCGATGGTGCGCGGCGAGCCGCCCTCGCCCTTCTTCTGGACGATCGTGCGGATGAAGACGATGCGCTCGCCCTTCTTCCCGCTGATGCGCGCCCAGTCGTCGGGGTTGGTGGTGTTCGGCAGGTCCTCGTTCTCCTTGAACTCGTCGACGCACGCGGCGAGCAGATGGTCGACGCGGATGCCGCGCTGGCCCGTGGCCAGGAGGTCCTTGATCGCCGACTTCTTCGCGCGGTCCACGACGTTCTGGATCATCGCGCCCGAGTTGAAGTCCTTGAAGTACAGGATCTCCTTGTCGCCGCTGGCGTAGGTGACCTCGAGGAACTGGTTCTCCTCCTCCTCGGAGTACATGCGCTCCACGACCGAGCGGATCATCGCGTCGAGGGCCTCGCGCTGGTTGCCGCCGTGCTCGGCGAGGTCGGCCGCGTGGATCGGCAGGTCCTCCGTGAGGTACTTGGCGAAGATCTCCTTGGCGCCCTCGGCGTCGGGCCGCTCGATCTTGATCTTCACGTCGAGACGCCCGGGCCGCAGGATGGCAGGGTCGATCATGTCCTCGCGGTTCGACGCCCCGATGACGATGACGTTGTCCAGCCGCTCGACGCCGTCGATCTCGGCGAGGAGCTGGGGCACGATCGTCGTCTCGACGTCCGACGACAGGCCCGTCCCGCGGGTGCGGAACAGCGACTCCATCTCGTCGAAGAACACGACGACGGGCGTCCCCTGCGACGCCTTCTCCCGAGCGCGGGCGAAGATCAGCCGGATGTGCCGCTCGGTCTCGCCCACGTACTTGTTGAGCAGCTCGGGGCCCTTGACGTTGAGGAAGTAGCTGCGCGCCGCGCCCGAGCCGTCCTCCACCTGCTCGCCGCGCGCCCGCGCCACGGTGTGCGCGAGCGAGTTGGCGACGGCCTTGGCGATGAGCGTCTTGCCGCACCCGGGCGGCCCGTACAGCAGGACGCCCTTGGGCGGGTGCAGGCCGTGCTCGCGGAACAGGTCGGGGTGCGTGAACGGCAGCTCGACGGCGTCGCGGATCTGCTCGATCTGCGGGCCGAGACCGCCGATGTCCTCGTACTCGATGTCCGGGACCTCTTCGAGGACGAGCTCCTCGACCTCGGACTTCGGGATGACCTCGAACACGAAGCCGCTGCGCGTGTCGATGGTGAGCGAGTCGCCGACGCGGAGCGTCGTGCGCGCGACCGACCCGGCGAGCCGCACGACCCGCTCCTCGTCGGCCCGGCCGACGACGAGCACGCGGTCGGCGTCGAGGATCTCCTTGACCGTGACGATCTCGCCCGTGCGCTCGTAACCGCCCGCGGCGACGACGGTCATCGCCTCGTTGAGCTTGACCTCCTGGCCCGGGCGCAGGCGCTGGACGTCGAGGCTGGGGCTCGCGCCGACGTGCATCTTGCGCCCGGCGGCGGACACGTCGACCGACCCGTCCGGGTGCGCGGCGAGGAACACCGCGTACGTGCCCGGCGGCTTGGCGAGGTCGTCGATCTGCCGCTTGAGGTCGAGGATCTGGTCCCGGGCCGCGCGCAGCGCCTCGGCGAGCCTCTCGTTCTTCGCGGACAGCAGCGCGAGCTCGCGCGCGCCGTCCTGCGGGGCCTGGTCGCTACGGCCGAATGTCTCGCTCATCGGGTGTCCCTCTCGCCGCCGGCTCGCCCGACCACGGGTGGACGGCGGACGACGGGCCTCGCGAGGCGCCCGTGCCGACCATCGTCCGGCGGTCGGGTGTAGACCTTAGGCACAAGTCTCGCCCGTGCACACGGACGACACCCAGGGTGAGACGGCGGCGCCCCGATCGTTACCGGACCGTCACGCGCCCGACACGTCGGGCGCCCCGCCGGCCTCGTCCGCGCCCTGCTGCACGCCGTGCTCCGCGCCACGGTCCGTGCTCTGCTCGGCGCCCGGACCGGTCGTCTGCTCGGGGCCCTGGCCGACGTCGCGCCGCACGCGCCGGATCTTCTTCTCGGAGACCGGGCGCTCGCCCAGCTCCTCGGGCGACCACTGCTCCGCGTCGGTCGGGTACGCGCCCTTGGCCGGGCGGCGCTTGCGCTCGGGCGGCGCGACGCCGTCCGCGAGGCGCCGTGCGGTGAGCAGGAACCCGGTGTGCCCGATCATGCGGTGCTGCGGCCGCACCGCAAGACCCTCGAGGTGCCAGCCGCGCACCATCGACTCCCACGCGACGGGCTCCGCGTAGCGGCCGTCGGCCCGCAGGTCCTCCGCGAGGCGCGAGAGCTGGGTCGTCGTGGCGACGTAGCACACGAGGACGCCGCCGGGCACGAGCGCGCGCGCGACGACGTCGAGGTTCTCCCAGGGCGCGAGCATGTCGAGCACGACGCGGTCGACCGTGCCGTCCTCGGCGACGGTCGGGAGCACGTCGGCGAGGTCGCCCACGGACAGCGACCAGGCCGGGTGCTCGCCGCCGAAGAACGTCTCGACGTTGCCGCGCGCGATCGCGGCGAAGTCCTCGCGCCGCTCGATCGAGTGCAGCTCGCCCGCGTCGCCGACGGCGCGCAGCAGCGACATCGTCAGCGCGCCCGACCCGACGCCCGCCTCGACGACGCGCGCGCCCGGGAAGATGTCCGCCATCGCGACGATCTGGCCGGCGTCCTTCGGGTAGACGACCGCCGCGCCGCGGGGCATCGAGAGCACGTAGTCCGCGAGGAGCGGGCGCATCGCGAGGTACTCGATCTCGGCGGTGTTGCGCACGACGCTGCCCTCGGTGCGGCCGATGAGGTCGTCGTGCCGCAGGTAGCCCTTGTGCGTGTGGAACGTCGCGCCCGGCGCGAGCGTGATGGTGTGCAGGCGACCGCGCGGGTCCGTGAGCTGGACCTTGTCCCCCACGCGGAGCGGGCCGCGGCGCTCGTCCGCGCCCGTCGCGCCGGGGCGGTCGGACGCGCCGTGCGCGGGGGCGGCTGCGCCGTCCCCACCGGGCTGCGGGGTCGGGTGGCCGGGCGTGGTGGCGGGCTCGGAGGTCACGGGCGACCATCCTACGGGCCGCCCGCCCCGCGCCCGACGCCGGTCGGTCGCGCGCGCGGACGACGCGCCGGTCACCGTCCGCGTCGGGCGTCCCGCAGTGCCGCGACGACCCGGGCGACCTCGAGCGCGCCGACGACGCGGCCGCCGTCGGTCACGACGACGACCGCCGCGTCCCGCCCGACGCGCGAGAGCTCGGCGAGCATGTCCTGCCCCGCACCGTGGGCGTCGATCGTCGCGGCCCCGGGCAGGGGCACGGCGACGGCGCCGACCGGGGTCGTCTCCGCGGCGTCGGGCGGCACGGCCGCAGCCGCGGCGGGATCCACGTACCCGAGGGGCCGGCCTGCGCCGTCCACCAGGACGGCCACCACGTGCGGACCGCCCGCGAGCGCCACCGAGCGCCCGACCGCGCCGACCGTCGCCGTGGACGGCACGGCGACCGCGGGGCGCGCGAGGCTGCGGACGGTGAGCCCGGACACCGCCTCGCGGGTGCGCCCGACGGTGATGGCCTGCCCCGCGCCGCTCCACAGGAACGCCCCGATGAGCGCCGCCCAGGCGACGGTCCACAGGTCCGGCCGTCCGCCGTAGGTCAGCGGCCACACGAGCGCCCACGCGACGACCCCGACGGCGACCGCGCGCCCGACCCATCCCGCTGCGACCGTGCCCTTCGTCCGCGACCCGGTCGCGGCCCACACGGCGGACTCGAGGATCTGGCCGCCGTCGAGCGGGAGGCCGGGCAGGAGGTTGAAGAAGCCGACGAACGCGTTGGAGAACGCGGCCGCGTACAGCAGGAGGGCGGGCACGGAGAAGGTCGGCTGCGCCTGGAACGTCACCCAGAACACGACCGCGAGCGCCAGGTTGGTCAGCGGTCCGACGACCGAGATGAGGAAGCCGTCGAGCGGGCGCGCCGACGTCCCGGAGTACGCCGTGTGGCCGCCCCAGAGCGTCACCGCGAGCTCGGTCACGTGCTGGCCCCGGGCGCGCGCGACGAGCGCGTGGGCGACCTCGTGCAGGAAGACGGACGCGAAGAGCAACAGCACGAACGCGAAGGACACGAGGTAGATCTCGGGGCCGAGGTGCGGGGCGAGCCGCTGCACCGTCGGCGCGAAGAGGACCGTGAGGATCGCCGCGGCGAGGAACCACGACGGCGTGAGGATCACCGGTGCGCCGACGACGCGGCCGATCACCCAGCCCTTCGTGCGCGGGCCTGCCGGTGCGGGCGTGCGGGGTGCTCGAGGTTCGGGTCCGTCCACCCTGAGAGCCTATGCGCTCGGCAGGTCCGTCCCCGACGGCCCGCGCACCGTCGGGCAGGCCGTCCGGGCGCCTCAGGCGGCGTCGTCCCCCATGAGGTCGACGACGTCGCCCGCGACGAGACGCGACAGGAGCGCGACGTCGACGAGCTCGAGCGACGGCGTCCGGCTCAGGCCCGGCGCCGGGAGCACCGGGACCACGGCCTCGACGCCCAGCGTCGCGGCCCCTGCGGCGCGGGCCGAGGCGATTCCCGCCGGCGAGTCCTCGATCGCGACGCAACGCGTGACGTCGACGCCCAGGCGCTGCGCGGCGAGGAGGTAGGGCTCCGGGTCGGGCTTGCCGCGCTCGACCTCGTCGCCGCAGACCAGCACCTGGAACGCGTCCGGCGGCGCCATCTCGGCGACGGGCTGGGCGAGCTCGCGGTAGGACATCGTGACGAGCGCGCAGGGCACGCCCGCCTCGCCCAGCGCCGTGAGGAGCTCGCGCGCGCCGGGTTGCCACGGCACCTCGACCCGCACCTGCTCGATCACGCGCCCGATGAGGAACGCCACGATCTCGTCCACCGGCAGGTCGACGCCGCCGCGCTCGCGCAGGATGCGCGCCGACTCGCGCAGCGGGTTCCCGACGAGCGACATCGCGTCCTCGTGCGTCCACGTGCCGCCGTGCGCGGCGACGAGCTCGTGCTCCGCCGCGATCCAGTAGGGCTCGGTGTCGACGAGCGTCCCGTCCATGTCCCACAGGACTGCCTCGGGCAACGCCGGGGCGTCGGGACGCTCGGCAGAGCGCTGACCTGCGGACGTGCTGTCAGGGCGAAAAGGCAAAGCGGTCTCCATCAACGGTCGTACGACGAACCCCTGCACCCTCGACCCTAACCGGGCGGCTCCGCCGCGGGCGCGCCGCCGTTCCTGGGCGCGCGGTCGCGCGCGACGGCTTCTGGCGACGCCGCTCCCGAACTCGCGCGCCGGTCGACAGAAGCGTGCGGCATCCCTAGGCTGCTGAACGCCCGCCACCGCCGTCGGGCCCGACGAAGGAGTCGCCATGTCCGCACCCCCCGTCCGCCGCCCGCTCGCGCTCGCCCTCGCCGGGGTGCTCGTGCTCGCCGGGACCGCGCTCCCCGCGAGCGCCGCCGTCCCCGACCCCGTGGTGACCGGCCCGGTGCCCGCGACGACGGCGCCCGGCGATCCCGCCCATGGATATCCCTTCCTCGCGACCGACTACGACCTGGCCGCGCGCGGCTACGTCGAGGAGGAGTTCTTCGTCGAGGGCGAGGCGACCCGCTACCAGGCGGACGGCGTGACGGACGCGACGGTCCTCAGCACCGGGCACGCGTTCCGGACCCGCGTCGTGGTGCGCCGGCCCGTCGACCCCGCGACGTTCAACGGCACGGTGATCGCCGAGTGGTACAACGTCTCGAACCAGTGGGACCAGGAGGTCGACTGGTTCCAGACGCACGAGCACCTGGTGCGCGAGGGCTACGCGTGGGTCGGGGTGTCGGCGCAGCGGGCGGGCGTGCACTCGCCCACCGGCCTACGGGCCTGGAGCCCCGAGCGCTACGGCACGCTCGACCTCACCGACGGCGGCACCGTGACCGACGACACCCTCTCGTGGGACGTCTTCAGCCAGGCCGTGGCCGCGGTGCGCGACCCCGCGGGCACGGCGCCGCTCGGTCCGCTCGAGGCGGAGCGCGTCGTCGCGACCGGGCACTCGCAGTCGGCGGGGCGGCTGTGGTCGTACGTGAACTCGGTCGACCCGCTCGCGGGGGTCGTCGACGCCGTCGTGCTGCACGGCGGGGGCGGGCTGCTGCGCGACGGCCTCGAGACGCCGGTGTTCAAGATCAACAGCGAGACCGACGTCGCGATCGACCTCCTCGGGGCGGCGCAGCGCCAGCCCGACACCGACCTGCGGCGCACGTGGGAGGTCGCGGGCGCGTCGCACGGCGACTGGAAGCTCATCACCGACTACGGGCGGCTGCGGATCCGCGACGTCGGCTCCGCGCCCGGCGGCTACCCCGGGACGCCGCAGACGTGCGAGGAGCCGTCCGGCTCCCGGGTACCTCAGCACCTCGTCCAGGCGTCGGTGTACGACCACGTGGCCGCGTGGGTCGCGGACGGGACGACCCCGCCGTCGGCGGCCCCCATCACGCTGTCCGACCAGGCGCCGCGCCAGGTGGTGCGCGACGAGCGCGGCCTGGGCCTGGGCGGCGTCCGGCTCGCTCAGCAGGACGTCCCGACGCGGATCAACTCCGGCGCCAACGCCGGGCCCGGGTTCTGCTTCCTCGACGGCGGCTCGCGCCCGGTCGACGACGCCACGCTCGCGGCCTGGTACCCGGACGTCGAGGACTACCGCGACGCCGTCGTCGCGTCGACCCGTGCCGCGGTGGAGGCGGGCTTCGTGGGTGCCGACGTCGCGGCCGACCCCTCCTGGTACACCGACGTCGTCGACCTCGTCGACGAGCGCGTCGCCGCGGGCACGGTCGAGCCGGAGGCCGGGGCGCAGGTCCAGGTCCGGATGCGGCGCGCGCTCGAGGCCGCGGACCGGCGTGACTGGGACGCGGCGCAGACCCTGGTCCAGGACGCGCTCGCTCTCGGCTCCACGGCGATCGAGGACGCCGGCGCGTCGGCGAGCGTCGTGCGGTCGACCACGGCCGTGCTCGGCGTCCTCGCGCTGTCCGCCGCCCTCGACGGCCCCGACGTCTCCGCGACCGCCGCCCCGCGGTGCCTGGCCGGGCGGGCGTACGTCGCGGTCCGCGCGACGAACGACGGCGCGGTGCCCGCGGACGTCACGCTGAGCACGCCGTTCGGTGAGCGCACCGTGGCGGGCGTCGCGCCCGGCGCGTCCGCGTACCAGTCGTTCTCGGCGCGCTCGGCCACGCTCGACGCGGGCAGCGCGCTGGTGACGGCCACGGGAGACGGGCGGTCGTCGTCGGACGACGTCGCCTACCCGGCGCTCGACTGCGGCTGAGGCGGCTACGCCGGGCGCGAACCCGCCCCGACGCCGTCGGGCCCGGCCGCATAGGCTGGGGTGATGACCGAGAACGCGACCGAGGGCACCCGCCAGACCGTGATGATCGCGGCGTTCGAGGGCTGGAACGACGCCGGGAGCGCCGCCACGGCCGCCCTCCAGCACCTGCACGAGGTGTGGGGCGCCGAGGACGTCGACGAGCTGGACCCGGAGGAGTACCACGACTTCCAGGTGAACCGCCCGGTCGTCACGACCGACGACGACGGCCGCCGCGAGATCACGTGGCCCACGACGACGATCGCGTCGGCGGTCCTGTCGCCGACGGGTCGCCGCGTGGTGCTCGTGCACGGCATCGAGCCGTCCATGCGCTGGCGCCGGTACTGCCGCGAGCTGCTCGACGTCGCGGAGGAGCACGGCGTGCGCACGGTCGTCACGCTCGGCGCGCTGCTCGCGGACGTGCCGCACACGCGGCCGATCCCCATGACGGCGACGTCGGAGAGCGTGGGCCTGCAGGCCGTGCTCGACGTCGAGCCGAGCACGTACGAGGGTCCGACGGGCATCGTCGGCGTCCTCCAGCACGCCGCGGCGGAGCGCGGGATGCAGTCCGTTTCGCTCTGGGCGGCCGTGCCGCACTACGTGGCGCACCCGCCGTCGCCCAAGGCGACGCTCGCGATCCTCGCGCGCATCGAGGAGCTGCTGTCCGAGCCGATCCCGCTGGGCGACCTGCCGGAGGACGCCGAGGCGTGGCAGCACGGCGTCGACGAGCTCGCCGCGGAGGACGCGGAGATCGCGGAGTACGTCCAGCAGCTCGAGGAGGCGAAGGACACGGCCGAGCTCCCCGAGGCGAGCGGCGAGGCCATCGCGCGCGAGTTCGAGCGCTACCTGCGCCGCCGCGACCGCGGCAACCCGGGCAAGGGCCCGACCGTCTGACGCACGGCCCGCCTCGCGGGCGGCGGTGTCAGCGCGGGGCGGCTCGTCAGAGCCGGACGCCCAGCAGGGCGTTCACCGCGCGCGCGACGACGCCCGGGGCGCCCTCCTCGTCGCGAGAGGTGTCACGACCGGGGCGCAGCGACTCCGCGGCCCAGGCGTCCACGGCGGCGAGCGCCGTCGGGGCGTCGAGGTCGTCGGCGAGCGCGGCGCGCACGGCCGCGAGCGTCGCGGTCGCGTCCGGGCCACCGTTGCCGGACACGGCGTCGCGCCACGTCTCGAGACGTCGCACGCCCGCGGGCAGGTCGTCGTCGGTCCACTCCCACTCGCCGCGGTAGTGGTGCGCGAGCAGCGCGAGGCGGATCGCCATCGGGTCGACGCCCGTGGCCCGCAGGTTCGACACGAGCACGAGGTTGCCGCGCGACTTGCTCATCTTCTCGCCCTCGTACGCGACGAGTCCGGCGTGCACGTGCGCGCGGGGCGCACCGCCGCCCGCGAGCATGCGGTCGTGCGACGACGACATCTCGTGGTGCGGGAACAGCAGGTCCGCTCCCCCGCCCTGCACGTCGAACGGCAGGCCGAGCCCGTCGCGCGAGATGACCGCGCACTCCACGTGCCAGCCGGGGCGGCCGGTGCCGAGCGCGCCGCCGTCCCACGCGGGCTCCCCCGGGCGCTCGCGGCGCCACAGCAGCGGGTCGAGCGCGTCCTTCTTGCCCTCGCGGTCGGGGTCGCCGCCGCGCTCGGCGAAGAGGTGCTCCATGACGTCGCGCGCGAGCCGTGAGACCGAGCCGAACGCGCGGTCGGCCGAGAGGTCGGCGTAGACGTCGCCCAGGCCGGGGTCGGTACCGCCCGCACCGGGCTCGACCGGGACGCGGTACGCGAGGCCCGCGTCGAGGAGCTGGGTCACCGCGTCCACGACGGCGGGGATCGTCTCCACCGCGCCCTCGTAGACGTCGGGCGGGACGACGCCGAGCGCCGTCATGTCCTCGGCGAACAGCGCGGTCTGCTCGACGGCGAGCGCGCGCCAGTCGACGCCGGTCGCGGCGGCACGCTCCAGCAGCGGGTCGTCGACGTCGGTAACGTTCGACGCGTAGCGCACGCGGTGCCCGGCGTCCGTCCACGCGCGCACGAGCAGGTCGAACGCGACGTAGGTGGCCGCGTGGCCGATGTGCGTCGCGTCGTAGGGCGTGATGCCGCACACGTACAGGGTGGCGTCCTCGCCCGCGGCGGCGACGACGAGCTCACGGGTCGACGAGTCGTGCACCCGGACCGGGAGGCCTCGTCCGGGGAGCTCGGGGATCTGCGGGGCGGGCCAGCTGTGCACGCGTCAACCTTAGCCGCCGGGGCGCCGCCGTCGGACCGCCGTCCGGCACGCGGGCGAGGCGCGGCGCCGCGCCCGACGGCGACCGGGCAGGTCCGTGCGGGGCGCGGGACAATGCGGACGTGACGAACCCCACCGAGCCGCGGACGGGCACCCCGCCCGACGGCGCGCCCGCCCCCGCGCCCCGACGACCGACCGTGCGCGCCGTCGCGGCGTGGACGGTCGAGCCCGGCGCCGACGGCGTGCACCCGGCCGATCCCGGCACCCTGGACACGCCTGGCGACCGGCACGCCGCCCGCGCCACGGTGACCTGGGCGCGTCTGGAGGACCTCGACGCCGTGCTCGACGCCGCGGCCCAGGTCACGACCGGGGTGGGCCCGACGCGGCAGGACCTCGCGCGGCACAACCGCCACCCCTTGGCGCACGTGCGCCGCGTCGCGGCGGACTGGCTCCTCCTGGTGACCCCGACGGCATGGTTCACCGAGTCGGACCGCCAGGTGCACACGGGCCAGTTCGCCGCGCTGCTCGGCCCGGGCCTCGTCCTCACCGCCGAGGAGGGCGACGCGGACGTGCACGCGATCATGCTCGACAAGGTCGCCGCGCCCGGCGACCCCCACGGCTCGCCCGTCCAGCGGATCGTCTCCGCCGCGGTCCTCGCCATCGTCGGCGGCGCCTCGCAGGTCGAGCTGGGCCTGGGCGACGCCGTCGCCGACACCGAGCGCGTGGTGTTCGACCAGCAGCGCGAGGACCCGGTCGAGCGCATCTACGACCTCAAGCGCGAGATCACCGAGGCGCGGCGCGCCCTGATGCCCGTCACGGCGGAGCTGCCCGAGCTGCTCGACCCGGACGTCCCCGACCACCTCGGGGTGAACCGGCGCATGCTCGAGCGCGTCGTGACGACGGTCGAACGGATCGACCGGCACCTCGACGCGCACGACGACCTGCTCTCGGACATGCTCCAGGTCCACATGACCCAGGTCTCGGTGCGGCAGAACGAGGACATGCGCAAGATCTCGGCGTGGGCGGCGATCCTCGTGTACCCGACGATCGTCGCGGGCGTGTACGGGATGAACTTCCGCAACATGCCGGAGCTGCACTGGGCGTTCGGCTACCCCTTCGCGCTCGCCGTCATGGCGGGCGGCTGCGTCGTGCTCTACCGCGTCTTCAAGCGCGTCGGCTGGCTCTGACCGCGGCCCGAGAGGGTCACGGCGTCGAGACGGCCGTCCCGCCCGGCTCCAGCACGCCCACGAGCAGGAGCAGCACGACGAGCGCCGCGAGCACGAGGCGGTAGACCACGAACGGCGTGTAGCTGAAGGTCGAGACGATCTTGAGGAACGCGATGATGACGAAGTACCCGACGACGAACGCGACGAGCGTCGCGATGAGGGTCGCCCCGGCGCCGGGGGCCCCGGGGGCCGGCTCGTCCGCGGACTTGAAGAGCTGGTAGAAGCCCGAGCCCATGACGGCCGGGATCGCGAGGAGGAACGAGTAGCGCGCCGCCGCCTCGCGCGTGAAGCCCATGAGCAGGCCGGCGGTGATCGTGCCGCCCGAGCGCGAGACGCCGGGGACGAGCGCGAGCGCCTGCGCGAAGCCGAACGCGACCGCCTGCCCGGCCGAGAGCTCGCGCAGCGTGCGCCGCTTGGCGCCGATGCGGTCGGCCCAGCCGAGCAGGAGCGCGAACACCGCGAGCATGAGCGCCGTGAGGTAGAGGTTCCGGAACGTGTTCTCGATCGCGTCCTGGAACAGCAGGCCGAGCAGCACGATGGGCACCGAGCCGAGCGCGATGTACCAGGCCATCGCGGCGTCGTGGTCGTGCCGGCCGAGCCGCGCCCGCCAGTCCGTGCCGTGGTCGCCGCGCACCGAGCGCCACCACGCGGAGCAGATGCGCGCGATGTCCCGCCGGAAGTACAGCAGCACCGCCGTCTCGGTCCCGATCTGCGTGATCGCCGTGAAGGCGGCACCCGGGTCCTGCGACCCGATCAGCTCGCCGACGATGCGCAGGTGGGCGCTCGACGAGATCGGGAGGAACTCGGTCAGGCCCTGGACGAGGCCGAGGAGGACGGCTTCCCACGCGTTCACGAGCGGTCACGATACCCGCTCGGGGCGCGGCAGCCGCGCACGTGCGGGCCCGAGGCCGAGCGGGTGAACCTGGGCCGACCAGGTCCCCGACCGCGCGCCCCGACGGTCGCCCGCGGGCCCCCGCCGGTACCCTCGGCAACCATGGAGAACCGCCACCTCGGCAGCACCGGCCTGCGCGTGTCCGAGCTCGGGCTCGGCACCATGACGTGGGCCCGGGACACGGACGAGCTCGACGCGGCCGAGCAGCTGCGGGACTTCGTGGACGCCGGCGGCACCCTCGTGGACACGGCCGCCTCCTACGCCGACGGCGACGCCGAGTCGCTCCTCGGGTCGCTGCTCGGGGCGAAGGTCGACCGGCGCGACGTCCTGCTGTGCACCAAGGCGGGGGTGCGCCACACGCCGTCGGGCCCCGTGGTCGACGCGTCCCGCGGCGCGCTCCTCGACTCGCTCGACGACTCGCTCGCGCGCCTGGGCACCGACCACGTCGACCTGTTCCTCGTGCACGCGCCCGACCCGCGCACGCCGTTCACCGAGACGCTGTCGGCGCTGCGCCACGCGGTGACCTCCGGGCGCGCGCGCTACGTCGGGCTGTCCAACCACCCGGGGTGGGCGACCGCGCGCGCCGCGACCCTGCTCGGCGGGACCGACGACGTCGGCCTCGCCGCCGTGCAGCTCGAGTACTCGCTGCTCCAACGCGGTGCCGAGCGCGAGGTCGTCCCGGCCGCCGAGTCGCTGGGCCTGGGCCTGCTCGCGTGGTCCCCGCTCGGGCGCGGCGTCCTCACCGGCAAGTACCGGCGGTCGCTCCCCGCCGACTCGCGGGGCGCGTCCCCGCACCTCGCCGGGTTCGTCGAGCCGTACCTCGACCACGCGTCGTCGGGGATCGTCGAGGCCGTCGTCACCGCCGCGGAGGGCCTGGGCCGCGCGCCGCTCGACGTCGCGCTCTCCTGGCTGCTGGGGCGCCCCGCGGTCGCGAGCGCGGTCGTCGGTGCGCGCACCCCTGCGCAGCTGCGCACGTCGCTCGCCGCGACCGACCTCGTGCTGCCCGACGCCGTGCGCGCCGCGCTCGACGACGTGAGCGCGCTCGACGTCGGCTATCCCGAGCGGTGGTGACCCCGCCCCTCCCTCGCCGGCCTCGGTCGGCTCAGCGCGCGCCGTCGGTCTCGAGCTCGCCGGAGAGGACGTCGTCGTCGAGCGTGTCGTCGAGGTCGTCGTCCTCCTCCGCGTCGTCGTCCTCGTCGTCCTCGTCGTCGTCCTCCTCCGCGAGGTAGAACGGCGTCGCCTCCCCGTGCACCTGTCCCAGCGCCTCGTCGTACACCTCGAAGGCGTCCCCGAGGACGTAGTAGGCGTCGTCGACCGCGGGGTCGTCCTCCCCGCGACGTGCGGCGACGGCGTTGTAGTGGGCTTCGAGCGCGGCGATGAACCGGTCGAGCGCGGCACGCGGGTCAGCGGTCATACCCTGACGGTAGCGCCGAGAGGGGCACAATGGCACTCGTTGGCCGGGTCGGTCCCACCACCCGGCCCGCGACCGAGACAGGCGAGAGAGGACGGTGGCACGTGGAGGAGAGGCCGACGTCACGCCGGAGGTCCGGATGGGCCGCGCACGGCGGGCAGTACGAGTACCGCGTCCTGACGATCGACCGCTCCACGAGCCGGTCGGACGCGAGCAGGCTCCTCACCGACGAGGCGGAGTACGGGCGCTGGGAGCTGGCCCGCACCCGGCTGTACGTCGGGGGCGAGCGCCGGGTCTGGCTGCGGCGCAAGATCATCCGGGTCAGCTCGACGCTGTGAGCACGATCCGGTGAGAGCGGCGCGGTGAGCGGCGAGCACGCGGAGGCGTCGGACGTCTTCACGAAGTCGCGCGCCGCGGCTCCGGCGGGGTTCTTCCGCTGCGAGGCCGCCGGGCTGGCGTGGCTCGACGTCCCGAGCGGGCCGCGCGTCGCCCGGGTCCTCGACGTCGCCCCCGACCACCTCGACCTGGAGCGCGTGCCGACGACCGCACCGACCCGCGAGGCGGCTCGGGCGTTCGGGCGGGCGCTCGCCGTCGTGCACGACGCCGGGGCGCCGGCCTGGGGCGCGGCTCCGCCCGGGTGGTCGGGCGAGGCGTTCTTCGGCCCGCTCGACGACCCGCTGCCGCTGCCCACGGGTGCGTGGCCGGACTGGCCGACGTTCTACGCCGAGGCGCGCCTCCTGCCGGTCGCGCGGCAGGGACGCGACCGGGGCGCGCTCGACGCCGAGGACGCGCGGCTGCTCGACCGCCTCGCCGAACGCCTGCCCGACCTCGCCCGCCCCGCGCTCGACGACGCGCCCGCGCGCGTGCACGGCGACCTGTGGTCGGGCAACGTGCTGTGGGCGCCTCGCCGTCCCGGTCCCGGGGGTGGGCCCGACCGCGGCACGTCCGGCGCCGTGGAGGCGGTGCTCATCGACCCGGCCGCGCACGGCGGGCATCGCGAGGCCGACCTCGCGATGCTCGCGCTGTTCGGCGCGCCGTTCCTCGACGAGATCCTCGCCGCGTACGACGCCGCCCACCCGCTCGCGCGCGGGTGGCGCCACCGCGTCGCGCTGCACCAGGTGTACCCGGTCGCGGTGCACGCGGTGCTGTTCGGCGGCGGGTACCGCGCGCAGCTGCGCTCCTCCGTCCGGGCGCTGCTCGGCGAGACCTGACCGCGGTACGCCCGCCGGTCAGCAGGTGCGCAGGAGCCGGTCCAGGACACGCACGCCGAACCGCAGCGAGTCGACGGGCACGCGCTCGTCGACGCCGTGGAACATGCCGGCGAAGTCGAGGTCCGCGGGCAGGCGCAGCGGGGCGAAGCCGTAGCCCGTGATCCCGAGCCGGGCCAGCGACTTGTTGTCCGTGCCGCCGGACAGCGTGTACGGCAGCACCGTCGCCTCCGGGTCCTCCGCGAGCAGCGAGTCGACCATCGCGTCCACGAGGTCGCCCTCGAACGGCACCTCGAGCGCGATGTCGCGGTGGATCTCCTCGACCCGCACGTGCTCGCCCGCGAGCGCGCGGAGCGTCGCGAACCCGTCCTCCTCGTGGCCCGGGAGGAGGCGCGCGTCGATCGCGGCCTCGGCGCGGCCGGGGATGACGTTCGCCTTGTAGCCCGCGGAGAGCTGCGTCGGGTTCGACGTGTGCCGCACGGTGGCCCCGACGAACCGCGACGCCGGGCCGAGCGCGGCCACGAGGGCCTCGATCGTCCGGGAGTCCTCGGGGTCGTAGCGCAGGCCCGTGAGGTCCGCGACGCCGCGCAGCAGCTTGTCGACCGTCGGCGTGAGCGTGTTCGGCCAGTGGTGCGCCCCGATGCGCGCGACGGCCTCGGCGAGCCGCGTCACCGCGTTGTCGTCGTTCACCTGCGACCCGTGCCCGGCGCGGCCCTCCGCCACGAGGCGCAGCCAGGCGATGCCCTTCTCCGCCGTCTGGAGCAGGTAGGCCCGCCGCCCCCCGACCTCGACCGAGAACCCGCCGACCTCGCTGATCGCCTCGGTCGCGCCCTCGAACAGCTCGGGCCGGTGGTCGACGGCGTAGCGAGCCCCGTAGGCGCCGCCTGCCTCCTCGTCCGCGAAGAACGCGACGACGACGTCGCGCGCGGGCTTGCGGCCCTCGCGCACCATCTGGCGCACGACCGCGAGGATCATCGCGTCCATGTCCTTCATGTCGACGGCGCCGCGCCCCCACAGCAGGCCGTCGATCTCCTCTCCCGCGAACGGGTCCACCGACCAGTCCTCCGCCTGCGCGGGGACGACGTCGAGGTGCCCGTGGAGCACGAGCGCCGGTCGCGTCGGGTCCGCGCCCTCGAGCCGCACGACGACGCTCGCCCGGCCGGGCTCCGACTCGAACAGCTCCGGCTCGAGCCCGACCTCGTGCAGCAGCCCCATGACGTACTCCGCGGCGGCCCGCTCCCCCGGGCCCGACCCGTCGCCGAAGTTCGACGTGTCGATCCGCAGCAGCTCGCGGCAGATCCGCACCACCTCGTCCTCCGCCCGCGGCACCGTGCCGGAGGTGACGTCGACGGTCGCCGGGGTGCGGGCGCTGGCCAGGGAGTCCGGGTGCGGAGCGGTCATGGCGACACGCTACCCGCCGCCGTCGGCCCGGCCGACCGACCCCGCCGCCCGCTCACATCCCGGACGTCCGTCGCCGGCCGAGCACGGGTCGCCGCTCGTCCGGCGCTCGGATCGGGCGGTAGCCGCATGCTCGGCCCCCGGGTCAGTGGCCGCCGTGGGAGTCGTGGGCGAGGCGGCGTGGGCCGGTGCCGTCGCCCGGGAGCGCGTCGGCGTCGTGGTCGGGATGGGTGCCGCCGTCGGGGACGTCGATACGGGACGGCGCCTGCTCGCCCGGGGCGACGACGGCGAGCTGGCCCATCATGCCGCGGTCCTCGTGCGTGAGGAGGTGGCAGTGGAACATGTACGGGGTGGTCGGGTCGGTCGTGCCCTCGGCGGCGTCGAACCGGACGAGCAGGCGCGTCACGTGCCCCGGCCGGACGTAGACCGTGTCCTGCCACCCGGCGAGGTCCGGCCCGGGCGGCTGCCCGGCGACGTCGAGGACGCGGAACTGGACGTCGTGCACGTGGAAGTTGTGCGGGGTGTCGTCGAGCCCGGTGACCTCCCACACCTCGGTCTCGCCGACCGTGACGACCTCGTCGATCCGCGCCATGTCCATGGAGCGTCCGTTGATCGCGGCCCCGGCGAGCTGGAAGCGGCGGGTGCGCACGGCGTCGGACTCGTCGAGTGCACCCGCGGGGTCGGCGGCGCCGAGCGTGCCCGGGACGTCGGGGCTCGGCTCGAGCGTGCCGGCCGCGCGAAGCTCGAGGAGGTCGAGGGTGTCGTCGCCGCCCGAGAAGCGCTCGAACAGCGGGTTGACGCCCAGCTCGGGCGGGAAGCTGCGCAGGACCGCGCGCTGCCCCGGGGCCATGGTCACGACGACCTCCGCCCGGTCGCCCGGGGAGAGGCGCACGCGCTCGACAGACTGCGGGACGGGTAGCAGCCCACCGTCGGTCCCGACGAGCTGGACCGTGCCGCCGTCGGCGAGGCCGACGTCGTAGACGCGCGAGTCGGAGCCGTTGAGCAGGCGCAGGCGGACGCGCTCGGTCGTGACGTCGAGGTAGGGCCCCGGTGTGCCGTTGACGAGCACCCTGTCGCCGAGCGGGCCGACCGGCGAGAGGAAGGAGACGGCGTCGTCGAGCCGCCCGTCGGCGTGAAAGCTCTTGTCCTGGAGGATGACGGGGACGTCGTCGACGCCGTACTCGTGCGGCAGGTCGGCGGCCGGGCCGTCGGCGGCGGCAGGGTCGTCGAGGAGGAACATCCCCGCGAGCCCGCGGTACACCTGGCTCGCGGTCTGCCCGTGCAGGTGCGGGTGATACCAGAGGGTCGCGGCGGGCTGGTCGATCGTCCACGTGGGCGACCACGTCTCGCCCGGCTCGACCATCTGGTGGGGGCCGCCGTCCATCGCGGACGGCAGGTGCATGCCGTGCCAGTGGAGCGTCGTCGTCTCGTCGAGGGCGTTCGTCACGTCGACGCGCACGCGCTCCCCGCGCGCGGCCCGCAGGGTGGGGCCCAGGTAGTCGCCGTTCAGCCCGATCGTCGGGGTCGGGGCGGACGCGCCGAGGTCGGCGACGCCCTCGCGCGCCTCGAGCTCGAAGACGCGCACGCCGTCCTCCACGCGTGACTCCGCGAGCGGCGGGACGGCGAGCGGCCGCGTGAACTCCACGGCTCCCGCCGTGCTCGTCGCGGCGCGCGCCCACGCGACGCCCACGACCGCGGCGACGGCTCCGACGAACAGGACGACGACGAGCCCGAGCACGAGGAGGACGCGGGCGAGCGGGCCACGCCGCCGTCGCGGGCGACGCCCGGGCGGTCCGACGGGTGCCCCGGGGGTCGGGGGGACGGCGGGCGGCGGGGTGGTGTACGTGGTCGTCATCGGGTCTTCTCCAGGGTGGACGACGGCGGGCGGCGGGTGCGGTTCGACGGCGGCCCGGCGGTGCGGGCGACGCTGTCGACGCTAGGGACCGGGCGGTGCCGGGCGCGTCCGCTCGGAAGCGTACGCGCGCCCGGAACCGACCCCGAGCGCGCGCGGTCGCGGCTCGGGGTGGTGCCAGGGACGGGGCGGTCGCGGAGTCGGGGAGGCGGGGTGGCGCCGCGAGACGTCGGCTGGTCGGGCCTCAACGACGTCGGGTCGCGAGGAGACCGAGCGCCACGGCCCCCGCGAGCGCGCCCCAGGCCGAGTTGGTGAGCAGCATCGGGACGATCGCGACGGGGTGCGCGACGGGGCCCTGGAGCTCGCCGGTGAGGATCGGCGACAGCACGGCGCTGAGGATCAGCGCGAGGACGCCGTAGGCGAGCCCGACGGCCACGCCGGTCGCGAGCGGGTGCGCCGGGTGGGCGACGACGATCGCGCCGACCCACACGACCGTGAGCACGAGGGTCGTGAGCAGGGGCGCGGCGGGCCTGCCGATCGCGTCGTCGAGGCCTGTGACGCTCAGGAGCGGTCGGACGAGCGCGAGCGCGCCGAGCCCGAGGACGAGCGGCCAGCTCAGCGAGGAGACGATCTCGCCGAGCGTGGAGCGGGGAGTCGGGTTCATGGCGTCGACGCTAGGGAGCCGCGGTGCGGCGCCGCGTCCGCCCCGGCGCGCGACGCGATGCGTCGTCCCGCGCCCCGCGCGTACGCGTCTCGACGTAGTCGACCCTGACGTGGACCCGCCCCACGACGGACGCGCGTCGGGGTGCGTCTTCCTAGACTCGGTGGTCGTGACGTCCCGCGATCTCCCGCACGACCGGCCCGCCGGGTCGCCTCCCGCGACCCGGCCGTCGCGCCCGTCGCCCCCGCCGTGGCTCATCGACGCCCTGCTGGGGTTCGCGGTGTTCGACGTCGTCGCGTTCGCCATCGCCGCCGACGTCGGGGGCACGCGGGCCGACCCGTGGGTCGCGTACCCGATCGCCCTCGTGCTGGGTCTCCTCGTGCTCGGCCGGCGCCGCTTCCCCGTCGGGGTCCTCGTCGCGACCGCGCTGGTCATCTGCGCCTACTACACGCTCGACCTGCCCGCGATCGGCCTCGCCCTGCCCGTCTCGGTCGCCCTGTACTCGGCGGCCGTCGCGGGCCGGCTCGGCTGGGCCGTCGGGGTCGCGGCGGCGCTCGTCGTCGCCTCGACGTACTTCCGGCTCGCCGAGGGCGACGACGTCCGGTACGTCGTCGGCTACGAGCTGGCGACGACCGTGGCGCTCATGGCCGCGGCGATCGCCCTCGGGCATGGGTCGTTCACCCGCCGGCAGCGCGACGAGCAGCGGCGCCACGCGGACGCGCTGCGCGAGCAGACGCTCGAGCTCGAGTCCGCCGACCGGCTCGCGCACGACCGGGAGGCCGTCGCCCGCGACCTGCACGACGTCGTCGGGCACCACCTCGCCGTCGTCTCCCTGCACACGAACGTCGCCCGCGAGGCACTCGACGACGTGGAGGCCGTCGGTGCCGCACAGTCGGACGCGCTCGCGGCCGCGCGGGCCGAGCTCGAGCTCGTCCGGACGGCCACGACGACGGCCCTGGCGGACCTGCGCGCCACGGTGCGCGCGCTGCGCGGGACGGCCGCGCCCGCGGGGCTCGCGGACCAGGCGCGCATCGACCGGCTCGACGACCTCGCGCGCACGGCCCGGGCGGCCGGGCTCGACGTCACCCTCGACGTCGACCTGCCCTCGGGGACCGCGGAGGGCACCGCCGCGGGCGCGGCGGCGTACCGGGTCGTCCAGGAGGGCCTGACCAACGTGCTGCGGCACGCGGGGGCGCGCGCCGCCGTCGTCCGCGTGGCGCTGGAGCGCTCGCCCGGTGCACCGGGCGACGTGCTCGCGGTCGAGGTGCGCGACGACGGCCCCGGGGCTCGGGGCGAGGGGGACGCCACGGACCGTGGCGGGTTCGGGCTGCGCGGCCTGCGCGAGCGCGTCGGGGTCCTGGGCGGCACCGTCGAGGCCACCACGCCCGACAGCGGTGGGTTCCGGCTGCGGGCACGCGTGCCGCTCACGCCCGGCGCCGCGGTGAGCGGGGCGGCTTCCGCCCGGCGACCGCAGTCCTCGGGCGGGGGTGCCCCGTGATCCGCGTCGTGCTGGTCGACGACCAGCCCCTCGTCCGGACGGGCATCCGCGCGCTGCTCGAGCGGGCGGACGACGTCGAGGTCGTCGGCGAGGCGCCCGACGGTCGCGAGGGCGTCGCGCTCGTGCGCCGCGTGCGCCCCGACGTCGTCCTCATGGACCTCCAGATGCCCGTGGTCGACGGGATCGCGGCCACGCGTCAGATCGTCGACGATGCGGCCCCCGGCTCGGGGCTGCCGGGCGGCGCGACGGGGGCGGACGGTGCGGTGCCCGGACCGCGCGTCGTGGTCCTCACGACGTTCGACGACGACGCGAACCTCTTCGCGGCGCTGCGGGCCGGGGCGTCGGGCTTCCTGCTCAAGGACGCGAGCCCGGACGAGCTGCGCGGCGCGGTGCGCACGGCCGCCGCGGGCGACGCGCTGCTCTCCCCCGCGGTGACGGCGCGCGTGGTCGCGCAGGCGGTGGACGCCGGGCGGCGTGACGACGCGCTCGCCGCCGCGGTCGCCGACCGGCTCACGGACCGCGAGCGCGAGGTGCTCGCGCACGTCGGCCGCGGACTGACGAACGACGAGATCGGCGCGGCCCTGTTCATGAGCCCGGCGACGGCGCGCACGCACGTGGGCCGCATCCTCGCCAAGCTGGGGGTGCGGGACCGGGCCGGTCTCGTCGTCGTCGCCTACGAGACCGGCCTGGTCCGCCCGGGCACCCCGCCCAGGTAGAGCCGAGGTCCGCGAGGTAGAGGCGTGGTCACCACCACACCTCTACCTCGCGCTACCACGGCTCTACCTCGCGACGGGAGTGGCCCCACCTCAGGCGTCGAGACCGCGACGCGCGAGGAGCGGCGCGATGTCGGCGTCGCGGCCGCGCAGCTCGCGGAACGAGAGGAGCGGGTCCTGCGACCCGCCGCGCGCGAGCAGCACGCGACGGAAGCGCTCGCCGTTCTCGCGCGACAGGCCGCCGTTCTCGCGGTACCACTCGACGGTGTCGGCGTCGAGGACCTCGGACCAGATGTACGAGTAGTACCCGGCCGCGTACCCGCCCCCGAACACGTGGTTGTAGTACGTCGTGCGGTAGCGCGGCGGGACGGGCGCGAACGCGACGCCCGCCGCCTCGAGCGCGGCGGCCTCGAACGGTACGACGTCGGCCTCCGACGCGGGGACGCCGTCGGGCCCGACCTGGTGCCAGGCCTGGTCGAGCAGCGCAGCGGCGAGGTACTCGGTCGTGCCGAAGCCCTCGTTGAACTGGCGCGAGGCGAGCATCGTGTCGACCCACTCGGCGGGCATCGGCTCGCCCGTGACGTGGTGCACCGCGTAGGAGCGCAGGACCGTCGGCTCCCACGCCCACATCTCGTTGACCTGCGAGGGGTACTCGACGAAGTCGCGCGGCACCTCGGTGCCGGACTGCGACGGGTAGCGCACGTCGGAGAACAGGCCGTGCAGCGCGTGCCCGAACTCGTGGAAGAGCGTGATGACCTCGTCCCAGACGAGCAGCGTGGGCTGGCCGGCCGGCGGCTTGACGATGTTGAGGTTGTTGACGACGACCGGCTTCTGCCCGAGCAGGTGGTTCTGGTCGACGAGGTTGTTCATCCAGGCGCCGCCGCGCTTGGACTCACGCGTGTACCAGTCGGCGAGGAAGAGACCCAGGCCCTGGCCCGGCTCCCCCGGCGTCTCGGCGTCGAACACCTCGAAGACGCGCACGTCCGGGTGGTACCCGACGAGGTCGTGGCGCTCGGCGAAAGAGATGCCGAACAGGCGGTTCGCGGCCAGGAACACGCCGTCGTGCACGACGCGCTCGAGCTCGAGGTACGGGCGCAGCAGCGCGTCGTCGAGCGCGTAGCGGTCCTTGCGCACGCGCTCGGCGTAGAACGACCAGTCGGACGCGCGCAGCGTCGCGCCCGGCTCGTCGGCCCGCAGCGCCGTCTCGAGGTCGGCCGCCTCGCGGCGCGCGTTCGCGACGGCAGCGGGAGCGAGCCGTGCGAGCATCGCGTTCACGGCCTCGGTCGTCTTGGCGGTCGCGTCCTCGGCGACGTACGCGGCGTGGTGCTCGTAGCCGAGCAGGCGCGCACGCTCGGCGCGCAGGCGCACGGTCTCGAGCACGATCTCGCGCGTGTCGTGGTCGTCGCCGGTCGCACCGCGAGACTCCGACGCCTGCTGCACGCGCTCGCGCACGTCGCGGCGCGCGAGCGAGGCGAGGACGCCCTGCTGGGTGGGGAGCTGCATCTCCAGCAGCCACGCGCCCTCGTGCCCCCGCGCGGCGGCGGCCGCCGCCGCGCCCGCGACGGCGTCCTCGGCCAGGCCGTCGAGCTCCGCGCGGTCGGTGACGAGCACGCTCGCGGCGTTCGCGCCGGCGAGCAGCTTGCGGCCGAACGCGGCCTCGAGCGTGGTCAGGCGGCCGTTGAGCGCGCGCAGGCGCTCCTGCTGCTCCGCGTCGAGCTCCACGCCCGAACGGCGGAACCGGACGAGCAGCGTGCGGAGCAGCCACGCGGCGTCCGGCTCGAGGGTCTGCTCGCCGGCGTCCACCGCGTCCTGGAGCGCGCGGGCGCGGGCGTAGAGGCGCGCGTCCATGTAGATCGCGTCGTGGTGCGCGGCGAGCTCGGGCGCGAACTCCTCCTCGATCTGCTCCAGGCCCGGCGTCGCGTCGGCCGAGAGCTGGTTGTAGAACGCGTTGAGCACGCGCGCGAGGTCGCGGCCCGACCGCTCGAGCGCCTCGAGCACGCTCGCGGCGGTGGGCGGCGCGTCGTCGGTCGCGACCGCCTCGATCGCCGCGCGCTGCGCGGCCGTCGCGGCCCGCAGCGCCGGGAGGTAGTGCTCCTCACGGATGGCGTCGTAGTCGGGCAGCTCGTACGGCAGCACCGACGGCGCCGCGAACGGGTTGGCGGGGTCGAGGTCGAGAAGGGCCGGCGCGGTGGTGGGCGCGGGCGCGGCGGCGCGCGTCGTGGGCTCGGAGGTCATGGTGCCCATCTTGGCCCGCGGGCGGGCACGACGGAAACGGATACCTCGCCGCCCGGGAGCGCCGTGGCGGTACGGCGTCAGGCCGTGCGGCCCGACGGCGGCGCGTCCGCCGGCCACGGCTCCGCCGGCTCGCGCGGGTCGTCGGGCAGGAGCGTGCCGAGCCACGCGTCACGTCGCTCGCCGCGCTGCAGCGCGAAGCCGCGCACCGTGCCCTCGACCCGGAAGCCGAGGCGCCACGCGGTCCGGCGCGAGGGCCAGTTGCCGACGTACGCCTGCCAGAAGAGCCGCGCGAGACCCGCCCCCTCGGGGTCGAAAGCCCAGTCGACGACGAGGCGGCCCGCAGCCGTCATGAGGCCCCGGCCCCGGGCACCGGGGGCGGTCCAGTAGCCGATCTCGGCCGACCGCCGGCCCTCGGGCGCGTCGTCGAGGCTCAGGCCGATCATGCCGAGGAGCGGGCCCACGCCGTCAGGGCCGGGGATGCCCGAGCGGCCCGCGCTCTCGCGCACGCCCCACGTGAGGACATCCCCGCGCTCCCACCCGGGACCGACGTACTCCTGGACGAACTGCACCGCGTTCGCGCGCGTGTACGGCGACGGCACCACCGTCCATGCGGCGACGTCGGGGTCCTGGCACGCGGACGTGATCGCGTCGACGTCGTCGAGGGTCGGGATGGACAGGTGGACGTGGCCGTCGTCGAGGGCGAAGGGGTGCACCCGCCCGAGCCTGGCACGCCGTGCCGCGCGGCGTCACCCGGATTCGCCGCCCTGGTGATGGCAGCGACGGCCGTTCTCGACCGTGCCCCGACCCGGGTGGGTCACCGGCGCAGGGCGTCCTCCACGGGGGTCCACGGCAGGTCGTGCGCGGCGGCCACCGCCGCGTTGAGGAGCGTGCCGCGGTGGGTGGACGCCCCCGACCGCAGGAGCGGGGCCTCCCGCAGCGCGTCGACCCCGCCGTCCGCGAGCGCCGCGAGGTACGGGAGCGTCGCGCTGGTCAGCGCGAGCGTGCTCGTCACGGGGACCGCGCCGGGCATGTTCGCGACGCAGTAGAACGTGGTGCCGTGGACGGCGAAGGTCGGGTCGTCGTGGGTCGTGGGCCGCGACCCCTCGAAGCACCCGCCCTGGTCCACGGCGACGTCCACGAGCACGGCGCCGGGCCGCATCCGCGCGACGAGGTCGTCGGTGACGAGGCGCGGGGCGCGCGCCCCCGCGACGAGCACGGCGCCGACGACGAGGTCGGCCTCCAGCACCTCGCGCTCGATCGCGTACGCGCTCGACACGACGGTGCGCACGTGCCCGGAGAACTCCCGGTCGACGGCGCGCAGCACGGGCAGCGCGAGGTCGACGACCGTGACCTCGGCGCGCATGCCGACGGCGATCTCGGCGGCGTGGCGCCCCGCGGTGCCGCCCCCGAGCACGACGACCCGGCCGGGTCGCGTCCCGGGCACGCCGCCGAGCAGGACGCCGCGGCCGCCTGCCGGGCGCTGGAGGAGCCACGCGCCGACCTGGGTCGCCATGCGTCCGGCGACCTCGCTCATGGGCGCCAGGAGCGGGAGGGTGCCGTCCGGGGCCCGGGCGGTCTCGTAGGCGACCGCGGTGGTGCCGGCGTCGAGCAGGGCGCGCGTGCACGCCGCGTCGGCCGCGAGGTGGAGGTAGGCGAAGAGCAGGAGGTCGTCGCGCAGGAAGCGGTGCTCGCTCGCGACCGGCTCCTTGACCTTGCAGACGAGCTCCGCCTCGCCCCAGACCTCCTCGGCGGTCGGCACGATGCGCGCTCCCGCGCTCTCGAACTCCGCGTCGGGCAGGTGGGAGCCGGTCCCGGCCCCGGACTGGACGAGCACGTCGTGCCCGGCCCGTACGAGGTGGTGCGCGCCGGCGGGGGTGAGCGCGACGCGGTCCTCGTGGTTCTTGACCTCGGTGGGTATCCCGATCCTCATGGTCCAGTGTGGCCGCAGGCTGCCGTCGTGCGCAGGGTGGCAGGATCTTGTGCCTGCGTGTCCTGCCTGCCACTCGTCCGGCCCCGCCGTCGTTGCCAGGGTGGGCGGGTGGACCCGACGACCTCCCGCACAGCCCGGCCCGCCCCGACGGGCGGCCCGGTCTCCCCCTCCGGACGGGATCTGCCCGCCAGCCCGCTCGACCGGTCCCCGACGGGCACGCTGGGCCTCGCGCGCGGCAGCGCGCTCTACGTCGCGAGCGTCCTCGGGACCGGCGTCCTCGCGCTGCCGGGCCTCGCGACGCGCGTCGCCGGGCCCGCGTCCGTGCTCGCCGTCGCGCTCGTCCTCGTGGCGAGCGTGCCGCTCGCGGGGACGTTCGCCGCGCTCGCCGCACGGCACCCCGACCGGGGCGGGGTCGCGAGCGCGGTGCGTGCGGCGCTCGGCCCGACGGCGGCCCGCGCCACCGGGTACTGGTTCTCCTTCGGCGTGTGCGCGGGCGTCCCCGTCGTCGCGGTGCTCGGGGCCGAGTACGTCGTCGCCGTCGTCGGGGCGGACCGCGCGGTCGTCCCGGTCGTGGCGGTCGCGCTCGTCGTCGTGCCGGCGCTCGCCGTCGCGCTCGGGGTGCGCGTGGCGGGCGCCGTCCAGCTCGGCCTGACGACGCTCCTGCTCGCGGCCGTCGTCGTGGTGGTCGCCGCGGCGGCACCGGCGGCGAGCGCCGAGCGCTTCACGCCGTTCCTCAGCGAGGGGTGGTCCGGCGTGGGCTCCGCGGTGAGCCTGTTCGTGTGGGCGTTCGCGGGGTGGGAGGTCGGCACGCACGTCTCGGCCGACTTCCGCGACCCGCGGCGCACGATCCCCGCCGCGACGGGCGTGGCGCTCGTGGTGGTGGGCGTCGCGTACCTCGCGCTCCAGGTCACGACGGTCGGGGTGCTCGGGACGGACGCGGGGACGGGGACGGTCGCGCTCCTCGACCTCGCGCGCGTGGGCGCGCCCGGCGCGGGTCCGGTGCTCGTGGGCGTCGTCGCCGCGGTCGTCACGTCCGGGGTGCTCACCGCGTACCTCGCCGCGTTCGCGAACCTCGGGCAGGCGCTCGCCCGGGACGGCGACCTCCCGCGCCCCCTCGCCGCGCTCTCGGGCCGTGCCGGGGTGCCGCGCCGCGCGCTGGCCGTCACGCTCGCTCTCGCTGCGGGCTACCTCGCGGTGCTCGTCGCCACGGGGCTCGACCTCGAGCCGTTCGTCCGCGTCCACACGAGCAGCATGGTGGCCGTCTACGCGCTGGGCATGGTGGCGGCGCTGCGCCTGCTCCCCCGACGTTCTCCCGGTTGGTGGCTCGCCGCGGTCGCGACCGCCCTGACGGCGGTGCTGCTGCTCCTCGCGGGGGCGTCGCTCGTCGCACCGGCGCTGCTCGCCGCGGCCGCGGCCGTGGTGACGCTCGTCCGTCGTGGCGCCGCGCGGGCACGGGCCGACGACCGGTCGGCCGGGTCAGAGGGCGGCTGACAGGGCCGCACGGAAATCGCCCGGGCGGCCCGTTCCCCGCGCCCTTGCTCTCCGCTACGGTCGACGCCATGCCCACGTGGACGGACCCCGGCCCGGTGGAGTTCGACGCCGTGGTGGTCGCCGCCGGGACACGGTCGGGAGCGTTCGTCACGCTCCCCGTCGACGTCCTCGACCTGTTCGGGACGCGCGGCCGGGTCCCCGTGCTCGCAGCGGTCGACGACGTCGCGTACCACGCGTCCCTCGTCGCCTACGGCGGCCCGCACCTGCTCGCCGTGCTCCGGTCCGTGCGGGCCGCGACGGGCAAGGACGTCGGGGACACCGTGCACGTCTCGGTCCGGCTCGACGCGGGGGTGTCCGCCGTCCCGCGGTGATCCCGGTCGCCTCCCCGCGACGCGGCACCGCACGGGTCGACGCGCCTCGGCCGCGCGCCGCCCCGGAGGCGCGGCGGTCAGCTCGTCGCGCCCTCCGGGGGCGGCGGCGTGACGCCCGGGCCGACGTCCCCGAGGGCGATCTCCTTCGCCGTCGGCAGCTCGTCCTCCATCGGTGGGTCCTTGTGCCGCAGGTGCGAGAACACCGACCACGCGACCGCGACGAGCGGCACCGACACGACCGCGCCGAGGATCCCGGCGAGCAGGGTGCCGGCCGTCACGGCGATCGCGACCACCACCGGGTGGAGCGACACCTGCTTGCCCATGACGAGCGGCTGCAGCACGTGACCCTCGAACTGCCCGATGAGCGCGATGCCGATCGTCACGATCAGCGCGATGAGGAAGCCCTTGGCCGCGAGCGCGACGATCGCGGCGATGATCATCGCGAGCGGGGCGCCGATGATCGGGATGAACGCCCCGATGAACACCAGGACGGCGAGCGGCGCCGCGAGCGGGACGCCGAGGATCGCGAGGAAGATCCCCGCGAGGATGCCGTCGACGAGCGCGATGATCACCGTGCCGCGCGCGTAGCCGGAGAAGGTGTACCAGCCGGCGCCGCCCGCGATCTTCCAGCTGTCGCGCGAGCGCGACGGGAGCTGGTTGAGGAACCACGTCCACATGTCCTTGCCGCGGGCGAGGAAGAAGACCGTGCAGAAGATCGCGAGCGCGATGGCCGCGAACGCCTCGAAGACCGAGCCCGCGCTCGCCGCGGCCTGGCTCGCGATGTCACCGCCGTGCTCCGTGAGCCACTGACGCCCGTTGTCGATCCAGCCGTTGACGTCGTCCGCGGTGATCGTGACCGGCAGCGGGCCGTTCTCGAGGAAGTCGAAGATCTGCTCGATGCCCTGGTCGAACTGCTCCGCGAGGCTCTGCCACTGGCCCGCGACCGACGTGATGACGTACGTCAGCAGGCCGGCGAAGAAGAGCAGGGCCGTGAGGATCGCGAGCCCTGTGGCGAGGCCGCGCGGCATGATCCTGCTGTAGAAGTCGGTCACCGGCCGCAGGACGGACGTGATGACGAGCGCGAGGAAGACCGCCACGAACACGAGCTGCACCTGCGCGGTCGCGAAGAAGACGAGCGCGACCGCCGCGACGATCATGAGCAGGCGCCACGACCAGCCGGCCGTCGTGCGCAGCCAGGCGGGGACCGTCTCGTCGTACCCCACCACCGACGGGTTGCGGCGCGCCCCGGCGACCTTGCGCGCCGCGCTCGACGCCCCGGCGAGGTGCTTGACCGACGCCGCCGAGCGGTCAGCGCCGGTGCCCGGCCGTGGCGTCGGTGCCGGGCCTGCCGCGGGTCGCTGCTCGTCCGTCACGCGTGCCTCCGTCGCGTCGTGGCCACCATCCGCCCAGTCTGCCCCAGGTCCTCCCCGCACGCCGGGCGCCGCGCACGGCCCTGGCCGGGGTCGTGGACGAGGTCGCGGTCGAGGTCGCGGCCCTGGTCCGGGGCGTGACGGCGATGTGAGAACCAGCCCCGAACCGTGCTATGTTTTTCCCCGCACCGGAACGGCGGAAACGCCGGGAAGGTCCACTCGTCCGGGTGGCGGAATGGCAGACGCGCTAGCTTGAGGTGCTAGTGCCCTTTATCGGGCGTGGGGGTTCAAGTCCCCCTCCGGACACCATGATCGAGGCCCCTGGCCTGCGGAGACGCAGACCAGGGGCCTTTGTCGTCCCCGGGCCACGCACCAGTCCCCGGTGCGCACGTCGTGTCAGCGCTCCGGCGGGAGGACGACGTCGTCGCCCGAGGTGAGGATCGTCACGGACTCGTCCGCGGGGAGGCCTGGCACGACGACGACGCTCGTCGACGGCGCGGTGTCGAGCGTGCAGGGGCGCTCGTCGGTGCCCGCCCGGCGACCGAGGCGGAAGCTCAGCGCGCGCTCCTCGGCGTCCCACGTGTAGTCGACCGGGACGAGCGGGCACGAGCTCGACCCGAACGTCACGACGTTCACGGTCTGCGGCTCGCCGCCGCGCGCGTAGCCGACGGCCGGGGTCTCGGCGTCGGACCACGGGTGCACCTCGCCGCCCTCGGCGGGCAGCCCGAGATACGTGTGGTCCGCGACGGACGGGTCGATGGGGTCGGTGGCCGCCGCGCACGCGACGAGGACGACCGTCGCACCGATGCTCAGCACCGAGGTGCCGACGAGACGGGCCGTGCGGACGAGGACGGGCAGCTGCGGGTCGATGGCGGGCATGGTGCTCACGCTCGTCCTGAGGCACCCCGTCCCGGATCGGCCGAACGCGCCGTCCCGACCGCCCCGGGGCCTCAGCGCGTGCCGCACCTCCTCAGGACCGGCCGCTCCGAGCGTGAGGTGCCCGAGCACCGGAGGCGCCGCGCCCCGCTCGTCGGCTCACGCCGTGACGTTGGCGCTGTCGCCGCCGGTGACCGCGAGGCTCGTGCCGCTGATCATGGACGCCTCCGGCGAGGCGAGGAAGACGACGGCCGGGGCGACGTCGTCCGGCGCGAGCCACGGCACCCCGAGGGGGAGCTTGCTCGCCAGCCCGGCGGCGGCCGCCTGCTCGTCGTGGGCGACGTCGCCGGTGGGCGCCTTCCCCGACGACTCCAGGGCCTGGGCGTACCGCTCCTCGTGGCGCGTCAGGGCGGTGTCGATCAGGCCGGGGATCACGGCGTTGACGGTGATCCCGTGGGGGCCGAGGTCGAGCGCCGCGGACTTCATCAGGCCGATGAGCGCCCACTTGGACGCCGAGTACGCGCTGCCCTCGAGGGTGCCGTGCTGCCCCTGGGTCGACGAGGTGAGGACGATCCGCCCGCCGCCGCGCTCGACGAGGAGCGGCGCCGCGGCGCGCAGCACGTTCGCGGTGCCGGTGAGGTTGACGTCGATCGTGTCGTGCCAGAGCTCGTCGCTCATGTCGAGGACCGAGGCGAAGCCCTGGATCCCGGCGTTGGCGAACACGACGTCGAGGCCGCCGAACCGCTCGACGACCTCCCCGAGCGCCGCGCGCACGGCAGCAAGGTCACGCTGGTCGGCGACCAGCGGCAGCCACGACGCCCCGGCCTCCGCCACGAGCTCGCCGGTCCGCGCGAGGTCGGCCGGGCTCGCGGGCTCGTACTCGAGCGCGCGGCTCGCGACGGCCGCGATGTCGAGGCCGGCGACCCGGTAGCCCGCCCGCGCGAACGCGACCGCCGTCGCGCGCCCGATCCCGCGCGCCGCGCCGGTGACCACGACCACTCGTCCCTGGCTCATCCCGCTCTCCCTCCGAGGGTGCCGTCCCGCGAGGCTAGCCGCGGGACCGCGGGCTGGCAGCCGGAGCCGCCGACCGCCCGGCGAGCCCGTCGGGCGCGTCAGCGCGGCGCCACGGCGTCGTGGCGGCGGGCCAGGGCGAGCGTCGTCGTGCCGACCGCGACGAGGACGCCCGCCAGCAGCAGGCCGGCCGCACCGGACCACGACCGCACGACGACGGCGCCGACGGCCGCGCCCGTGCCCATCGCGAGCACGGCGCCCGCGCGTCGGGCCGCGCCCTCTCCGGACCCGCCCGCGAGCGGGCTGCTGAGAGCGAGGTTCACGAGCGTCGTGGTGACGACGACGGTCGAGACGTCCTGGACGTGGGCGCCCCGCGCGGCGACCGCCTGGGCGCCCATCACGAGCGCGAGGGCGGCGGTGAGGGCCAGCACCCCGGGCGTGGGCAGGCGCCCGACGGCGAGCCACAGCGCGCCGCCCGCGACCACGAGCACCGCTCCCCCGGCGAGCACGCCGAGCGCGCGCCGCGGCATTCGCGCGTCGTCGGCGCGCCCGCGGAGCAGCACCCCGCACAGGGCGGCGCCGAGGACGAAGGCGACGAGCGCGACGACGTTGTTGAGCAGCGGGATCCCGCCCGCACCGGCGGCGGCGAACCCGACGAAGAGCACGTTGCCCGTCATGTTGCCGGCGAACACCTGGTCGAGCGCGAGGTAGCTCACCGCGTCGACGACGCCCGTCGCCACGGTCAGGACGAGCAGGCCGGCCACGTACGGCCGGTCGCGCGGGTCGGTCATCGTCCGACCGTACGGGCCGGGACCTGGCGCGGCGCGTCGCCGGGCACCGCCCCGAGCCCGCGCGCGGCGTCACGCGCCGGCCGCGCGGTCCTCCACGTCGTCCGCCGGGCGGTCGGCGACGACGACGGCGTCGTCGACGAAGCGGGGTCGGCAGGCGAACCAGCCGCCCACGACCCCGGGGACGGCGGTCGCGGCGAGCACGACGAGCGGGACGGACCACGAGCCGGTCGCCTCGCGCAGCAGGCCGAGCCCGAGGGGCCCGCAGCAGGCGATCCCGTACCCGATGCCCTGGACGAAGCCGGACACGGCCGACGCCGCCTGGGCCGTCCGCGTGCGCCGGTTGATGAGCGTCATGCACAGGGGGAAAGTGCTCACCCCGATGCCGAGGGCGCACACCCATACCACCGTGCCGTCGAGCGGGGAGAGCAGGAGGCCCAGGTACCCGGCGACGAGCACCACCGAGCACGCGACCACGACGACGAACGGGTTGGTCATCCGGGTGGCGACCTGGGGCACCACCAGCGCCGCGAGCACTCCCCACGCCGAGTACAGCGCGACCATGGAACCACCGAGCGCCGCGCTGCCTCCGGCGTCGGTGAGGACCGCCGGCACCCACGTGATGATCGCGTAGTTCGACAACGACATCATGGCGAAGAGGCCGACGAGGCCCCACGCGGTGGACGACCGGCCGACCCGGAGGCGCGCACCGGCCGCCGCGACGGGTGCGGGCGCGTGGTGGGCGGCGGGCAGCCGGAGCGCGAGCAGGAGCCAGACGACGGCGGCCACGGCGGCGGGCCCGGCCCAGAGCCCCACGGACAGGCGCCAGCTGCTCGCCTCGGCGACCGGCACCGCGAGCAGCGGGGCGACGAACTGCCCCGTCTGCAGGAGGAGGAGGTAGAGCGAGGTCCACAGCGCGAGTCGGTCGGAGAACCAGGCCTTCACCAGCGGCACGATGACGACGTTCGCCGCCCCGATGCCCGCGAGCGCGAGCACCGTCGACAGGACGAGCACGGTCGTCGTCGGGGAGGACGCGCGCAGCACGAGGGACAGCGCGGTGAGAGCGAGGGCCACGGTCGCCGTGCGCTCGAGCCCGAACCGCCGCGTGACCGCGGGCGCGAGGAAGCCGAACACGGCGAACGACGCCGCGGGGACCGTGCCGAGCAGCCCCGCGACGGCGACCCCGAACCCGAGGTCGGCGCCCACCATCTCCAGCAGCGGGGTGAACCCGGTGACCGCCGTCCGGAGGTTGAGGGCCGTCAGCGCGACGGCGAAGCCCGCCCAGAGCGTGAGGCGTCCGGGGCGCATGCGGGGTCGGGAGGGAGAGAGGGTGGTCACGCTACACTCCACACTGAGGTCGGCGGATGATGGGATCATGGGATGAATCTGGAGCAGTCTGGCACAGGCGGACCGATGCGTCGAGTAGGCCTCATCGACCAGGCCGCGGCGCGCTTCCGGGACGAGATCGTCTCGGGTCGCTGGGCGGTCGGCGAACGGATCCCCACGGAGGCCGCGCTCGTGGCGGAGTTCGGCGTCGGGCGCAACACCGTGCGCGAGGCGCTGCAGTCGCTCGTCCACGCGGGGCTGCTGCGCCGCGAGCAGGGCCGCGGCACGTTCGTCATCTCGAGCTCCGAGCTGACCGGCACCCTGGAGCGCCAGCTCGCGGGCGGCAGCCGCCGCCACTACCTCGAGCTCCGCCTCGCCCTCGACAGCACCGCCGCCTCGCTCGCCGCGGCGAGCCGCTCGGACGACGACGTCGAGCACCTGCGCGAGCTGCGCGACCGGCGGGAGGCGGCCTGGGAGGCCGACGACCGCGACGCCCGCGCGCGCGCCGACCTCGACCTGCACCGCGCGATCGTCGCCGCGACGCACAACCCGCTCTACGTCACGCTCTACTCGAGCATGCTCGACGTCTTCACCGTGCACATGCGCGACGAGGAGAACGAGGACGACGAGGCGGCGCACCGCCACCACCACGAGCTGGTCGAGGCCGTCGCGCGGCAGGACGCCGCCGGGGCCGCCGCCGCGGTCGCCGCCATCTTCGGCCCGTTCCTGCCGGGAGCGGACGCCGCGCACTCCCCTGTCCGGTGAGGCACGGCACCCGGCCGGGCGGCAGAACGCGCCGGGACAGCGAGAGGCCCCGTCGTGTGGAGCGACGGGGCCTCTCGATCCGCTGTCTCATTCGGATCCCGCCGGCGCTCTCACGCCGGAAGCATGCCCCCGAGCCTACCGCTCCCGCGCGGACCCGGGTGCCGTAGCGTCGGGGCGTGACCGCGACCACGCCCGGCGACGACCGGGCGGAGCTCCTCTGGCTGCCCGTCGGGGCGGGGGGCCACGTCGTCCGCCGCACGAGCGCCGCGTGGGAGCGCGCCGCCGCGCTGCTCGCGCGGCGGCGTCCCCGCCCGCTGTTCCACGCGGCGCTGGGACTGCGGTGCGACGGGGTGCCGTACGTCGTCGAGATGACTCCTGCGTGGGGCGGCCCGCCGTGCGACCGGGGCGTCGTCGCGACCGGCCCCGTGGGCCTGCGGCCGCTGGGCCGCTCCCGCTGGTTCCGGTACGAGGTGCGCTGCTGGGCGCACGGCGCGATCCCCGACCGCGAGCACGCCGTCGGGCCACCCGTCGTCGTCACGCGCGACGCCGCCGCAGTCGCGCGGATCCTGCGGGCGGTGCGTGGCGTCCCGCCGCTCACGTGGGGTCGGCGGCCCTCCGGCGGGAACGGGATGTGGAACTCGAACTCGCTCGTCGCGTGGTCCCTCGCCCGGGCAGGGCTCGCGACCGACCACGTCCCCCCGGGCGGCGGGCGCGCACCGGGATGGGACGCGGGCGTCCGGGTGGCCGCGAGGACCGCCACGGCCTGACCGTCGTCGTGCCCGCAGGGGCCGCGCCCCCCGTCCCGCCCGGCCGCACCGTCCCACCCGGGCACGACCTCCTCCTCCCCGAGGAGGAGGCGGGAGGGTCGCGGATCTCGGCCGACCGCCCGAGCCGGGGTTCCCGCAAGCGTCCGTAGCGTCGACGACGGCGGTGCCCGACGACCGGGCCCGCGGACGACGGGAGGACCGATGATCCAGGTGGAGGCGCTGACGAAGCGCTACGGACCCACGACGGCGGTGGACGGGCTGACGTTCACGGCGCGGCCCGGGACCGTGACGGGCTTCCTCGGCCCGAACGGTGCCGGGAAGTCCACGACGATGCGCGTCGTCGTCGGGCTGGAGCGCCCGACCTCCGGCACGGCGACCGTCGACGGTCGCCGGTACGCGGACCTGCCGGCGCCCCTGCGCGCGGTCGGGGTCATGCTCGACGCGCGCTCCGTGCACCCGGGCCGCACGGCGTTCCGCCACCTGACGGCGCTCGCCCGCACCCACGGGATCGGGCGGGCGCGCGTGGACGAGGTGATCGGGATGACCGGCCTCGAGAGCGTCGCAGGGCGACGCGCGGGCACGTTCTCGCTCGGGATGGGCCAGCGTCTCGGCATCGCGGGCGCGCTCCTCGGCGACCCCGGCACGCTCGTCCTCGACGAGCCCGTCAACGGCCTCGACCCCGACGGCGTGCTGTGGGTGCGCGGGCTCGTGCGCGGTCTCGCGGCGGAGGGCCGCGCGGTGCTGCTGTCGTCCCACCTCATGCACGAGCTCGCGCTGTGCGCCGACCGCGTCGTCGTCATCGGCCAGGGCCGGCTGCTCGCCGACGCGCCGGTGCAGGAGCTCGCGGGCGCGGCGGGCTCGCTCGAGGAGGCGTACCTGCGGCTCACCGCCGACGCCGTCCAGTACCGCGGCCGTGCCGCGGGCGAGACCGGTCTGGCGTCGGCCGGAGGTGCCCGATGACCGCCCCCACCGCACCGACCGCGTCGTCACGGCGTGCGCACCCGGCGGCGCCCCGGCCCGCGAGCGCCGGTGACCCCACGCTCCCCCGCGCCGTCGCCGCGGAGTGGACGAGGCTGACGAGCCTGCGCTCGTCGTGGTGGGCGGCCGCTCTCACCGTCGTCGTCTCGGCCGTGCTGACGTACCTCTCGGCCCAGGCGTCGTCCGTGGACCCGGGGTTCGACCCGCTCGGCTCCCTCACGTCGGGCCTGCTGCTGGCCCAGGTGCCGCCGCTCGTCCTCGGCGTCCTCGTCGGGACGGGCGAGTACAGCACGGGCACGTTCCGCACGACGTTCGTCGCCGAGCCGCGGCGCTGGCCCGTGCTCGTCGGGCAGACGGCGGCGACCGCCGCGTTCGCGCTGCTCACCGCGGTGCTCGCGGTCGGGGCGGCGGTGCTCGCGCTGCTGCCGTCGGCCCGTGCGCGCGGCCTCGCGCTCGACCTCGGCCGGGACGGCACGCCGCAGGTCCTCGTCGGGATGACGCTCCTGCTCGCCGGCATGGCGCTGCTCGGCCTCGCGCTCGGCGCGCTCGTGCGGCGGCCCGTCCCCGCCCTCACCGCGGCGGTGCTCGTCGTGCTCGTGCTGCCGGTCGCGCTCGTGCTGGCGGCCGATCTGTCGGGCGACCCGCTCGCGGCACCCGCCGGCGTCTCGTCCGCGCAGGCGGCGGTGAACACCGTCGTCACGTTCCTGCCCACCGGGGCGGCGTCCCTGCTCACGGGCGAGGGCGCGGTCGAGGGCGCACCCGACCTGGGTGCCGTCGGCGGAGGGCTCGTCCTCGCGGCGTGGGTCCTCGTCCCGCTCGCCCTGGCCGCCGTCCGCCTGCGCACGCGGGACGTGGTCTGACGTGGCCGCCACGATCCCCCCGACGGCCCCGGCGCCGACCCGCACCGCGCCCGCGCCCGACCGGCCGCAGGTGACCCTGCCCCGGGTGCTCGCGGCGGAGTGGGACAAGCTGACGAGCCTGCGCTCGACGGCCTGGCTCGCGCTCGCGACCGTCGCCGCGGCGGCGGGGACGGCGTGGGCGCTGGGCGCGTTCGCCCGGCCCGACGCCGGGTCCTCCGGGGCGCCGCTCGCCGTCGCGGGGTCCGTGCTCGCCCAGCTCGGCTTCCTCGTGCTCGGCGCGGGCGTCGGCGCCGGAGAGTTCCGGAACGGCACCGCGCGCGTGACGTTCGCCGCGGTCCCCCGCCGCCTGCCCGTGCTCGCGGCGCAGGCGCTCGTGACGACGGCGGCCGCGCTCGCCGTCGCGGTGCTCGCGCTGGGTGCGGCGCTCGCCGCGACCGCCGGGCAGCGCGCGGACGCCGCGCTCGTGCTCGATCTCGCGGACCGCGAGACGCTGCGCGTGCTGGCGGGCTTCGTGCTCTACCTGACCGGGGTCGCCCTCGTGGGCCTGGGCCTGGGGGCGCTCGTGCGGCGGCCGGACGGGGCGCTCGTCGGCGGGGTCGTGCTGCTCGTCGTGCTCGACCACGTGCTCGCGACGAACCCGGGACGCGTCGCGGACACGGCGCGCGCCCTCCTGCCCGGTGCGGGGGCGCGCCTGCTGCAGGACGACGCCCGGCTCGCCGCCCTCGACGCGACGACCCTGGGACCACACCTCGGCACGTGGGGCGGGGGTCTCGTCCTCGCGGCGTGGGCCGCCGCGCTGCTCGCGGCGGCGGCGTACCGGTTGCGGCGCCATGACGTTGTCTGACGCGCCGCGCGACGGCCGGTGGGAGAGTAGGCCCGTGCCCTCGTCGCCCCTCGCCCTCCCGTCCGCACCCGGGGCGCACGACGGCGGCCCGCGCGCCGAGCCCGACGTGCGGCGGCGCGGCGCCGTCGGCCGCGTGCTCGCGCGGCACCCGTGGGCGACCGACCTCGCGCTCGCGGGCGCGGTCGCGCTGCTCGGGCTCGTCACCGCGGCGGTCGCGCTCACGACGGTCGAGGGGTCCACCGGGCTGGGGCTGTTCCGCCCCGACGAGCCCGTCGCCCAGGTGGTCGTCGCGGCCTGGCTCGTCGGGGCCGCCCTCGGGGCGGGCCTGCTCCTGGTCCGGCGGTCGCGCCCGCTGACCGTGACGGCGGCCCTCACCGTGCTGGCCGTCGCGTCGCTCGCGACGGCGGGCGTGCTCGGGGTGCTCGGCGTGTGCCTGGCGTGCGCGGTGCACACCGTGGCCGCCGAGCGCGCGCCCCGCACGGCGTGGATCGTGTGCGGAGCGGTGCTCGCCGTCGTCGTGGCGGCGCTGTGGTGGTGGCAGGACATCGGCCTCGCCGAGATGCTGCTGTGGAGCGACCCGATCGTCCTGCCGGACGGCGACCCGGTGCGCGACCTCGCGCAGCCGCCCTTCTCCCCGGGCCGGCGCTCCGTGTCGGTCCTCCTCCTGCTCGCGCTCCTGCTGCTGGGGATGGCGACAGGATCGGGCGCGCGCGCACGACGGCTGCACGACGAGGACCTCGTCGCGCGCTACCGCGCCATGGCGCGCGACCGCGACCAGAGCGCGGCGCTCGCCCGGGCCGCCGAGCGGGCGCGGATCGCGCGCGAGATGCACGACGTCGTCGCGCACAGCGTGTCCGTGATGGTCGCGCTGTCCGACGGCGCGGGCGCGGCGCTCGACCGGGCGCCGGACCGCTCGCGCGAGGCCCTGCACGAGCTGTCCCGCACGGGACGGGACGCGCTGGCCGACATGCAGCGCGTCCTCGGCGCGCTCGACCCCGAGGAGGGCGGCGACGGGGCGGGCACCCCGGTCGAGCCGACCGGGACGGACCTCGCGGCCGTCGTCGCACGGTTCCGCGCGGCGGGCGTGCCCGTCGCCGCGAGCGGCCTCGACGTCGCGCTGCCTGCGGACACGTCGCTGCGGCTCGGGGCCGTGCGCATCGTGCAGGAGGCCCTGACCAACGTGCTGCGGCACGCGCCCGGGACGCCCGCGGCCGAGGTCGTGGTGCGGCGCACCGCGCGCGCGGTCGAGATCGACGTCCGCGACGAGGGCGGCACGCGTCCGGCCGCCGGCGGAGGGACCGGCCGCGGGATCGTGGGCATGCGCGAGCGCGCCGCGCTGCTCGGCGGCGTCGTCGAGGCGGGGCCGCGACCGGGCGGCGGCTGGGCGGTGCACGTGGTCCTGCCCTGCGACCCGGGCGAGGACGGGGCCCGGACCGCCCCGGAGCAGGAGCACCCGGACAGGGACCTGCACGTCGACGAGGGAGGACGACCGTGACGACCGTGCTGCTCGTCGACGACCAGGCGCTGCTGCGGATGGGCTTCCGGCTCGTCATCGAGTCCGAGCCCGACCTCGAGGTGGTGGGCGAGGCTTCCGACGGGCGCGTCGCGCTCGACCAGGTCGCGGCCCTCGCCCCCGACGTCGTCGTCATGGACGTCCGGATGCCCGGCATGGACGGCATCGAGGCGACCCGGCGCGTCGTCGCCGAGCACCCCGGGACGCGCGTGCTCGTGCTCACGACGTTCGACGTGGACGAGTACGCGTTCGCGGCGTTGCGCGTCGGGGCGAGCGGGTTCCTGCTGAAGAACGCGCGCCCGCACGAGCTCGTCGAGGCGATCCGCACCGTCGCGGCAGGGAGCTCGGTCGTCGCGCCCCGCGTGCTGCGCCGCATGCTCGACCTCTTCGCGCCGCACCTGCCCGCGGGCGAGCAGCCGGCCGTCGACGACGGCCTCGACCCCCGGCTGCGCTCCCTCACGCCGCGCGAGCTCGACGTCCTGCGGTGCGTGGCCGAGGGGATGTCGAACGCCGAGATCGCCGACCGCCTCGTACTGTCCGCGACGACCGTGAAGACGCACGTCGGCAACCTGCTGGCCAAGCTGGGCGTGCGCGACCGGGTGCAGGCCGTGATCGTCGCGTACGAGAGCGGGCTCGTGGGGTCACGCGGCTGAGGCCCGGACGGCACGCGCGTCGAGCGCGGGCGTCGGCGGCACGTCGCGCACCGGTGCCGCGCCGCCGCGGGGCGTTCACCCCCGCCGGGTGAGGACCCCGCCCGAGCCCGCTGCGACGGTGGGACGAGCGCCCGAGAGGAGCCGAGGATGACGGCTGCACCGATCCCCCGACAGCAGGCACCGGCCCCCACGGGCCCCTGGCACACGGCACCGCCCGAGGCGGTGTGCGCGGCGCTCGACGTCGACCCGGCCGTCGGGCTGACGTCCGCGCAGGTCGCCGAGCGGCGCGCGCGCTACGGGCCGAACGCGCTCGCGCAGGAGCGCAAGGAACGGCCGTGGCAGGCGTTCCTGCGCCAGTACCGCGACCTCATGCAGCTCGTCCTCGTCGGCGCGGCCGTCGTGAGCATCATCGCGCTCGGGGACGTGACGACCGGCGTCGTCGTGCTCGCCCTCACCGTCCTCAACGCGCTCATGGGCCTGCACCAGGAGGGCAAGGCGGCCCAGAGCGTCGCCGCGCTCCAGCAGATGCTCGTCATGACGGCCACCGTGCGCCGCGACGGGCGCCAGGAGCAGGTTCCCGCCGAGGAGCTCGTGCCGGGCGACGTCGTCGGGTTCGAGGCGGGCGGCAAGATCCCCGCGGACGGGCGGCTGCTCGTCGCCGCCTCGCTCGAGATCGAGGAGGCCGGGCTCACGGGCGAGAGCACGCCCGTCGCGAAGGGCGTCGCGGCGGTCACGGCCGACGACGCCCCGCTCGGCGACCGCACCGACATGGCGTACATGAACTCCCAGGTCACGCGCGGCCGCGGCGAGATGGTCGTCACCGCGACGGGCATGACGACCGAGGTGGGCCGCATCTCCGGGATGCTCAGCGGGGTCGAGCAGGACAGGTCGCCGCTCACGCGCCAGCTCGACCGCATCACGGTGATCATCACGGTCATGGCGGCGGTCGCCCTCGTCGTGGTCGTCGTGCTGGGGCTCGTGCGCGGCGAGGACTTCGACAGCCTCTTCGTGGTCGGGATCAGCCTGGCGATCGCCGCGATCCCGACGGGGCTGCCCGCCGTCGTGACGATGCTCCTGTCCCTCGGCACGCGCCGGCTCGCCGACGAGGGCGCGATCGTCAAGCGCCTCAAGTCCGTCGAGACGCTCGGGTCGACGTCGGCGATCTGCTCCGACAAGACCGGGACGCTCACGCTCAACCAGATGACCGCGCGTCGGCTCGTGCTCGCCGGGCGCCGGTTCTCCGTCGACGGCGAGGGCTACTCCACGACCGGCCGCATCCTCGCGGCGGCCGGGTCGACCGACGTCCCGCTCGAACCGGTCGCGCTCCCGCTGGCGCTCGCGAGCGACGCCGTCGTGCGCGACGGCGAGTGCATCGGCGACCCCACGGAGGGCGCGGTCGTCGTGCTCGCGGCCAAGGCCGGGCTCGACGTCGAGGAGACGCGCGCCGAGCACCCGCGCGTCGCGGAGGTCCCGTTCGACGCCGCGTACAAGCTCATGGCGACGTTCCACGAGATCGACGGCGAGCTCGTGTGCTTCGTCAAGGGCGCCCCGGACGTGCTGCTCGCCCGCTCGGTCCGATACCTCACGGCCGACGGCGGGTCGGCGTCCCTCGACGACGACGGCCGTGCGCGCGTCCTCGCGGAGAACGACGCGCTCGCGGGCGAGGGCATGCGCGTGCTGGCCGTCGCGCGGCGCACCGTCGCGCGCGACGAGCTCACGGGTGACCTGCTCGACGCGGTGCGCGACCTCGAGCTCCTCGCGCTCGTCGGGATCGTGGACCCTCCGCGCCGCGAGGCGCGCGACGCCATCGCCGAGTGCCGCGACGCCGGCATCCGGGTACGGATGATCACGGGCGACCACGTCACCACGGCCGCCGCGATCGCCGGGCAGCTCGGGATCGAGGGGCGCGCGCTCACGGGCGCCGAGTTCGCCGCGATGTCCGACGCGCAGCTCGAGGCGGAGGTCGGCGAGATCGGCGTGGTCGCGCGCGTGGCGCCGGAGGACAAGGTGCGGCTCGTCGACGTGCTCAAGCGCAAGGGCGACGTGGTCGCGATGACGGGCGACGGCGTCAACGACGCCCCTGCCCTGACGCGCGCGGACATCGGCGTCGCGATGGGGATCACGGGCACCGAGGTGACGAAGGACGCCGCCGAGATGATCCTCACCGACGACAACTTCGCCACGATCGTGGCGGCGGTCGAGGGCGGCCGCGGCCTCTACGACAACCTCATGAAGTACATCCGCTTCCAGATGGTCGTCCTCGTCGGGTTCATCCTCACGTTCGTCGGCGCGGGCATCTTCACCGTGGCCGGGGGCACCCCGCTCACGCCGCTGCAGATCCTGTGGGTCAACTTCGCGATCGACGTGCTGCTCGCCGTCGGCCTCGGCTTCGACGCCGCGACGCCCGGCCTCATGCGGCGTCGGCCCCGCCCGCCCACCGAGCCGGTCATCGGGCGCGCGCTCGGCGTGCGGCTCGCCGTCGGGGGCGTGCTCATCGCCGTCGGCACGCTCGTCGCCGTCGCGTGGGGAGAGGCCGACGCCGACCTCGCGGTCGCGACGACGATGGGACTCACCGCGATGTCGCTCCTGCACGTCGTCGCCGCGCTCGAGTGGCGCGACCCGCGGGCGAGCATCCTGTCGTCCGAGACGCTCGCGAACGGCCGCTTCGTCGTGCTCCTGCTCGCATCCCTCGGGCTCACGTTCCTCGTCACGACGCTCGACGGGCTGCAACGGATCTTCGGCACCGTCGACCTCGACGGCGGCCAGTGGGGCGTGTGCGCGCTCGTCGCGCTCGCCTTCCTCGTCCTCGTCGAGCTCGGGAAGCTCGTGCTGCGCACGGTGGACCGGCGCCGCGCCTGAGCGCGTCTCCTCGGCAGACCCGTCAGGGCACGACGCCGAGCTCCCGGCCGCGCCGCACCGCCTCGCGCCGCGAGCCGACGCCGAGCTTGCGGTAGACCGACTTCAGGTGCGCCTTGACGGTGTTGACCGACACGAAGAGGTCGGCGGCCACCTCGGCGTTGCTCGCCATCGACGGCAGGACGGCGAGGACCGCGAGCTCGCGCTCGGTGAGCGGCTCGACGAGCGGGACCGGCTCCGGTGCCCGGCCCGGTGCGTCCAGGTGGGTGCGCAGCAGCGCGGCGAGCGCGTCGTCGCGGCGCGCGACGGCGCGCGCGAGCGGCTCGTCGAGCTCGGTGCCCCGGACGGCGAGGAACGGTCGGACGACCCGCTCGGCGGCGGCCAGGTCGAGGGCCCGTCCGAGCGCGGCGTCGACGCGGTGCGTGCCCGCCCGGGCGAGCGCGGACGCCTCGACGAGCGCCGCCTCCACCCGCACGACGGCGTCCACCTCCTCCCCCGGCGCGTCCCCGATGCCCGTCACCGCGCGCTCCGCCGCCCCGGAGCGGCCCGCCGCGAGGAGCTCGCGCGCGCCGCAGACGGCGACGACCGCGGCGCTCCCGAGGCGTTCGCGCGCGAGGCGCGCCCCGAGCGCCGGGCCCGTGCCGTCGTCGACCAGACGCGCGGCCGCCGTGGCGCGCACCCACAGGTCCGCGAGCACGGGGGGCGTCGCGGACCGCCCCAGGGCGCGGTCCGCGGCGACGAGCGCCTGCCGCGCGGCGCGCGCGTGCCCGCGGTCCGCGGCGACGAGCGCCTGCAGCAGCCGGACGGCCGCCTCGGACGCGGGCTCTCGCCCGCCGGCGTCCGCCGCGAGCGCGTGCGCGAGGTGCCGGTCGAGGCCGTCGTCCGACGCCCGGAGGTAGCGCACCCACGCGCGCGCCGCGTGCGCGGGACGCACGTGCGCGTACCCGTCCCAGCCGCGCCGCTCCGCCTCGACGAGCACGTCGCGCGCGGCCGCGTCCCCCGCGTCGAGCCGACCGGTCGCGACGGCGAGGAGCGCCGCGGCGGCGCGCGCCCCGAGGGCGTAGAGCTGCGGGGCGCGGGCGGCGAGCGTCCCCGACGTCGTCTCCCCCGGCGGCTCGGGGCCGACGGCGCACCACGCGAGCCCTGCCGCACGGTGCGCCCGCGCGAGGCCCCGGTACGTCTCGAGGGCGGGGAACGGGTACGGCACCGCGTCCGCCGCGGCGAGCGCGGCGCCCGCGGCCGTCGCGAGGCCCCGCACGTCGCCCGTCGAGCGCGCGACGGACGCGGCGAGCAGCTCGAGGAGCACAGCCGCCGCCGGGTCGGCCACCAGGTCCGTGGCGGGGGCGAGCAGGTCGCGCGCCCGCGCGACGTGGAGCCGCACGGCGTCGAACCGCTCGTCGACGGAAGCGAGCGCGCCCGCGCACAGGTGCAGGCGGGCGTCGGGCCGCAGGGTCGCGTAGGGCACGCGCCGCAGGACCTGGGCGACGGTCTCGCGGTGCGGCCCCGCGAGCTCCGCGGCCGCGCCCTCGACGAACACCTCGCCGAGCAGCGGCCAGTCCTCCGCGGCCGCCGCGTGCTCCAGGGCGCGCAGCGCCTGCCCGTCCTGCGCGAACCAGCGCGCCGCGGCCTGGTGGGCCTCGCGCAACCCCGGCGGATCCTCGATCCGCAGCTGGTGCAGGAGCATCTCGCGCAGGAGCGGGTGGTAGCGGTACCAGGTGCGTCGGCCGCCCGACGTCATGACGAAACCGTCCGCCGCGGCGAGACCCGGGAGCAGCCGGTCCGTCGGCGCCCCCGGGTCGAGGACTGCCGCGAGGTCGGGGCACACCGCCGACGCCACGCTCGTGCGCAGGAGGAAGCGCCGGGCCTCGGGCCCCTGGCTGTCGAGGACCTCGGCGAGGAGGAACTCCGCCGCCGAGCGGGCGGCGCGCGCCCGGCTCGTCGCGTCGTGCTCCTCGACGCGCAGCCGCACCCCGACGGCCCAGCCGCCGGTCTCGCCGACGACGCGCCCGGCGTCGTCCGCGGCCAGGTCGCGTCCCTGCGCCGTCGCCAGCGCCGCGACCGCGGGGGCGTCGAACGCGAGCTCGGCGGCACCGACCTCCGTCATCTCGCCCTGCGCGCGCAGGCGCTGCAGGCGCAGGAGCGGGTCGACGCGGGTGAGGACCACGAGGTGCAGGGGCAGCCGGTAGCGCAGGAGGTCGTCCACCGTCGCCGCGACCTCGACGCACGCGGCGTGGTGGAAGTCGTCGAGCACGAGGACCACGGGCTCGGGCAGCGCCTCGATCGCCGCGAGCACGCGGCGCAGGAGGGCGGGCGTGAGGCGCGGCGGCACGACGAGGGTCTCGAGCGGGTGTCCCGCGGGCACCGCCCCGGCCGCCCGCAGCGCCGCGAGCACGTCGGCCCAGAAGGCCGCCGGCTTGTCGTCGAACGGCTCGAGCGTCAGCCACGCGACCCGCGGGCCGGTGCCGCCCCGCGCCCACCGCGCCGCGACGGTCGTCTTCCCCCAGCCCGGGCCCGCCGACACGAGGGTGAGGCGGCGCGTGGCCGCCGCCGCGACCAGGGCCTCGACGACCGGGCGGCCCACCGTGGAGGGCGGCAGCTCGGGGACGGTGGTGCGGGCGCGCGAGGTCCCGGAGGCGTCCGTGACGTGCGCGACGTCCTCCGGCTCGGCGCGGGGCTCGACCGAGGCCATGGGGGCAGGGTATTCCCGGTCCCCCCGGAGCGCAGGGCGAGCACAGCCCGGCTCGGCGCAGGGCCGGGCGCGCGGCCTCAGGCCGGTCCGGGACCCGGCGGCGCGACGGCGACGGGCGGCCGGGCGAGGATCTCGACGACGACGAGCACCAGTCCCGCGACGAGAGCGACCCCGACGACGAGTCCCGGCGTCAGCGTGCCCGCCAGCAGCAGGACGAGCGCCGCCGCCGCCACGACGACGACGCGCACGAACGCCTTGTGCCGGCCGAGCCAGTCGCCGACGGGACCCGTCGAGACGCCCCGGCCCTCGCCCCAGCCGCGCACGGCGGCGCCCGCGCGCCCGAGCCCCGCGCGCAGGCTGCGGGCCGACGCGCTCGGCCCGCCCACGTACGCGGCGAGCGCGACCACGAGGCCCAGCACGCCGACGGTGCGCAGCGTGAGGCGCAGGTAGCCGACGGCCTGGTCGAACACGACCTCCGCGGCGTCGAGCCGCACCACCTGCCCCGAGAGCGCGCCGAGGTACAGGCCGCGCGCGACGGCGAGCCCGACGCCCAGCGCGACCATCGCCCCCGTGAGGGCGAGCCCGGCCACGACGAGCGCGCGCGAGCGGTGGTTCGCGACGAGGACGCCCGCGGCCAGCAGACCGAGCACGACCCACGGCAGCCACGTCGTGAGCGTGACGACCTGGGCGTACCGGTTCTGGAGCGTGACGAGCTCGGCGGACTGCGCGACGGTGAACGTCGCGTCGACCGACGGGATGCGGGCCGCGACGTCCAGGCCGCGGTCCACGAGGCGTTCCTTGAGCAGGTCGATCAGCCCGGAGAGCTGGATGGACAGGCGGCCGTCGTCGCTCACCTGGAGGACGTCGCCGTCCTCGCCGCGCATCACGGCGACGAGCTGCTGGTGCGCCACGCGGTTCGCCTGGAGCCAGGCGCCCTCGAACGCGTCGCTCTCCACGAGCCGCGTCGCGGTCTCGTGCACGAGCGACTCGACGCCGCTCGTGAGCGGCGCCTCGAGCGCGGCGAGCGCGCGGGTCGCGCGCGGCGGGACGTCGCGCTCCTCGAGCCCGCCGACGAGGTCGTCGACGAGCGCGGCCACGTCGATGCGCGACATGACGACCTCGGTGAGGCGCCCGGCCACCGCGGACTGCACGACGGGGTCGCCCGCGAGCGGTCCGACCGTCGCGACGTAGCGGTCGGTGTCCGTGAGCTCGCGCTGCGCCCACGCCGACACCGCGCCGAGCGGCGCGAGGAGCGCCCCGAGCGTGATGAGGACCGCGCACGCGGCGGCGCGCAGCCCGCGCCGGGGCCGCCGCGCCGTCTCCGGCGGGATCGCGTCGCCGTCCGGGCCCGCGGGCGCCGCGGCGGCCGGCCGCTCCTCGAGCCGGCGCCGCAGCTCCGCGTTCTCGCGCTCCAGCGCGGCGAGGCGCGCGGCGACGTCGGACGCCTCGCGCCCCGGCGCGGTCTCGTCGGCCATCGCGCGTCCTCAGGCGAGCGCTCGGGCCTTGAGCCGGGCGAACTCGTCGGCGTCGATCGTGCCGGCGTCGTACAGCGCCTTGGCGTCCGCGATCTCGCTCGCGGGCGACCTGCCGGTGCCGGCGGTGGCCCGCACGTAGTCGTCCATGACCTGCCGACGCGCCTGCTGCTCCTCCGCGTGCCGCTCCGCCATGCCCCGTCCGCGCGCGATGACGTAGATCAGCGCGGACAGGTAGGGGACGAAGATCAGCGCGACGATCCAGAGCGCCTTCCACCAGCCGCTGAGCGTCTTGTCGCGGAACAGGTCCGCGACGATCTGGAACAGCACGACGAGGTAGGCGATGAAGAAGAACCACCACACCATGAGCCAGAACCAGTCCCAGAATCCGTCCATCGGGCACCCCTCGTGTCGGGTCACGGCGGTCCGTGACGCTCCCACTGTGGAGCGGCCCGGCGTCCGCGTGCTCACCCGTCGGGGGTAGTCGACCGCCGGGCGCCGCGGGCCACCCTCGCCGGGTGATCCCGCCCGGGTCCGTGCCCGCGCATCCTGGACCGACGTGGGCGAGCCGGGAGAAGGACGCATGGACCGCACGACGCTGGTCGAGGTGACGGTGCTGGGGCCGGTGGTGCTGCCCGGGCCGGACCTCGCCGAGCTCGGCGTGCGCCGGTCCGTGGAGTGCACGCGGCTCGAGGCGCGGGTCCGCGACCAGGCCGCGCTGTACGGCCTCCTCCAGCGGCTGGCGGCGCTCGGGCTCGACCTCGTCGAGCTGCGCACGGCGGCGCCCGACGACCGGCCCGACGTCGAGCTCGTCGTCCGCGGCCCCGTGGGCGCGCTCGTGCAGCAGATGCTGGACGACGTCGGGCGCGCCCACCCGGCGTCGAGCAGGACCTACCGCGTGCAGGACTCCGACCTCGTCGGCGTGCTCGGCGCCGTGACCGGGCTGCCCGACGACGACCGGTCCGGCGCGCACGTCGGGCCGCACGGCGGGGCGCACGACCCCGGGCACGGCGGGACGGCGTCCGGAGGCGCGTCCGCGATGGACGTGCGCATCGCACAGCTGCGCGACCTCGCCGCGCTGCGGGACCGGGGCGTCCTCACCGACGCCGAGCTCGCGGAGCAGAAGGCGCGCGTCCTCGAGCCGTGAGGACGGCAGGCCGGGCGGGCGGGCTGCCCACGGCAGGCCGCCGATCCGCCGTCGAGCCCTGCCCTCGCGTTACGTCGTCCCACCACGTGAGACGATGGGGACCACGCTGGGGCCAACTGATGCACTAGCGCATAGTGGCAAGCACATCACGGCGCGCTTGCTCGTGTGTCAGACCCCAGGAGGACTCATGGCCATCTCACGCCGCTCGTCGGTCACCATCTCGCTCGTCGCGGCGGCAGGGATCCTCGCGGGCTGCGCGGGCGGGAGCGACCCGTCCGGCGGCGGGGACGACGCCGCGCCGCAGATCTCGTTCCTCTACTCCCCCTACGCGGACTACGCGCCGTTCTTCCTCGCGGAGGACAAGGGGTACTTCGAGGAGGCGGGCGTCGACGTCGAGCTCCTCGCCAAGGGCGGGACGTCGGGCGAGACCTACCAGCTCGTCAGCACGAACAACGTCACGGCCGGTGGCGCGACGTGGGGCGCGGGCCTGTTCAACGCGACCGAGGCCGGCGCGTCGCTCTCGGTCATCGCGAGCGTCTCGCGCGTGCCGGAGAGCGGGCCGAACCCGGCCCCGTTCGTCGTCGCGGCCGACTCCGGCATCACGTCGATCGAGCAGGTCGCCGGCAGCCGCGTCGGCATCCCCGGCGACGGCGGCTTCGGCATCTACTCGGTGGCCAAGGCGCTGGAGGCCGGCGGCCTCACGCTCGACGACGTCGAGCTCGTCAACGTCGGCCCGCCCGAGACGGGCCCCGCGCTCGTGGGCGGCTCGGTCGACGCCGCCTGGTCGATCGAGCCCATCTCGTCGTCGCTCGAGAGCGAGGGCATCGCGTCCGAGATCCTCCCGATCGACTACCACGCGGGCACCGAGCTCGGCGCCCTGGTGTTCAGCACCGAGTACGTCGACGAGCACCCCGACGCGGTCGTCGCGTTCACGGCCGCGTACCTGCGCGCCGCGGCGGAGCTCGAGGCGGGCGGCTGGGACGACCCGGCGAACCAGGAGATCATCGCGCGGTACACCGAGCTGCCGGTCGAGACGCTCACGTCGCTCGCGCTCACGGAGCAGGACCCGACGGGCGAGATCGACTGGGAGGACGTGCACGCCCAGGAGCAGTTCTTCCGCGACCGCGGCACGCTCGAGTACGAGGGCGAGGCGGACGTCGAGAGCATCTTCCGCGCCGACCTCCTCGAGCAGGCGCGCGAGCGGGCCGCGGAGCTCGGCTCGTGACGGCCATCTCCGTCGAGGGCCTCTGGAAGGGGTTCCACGACCGTCGCCGGGACGACGTGCTCGTCGCGCTCCAGGACGTGTCGCTCACCATCGAGGACAACGAGTTCGTCTGCGTGCTCGGACCCTCCGGGTGCGGCAAGAGCACCCTCCTGCGCATCCTCGCGGGCCTGGAGGAGGCCGACCGCGGGACGGTGACGATGGCGGCCCGTCCGTCCGTCGTCTTCCAGGACCACGGCGTGCTGCCGTGGCTCACGGTCGAGCAGAACGTCGAGTACCCCCTGCGCCTGCGCGGTGTGCGGCGCTCGGCCCGGCGCGAGCGCGTCGCCCCGCTCCTGGACATGGTGGGCCTCACGGAGTTCCGCGGCTTCTACCCGCACCAGCTCTCGGGCGGCATGCGGCAGCGCACGTCGGTCGCGCGGGCGCTGGCCGACGACGGCGCGACCCTCCTCATGGACGAGCCGTTCGGCGCGCTCGACGAGCAGACGCGCGTCGTGCTGCAGCAGGAGCTGCTGAAGATCTGGTCGCAGACCTCGCGGTCGGTGCTCTTCATCACGCACAGCGTCGACGAGGCGCTCGTGCTCGCGGACCGCGTCGTCGTCATGTCCGCCCGGCCCGGGCGCATCCTCGCCGACGTGCGGGTCCCCTTCGACCGCCCGCGCGACATCCTCGAGCTGCGCCGCGACCCGCGCCACGGCGAGATCACGTACGAGCTGTGGCGGCTCCTGCGGGACGCGGAGGCACAGGACGCCGCGGTGCAGGACGCGGCGGGGGCGGACGAGCGCTCCGCCGCGGGCGTCCGGGAGGCGGTCGCATGACGACCCCCACGGACGAGCGCGCCCCCGTCCGCCCGGGCGGCCACGCCGCGCCGGGCGGCGCCCCGGACGCGCCCCACGACGCCGACGACCGCACGGCCGAGATCACGCGCGAGCTGACCGAGGAGCTGCGCCGCCGGCGGACGGGTCGCCTCGTGCGGGTCGTCGGGCCCTTCACGCCGCTCCTGCTCCTCGCGGTGTGGGAGCTCGCGAGCCGGACGAACGTGCTCGACGCGCGGTTCTTCCCGCCGCCGTCGTCGATCGCCGAGACGTTCGCGCAGCTCGTCGGGAGCGGCGAGCTCTTCGAGCACGCGGGCATCACGCTCACGCGCATCGCGATCGGGTTCGTGCTCGGCGCCGTGCCCGGGCTGGTCCTCGGGATCGCGCTCGGGTCGGTCACGACCCTGCGCACGCTCCTCGGGCCGATCTTCGCGAGCCTGCTGCCCGTGCCGAAGGTCGCGATCTTCCCGCTGCTGCTCCTCGTGTTCGGCCTCGGCGAGGCGAGCAAGTACGTGATCGTCGCGATCGGCGTGTTCTTCTACGTCTTCTACAACGCGATGGGCGGCGTGCTCCAGACGCCGCAGATCTACTTCGACGTGGCGACCGCCAACGGCGCTGGCCGGCTCCAGCGCTGGCGCACGGTCGCGCTGCCCGCCGCGCTGCCGAGCATCTTCACCGGGCTCAAGCTCGCGGTGGGCGGCGCGTTCGTCATCATCGCGGCCTCGGAGTTCGTCGGGTCGCGCAACGGCCTGGGCTACCTCATCTGGAGCTCGTGGACGACGTTCGCCGTCGCGAAGATGTACGTGGGCATCGTCACCATCTCCGTGCTGGGCTACCTCTCCACGACCCTGGTCACGGTGCTCGAACGACGTCTCGTGCCCTGGTCCCGTCAGTAGGAGGCAGCATGAACCCACCCCACCACGACCCGTCCCGCGTGCCCGGGGCCGGCGCATGAGCGTCGTCCCGGCCGCGGACCGGATCTACCACGAGCTGCGGCGCCGGATCATCTTCACCGAGCTGCGCCCCGGCGAGGAGATCGACGTCACCGAGACGGCGTCCGAGTTCGGGACGTCGCGCACGCCGGTGCGCGACGCGCTGCACCGCCTCGACCACGACGGCCTCGTGGACGTGCGCCCGCGCGCGCTGTGCCGCGTCGCCCCGGTCACCCTCAAGACGCTCGTCGACGTGCTCGACGTGCGCGAGGCGACGGGACCGATGGCGACGCGCCTCGCGGCCGCCCACGCGAGCCCGGCCGAGGTCGACGAGCTCGCGGCGATCGCCGAGGGCACGTACCCGCAGGCGCAGGACGTGCAGTCGATCCTCTCGGCGTCGCACCTGTTCCACTGCCGGGTCGCGAAGTACTCGCGCAACCCCCGGCTGCACGCGATCACCGAGCTCGCGCTCGAGGACCTGGAGCGGGCGTTCCGGCTCTGCGGGCGCCAGCCCCTGGAGCCCGGGCCTCCGCTCGACGACCACCGGCTCCTCATCGAGGCGCTCCGCGCGGGCGACGGCGAGCGCGCGGCTCGCCTCGAGCTCGAGCACATCCGCCGCGGTCGCAGCGTCGTCATGGGCCTCGCGATCGACTCCGGGGCGTTCTTCGGCGACGACTGAGCGTCTCTTCCGCGCGACGGCCCGCGCCCCGCCCCGCCCGCACGACCCGACCCATCCCCACCACCCGAGAGGACCGCCGTGCCCGCCACCTCGACCGTGCGCGTCGACGCCGCGGACGCCCGTGCCCGGGCCCGCGCGGCGCTCGCCGCCCACGACCCCGCCGACGCCGACCTCGCGGCCCGCGCCGTCGTCGCGGGGGACGCGTCGGGGTGGCCGGAGTTCGGCCTCGCGCTCCTCGTCCGCGAGCTGCGGGACGCGCGCGCGCGGACGACGACGGGGCGCGCCGGGACCGGGGCGCCGTCCGCCGTCGTGACCGGGGCGACCGCGACGCTGGACGCGTACGACCTCCCCGGGCCGGTCGCGCTCGCCGCGGCGGTCCGCCGGGCCGCAGGGCTCGCCCGCGCGCTCGGCGTCGGCGTGGTCGCCGTGCGCCACGCGGGCGGGACGGGGCGCGTCGGCGCGTACGTCCGCGCGCTCGCCGAGGACGGGCTGGTCGGGGTCGCGCTCGCCCAGTCCCCCGCGACCGTCGCCCCGTACGGCGGGACCGCCCCCGTGGTCGGCACGAACCCGCTCGCCGTGGCGGTGCCGCGGGCCGGGCAGGGTCGTGCGCTCGTCGTGGACGCCGCGACGAGCGCCGTCACGCTCGCCGACGTGCGGCGCCGCGCCCGGGAGGGCACGCCCCTGCCCGACGGCGCGGCGCTCGGCCCCGACGGCGAGGCCACCCGGGACGCGGGCGCCGTCGGCGCGCTGCTCCCGGCGGGGCTGCTCGGGTCCCTCCTCGGTCTCACGGTGGAGGCGCTCGCCGGGCTGCTGACCGGGGCGCGCGGCGACGCCGTGGGCCGCGGTCTCTGGGTGCTCGCGCTGGACCCCCGCGCGTTCGGCGCCGAGGACCTCGCCGACCGGGCCGACCGCCTCGGCGACGACTGGACGCGCGCCGGAGGCCGCGTCCCGGGCGCCCGTCCGGACGCGGAGACGTTCGTCGTCGACCGCGACGTCTGGGACGCGCTGGCCCCGGCGACGGGAGGCACGCCGTGACGCTCCGGCTCACCGTCAGCCCCGCCGACGACCTGCTCGACGTCGCCCGCCGCATCGAGGTGAGCGGCGCCGCGCCCGGCGCGCTCGTCACGGTCCGCGCGACGACGGACCGCGCCGGGACCGCGTGGTCCGCCCGCGCGACCTACCGCGCGGACCGGTCAGGCACCGTCCGGCTCGACCGCGACCCGCCGATGACCGGCGACTACGGGCGCGTCGACGGGATGGCGCTCCTCACGTCGCAGCGGCCCGACCCGACGCCCGGCACGACGCCCGGCCGGCCGGCCGCGACCGACGTCTCGCGCCCGCTGCGCACGCGCCTCGAGGCGTGGGACGAGTCCGACGCCACGCAGCGCGCGACGGCCGACCTCGTGCAGCGCTGGACCGGGCCCGGGGTGCGGCGGCGCGAGGTCCGCGAGGACGGGCTCGTCGGCACGCTCTTCGTGCCGGCGGGCGACGGTCCGCACCCGACGATCGTCGTGCTCAACGGCTCCGGCGGGGGGATCAACGAGCAGCGCGGCGCGCTCTACGCGTCGCGCGGCGTGCAGGCGCTCGCGCTCGGCTACTTCGGCGTTCCCGGCCTCCCCGACCACATCACCCGAACGCCGCTGGAGTACTTCGAGACCGCGCTGCACCACGTGCACCGCGAGCTCGCGCCGCGCGCGGGCGTCGTCGTGGTGAGCGGCCAGTCGCGGGGCGGCGAGCTCGCGCTCCTGCTGGGCGCCACCTACCCCGGCCTGGTGGGCGCCGTCGTCGCCTACGTGCCCGGGGCCCACGTGCACGGCTCCCAGGGCGCCGCGGACCCCGCGCAGGGGTGGGACTCCCCCACGTGGACGCTCGACGGCGAGCCGCTCCCGCACCTGTGGCAGGACAACCCCGGCGTGACGTGGCAGCCGTGGACCGGCGGGCCGCCCCCGGACCGGTACCGCGACGTCTACGTCGACGGCCTGCGCGACCGCCGGTTCGCCGCCGCGTCGCGCATCCCCGTCGAGCGCGTCGCGGGCCCCGTCGCGTGCGTCTCCGGCATGGCCGACGGCCTGTGGCCCTCGAGCATGTACGCCCGCCAGGTCGTCGAGACGCTGCGCGCCGCGGGCCACGCCCACGAGACGCTGCTGCTCGACTACCCCGACGCGGGGCACTCGATCGCCCTGCCGCACCTCCCCGTCCCGCAGGGCCCGACGCGCCACCCCGTCTCCGGCATCGAGCTGTCGGCCGGCGGGACCCCCGCGGGCAACGCGTTCGCCGACGCCGACTCGTTCGCGCAGGTGTGCGCGTTCGTGGAGCGCGCGACGCGCGTGCCCTGACCTGCGCCCCGACCCTGTCCCGACCTGTGACCCGACCCGTGACCCGAAACATCGACGAGAGGACCGACATGCCCGCAGTGAGCGCCGAGTACCGCCAGGAGTGGGAGCAGTGGCACCGCGCCCGGATCGACGAGCTGACGAGCCCCTACGGGTGGATGTCCATGGTCAGCCAGGACTGGCTGACGGGCGACGAGCCGCTGCAGGTCGAGGGCGTGCCCGGCACCTGGTCGGTCCAGGACGACGAGGTCGTGTACACGCCCGACGGCAGCGGGGAGACGGTCACGCTCGACGGCGCCCCCGTGACCTCGCCGACGCCCGTGTCGACCGGCCACAAGTACTCCCTCGTGCCCGCGTTCTACGGCGACCTGCGCGTCGAGACCATCCGCCGTACCGACGCGACCGGCCGCCAGATCTTCGGCGTGCGCGTCCGCGACCCGCGCGAGGCGGCCCGCAAGCGCCTCGACGACATCGAGACGTTCCCGCTCGACGAGCGGTGGGTTCTCCCGGCGCGGTTCACGCGGACGGCCGAGCAGGCGTCGGACTACCCGACGGTGGAGCGGGGGGTGTTCGAGGAGCAGCGCGTGATCGGCACCGTGACGTTCACCCTGGACGGGACGGAGCACACGCTCCTCGTCGCCGGGCGCCCGGACGACGACACGGGCATCGAGCGCGGCAACGCGCACTTCACCGACACCACGAGCGGCAAGGAGACCTACGGCAACGGCCGGCTCGTGCGCGTCCCCGACACCGAGCGGGACGGCGACACCGTGGTCGACCTCAACCGCGCCTTCTCCTTCCCGTGCGCGTTCACGAACTTCGTCACGTGCCCGCTCGCCCCGGCGCAGAACCGGCTGCCGGTCGCGGTGACCGCGGGCGAGAAGAAGCCGCCGCTCCAGATCGACCGCATCCAGACCTTCGCGCAGGCCTCCTGACCTGTCCGCGCGACGCCCCCGACGGCGGGCGACCGGCACGTCCGGTCGCCCGCCGTCGTCGTCCCGGCGGCCTCCCCGGCGTCAGCCGGCCGTCAGCACCGCCACGCCGCGCCGCAGGGCGAGCACGACCGCGCCCGCGACGAAGTAGTCGCGGTCGTCCTCGCGGCGCGCCGCCCGGACGCCGTCGTGCAGCGCCTGCGTCCGCGCGGAGAGCTCGCGGAGCGCGTCCGTGTCGGCGGGCTCCGTGCCGACGGACCGCAGCGCGCCGGCGTAGGCGTCCAGGGCGCGGGCCGCGAGCGGCCGCAGGCGCGCGCCGAGCGCGAGGTCGTCGCGGTCCTCGCGCTCCCACTCGACGAGCAGCCGCACGAGCGACCCGACGACGTCGGCCGACCCCTCGAGCTCCTGCGCGCGCCGCACCTGCGACGCGGCCCAGTCGCGGTGGCGACGCAGCCGGATGTTGGCGCGCGCGGCCTCCCGGGTCCGCGCGACGGCGTCGCGCGCGCGGGTGAGCGTGGGCTCCACCTCGCGCCGCCGCTCCTCCCACTCCTCCGCCGACGGCGGGCGCTCGCCCGCGAGACCGTCGCCGAGCGCCTCGACCTGGTCGACGAGCGTGTCGCGCAGCCCGTCGAGGGCCTCCTCGGTCGGGGTGAGGGGCAGCGGGGGGACGAGCAGGTTGATGACGACGCCGATGCCCGCACCCACGACGACGAGACCGGCGTACGCGCCGACGAACTCGACCTTCGCGGCGTTGCCGATGATGAGCACGAACAGGGCGGACGTCACCGCCCACGTCCCCATCTCGCCGAACCGCCGCCACCCCGCGCACAGGAGCGCGAGGCCCACGACGACCGCCACGGACAGCGCGCTCGGGGCGAGGACGAGGTCGACGCCCCGGGCGATCGCCGCGCCGACGAGGATCGCGAGGATCGCCTGGGCCGACTCGCGGACGGAGCGCGCGAGCGTGCTCGTCGTCGCGACGACCGCGCCGAGCGGGGCGTAGTAGGGGTACTCGGAGAACGGGGCCGGGGCGAGCACCCCGACGTACCACGCGACGGCCGCCGCGAGCGCGCCCTTGACCGCCAGCGACCACCGGGGGTGGCGCACCCACTGCCGCTGCGCGGCCGTGACCGCGCGGCGCGCCCGTGTCCCCGCCTCCACCACCCGGGGTGCCCGGGGCGCGGGCCGGGTCGGTCCCGTCCTGCTCTCGTCTCGTGCCACGGCACGAGGGTCCCCCGCCCGACGGGAGCCCGCACGCGCGCCCGGCCGACCCCGCGCCGGGCAGCGGGCACGAGCAGCGGCTCGACGTGTGAGCGGGCAGAGCCGGTGCTTCACTGGCGGCGTCGGTGCAGCCAGACGCCGACGCCGTCGAGCACCACGGTGGCGTCGCGCACCCCTGCCGTCCGCCCCGTGGCTCCCACGAGGAGGCAGATGATGGTCCGCCGACGCGGCGCGGCAGCCGCAGGAACGAGCATGGTGGTCGCCGCACTGGCCCTGACGGGCTGTGCGCAGGGCACCGGTGACGACGGCTCGGACGTCGACTTCACGGCCGACGGGTCGCCCTCGGGCGAGCTCTCGGTCATGGGCTTCGGGACCGGTGACGAGATCGGCGAGGTCCGCTACGACCGCGCCGTCGAGGGCCTCGACGGCGTCGACGTGCGCCTCTCGGAGGGCGAGCTCGACATCCAGGCCTTCCTCTCGGCGGTCGCGTCGGGCAACCCGCCGGACGTGGTGTACGCGAACCGTGACCAGATCGGCACGTTCGCGTCGCGCGACGCGATCCTCCCGCTCGACGAGTGCGTCGCGGCCGAGGAGATCGACCTGGACGCGTTCGTGGACACCGCCGTCGACCAGGTGACGTTCGACGGCAGCGTGTACGGGATCCCGGAGTTCAACCAGGTCCAGGTGACGATGGCGAACGCCGACCTGCTCTCCGCGGCCGGGCTCACCGTCGAGGACGTCAACGGCTCGGACCGCGAGGCCGTCACGGCGGCGAACGAGGCGCTCCTGCGCACCGACGGCGGGGCGCTGAGCGTCATCGGGTTCGACTCGAAGCTGCCCGAGTTCCTCCCGCTGTGGTCGAAGGCGGTGGGCGCCGACCTGCTCTCCGAGGACGGCCGCACCGCGCAGCTCGACGCCCCCGAGGTCGTCGAGTCGCTCGAGTGGGCGGTGGGGATCTACGACGCCCAGGGCGGGTTCCCCGCGGTCAAGACGTTCCGCGACTCCGCCGACTTCTTCGGCGCCGGGAACCAGTTCGCGACCGACGCCCTCGGCGCGATGCCGATGGAGCAGTGGTACATCAACGTGCTCAACGAGTCGTCCCCGGACGCCCCCATGGCGTTCGACGCCGTGCGCACGCCCGACGGCGACGCGATCGCGTTCGCGTCCGGCTCCGCCTGGGCCGTCCCGCGCGGGAGCGAGAACCCCGCGGCGGCGTGCCGGTTCGCGCGCCTCATGACGGAGAAGGGCGCCTGGGTCGAGGCCGCGCAGGCGCGCGCCGACGCGCGGGCGCAGGACGGCCTGGTCTTCACGGGCGTCCTCACCGGCAACGAGGAGGCGGACCAGCAGATCCGGGACGACCTCGTGCCCGACGACGCGCCCCAGCCGTGGCAGGACGCGATCGACGCGATGTACGAGGCGAACGACGCGACCTTCGCGCTCCCGGCGAACCCCGCGGACAACGAGTTCGAGACCGCCTGGCAGGACGCGGTGAACCGCGTCCTCAACGGCCAGCAGGAGCCGGCCGAGGCGCTCGCGCAGGCCCAGGACGAGGCGCAGAAGGCGCTCGACGACGCCTGGGCGCGGTGGGACGAGGAGGACTGAGGTGGCGGCGGCCGACGTCGCGCCGACCCTGCCGACCCCTCCCCCGGCGTCGGACGGCCACCGCACGGCGCCGGGCGGTCGCCGCCCGCGCCTGAGCGCGTCCGCGCGGCGGGAGCGCAACGCGGCGCTGCGCTTCATCAGCCCGTGGATCGTCGGGTTCCTCGTGTTCACGGCGTGGCCGATCCTCTACAGCGCCTACCTGTCGCTCACGGACTACGACGTCATCAACGACCCGACGTTCGTCGGTCTCGACAACTACCGCGAGATGGCGGAGGACCCGAAGGTCGCGCTGTCGCTGTGGAACACGCTCGTGTACACGGTCGTCCAGGTGCCCCTCTACACGGTCGTCGCGCTCGCGCTCGCGCTGCTCCTCAACCAGGCGGGCCGGTCGGCAGGCTTCTTCCGCACCGCGTTCTTCATCCCCAAGATGACGCCGCCGGTCGCCGTCGGCGTGCTGCTCCTGCTGCTGTTCAACGGCCAGTACGGCGTCGTCAACCAGGTCCTGTCCTGGTTCGGCGTCCAGGGACCGTCGTGGACGACCGACCAGGCCTGGATCAAGCCCGGGCTCGTGCTCATCAGCCTCTGGACCGTCGGCTCGGCCGTGATCATCCTGCTCGCGGCCCTGCGCAACGTGCCGACCGACCTGTACGACGCCGCGCGCGTCGACGGGGCGGGGTTCTGGCGCCGCACGCGCGCCGTCACGGTGCCGATGATCAGCGGCGCGCTGTTCTTCGTCGTCGTGATCAACACCATCGCCGGGTTCCAGATGTTCACCGAGGCGTACTCGGCCTACTTCGGCGCCGGCAACTCCACCTACCGCAACGACGCCGCGCTGTTCTACGTGATCTACCTCTTCCAGGAGGGGTTCCAGGAGCTCCACATGGGGTACGCGTCGGCGCTCGCGTGGCTGCTGTTCGTCGTCATCATGCTCGTCACGCTCGTCCAGCTCGTCGTGTCCCGACGGCTCGTCTACTACGAGGGGGAGCAGCGATGACCACCGCGCCCTCGTTCCCCCGCCCCGCCGTGAGCGGCCCGGGCGCCGCGCCGGACCCGGCGACGGGCGCGCCCGAGGCGCAGGGCCCGCCGCCCCCCGCCCGGACGCGCGGCGCCGGGCGCGGGCCGCGCCGCCGGTGGCTGCGCGCCGTCGTGCTCGCCGCCCTCGTGCTCGCCACGGTCGCGTTCGTGTACCCGCTGCTGTGGCTGCTCTCCGCGTCGTTCAAGCCGCGCGCCGAGGTGTTCGACAACCGGCTCGTGCCGCGCACGTTCACGCTCGACAACTACGTGACCGTCTGGCAAGAGGCACCGCTCGCGCTGTGGCTCGGGAACACCGTCGTCGTCACCGTGCTCGCCGCGGGCCTCGTCACGGTGTCGAGCGCGCTCGTCGCGTGGGGCTTCGCGTTCTTCCGCTTCCGCGGCCGCGGCGCCCTGTTCGCGCTCGTGCTCGCGACCATGATGCTGCCGGGCGCCGTGACGATGATCCCCACGTTCCTCATCTGGAACCAGCTCGGGCTCGTGGGGACGAACGTGCCGCTGTGGGCGGGGAACCTGTTCGCGAGCGCGTTCTACGTGTTCCTGCTGCGGCAGTTCTTCCTCGGCCTGCCGCGCGAGCCGTTCGAGGCCGCGCGCCTCGACGGCGCGAACAACTGGCAGATGTTCTGGCGCATCGCGGTGCCGCTGTGCCGGCCCGCCCTCGTCCTGACGCTCCTCTTCGAGGCCCAGGCGGCCTGGACGGACCTCATGCGCCCGCTCATCTACCTGCAGGACTCCTCGACGTTCACCATCCCGCGCGGCCTCAAGGCGCTCATCGACCAGTTCGGCCCCGGCGGCGAGTCGCAGTGGGAGGTCGTCGTCACGGCCTCCGTCATCACGACCCTCCCGATGATCCTCCTCTTCTTCCTCGGCCAGCGGCACTTCGTCGAGGGGGTGGCGACGACGGGGAGCAAGGGCTGAGCCCGCGGTCCCCACCACGCACGCACCACGCACCACGCACACGCACCACCCACGGAAGGACGGCAGCACCATGCGAGCACTGACCTGGCAGGGACGCGAGAAGGTGAGCGTCGAGGACGTGCCCGACCCCCGGATCGAGCAGCCCACGGACGCGATCGTGCGCGTCACGTCGACCGCGATCTGCGGCTCCGACCTGCACCTGTACGGGGTGCTCGGGATGTTCCTCGACTCCGGCGACGTCCTGGGCCACGAGGCCATGGGCGTCGTCGAGGAGGTCGGGCCCGAGGCGGGGAACCTCCGGGTCGGCGACCGCGTCGTCGTCCCGTTCAACATCGCGTGCGGGCACTGCTGGATGTGCGAGCGTGGGCTGCAGACCCAGTGCGAGACGACGCAGGTCCGCTCGCAGGACAAGGGCGCCGCGCTCTTCGGGTACACCAAGCTCTACGGCCAGGTGCCCGGCGGGCAGGCCCAGTACCTGCGCGTGCCGCAGGCCCAGTACGGGCCGGTCGTCGTGCCCGACGACGGCACCCCGGACGAGCGCTACCTCTACCTCTCCGACGTCGTGCCCACCGCGTGGCAGGCCGTCGAGTACGCCGACGTGCCGCCCGGCGGCACGGTCGTGGTGCTGGGGCTCGGCCCGATCGGGCAGATGTCCGCGCGGATCGCGCTGCACCGTGGCGCGTCCCGCGTCGTCGGGATCGAGCGCGTGCCGGAGCGGCGCGCGATGGCCGAGCGCCACGGCGTCGAGACCCTCGACCCGTCGGCGGTCGACGACCTCGTCGGCGCGGTGCGCGACCTCACGTCGGGCCGCGGCGCGGACTCCGTCATCGACGCCGTCGGGATGGAGGCGCACGGCTCCCCCGTCGCCGAGGCCACCCAGAAGGTCGTCGGCGTCCTGCCCGACGCGCTCGCCGCGCCCCTCACCGAGCGCGCCGCGACCGATCGCCTCGCGGCCCTCTACACCGCGATCGACCTCGTCCGCCGCGGCGGCACGATCTCGATCTCCGGCGTCTACGGCGGGGCGAAGGACCCGCTGCCCATGATGCAGCTCTTCGACAAGCAGGTGACGCTGCGCATGGGCCAGGCGAACGTGCGCCGCTGGACCGACGACGTCCTCCCCCTCGCCGCCGACGTCTCCGACCCGCTCGGCGTGCTGGACCTGCGCACGCACCGGCTGCCGCTCGAGTCGGCGCCCGACGCGTACCGCACGTTCCAGCGCAAGGAGGACGGCTGCATCAAGGTCGTGCTCGACCCGTGGGCCTGACCACCGTCGACGCCGTCGTGGTCGGGGCGGGGCCCAACGGCCTCGTCGCCGCGAACGCGCTCGCCGACGCCGGGTGGGACGTGCTCGTCCTCGAGGCGCAGGAGACGTACGGCGGCGCGGTCCGCTCCGCCGAGGTCGCGGCGCCGGGGTACGAGACGGACCTCTTCAGCGCGTTCTACCCGCTCGCGGCGGGGTCGCCCGTGATCCGGGGCCTGCACCTCGAGGAGCACGGCCTCACGTGGTCCCGCGCCCCGGACGTCCTCGCGCACGCCCTCGACGACGGCGGTGCCGCCGTCCTGCGCGCCCGCGCCGAGGACACCGCCGCCGGGCTCGACGAGGTCGCGCCCGGCGACGGCGACGCGTGGCTCGAGCTCGTGGCGGGCTGGGACCGCGTGCGCGACCCGCTCCTCGACGCGCTGTTCAGCCCGCTCCCGGCGGCCGGGCCGGTGCTGCGCGTGCTGCGCCGGCTCGGCGCGACGGGCACGCTCGACCTCGCCCGGCTCGCCGTCCTGCCCGTGCGCCGCCTGGCCGACGAGACGTTCCGAGGCGAGGGGGGCGGCCTGCTGCTCACCGGCAACGCGATGCACGCCGACGTCCCGCCCGACGCCGCGGGCAGCGGCGTGTTCGGCTGGCTGCTCGCCATGCTCGGCCAGGACGTGGGCTTCCCCGTCCCGACCGGGGGTGCCGGCCGGCTCCCCGACGCGCTCGTCTCGCGGCTGCGCGACCGCGGGGGCGACGTCGTCACGGGCGCGCGGGTCGAGCGCGTGCACGTGGTGCGCGGTCGCGCGGTCGGCGTGAGCACGGCCGACGGGCGGCACGTGCGCGCCCGCCACGCCGTGCTCGCCGACGTCAGCGCGCCCGCGCTCTACCTCGACCTCGTCGGCGCCGACCGGCTCCCGGCGCGGCTCGTGCGCGACCTCGGCCGGTTCCAGTGGGACCACCCGACGGTGAAGGTGAGCTGGGCGCTCGACCGGCCCGTCCCGTGGACCGCGCCCGGGGCGCGCGGTGCGGGCACGGTGCACCTCGGCGTCGACCGGGCGGGGTTCGTCGACGTCGCGGCCTCGCTCTCGCGCGGCCACGTCCCCGAGCGGCCGTTCCTCGTCCTCGGGCAGATGACGACGTCGGACCCCACGCGGTCGCCCGCGGGCACCGAGTCGGCGTGGGCCTACACGCACGTGCCGCACGGCGTGCCGTGGACGCGCGAGCGCGTCACGGACGAGGTGCGCCGCGTGGAGGACGCGGTCGAGCGGGTCGCGCCCGGCTTCGCCGACACGGTCGTGGGTCGCTTCGTGCAGACCCCGGCCGACCTGGAGGCGGCCGACGCGAACCTCGCGGGCGGGGCGATCAACGGCGGCACGTCGGCCGTCCACCAGGAGCTCTTCCTGCGCCCGACGCCCGGCCTCGGCCGCCCCGAGACGCCCGTCGCGTCGCTCTACCTCGCGAGCGCCTCCGCCCATCCCGGCGGCGGGGTCCACGGGGCGTGCGGGTGGAACGCGGCGCGGGCCGCGCTCGCCGCCGACGGACCGCGCGGGTCGCTGCGCCGCGCGCTCGTGCGCACCGCGTGGGCACGGCTGCTGCGCGACCCCTGACGCGGGGGCGCCGCGGGCACGGTGCTGCCGCGCTACGGGGTCCGGCGCTCCGCGAGGTACGCGAGCCGGCGCAGGGCCTCGACGTTCCGGGGGCCGATCACCGCGCTGCGCACCGGTCGGGGCACGAGCGTGCCCGGACCCTTCTCGGCGTCCTCCGTGATCCGCACGGTGCAGCCCTGCTCCGTCGGGCGCGCCTCGATCCGCACGCGCGCCTCGCCCGCGGGCCAGCCGCGCGCCTGGAGGTCGATCCCCCGGTCCGGGTCCCAGGCGCGCACGACCGTCTCGTCGTCGAGCAGCGCGGGCCACAGCCCGACCGAGTGCAGGATCCGCGACCCGGGCGCGGGCCACGTGTCGTCGACGGCACGGATGCGTGCCGTCCCGACGACCCACGTCGAGTACGACCAGCCGTCCGCGAGGACGCCGAGCACCGCGTCGGAGGGGCATCGCACGGCCCGAGTGACGGTCACCATGAGGCGACGCTAGTCGCGCGCCCCGCACTGGCAACCGCTCGCGCACCCCGGCGCGAGTGCGCGCGAGCGGGAGGCACCCGCCGTAGCGTGAGGACCTGCCCGCGTGGGCGCGGGCGCCGACCTCCAGGAGGGCACGATGGGCATCGCCAGCTTCCCGCAGGAGCTCGCGGACCGGGCCGCGACGATCCTCGGCCACGGCCTCGAGGTCAGCATCACGGTGCGCCAGGCCGGCGTGAGCGTGCGCGCGGGCAGCAGCACCGACGCCGCGGCGCGCTGCGACCAGGCCGAGGCGCTCGACGACGCCGGCCCCTGCGTCGACGCGATGGAGGACGGCGGCTCCCGGCTCGTGCCGTCCGTCGAGGAGTCCGTCGGCTGGGAGCGCTGGGCACGACAGTGCGCCGAGGAGGGCTTCGTCTCCTCGGTCGCCGTCCCCGCGATCGTCACCGCGGACGTCGCCGTCGCGCTCAACCTGTACTCGCGCGCACCCGATCCGTGGACGCCGGAGCTCATGACCGCCGCCGACGCGTACGCCCAGCTCGTGGCGTCCGCGGTCGGGCTGCGGCTCGAGCTGGTGGTGCTCGAGGACTCGACCGCGGGCTTCTACCGGGACATGTCCGACGCCGTCGCCACGGAGCGCGCCGTCGGCGCGATCATGCAGACCAACCAGTGCTCCGCCGACGAGGCCCGCCGCATCGTCGACTCGGCGGCCCGGCACCGGAACGTGAGCCCGCGCGAGGTCGCCGAGTCCCTCCTGCGCGCGCTCGTCGTCGAGGACGCGCCGGACCCCGCCGACGACGACCCGGGCCGCTCGTGAACGGCCCGGCCGACGCGGCGCGCGCGCACGACCGCCGGACCGTCCTGTCGGGCGTCCTGTTCGGCGCGGGGATCGCGGCGTCGATCATCGACCTGTTCGTGTTCCACCTGGGGCTGCAGTGGCACCACTTCTACGACCTGTCGACGACCCAGGTGGCGCTCGCCGCCGACGGCGTCTTCCACGCGGTGGGCTGGTTCGTCACCGTCTGGGGGCTGTTCCTGCTCGCCGACGTGCGCCGCCGCACGGAGGTGTCGTGGTCGCGCTGGGTCGGGGCCGTGGTCGTCGGCGTCGGGGGCTTCCAGCTCCTGGACGGCGTCCTCAACCACAAGATCCTCGGGATCCACCAGATCCGGTACGGCGTCGACCTCCTGGTGTACGACGTCGTGTGGATCGGCACGGCGGTCGTCGCGCTCCTCGTCGGGCTGGTCGTCCTGCGCCGCGCGCGGCCCGCCCGTGCGGACGCCCCCGGGACCGCGTGATGCCCCCGCACGACCACGTCGCGACCGGCGGGCCCGCCCTGCTGACGGTCGTCGCGGTCGTCGCGCTCGCCGTGGGCGCCACCGCCTACGCCGCCGGGCTGCGGGCGGCCCGGTCGCGCAGCCCCTGGCCCGTGCGGCGCACGCTGTCCTGGTACGCAGGGCTCGCGTGCGCGGGCGTCGCGACCGTCGGTCCGCTCGCGGAGGCGTCGCGGTCGAGCTTCACGGCCCACATGGCCGGGCACGTCCTGCTGGGGATGCTGGCGCCGCTGCTCCTCGTGCTCGCCGCGCCCGTCTCGCTGCTCCTGCGCGCGCTGCCGCCCGCCCGGGCGCGTCGCGTCAGCGCGGTGCTGCGCTCCCCCGTGCCGCGCGTCGTCGGCCACCCCGTGGTGGCCGGACTGCTCGACGCGAGCGGGCTCTGGCTCCTGTACACGACAGGGCTCTTCCACCTCGCCCACTCCTCCGCCGTCGTGGGCGTGGTCGTGCACGCGCACGTCCTGCTCGCGGGCTGGTTGTTCACCGCGTCGCTCGTCGGACCGGACCCGCACCCGTCCCGCGCGTCCTTCCGGGTGCGCGCGGGCGTGCTCGTCGCCTTCGTCGCCGCGCACTCCGTGCTCGCGAAGTGGCTCTACGCGCACCCGCCGGCGGGCGTCTCCCCCACCGACGCGCGCACGGGCGCGCAGCTCATGTACTACGCGGGCGACGTCGTGGACGTCGCGCTCATGGTGCTCCTCGTGGCCGGGTGGTACACGGCGACGCGGCCCCGGGAGATCCCGGCCGCGCGCGTCCGCACGCGACCCGGGCTCGCGTGACGGCGCCGCTCCTCACGTGCCGTCGTCGCCCGCGTCGAACGCCTCCCGGTAGAGCCGGCCCGCCTCCTCGACGACCCGCGGGTCGAGCGACGCGGCCGGCACGACGTCCACGAGGAGCGGCTCGCTGTCCGGGCCGCGCCCCGCGACCTCGCCCGTGAGGAGCCACGGGAAGCGCTCCGGCGTCATGAGGTGCGCGTACTGGCAGAGCTGGCGCGCCACCCAGTGCTCCACCGGGCGGTCCCACCACGGCTCGGGCGTCAGCGGGTTGACGCTGAGACCGGGCAGCAGGCACCCGCTCTCGTGGTCGCGGCTCACGCTCTCGGCGTCCTGCTCCGGACCGCCGCTGAACCGCACGTAGAGGGGGCGCACCACCTCCACGAGCCCGGCGACCTCCGCGAGGCTCCGCAGGCGGGGCAGCGTGCCGAGCGTGCTGGGCGCGTCGGGCATCGGGACCTCCTGGACTGGCGTCGTGCCGGCGGGGCCCCTTCTCGACTCTCCGTGACGGACGGGACCTGCCGGTCACGCCCGCCGCCCCCCCAGGCTACGAGCGGGTCGGCGGCCAGGCATCCCCAGGCCTGCGAGCGCCGGGAGGTCGTGCGACGGTGGCAGGACGCGCCGCCCGTCCGGGGCGCGAGACCAGCACGAGAGCCCGACCGAGGAGGCCGACATGAGCGAGAACGACGAGCGCGGCTACGACCCCGCCGAGGACCCGGACGCCGACCCCCGGTCGCTCAACCCCCGCGAGGGGCGCCAGGCGAGCGGGTCGGGGTCGGAGGACGCGGACCCGGACGCCGAGCCAGGGAACGTCAACCCGCGCACGGGTGGGGAGGCGTCGGGCGACGCCTGACGCGCGGCAGCACGAGGGCCCGGGTGCGGCGCACCCCGGGCCCTCGTGCTGTCTGGGCAGTGTCTAGGCGGTGTCTAGGCGGCCGCGCTCGGGGCGAGCTCGCCCTCCCGGCGGGCCGTCTCGCCGCGCAGCCCGAACCGCAGGCCGAGGTGGTCCATCGTCGGCGGGAGCGGGTCCCGGGCGAGGTAGCGGCCGCGCGCGACGGCCAGGTCGAGGCGCGCGACGCGCGCGAGCGTGTGCGACGCCAGGAGCAGCACGACGTTGCGGCCGGGGCACGACACGGGACCGCCGCTGAACGGGACGAGGCCCCAGTCGGCGTCGGCCCGGCCGTCGAGCCACGCCTCGGGCGTGAACGCGTCGGCGAACGACAGGCGGTCCGCGTCCCGGTGGAAGAACGCGCTGAGCACGACGAACCCGGTGCCCGCCGGGAAGGTGCGCGCGCCCCAGCGCACGGGGGCCGTCGCGTCGCGCAGGATCGCGAGCGTCGTCGGCCACAGCCGGACGGACTCGAGCACGCACCCGCGGGCGTACGGGAGGACGGCCGGACCCTCCCCGGCGGTCGTCGGCTCCGCGAGCAGCCGGTCGCGCACGGTGGGCCGCGCCGCGGCGACCGCGAGCGCGCGGAACGTCGCGGCGCCCGCCGCGTCGAACGCGAAGAGCCAGTGCGGGATCTGCCGGCGCACGGCGTCCGCCCCGCCGGTGTCGCGGCCGCGCGCCGCGAGGGTCCCCGGCTCGGCGACGGCGACGTGCTCGGCGATCCGCCGTTCCAGGGCGGCGCGGAGCCAGGGTCGGCGCGGCCGGAACCACGACCAGTTCCCGTCGCGCCGCAGCGCGTCGAGGATCGCGACGAGGCGCTCGTCGTCGCGCGCCGCCCGGCCGAGGACGACCGTCCGCACGGTGCGCCACCACGACGCGGCGAACGTGTCCCAGTCCAGCCGGCCCGACGCCTCGACGGTCGCGACGAGCGCGCGGGTCTCGCGCTCGACCGCGGCGACGAACGCGTCCCCGTCGCGGTGCACGGGCTCGGACATGTCGAGCGCCGCCTCGTTGTACGGGCGGCGCACCAGCCGCTCCGGGAGCGGCGAGATCAGCACGCCGTCCGGCTGGAAGTGGGCGAGCGCGCCCCGCTTCTCCCAGGACGCCGGCGTGAAGGGATCGGGCGAGCCCGCGAGGACGCGCTCGACGTGCTCGGGCCGCGTGGCGAGCACGAGCCGCCGGCCCCCGAGGCGCACGACGAGCGGCGCGCCGTCGTACCGGGCGCGCAGCCGCTCGAGCACCCGGCGCGACGTGCGGTCGACCTGGCGTCGCTCCGCCCAGGCGGTCGCGCGGGGACGCCGCACGATGGCGCCCTGGGCGACGAGCGGACCGAGCACGTCCCGCAGGACGCGCCCGGTCTCGCTCGCCGTCAGGTCGACCGGGGTGTCGGTCACGCGACCGTCCTCGTGGTCGGCGTCGCGGGACCGGTCTCCCGGCGCGCCGGCCACAGCGCGATGGCGAGGCCCGCGGCCGCGCTCACCGCGTGCAGCACGTTGTCCGCGCCGTTGATGTTGAGGACGTTCGCCTCCGGGTCGTTCACGACGACCAGCCCGTAGACGAACGCGGCCCCGTAGCCGATCGCGAGGATCCAGCCGTACGTCCGGGCGCTCGACGACCGGCTCCACAGCAGCACGCCGAGGAGGCCGATGACGAGGTGGACGACGTTGTGCAGCGGGTTGATCGCGAAGACCAGCAGGGTCTGCGAGTGGTCGTGCACGGTCCACCCGTCGAACCCCGTGACGGCGAACCCGACGACGCCCACCAGCAGGTAGACGATCCCGATGACGAGCGCCAGGTACTGGTGGACGCCCCGCGCCGGGCGGTCGGCCCGCGCGGCGTCCCGTGGTGCGGATGCGGCGGTCATGTCGGCCTCCCCTCTCAGTCCTTGTGCAGGGCGTCCTTGACGGCGCCCTTCGCCTTCTCGAGCGTCGAGGGCTTCCCGGTCGTGCCGTGGAAGCGCTCGTCCGGCGTCGTGGGCGGCGGCATCGGGACGCCCGCGGGCGGCTCGGCGACGTAGGTGAACTCGCCCTTGCCGTCGGGGGTCGGGCCGCTCGCCCAGCGCCCCTCGGACGCGTGCACGCCGTCGGAGAAGTTGATGTACTGGTAGGACACGTCGCGGTCCTCCTTCGACAGCGGGAACGTGCTGGGCACCGGGAGCTCCTCGACGCCCTCGTCGCGCAGCTCCTGCGCCGCCGCGAGCCACTGGTTCTGGTGCATCGTGTCGCGCGCGAGCAGGAACGCCAGGAGGTCCTTCACCCCGGCGTCGTCGGTCATGTGGTAGAGCCGCGCCACCTGCACGCGGCCCTGCATCTCGGCGTTGGCGTTGGCCGTGAAGTCGGCGAGCAGGTTCCCGCTCGCGGTCACGTACCCGGCCGACCAGGGGTTGCCGTTCGAGTCGACGGGCCGTGCGCCGGCCCCCGCGACGATCGCGTGCTGCGGGTCCGTGCCGCCGATGATCGCCGCCACGGTCGGGTCGTTCTGGACCGCTCCCTCGACGGCGCCGACGGGCGCCTTCTCGAGGAGCTGCGCGATCATCGTCGCGAGCATCTCGACGTGCCCGAACTCCTCGGCACCGATGCCGTAGAGCAGGTCGCGGTACTTGCCGGGGATGTGGGCGTTCCAGGACTGGAAGCCGTACTGCATGGCCACGGTGATCTCGCCGTACTGCCCGCCCAGCACCTCCTGGAGCTTGCGGGCGTAGACGGCGTCCGGGCGGTCCGGCGTGGCCTGGTGCTGGAGCTCTTGACGGTGGAAGAACATGGTCTCTCCCTCGGGAGGTCGCCTCCCGGGCACGAGCGTGCACGGGAGGACCACGGCACGCGCCCCGTTCTCGACGCGTCGAGCGTCCTCCCACCCTGTGGCCGTCCGCCGCCGGTCGCATCTGGGGCGGCCGGACCACGACACGCCGGATTTCACCCCCGGCGGGGAAGGCCGCCGAGGGAGCCGAGCCCCTAGCGTGGTGCCCGTCGCGGGGCAGCCGGTGAAGAAGACCGCCGCACGCCTGCCCCGCGGCGAACCGCCCTCGTCCGGGCCCGCCGGGACGAGGGCGACGTGCGTCCGGGCCCACGCGCGCGAGCGCGCGCGAACGTGCCTACGGTCGACGCAGCTTCGAGAACGGGAGCTCGACGAGACCTGAGGAGCCACCATGCCCGACGCCCCCGGCACCGCCGCCCGCGACGACGACTCCCCCGTCCTCCTGCGCCTCGCCCGGCGGCTCGAGGACTCCCCCGCGCTCGACGGGCTCTCCGGCACCGTGCGCGGCGTCGCGCTCGCCCTCGTCCCCTCGCACGGACGGCTGCGCGAGGAGCTGCACGGCCGCTCGCTCGGCCACGCCCTGCACGCGACCCTCACCGACGTGCCCGTCGGTCTGTGGACGAGCGCCGCCGTGCTCGACCTCGTCGGGGGCGAGCGCAGCGCGCCCGCGGCGCAGCGCCTCGTCGGGCTCGGCGTGCTCGCGGTCGCGCCGACCGCGCTCACGGGCCTCGCCGACTACCTCGACGTCGACCGCCGCGCGCGCCGTGTCGGCGCGGTCCATGCCGCGCTCAACTCCGGCGTCTCGCTGCTCTACGGCGCGTCGTGGCTGCTGCGCCGCGGCGGCCGGCGCCGGTCGGGCGTCGCCGTGTCGCTCGCCGCCTACGGGCTCGCCGGGGCGAGCGCGTTCCTCGGCGGCCACCTGGCCCAGGCGCTGCGCGAGCCGCCCGCCGAGGTCGCGCTCGGCGACGACAACGCCCCGGACCTCCCGTGACGCCGCGTCCCCCGGCGGTCGTGCGGGACCGCGCGACCGCGCTCGTGACGGGCGCGACGAGCGGCATCGGCCGCGCGCTCGCGCACGAGCTCGCCCGGCGGGGGCACGACGTCCTGGTCGTCGCCGACCGCGACGTCGACGCGACCGTGGGCGATCTGGCCGCGCACGGCGGGACGCACGAGGGCCTCACGGTCGACCTCACGACGCCGCGCGGCGTCGAGGCCACCGCCCGGCGGGCGCGCGAGCTCGGCGTCTCGACCGTCGTCCTCAACGCGGGCGTCGGGGTGCACGGCGCGTACGCGTGCACCCCGCTCGAGGCGCAGCTGCGGCTCGTGGACCTCAACGTGCGCTCGGTCGCGCACCTCACGCACCTGCTGCTGCCCGACCTCCTCGCCGAGGGGCACGGGCGGCTGCTCGTCACGGCGTCCGTCGCCGGCGAGATGCCGGCGCCGCACTTCGCGACCTATGCGGCGTCGAAGGCGTTCCTGCGGTCGTTCGCATGGTCGTTGCGCGGCGAGCTCGCCGGCACGGGCGTGACGGTCACCGCGCTCCTACCCGGGCCCACCCGGACGCCGTTCTTCCGGGAGGCCGGCATGGAGCGCACGCACGTGGGGCGCCTGCCGAAGCCGAGCGCCGCCGCCGTGGCGCGGCAGGCCGTGGACGCGCTCGTCCACGGCCGGCCCGAGGTCGTCCACGGCGTCCAGGGCAAGGCCATGCTGGCGGTCGCCCGCGTCCTGCCCCAGCCGGCGCGCGCCGCGTTCCACGGCTGGTTCTACGCGCCCGTCCCGCCGTCGCTGGCGGTCCCGCGCGCCCCGTCGTCGGGCTCGCCGCTGCGGTAGCCGTTCACCTTGTGCGTCCCGTCGCACCACGGCGGGATGGCCGTGCCGCCGCAGCGGCACAGGGCGACGGTCGCGCGGTGCCGCTCGATCTCACGACCCTGCTGGTCGACGAGCCGCGCGGGACCACGCACGAGGAGCGGCCCGTCCGGGCACGCCGTGACGGTGACCTCCTCCGCCCGCGACCCCGCCCGGGAGTCCTCGCGCGACGCACCCCCGGCGCCCGTCATGCGGCCACCGCCCGCGTCGTCGCGGCGCGCAGCGCCGCCGTCGGGTGCGCGGCCCGGCGGATCCGCGTGCCGGCGTACGGCACGCCGCCGTGCGCACGCCAGGCGATCGCGACCCACACGCACACCGCCCGTTCGACCAACCACGCGGGGGCCCACAGCGCCGACGACGCGGGCCACGCCGCGCCGCCCCCGGCACGCCGTCGTCCCGCCTCGGCGAGCGCGACGACGCCCGCGAGCAGCGCCACCAGCGTCCCCAGCCACGCCGCGCGCACCGGCCCGCGGCACCGCACCGCACCCGCGACGCACGCGCCGAGGAGCGGGGCGAGCGCGAGCTCCGCGGCGAGCCGCACGGGCTGCGCGAACGAGTCGTACGCCTGGCGCACGCGCTGCTCGACGAACTTCCGCGTCGGCGGCGGGCGCCGGGCCACGAGGAGGTCGGGACGGTGCACGACCGTCCCGCCGCGGGCGCGCACGGTGCGCTCCAGCTCGAGGTTCTCGAACAGCACGCGGGCGTCGTACCCCGCCGGGCCGAGCGCGTCGCGCCGCAGCACCACCGTGCCCGCCCAGTCGTGACCGAGCGCGCGGTTCACGAGCGAGCGCGCGGTGTCCCAGCGCGCGTGCCACGGCAGCGGGTCGAACACGTTCTGCGGCACGACGGCGTCGGCGTCGTCGAGCGCCGCGAGCGCCCGGTCGAGCGTCGCGGCGTCCCAGCGCACGTCGTCGTCCGCCACGACGACGCGCGGCGCGGTCGTCGCGGCCAGGGCGGCGAGGACGCCCACCACCTTCCCGTTGCAGCCCGGGGGCGGCGGGCCGACGGCGACGGTGCGCGCCGCGCCGCCCCACGCGGCGGCGTGGCGGTCGCGGACGGGACCGGGCGACCCGTCCGCCACGACGACCTCGACGTGGCGCGCGAGGTCGTGCAGGTACGCGGACAGCTCGGTCGTCGCCGGCTCGTCGGGCTGCTCGCGGCGCAGCGGCAGCACGTAGGTCACGTCAGCCACGCGGCGCGTCGCCCTCCTGCGCCGCGGCGGGGCCGGTGCCCTGCTGCGGCTCGACGGCGGGGGCGAGCGGCACGCGCAGCGCCGACGCGCCCTGCTGCCAGCGCTCGAGCGCGTGGGCGGCCACGTCGCCCTCCACGGCCAGGCACGCGGCCGCGCCGAGCAGGACGTCGTCGCGCAGCGCGGGCTCCTGCTCGACGAGGCGCCCCGCGAGGTCGCGCGCCGCGATCTGCTCGTGCACCGCGTCCGCCTCGACGTGCTCGTCGAAGTACCAGGTGGTGTCCGCGTCGTGCCCGAGGCGGCGGAAGCCGTTGCCGTACAGGCGGCTCGGCACCGACGACGTCATCTCGAACGCGGCGAGGTGGCCGACGATCGCGCCCCGCAGGCGCCGGTGCAGGCCGAAGAGCGACATCGTGTTCAGGGCCGCGAGCACGACCGCGGGCACGGCGTCGACGTAGCGGCCGTACGTGTCGTCGAGCCCGACGCCGCGCATCGCCTGCGCGAACAGCTCGGCGTGCATGCGGCCGGGCCGACCGCCGCCGTACTCGTCCGCCTGGATCTCCACGAGCGCCGCCTTCGGCACGCCCGCGAGCCGCGGGACCGCCCACGTGTGCGGGTCGGCCTCCTTGAGCTGGTAGAGGGACTTCAGCGCGAGGAGCTCGCGCGCCTGCCCCGCGTCGGCGCGCTTGGCGACGTACCGCGACAGGCTCGGGCCGTCGTCGGCCGCCGCGAGCTCGAACAGCCGTCGCGCGACGCCCGCCGCGTCGGTCGCGTCGCACGCCGGCCGGCCGGCGCGCTCGCGCACCGCGGCCTCGAACGGGGCCTCGAGACGTGCCCGCACCGCGAGCAGCGCCGGGTCCCACTCCCAGTCGTCGTCGACGCCCTCGACCCCGCGGTAGTGGAGCTCGTAGAGGAGGGTGAGGGTGAGCTGGACGTCCTCGTCGCGCAGGATCGTCACGGCCGCGGCGTCGAGCGCCGGCCCGACGGCGTCCTCGAGCGGGCGCAGGCGGTCGGCCGCACCGGGGGGCTCGACGAGCGCGGCGAGGAGCGCGGCGCTCAACGGGCCCCGCGGACGGGGCCGCGGCAGGCGGCCCGACCCCCGTGCCGGCGAGGCTCCGGGCGCGGGCTCGTCCGCCGGGCCGGTGGTGGTCGCCGACCCGGCGGTGGGGACGTGGGCGGGGAGGGCGGTGGAGGTCATCACGTGTTCCTGACGCTCGCGCGGACGGCGCCCCTGCTCGACGCCACCGCCATGCTCCCCACGGACCGCCCGACTCGCGAGCCGAACCGGCTCCCGAGCGGGCGGCCGGCGGTGCATCAGCCCTGCTGGGAGCCCTGCGGGGACGTCGCGGACGTGCCGTCCTGGGTCAGGTCGGCGAGGAAGCGGTGGCACTGCTGGGCCCGCTCGGAGTCCTCCGCCATCACCTTCTCGAAGAACGCGGCGATCTCCTCCTTGCCCGCGTTCCGGGCGTCGCGCACGTACTGGCCGTAGTCGTGCCCGGCCTTGAGCGAGTGGTACTGCACCGAGATGAGGTCGAACGTGACGTCGTCGAACCCGGTCTCTCCTGTGGCCATGGTCGAAACCTCCTGCGCCCGGGGGCGCCGTCGTGCTGCCGGGCCGGGCCCGGCGGGGGCGGCCGGCTGCTGGACCTCCTCCCACGGTCGCAAGGCCCCGTCCGCTCGCAACCCGCGGGGCGACCCCCGTTCCAGTTGTGTGCGCGCGGCCCGCGCCTAGCGTGGGAGGTGGTCCAGGAGGTGGCCGTACCGGCGGAGCGAGAGCCCGGCACGGCTACCGCTCCGTCATCAGTCACGCCGCACGAGCGGCGACGACGACGGGAGTCCGACCATGAGCGAGACGAACGTGCCGTACGGCTCGGGGCCCGGTTCGCCGGGTGTCGGGACGGCGCAGGGCACCGGGGACGGCGGCGGCGCCGCGTCCGGGGTGAAGCAGCGCGCGAGCGAGGCCGCGTCCCACGCGGGCGACGCCGGACGCGAGGTCGCGCAGGACGCGAAGGAGAAGGCGCGCGACGTCGCGCACGAGGCCACGGACCGCGCCCGCGGCCTGGTCGACCAGACGAGGACGGAGCTCAGCGACCAGGCGCGCACGCAGCAGGAGCGCCTCGCGAGCGGGCTGCGGTCCCTCGGTGACGAGCTCCGCCAGATGGCGGACGGCACCGAGGACCCGGGCTACGCGACCGACCTCGTGCGGCGCGCCGGGGACGCCACCGGGCAGGTGGCGCAGTGGTTCGAGGACCGCGAGCCCGCGTCGGTGCTGCACGAGGTCGAGGACTTCGCGCGGCGCCGCCCGGGGACGTTCCTCCTCCTCGCCGCCGGGGCCGGCCTGCTGGTCGGGCGCCTCGTGCGCGGGATGAAGGACGCACCGGACACCGGCTCCGACCGCGCGCAGAGCGGCGGCACCGGGTCGACGCCGTCGGCGACGCGCGGCGCTCACGCCGCACCGCTCGGCACGACCACGGGCACGGGCACGACCACCGGCGCGACGACCGGGACCACCGGGACCGTCGGCGGGACCGGCACGACCGGGACCACCGGCGTGCCGGGCACGACCGGCGGCACGGGCACGACGGGCGCGCCGGACATCGGCACGGCGGGCGCGTACCCGGGCCTCGCGAACGACCGCCTGGCGCAGGACCCCGACGTCGCTACGTCGGCCGAGGGCGCTCCCCCGGCGCCGTCGTACCCGCCCACGACGCCCGGCTCGGGCGCCCGGCCGGGAGGTGGCCCCGATGTCGTACACCCCTGACCCGTTCGCCGCGGCGGGCACCGGTCGGCACACGACGGGCAGCGGCCCCGACCCGGGCCTCGCGGCCACGCCGCAGCCCGTGCCGACGTCGGCGGACCAGCAGGCCGAGCAGCAGAGCCTCGGCGAGCTCGTCGCCGAGGTGAGCCGCGACCTGTCGACCCTCATGCGTCAGGAGGTCGAGCTCGCCAAGGCGGAGGCCAAGCAGTCCGCGCAGCGCGCCGGGAAGGGCGCCGGGATGCTCGCCGGCGCCGGGGTGGCGGGCCACATGGTCCTGCTGTTCCTCTCCGTGGCGCTGTGGTGGGCGCTCGGCGCCGTCATGGGCCGGGGCTGGTCGGCCGTCGTCGTCGCGGTGCTCTGGGCGATCGTCGCCGCGGTGCTCGCGGCGCGCGGACGCAAGGAGCTGCGCACGGTCGAGGGCATGCCCGAGACCACGGACACCCTCAAGAAGATCCCGAACGCCGTCCGAGGACACGAGGAGAAGAACTCATGAGCACCAGCGATCCGGAGGAGATCCGGGCGGACATCGAGCGCACGCGGACCGAGCTGAGCCGCGACGTCGACGCCCTCGGGGAGAAGGTCAAGCCCGGCAACGTGGCGCGCCGCCAGGTGGACCGCGTGCGGTCGGGCGTGACGAGCGTCAAGGACCGCGTCATGGGCAGCGCGCACGACACGGTCGGCTCGGCCCGGGACACGTCGCACGGCGTCGCCGAGCGTGGCCGCGAGGCGGCCTCCTCGGTCGCCGACTCGGCGCGCAGCACGGCGTCCTCGGTCGCCGACACCGTGGGCTCCGCCCCGCGGGCGGTGCGCGAGCAGACGCAGGGCAACCCGCTCGCCGTCGGCCTCGTGGCCTTCGGCGTGGGCCTCGTCGTCGCCTCCCTCCTCCCGTCGAGCCGCGCCGAGCAGCGCGCCGCCGTCGGGGTCAAGGAGAAGGCGGCCCCGCTCGTCGAGGACGTGAAGTCCACGGCGCAGGAGGTCGTGCAGGACCTCAAGGAGCCCGCGAAGGAGGGCGCCGAGGCCGTCCGCGACGCCGCGAAGGACGCCGCGCAGTCCGTGGGGCAGCACGGCAAGGAGGCCGCGGCGGACGTCCGCGACCAGGTCAAGGAGGGCTGACAGGCCCGCACGACGGCGGCCCGGGTGACGCGTGCGTCACCCGGGCCGCCGTGCGTCCGGAGCGGGTCGGTGCCCGGACGCGCGAGCGCCGGGTGAGGCGGCGTCGGACGTCCGCCTCACCCGGCGCTCCTGCGCGTCAGGCCGGTGTCAGCCGCACGACAGCGCGTCGTGCTCGGCCGTGACCGTGGCCGTCCTCCCCTCGGCGTCGGTGGCGGTGACCGTGGCGGAGCCGGCCTCGACCTCGCCGGAGCGGACCGCGAACGACTGGTAGGCGTTCGCGCCCGGGGCGACGTTCTCGACCGTCTTCGTGCCGTACGGCGTCTCGAGCGTCACGGTGAGCGGCACGTCGTCCTCGTTGAGGGCACGGACCGCGACGTAGGTCTTGCCCGCGAGGCAGCGCGCCTGCGCGGTCGCCGTGACGTCGGGCCCGGCCTCGCCGGCGGGGACGCCGGTGAGGTACTCGAAGCCGTGGGCCGCGAAGTCCTCGCCGTCGGGCGCCTGGTCCCACTCGAGGACGTAGTACGCGACGCCGGCCTCCTGCGCCGCCGTGAGGATCTCCTGGAGCGGCACCTCGCCCTCGCCCAGGTTGGTGAACGACGGGCGGCCGCCCGCGTTCAGGCCCGTGGCGTCCTTGACGTGGAGCAGCTCGATCCGGTCGCCGTACTGCTCGATGAGCGCCGGGACGTCGACGCCCGCGTGGGCGGCCCACGCGACGTCGAGCTGGAACGTCACGTACTCGGGGTTCGTCTCGCGGACCAGGATCTCCCAGGCCGAGAGCGTCTCCCCCTCGTGCTCGTACGTCGTGCGGAACTCGCCGTCGTGGTTGTGGCCGAAGAACTTCGTGAAGCCGGCGTCGACCGCCCGCTCCCCGAGCCGGTTCATGGCCTCGGCCGTCGCGAGCGTGTTCTCGTAGGTGCCGATCCCCGGTGCGGGCCAGCCGCCCGAGCCGACGTACTCCTGGCCGAGCGTCCCCACGTAGTCCAGGGTCGCGTCGAACGTGGCCTCGTCGACGTTGTAGTGCGACGACTTCACGCTCAGGCCGTAGGAGTCGGCCAGCGCACGGAACTCCTCGGCGGTGTAGCCGGAGAAGTTGCCGCCGAAGGGCTCGATGTTCTTGAAGCCGATCTCCGACAGGCGCTCGAGGACGGCCGGGAGGCCCGCCTCGTTGACCCACGGGATGAGCGAGAACATCTGGATGGACACCTGCTCGGCCGGCACGACGACCGGCTCGGTGCTGCCCTCGCCCACGGCGAACGTCACCGCGTCGACGTCCACGCCGCCGGTGGTCGTCACGACGACCGAGCCGGTGCCCTCGGGCACGCTGCTCAGCGTCTGCGTGACGTCCTGCCAGCCCTCGCCCGTGAAGGCGAAGTCGGCCAGCGGCTCGGAGGACTCGGCCCCCGCACCCTGCCAGCTCAGCGTGACGGTGCCCTCGCCGCTGCCGCGGACGGTGACCTCGTCGACGGCCTCGCCCGTCGGGGCGTGGACGAGCGCGAGCGGCCGGTAGGTGAACGAGTCGCCCTCGTCGAACGAGGTGACGTAGCGGCCGGCGTTCGCCGCCGGGTCCTCGACGACCTCGACGCCCTCGGCCGCGTCGTACCACTCGGCCTGCTGCGCCTGCGGCTTGAGGATGTGCGTGGCCTCGCCGGTGATGGCGGGGACGTCACCCTGGGCCTTGTCCGTGTAGGTCACGACGAGCGTGCCGAAGATCTTCTCGCCCTCGCCGTGCTCGACGGCGTCGGGGCTCGTCTGGATCGTGAAGCCGCAGCCGTCCTCGGTGACCGCGGCGCGCCCGCTCACCTCGGGGTGGGCGTGCTCGTTGTGGCCGAGGCCGAACGTGTACTGGATGTTGGTGCACACCGGCTCGTCGCCGTCCTCGGCGTCCTGCACCGCGACGGTGTACGGGACGGCGTCGCCCCAGTCGAAGACCGCGCCGTCCGGCTGGCTCAGCGTGATCTCCGGGGCGGTGTTGCCGACGGTGACCTGCTGGATCGCGAGGCCGAAGTTGCCCTCCGGGTCCGTGACGCGCAGCTGCACGGCGAACCGGCCGCGCTCGGTGAACGTGTGCGTCACCGTCTCGCCCTGGGCGTCGTACTCGCCGTCGGCGTCGAAGTCCCAGTCGAAGGTCAGGCCCTCGTTCGGGGTCTCCGCGTCCGTGGTCGCCGAGGCGTCGAACGTCACCTCGAGCGGCGCGTCGCTGCCCGACACCGGGGTGGCGGAGATCGCCGCGCGCGGGGTCTTGTTCTCCGACCCGTAGGTGATGCGGTACAGCCCGGCGTCCGGGTTCTGGCGGAAGAAGCCGTCACCGTACTCCAGGACGTACATGGACCCGTCCGGACCGAACTCCATGTCCATGACGTTGTCCCAGATCGGCTGGTTCACCGTCTCCAGGTGCGCGTTGGGCAGGAAGTCCTCGACCGCGGTGACCTCACCGGCCGACGAGAGCTCGTCGAGCGTGAACGCGACGACGTAGTCCTGGGAGAACTCCGCCATGAACGGCTTGCCGTCCCAGTACGCGGGGAACTTGCCCGGCGCGTCGGGGTAGTCGGCGGAGCGGAAGATCGGGCCGCCCATGGGCGCCTGGCCGCCGCCGCCCAGCTCGACCAGCGGGTCGAGCAGCTCCGGCTGGTCGCCGGGGCGGTCGCCGTAGTAGACCTGCGGCGCCGTGGCCGGCGGGACGACGTCCAGACCGGTGTTCCACGTGGAGTTGTTCTTCGCGCCGGCCTCGCAGTCGAACCACTCGCCGGGCGTGCCCGTCGCGAAGTCCCACTCGTTGTAGTTCGCGTTGGGGCCGTGGCAGTAGGGCCAGCCGCCGTTCATCGGCTCCGTCGTCAGCTGCCACTCGACGTAGCCCATGGGGCCGCGGTCAGGGTTGGCGTTCGCCGCGTCGGGGCCGTAGTCGCCCCAGACGAGCGCGCCGGACTCGAGGTCGTAGTCGATCCGGAAGGGGTTGCGCACCCCCATCACGTAGATCTCCTCGCGCACCAGGTCCTCGGAGCCCTCGTACTGCGGGTCGTCGAAGAGGTTGCCTTCGGGGATCGTGTACGTGGTGCCGGGCCCGACCTCGGTGCCGGGGGCGATGTCCTCGATCGGGTTGATCCGCAGGATCGCGCCGCGCAGGTCGTTCGTGTTGCCCGCGCTGCGGCGGTCGTCGAACCCGGGGTTCATGCCGGGCGCGTTGTTGTTCGGGGCGTACCCGTCGGCGCCGGGGGCACCGGCCGGGGTGTTGTCACCCGTGGACAGGAAGAGGTTGCCCTCCGCGTCCCACGCCATGTCGGCGCCGACGTGGCAGCACTGGCCGCGCTGCGCGTCGACCTTGAGGATCGCGCGCTCGCTGTCCAGGTCGAGCGTGCTGCTCTCCGCGTCCCACGTGAACCGGGAGAGCTGGTTGTAGCCCAGCCACCGGTCCCAGTAGCTCTCGTCCTCGCCCGCGGGGAGCGAGTTCGGCGCGCTGCCCTGCGGCGTCGTCTCGGGGTACTCGACCCCGGTGGGCGAGGTGCCCTCCATGACGCGGGGCGCGTACACGAGGTAGACGAACCCGTTCTCCTCGAAGTCCGGGTCCAGGGAGATGCCCTGCAGCCCGTCCTCGGAGTTGGCGTAGACGTCGAGCTTCGCGATCTGCGTCGTCCGCCCGGTCGCGGTGTCGGTGAGACGGACGACGCCGTCGCGCGCGGTGTGCAGGACCCGCGAGTCGGGCAGCACGGCGAGGTCGATCGGCTCACCGGTGTCCTTGCTCAGCAGGACCTTCTCGTAGTTGTTCCAGTCGAGTGCCGCGTCGTCCTGCGCGGCCTCGGCGGCGGTCTCGCTCTCGTCTCCCCCGTGGCCGGAGTGCGCGCTCGCCCCGCTCATCGCGAGCGGGACGAGCAACGCGGCGGACAGCGCCGCCGCGGCACCTCGGGCGAGCCTGCGTCGGCTCGTGGATGGTCTGTGCACAACGTCCTCCTTGACGTGGATCGAGGAGCCCGTGGTCCCCGACCAGCAGCGCGGCACCTGTGCTCGGTGCCGCTGCTCGACGATCGCCGCTGATCGGTCGACCCGGATGGGTGGACGGCCCCGGGGACCGGGGCCTGCGCGGCGCCGTCCTGGCCCCGCGCTGCGTTCGACCCTAAGCGCGACTTTCGCTGATGCCAAGTCAGAAGTTGAAATATTGAGACGAAAAGTTGGGCCGGACCCCTCACGAAAACCGACCACAAGGTCGCTGTTCGTGGTGGGTCGCCGGGCGGGCCCCCACGGTGGGCATCCGCCCGTCAGTCGACCCGGAGGTCGACCGTCGCGCCCCGCGCCACGGGCCGGATCTCGACCCCGGGCAGCTCCGGCGACCGCGCGAGGAAGTCGCGCAGCGGGCTGCGGAACACGCCGTAGTCGTCGTGGTGGATCGGGACGACGAGCGGCACGCCGACGCGCCGCACGAGGTCCGCCCCCTGCACGTCGTCCATGGTCACGGTCCGGCCGAGGATGCGCGTCCCGCCCAGGTGCGCGACCACCGAGTCCAGGTGCGGGAACGCGTCCGCGACGACGTCCACGTGGTCGCCCGTGAGCGTGTCGCCCGTGACGTAGACCTGGGTCTGGCGGTCGCCGTCCACGCGGTGGGTGTAGACGGTGCCCATGACCTCCGGCAGCAACGAGCGCATGACGCCGCGCGCGTGGATCGCCGGGACCGACTCCACGTCGAGCGTCTCCTTGCCCGAGCGGAACGTCTCGATCGTGCCGGTCGGCATGCCGACCGTCGCGAAGTGGTACCGCGCCAGGCGCCGCGCCGCGGACGGCGTGGTGAGGAGCGGCACCTGCCGCGTCAGGCCGCGCCGCGCGACCCGGTCGAAGTGGTCCCCGTGCAGGTGGGACAGGACGATCACGTCGAGCGGCGGGAGGCCCGTCGGCCCGAGCGCGGGCTGGGTGCGGCGCCGCGACGCGAGGCCCTTGCCGAGGTAGGCCCACTGGCCGCGGTGCAGGAAGTTCGGGTCGGTGAGCACGGTGAAGCGCCCGAACCGCAGGAGCGCCGTCGCCGTCCCGCCGAACGTGAGCGTCGCGCTCGCACGGCGGCTCACGGCTCCCCCAGCGCTTCGAGGTGGACGGCCTTGCGCACGGTCATCTCGTCGAGCAGGTCCGGCCCGTACCCGGCCCCGCCGCCGCTGCCACGCCGCGGGTCGGCGGACCCGCCCGGCGCGCCCCCGAACACCGCGTTCACCTTGACCGTGCCGACGTCGAGCACGTCCGCCGCGCGCAGCGCGTGCGCGAGCGACGGCGTGAGCACGGTCGCCGCCAGCCCGTACGCCGATGCGGACGCGCGGCGCAGGCCCTCGTCGAAGTCGGCGACGCGCACGACAGGCGCGACGGGGCCGAACGTCTCCGTCGTGAGCAGGTCCACGTCGTCCGGGCACCGGTCGAGAACGGTGGGCGCGTAGTACGACCCGGCCCGGTCGAGCCGCCGGCCGCCGGTCACGACCTCGCCCCCCGCCGCGAGCGCCCCCTGCACGTGCTCCTCGACGACGGCGAGCTGCGCGTCGTCGACGAGCGGTCCCATGGTCGTCGCGCCGTCGGCCGGGTCGCCCACCACGACCTCGTCGGCGAGGCGCGCGAGCTCGGCGACGACCGCGTCCGCGACCTCCTCGACGACGTACGCCCGCTCGACGGCGGTGCACAGCTGGCCGCCGTTGGTGAACGCGCCGGTCGCGATCTGTCGCGCGGCGAGCACCGGGTCGACGCCCGCGTCCACGACGACCGGGTCCTTGCCGCCGTTCTCGAGCAGCACCTTCGCCCCGCGCGCGCCCGCGGCGGCGGCGATGCGCCGGCCCGCGGCCGTGGAGCCGACGTGCGCGACCAGGGCGACGTCGTCGTGCGCGACGACGGCCGCGCCCGTCCCGCCGTCGCCGCTGACGATGCGCAGGACGTCGGGCGGGAGCGAGCCCGCCACGATCTCGGCGAGGCGCACCCCGGGGGCGTCGCTGCGCTCGGACGGCTTGTGCACCACGGTGTTGCCGGTGACGAGCGCCGCGGCGAGCAGCCCGGCGGCCGCGGGGTAGGGGTCGTTCCACGGCGTGATCACCGCGACGACGCCGCGCGGCTCGCGGCGCACGACGTCCAGCGCGGCGGGGTCGCCCGCGAGCACCCGCCCGGCCCGGCCGAGACCTGCCACGGCGGCCTCGTCGAGCAGGTCGGCGGCGACCTCGGCCGACGCGCGCGCCTCGGCCCGCAGCCGTCCGGTGGTCGTGCACAGCAGGTCGCCGAGCTCGTCGACGGCGGCGCGCACCGCGCGGGCGGCGGCGCGCAGGGCACCGGCCCGCTCCCCCGGCGGGGTCGCGCGCCACGCGGGCCAGGCGGCCGCGGCGGCGCGCACGGCGGCGTCGACCTCGTCGGCGCCCGCGCAGCGGACCGGGGCGGCGGGCCGACCCGTGGCCGGGTCGGTCCGATCGAGGCGGCGCTCGCCCGCGGCCGGCGCGGACAGGTCGGGGCGCGGGGTGGGTGCGGTGGTCGTGGTCATGCGGGCCTCCCGAGGAATCACACGAAGAGAACTACCCATGGGTGCGACGTCGGCGTGCGAGAACCGCTTCGCCGGGTCAGGGTGAAGTCGGGTTGCAGCAGAGCCGACCCGCACGCGTCAGGTCCAGTGCCCCCGGTTTCTCGAGGCGCACCACGAGCCTGACCCGAACGAGGAAGGCTCGCAGCCCATGCGCGTCCTCGGAGTCAACGCCCTGTTCCACGACCCGTCCGCCGCCCTCGTCGTCGACGGCCGGGTGGTCGCCGCCGCGGAGGAGGAGCGCTTCTCGCGGCGCAAGCACGGCAAGCGACCGCTGCCGTTCGCGGCGTGGGAGCTCCCCGAGAAGGCGATGGCCTGGTGCCTCGAGGAGGGCGGGCTGCGCCCCCAGGACCTGGACGCCGTCGCGTACTCGTTCGACCCGGCGCTGGCCAAGCCCGCCGAGGAGATGGGCCTGCCGGACCCGTGGGACTGGCTGCGCGTGCAGTACGCCGAGCGCGCGCCGCAGTTCCTCGCCACCGCGCTGCCGGGCCTGTCCCCCGCGACGGTGCGGTTCGTGCCGCACGAGGTCGCGCACGCGGCGTCGGCCGCGCTGGCGTCGCCGTTCCCGGTCGCGAGCGTCCTGTCGCTCGACGGCCGCGGGGAGCGATCGTCGCACCTCGCGGGCCGGTACGACCACGGCCGCCTCGAGGTGCTCGCGAGCCAGGAGCTGCCGCACTCGCTCGGGCTGGTCTACGAGTCGCTCACCGAGCACCTGGGCTTCCTGCGGTCGAGCGACGAGTACAAGGTCATGGCGCTCGCGTCGTACGGCGAGCCGCGCTTCCTCGACGACCTGCGCGAGGTGCTCTACGCGACCGGCGACGGCGGCTTCGTCGCCGAGGTTCCCGACTGGGAGCGCTGGGCGCCGCGCCGCACGGACGACGGCACCTGGGGCACCGCGCACGGCGGCCGGGCCGAGCACGCCGACCTCGCGGCGTCGGTGCAGGCGCGGCTCGAGGAGGTGCTCGTCGACCTCGCAACGTGGCTCCACGGGCAGACGGGCGACCGCGTGCTGACCATGGCGGGCGGCACGGCGCTGAACTGCGTCGCGAACTCGCGGGTCTGGCGCGAGTCGCCGTTCGAGGAGGTCTGGGTCCAGCCCGCGGCGGGCGACTCCGGCACGGCGCTGGGCGCCGCCCTCCAGCTCGCCGCGGAGGCGGGCGACACCGTCGAGCCGATGGGCTCGGCGGCGCTCGGCCGGGCGTGGGGCGACGAGGCGCTCGCCCGGTGGCTGCGCACCGCGCAGGTGCCGTTCACGACGCCCGACGACCTGCCCGCCGAGGTCGGACGCATCCTCGCCGACAACGGCGTCGTGGCGTGGTTCGACGGCCGCGCCGAGCTCGGACCGCGCGCGCTGGGGCACCGCTCCCTGCTCGCCCATCCCGGGCCGGTGGAGAACCTGGAGCGGCTCAACGACGTCAAGGGCCGCGAGCAGTTCCGGCCCGTCGCGCCGATGGTCCTGCTCGAGGACGCCGCGGAGATCTTCTCCGGCGGTCCGGTCCCGAGCCCGTACATGCTCTTCGTGCACGAGGTGGCGCCCGCGTGGCGCGACCGGATCGCCGCCGTCGTGCACGTGGACGGGACCGCGCGCATCCAGACCGTCGACGACTCGACCCCGCGCCTGCGGGCCACGATCCGGGCGTTCAAGGAGCTGACCGGGCTGCCGGTCGTCGTCAACACGAGCCTCAACACCGCGGGGCGCCCCATGGTCGACGACCCGCGCGACGCGCTCGAGCTCTTCGGGTCCGCCCCCGTGGACGCGCTCGTGCTCGGCCCGCACCTCGTGCGCCGGCCCGACGTGTTCGCCGCTCCGTCCGGGGCGACGGCGTGAGCGCGCCCGCGGGCCGTCCCGCTCCCCCGGTGCCGTACGCCGTCGTCGTGCCCTCCATCGGCCGCCCGTCGCTCGACCGGCTCCTGAAGTCCCTCGTCGCCCAGGCCGACGGCCCGGGCTCCCCCGGGCCGGCCGAAGTCGTCGTCGCGGACGACCGCCGGCTGCCGCGGCTCGGCACGACCGACCCGGTGCCCGACCCGCTCGACCTCGGGGACGCCGGCCGTGCGCTCGGCGCGCGCGTCGTGCGCACCGGGGGCCGGGGCCCGGCCGCCGCGCGCAACGCCGGGTGGCGCTCGACGACCGCGCCGTGGGTCGTGCTCCTCGACGACGACGTCGAGCTCCCCGCCGGGTGGGCGCGCCTCCTCGCGCACGACCTCGCGGCGGCGACGCCCCGCACCGGCGGCGTGCAGGGCCGCCTGCACGTGCCGCTGCCCGCGCACCGCCGTCCGACGGACTGGGAGCGCGGGACCGCCGGGCTCGAGCGCGCGGCCTGGGCGACCGCCGACATGGCGTACCGGCGCGCCGCGCTCGAGCAGGTCGGCGGGTTCGACGAGCGCTTCCCCCGCGCCTACCGCGAGGACGCCGACCTCGCGCTGCGCGTGCGCGAGGCGGGCTGGGAGCTCGTGCGCGGCACGCGCACGACGACGCACCCCGTGCGCCCCGCGGACGACGCGGTGAGCCTGCGCGTGCAGGCCGGGACCCGCGACGACGCGACGTTCCGCGCCCTGCACGGGCCGGGGTGGCGCGAGCGTGCCGAGACGGGCCGCGGCCGCCTCGCGTGGCACGTCGCGACCGTCGCGGCCGCCGCGGTCGGCGTCGGCGGGCTCGTCGCGCGGCGCCCGCGCGTCGCGGCGCTCGGCGCGCTCGGGTGGGCGGCCCTCACCGCGCAGTTCCTCGGGCGCCGCCTCGCGCCGGGGCCGCGGCCGGGCGACGACGCGTTCGGGCCCGAGCTGCGGCGCATGGCGTGGACGAGCGCCGCCATCCCGTTCGCCGCGGTGCGGCACCGCGTCGCGGGCACGCTCGCCGCCCGGCGCGGGCTCGAGCCGTGGCCGCCGCCGCTCGCGGCCGTGCTCCTCGACCGTGACGGCACGCTCGTGCACGACGTCCCGTACAACGGCGACCCGGCGGCGGTGCGTCCCGTCGAGGGCGCTCGCGCCGTGCTCGACGACCTGCGCGCCCGCGGGGTCCGGCTCGGCGTGGTGTCCAACCAGTCCGGCGTCGGGCGCGGGCTGCTCAGCCGCACGCAGGTCGACGCCGTGAACGCGCGCGTCGAGGAGCTGCTGGGCCCGTTCGACACGTGGCAGGTCTGCCCGCACGCGCCGGACGACGCGTGCGTGTGCCGCAAGCCCGGTCCCGGCCTCGTGCTCGCCGCGGCGGCCGACCTCGGCGTCGAGCCGTGGCGGTGCGCCGTCGTGGGCGACATCGGCGCCGACGTGGGCGCCGCGCTCGCCGCGGGCGCGACCCCGGTCCTCGTGCCGACGCCCGTCACGCGCGCCGAGGAGGTCGCCGCCGCCCCGTGCGTCGTGCCGGACCTCGCCGCGGCGGTCCGCGCGCTCGACGACCGCCTGCCCGGCCCGCCCCGGGAGCAGTCCCCCGACGCGTCGGTTCCCGGCGCGTCCGCGGCGGCGCCGGACGAGGAGCGTGCGGCATGAGCGCCGACGTGCTCGCCGTGCGCCTCGACAGCGACGGCGACGTCCTGCTCACGGGCCCCGCGGTCCGGGCGATGGCGCACGCGACCGCGCGCGACGGCGGCCGCGTGGACGTCCTGGCGGCCCCCGCCGGGCGCGCGGCGGCAGAGCTGCTCCCGGACGTGCGCGACGTGCTCGTCTTCGACGCCCCCTGGTCCGGCTACCGGCCGCCGCCCGTCGACCGCGCGAGCGTGCTCGACCTCGTCGCGACCCTCGCCGAGAGGCGCTACGCCGCCGCGGTCGTCTTCACCTCGTTCCACCAGAGCCCGCTGCCCGCGGCGATGGTGCTCAAGCTCGCGGGCGTCGGGCGCGTCGCCGCCGTGAGCGAGGACTACCCGGGCTCGCTCCTCGACGTGCGGCACACCCGCGCGGACGGCCTGCACGAGGTCGAGGCCGCGCTCGACCTCGCCCGCGCCGCAGGGTTCGGCGCGCCGCCCGACGGCGACCGGCTGCGCGTGCGCGGGCCGCTGCCCGACGTGTCGTCGCTCGTGCCCGCGGGGCCCTACGTCGTCGTGCACCCCGGCGCGTCCGTCCCCGCCCGGGCGCCCGCGCCCGACCACGCGCGCGACCTCGTCGCGGCGCTGGTCCGCGCGGGCCACGAGGTGGTCGTCACGGGCGGGCCCGGCGAGACGGACCTCGCGGCGCACGTCGCCGCCGGGCGCGCGCGGGACCTGTCGGGGCGCACGGACCTCGCGGGCTTGGCCGCGGTGCTCGCCGGCGCCCGGTGCGTCGTCGTCGGCAACACGGGGCCCGCGCACCTGGCCGCCGCGGTGGGCAGGCCCGTCGTGTCCCTCTTCGCCCCCGTGGTCCCCGCGGAGCGCTGGGCGCCGTGGGGCGTGCCGACCGTCCTGCTCGGCGACCAGGAGGCCGCGTGCCGCGGCACGCGCGCCCGGGTGTGCCCGGTGCCCGGCCACCCGTGCCTCGGCGTCGACACGGCCGACGTCGTCGCGGCCGTCGACCGGCTCGCCGTCCCGCACGTCGTGGGGACGCCCGCGCCCCGCGCGACACCGCTCCGGACCGTGGGGGTGACCCGATGAGGATCCTCGCGTGGCACGTGCACGGGTCGTGGGCGACGTCGTTCGTCGCCGGCGGCCACGAGTACCTGGTCCCGGTCGTCCCCGACCGCGGGCCCGACGGCCGCGGCCGCGCGCGCACCTGGGACTGGCCGCCCGGGGCGCGCGAGGTCGCGCCGGACGAGCTCGCCGACCTCGCGGCGGACCGCGCGATCGACGTCGTGGTGCTCCAGCGCCCCGAGGAGGTCGAGCTGCTGCGGCGCTGGACCGGGCTCGTGCCCGGCCGCGACGTGCCCGCCGTGTACGTCGAGCACAACGCCCCGACCGGCCACGCGGCCGCGACCCGGCACCCGCTCGCCGACCTCGACGTCGTCGAGGAGGGCCTCGTGCCGATCGTGCACGTCACGGCGTTCAACGCGCTCATGTGGGACACGGGCGACGCGCGCACGCTCGTCGTCGACCACGGCATCCCCGACCCCGGCCCGCTGTACACCGGGGAGCGGGCGAGCGTCGGGGTCGTCGTCAACGAGCCCGTGCGGCGCTGGCGCGTCGCCGGGACCGACGTGCTCGTCGGGCTGGGGCGGCACGTGCCGCTCGACGTCTACGGCATGGGCGTCGGCAAGCTCGCCGAGCACCTCGCGGCGCCCGGCGCCGCGCCGCACGACCCGCCGCACGACCTGCCGCACGACCTCCCGCACGGCCTGCACGACGACGTCCCTCAGGCCGCGATGCACGCGCGGCTCGCGACGTCGCGCGCCTACCTGCACCCCTACCGCTGGACGAGCCTCGGGCTCTCCCTGCTCGAGGCGATGGCGCTCGGGATGCCCGTCCTCGCGCTGCCGACCACCGAGGCGCCCGTCGCGGTGCCCCCGGCCGCGGGGCTCCTCAGCGCCTGTCCCGACGAGCTCGCCGCGACCGCGCGGCGCTGGCTCGCCGACCCCGACGACGCCCGCGAGCACGGCCGGGCGGCCCGCGCCCACGTGCTCGAGCACTACTCCCACGCCGCGTTCCTGCGACGCTGGGACACGGTCCTGACGGAGGTGACCTCATGAAGATCGCGATGATCTCGGAGCACGCCAGCCCCCTCGCCGCCCTCGGCGGCGTCGACGCCGGAGGGCAGAACGTGCACGTCGCATCGCTCGCCACGCGGCTCGGCGCGCAGGGCCACCGCGTGGAGGTGTTCACGCGCCGCGACGACGCGTCCCTCCCGGAGCGCGTCCCGCTCGCGCGCGGCGTCGAGGTCGTGCACGTGGACGCCGGTCCGCCGGTGCCCGTGCCCAAGGACGACCTCCTGCCCCACATGGACGCGTTCGGCGCCGACCTCCTGCGGCGGTGGATCGAGCCCGGGCCCCGGCCCGACGTCGTGCACGCCCACTTCTGGATGTCCGGGATCGCGGGCCTGCTGTCCGCGCCCCCGCTCGGGGTCCCGCTCGTGCAGACCTTCCACGCGCTCGGCTCCGTCAAGCGCCGCCACCAGGGCGCGCACGACACGAGCCCCGCCGAGCGCGTGGCCCGCGAGCGCCTGCTGTGCCGCGCGGTCGACCGGATCGTCGCGACGTGCGCCGACGAGGTCGCGGAGCTCGTCGCGCTCGGCGCCGACCCCGACCGCATCGACGTCGTGCCGTGCGGCGTGGACCTCGGCCGCTTCCTGCCCGACCCGGACCGCACCGAGCACCTGCACCGCGAGCCCGGCCGCCTGCGCCTGCTCTCGGTGGGCCGGCTCGTCGAGCGCAAGGGCGTCGACACCGTCATCGAGGCGCTCGCCGCGCTGCCGGGCGCGGAGCTCGTCGTCGCGGGCGGCCCCGCGCCGGGCGCGCTCGACGACGACCCCGAGGTGCTGCGGCTGCGCGCCGTCGCGCTGGCCTCCGGCGTCGCGGACCGCGTGCGGTTCGTGGGCAGCGTGACGCAGGACGACGTGCGCGACCTCATGCACGCCGCCGACGCCGTCGTGTGCGACCCCTGGTACGAGCCCTTCGGGATCGTCCCGCTCGAGGCCGCCGCGTGCGGGCGTCCCGTCGTGGGCGCGGCCGTGGGCGGGCTGCTCGACTCGGTCGTCGACGGGCGCACGGGCCTGCTCGTCCCGCCGCGCGACCCCGGGGCGCTCGCCGCCGCGCTGCGCCGGCTCGCCGACGACCCGGCGTTCGCGGAACGCCTCGGCTCGGCCGCGCGGCTGCGCGCCGAGCACCTGTACGGCTGGGTCACGGTCGCGGAGCGCACCGCCGAGTCGTACGAGCGCGTCACCGCGGCCCGCCAAGCCGAGCGCGGTCGCGCCCGGCCGGTGGCGGCCGGGCGCACCGCGCTGCGGGCGGTGAGCGCACCGTGACCGCGCCCCGGACGCCCTACGGCGACACCCCCGGTGCCGGGTCCGGCGACGGCCCGCACGACGCCGCGCGCCGCTGGCTGCGCGCGCACGCCGACGACCTGCACGACGGCCTCGACCTGCTCACCGCCGAGGCGGGCCGGATCGACGCGTGGGGGGCACGGCTCGCCGACACGGTGCTCGCGGGCGGGCGGCTGCTCGTCGCGGGCAACGGGGGCAGCGCCGCCGAGGCGCAGCACCTCACCGCCGAGCTCGTGGGCCGCTTCGACGGCGAGCGCACCCCGCTGTCCGCGATCAGCCTGCACGCGGAGACGTCGAGCCTCACGGCGATCGTCAACGACTACGGCATCGCCGAGATGTACGCGCGCCAGGTCGCGGCGCACGGTCGCCCCGGCGACGTGCTCGTGCTCCTGTCGACCTCCGGCGAGAGCGAGAACGTCGTCGCGGCGGCCCACCGGGCCCGCGAGCTCGGCCTCACCACGTGGGCGCTCACGGGCCCGCGGGACTGCGCGCTCGCGGCCGCGTGCGACGACGTGCTCGCCCTGCGCGGCGCGTCGACCTCGTCCGTCCAGGAGCTGCACCTCGTCGTCGTGCACGCGCTGTGCGCCGCGCTCGACGCGCACGTACGCCACCGCGAGGCGCACGCCGCGGCAGACCTCCCGGGCGCCGGGTCGGCCGACGACCGGCCGGCCCCGGCACCCCCACCGGCCTCCGCGGCGGCGACCGGACCGCAGGTGGTCGTCGTCGGGGACGTGCTCCTCGACCGTGACGTCGACGGCCAGGTGACCCGCTTCTCCCCCGACGGTCCCGTCCCCGTCGTCGACACGCTCGGCGTGCGACGCAGCCCCGGCGGCGCGGGGCTGACCGCGCTCCTCGCGACCGACGGCGCGGGCGTGCGCCTCGTCGCGCCGTTCGGCGACGACGACGCGGGCTCCGAGCTGCGGGCCCTGCTGCGCCCGCACCTCGACGTCGTCGCCCTGCCGCAGGTCGGCACGACGCGGCGCAAGACCCGCGTGCGCTCCGGCGGCCAGACGGTCGTGCGCGTCGACGACGGCGGCCCCGCCCGCCCTGGCGACCTGTCGGAGCGCGCGGCGCGGGCGGCGCTCGCGGGCGCGGACGTCGTGCTCGTGTCCGACTACGGCGCGGGGACGACCCACGCCGGGCCGGTCCGCGACGCGCTCGCGCACGCGGCCCGCACCGGGACGCTCGTGTGGGACCCGCACCCGCGCGGCGGCGCCCCGGTCCCCGGGACGGCGCTCGTGACGCCCAACCTCGCGGAGGCGCTCGACGCCGCGGAGGCGCTCGGCCTCGACGCGACGCCCGACGACCCCGGTGGCCTCGCGCGGTCGCTCGCGGCCGCGTGGGACGTGGGGGCGGTGTGCGTCACGGCGGGCGACCGCGGGGCCTTCGTCGCGCGCGCGGACGGCGAGCCCGCGTACGTGCCCGCGACCGTCGCGCACGGCGACCCGTGCGGCGCGGGCGACCGCTTCGCCTCGACGGTCGCGGTCGCGCTCGCCCGGGGCGAGGGGCTCGTCCCGGCGGTCGTCGCCGCCGTCGCCTCGGCCTCGGCCTGGGTCGCGGCGGGCGGCGCGGAGGGTTACCGGCGCCGGGCCGACTCCCCCGCCGACCGCACGCCGGGCGCGGCCCGGGAGCACGCGACGGGTCCCGCGTCAGGGGCCCCGACCCCCTCCGGCGCCACGCAGGACGCCCCGCCGTCGGACCCCGACGCGCCCGAGGCCGTGGCCGCCCGGCTGCGTGCCGCGGGCGGCACCGTCGTCGCTACGGGCGGCTGCTTCGACATCCTGCACGCCGGGCACGTCGCGACGCTCGAGGCGGCCGCGCGCCTGGGCGACCACCTCGTCGTGCTGCTCAACGGCGACGCGTCGGTGCGGCGGCTCAAGGGGCCGCAGCGCCCCGTCGTCGGGCAGGCCGACCGGGCCCGGGTCCTCGCCGCGCTCGACTGCGTGGCCGCCGTCGTCGTGTTCGACGAGGACGACCCGCGCGCCGCGCTCGACCGCCTGCGCCCCGACGTCTGGGCGAAGGGCGGCGACTACACGGAGGAGACGCTCCCCGAGGCGGAGACGGTCCGGCGCCACGGCGGCCGGGTCGTCGTCCTGCCCTACGTCGACGGCCGTTCCACGACCTCGATCCTCGAACGCTCCGGGCGGTTCGCGCCCGGGGCCCCCACCCTGACGGAGGAGACCACCGGATGACCACCACCACGTCCGCCCAGCGGACCGACGTCCCCACGCCCCGCGAGCTCGGCACCGTCTACGTCACCGGGGGCGCGAGCGGCCTAGGGGCCGCGCTCGTCGAGGCGGTGACGGCGGCGGGCGGCAAGCCGGTCGTGCTGGACCGGGTCGCGCCCGCCGACGGCGTGCCGCACGCGGTCGTCGACCTGTCCGACTCCGCCGCCGCGGCCGCCGCGGTCGAGCGGCTCGCGCTCGAGGTCGGGCCGCCCGACGCCGTCGTCACGGCCGCCGGCACCGATGCGTGCGGGCGCCTCGACGAAATCGACGTCGAGACGTGGGAGCGCGTCGTGCGCGTCAACCTGTTCGGCACGGTCGCCGTCGTGCGCGCCGCGCTGCCGTTCCTCGAGGAGCGCCGCGGCACGGTCGTCACGGTGGCGTCGACGCTCGGCCTCAAGGGGGTCTCGGACGCGACCGCCTACTGCGCGTCGAAGTTCGCGGTGCGCGGGTTCTCCCAGGCGCTCGCCGCGGAGCTCGCGGGCCGCGTCGGCGTCACGTGCCTCGTGCCCGGCGGGATGCGCACCGCGTTCTTCGACGGCCGCACCGAGCAGTACAAGCCGGGGCCGGACGCCGACCTCAACGACCCGCGCGCGACCGCGGCCGCCGTCGTGACGGCGCTGCGCCAGCCGGTGGGCTGCGAGATCCGCGAGATGCTCGTCATGGCGTCCGGCGAGACGTCGTGGCCGTGACGGCGGGCGCGACGGAGCTGGCGCCCGACCTGCCGGGGCTCGCGGGGCAGGACGAGGGGACCGTCCTCGTGCTGCGCGCGCTCGGGCTCGGGGACGCGCTGACGGCCGTGCCCGCGCTGCGGGGCGTGCGGCGCGCGTGGCCCGGTCGGCGCGTGCTCCTCGCCGCGCCAGCGGAGGTCGGCGGCTGGTTGCGCGACCTCGGCCTCGTCGACGGCGTCGTGCCGACCCGCGGTCTTGAGCCGCTCGCCTGGGCGCAGGAGGCGCGGACGCTCACCGGCGCGGACCCCGGGCACGTGGCGGTGAACCTGCACGGCAGCGGTCCCGAGAGCCACCGGGTGCTGCTCCACACCGCCCCGGAGCGGGTCGTCGCGTTCGCGTCGGGCGACGCGGGGGTCGACGGGCCGCACTGGGACCCGGACGAGCACGAGGTCGACCGCTGGTGCCGGCTCGTCACCGCGGCGGGCGGCGCGTGCTCGCGCGAGGACCTGCGGCTCGACCCGCCGGGGTCGCGCGGGCGCCACGTCGTCGTGCACCCCGGCGCGGCGTCCGGCGCGCGCCGCTGGCCCGCGGACCGCTTCGCCGCGGTCGCGCGCGACCTCGCGGCCGCCGGTCACGACGTCGTCGTCACGGGCGGCCCCGACGAGCGCGACCTGTGCGCGCGGGTCGTGGCCGACGCGGACGCCGCCCTCGGCGGCCCCGCGGGGGCGCCGGACGGGACCGGCAGCGTGACCGACACGGCCGGGACGCTCGACCTGCCCGCGCTCGCCGACGTCGTCGCGACGGCCCGGCTCGTCGTCTGCGGGGACACGGGCGTGGCCCACCTGGCGACCGCGTACGGCACCCCGTCGGTGGTGCTGTTCGGCCCGACGCCGCCCGCCACGTGGGGCCCCGCCGTGGACCCGGAGCGGCACGCGGTGCTCTGGCACGGCGACACGGAGCAGAGGCCGGCGCACGCGCCCGACGACGCGGCGCGCGGCTACCGGGGTGACCCGCACGCCGCCGACCTCGACCCGGCGCTCGGCCGCATCACCGTCGCCGAGGTCGTCGCGGCCGCGCGGTCGCTCCTCGCGGGGCCGCAGGACCCCGCCGAGATGCGTGCGGGCGACGAGGACCTGAGCGTCGAGGCATGACCTCCCCCGATCTCGACCCCCGCACCGACGGAAGGACCGCACCATGACCGGACCCGCCTCCCCCGACCCCGACCCGCTGGACGCCTCGCACCGCTCGTCCGCGGCCGACTTCTCGGCGACCGGCGACGTGCAGCCCGGCGAGACCCCGCCCGCGGAGGACCAGGTGAGCGCGCCGCAGGGCCACGAGGAGCACGGCCCGCACCGGGCCGTGCCGTGGGTCTGGATCGGGGTCGTCGGCGTGGTCGCCGTCGTGACGGCCCTGTTCTTCGTGGGCTACGCCGTGGGGCTGCTCGGCTGAGGTCGGGCCGCGCGCGGCGCGGCGACCCCGAGCGCGCGCACGTCCCACCCGGCGGCACGCCACCGCGCGCCGTCGACGGCGTTGCGCGCGTCCACGAGGCGCGGCGTCCGCACCACGTCGGCCATGGCGCCGGGGTCGAGGTCGCGGTACTCGTCCCACTCGGTCGCGAGGACCACGACGTCGGCGCCGGTCGCCGCCTCGCGCGCGTTCGTGGCATACCCGAGCTCGGGAGCGGCCGCCTGCGCGAGCGCGAGGGCCTGCGGGTCGGTGACGACGACGTCGGCCCCCTCCGCGGCGAGCGCCCGGGCCAGCGCGAGGGCGGGCGAGCTGCGCACGTCGTCGCTGTCCGGCTTGAACGCGGCGCCGAGCACCGCCACGCGTCGCCCCGCGAGGGAGCCGCCGCACGCGGTGCGCGCGAGCACGACGGCGCGCTCCCGGCAGCGGTCGTTGATGGCGTCGACCTCGTCGAGGAACGACACGGCCGGGCCGACGCCGAGCTCGCGCGCCCGGGCCGCGAACGCGCGGATGTCCTTGGGCAGGCACCCGCCGCCGAACCCCAGGCCCACGCCCAGGTACTCGCCGCCGATGCGGCGGTCGAGCGCCATGGTGCCGACGAGCGCGACCGCGTCGCCGCCCGCGGCCTCGCACACCTCCGCGACCGCGTTGGCGAACGAGATCTTCGTCGCGAGGAACGCGTTGGCGGCCACCTTCGCGAGCTCCGCGGTCGCGAGGTCGGTCACGAGGCGGGGCACGCCGTCGTCGAGCAGCCGCGCGTAGACGGCGTCGAGGCGCTCGACGAGCGCGTCGCCGTCGTCGGGCACGCCGTAGACGAGCCGGTCCGGGTGCAGCGTGTCCGCGACCGCGTGCCCCTCGCGCAGGAACTCGGGGTTCCAGGCGAGCCGGACGCCGTCGGGCAGGTCCGTCACGAGCCGGGCGGCCGTGCCGACGGGGACGGTCGACTTGCCGACCACCACCGACCCCGGGCGCAGGTGGGGGCGCAGCGCCGCGAGCGCCGCCTCGAGCTGCTGCAGGTCCGCGACGCCGCTGCCCGCCGACTGCGGCGTGCCGACGCACAGGAAGTGCACGTCGGCGACGCCCGCGTGCGCGACGTCGGTCGAGAACGTGAGCGACCCCGCCCCGCCCGGGTCGGCCAGGAGCGCGGCGAGACCTGGCTCGAAGAACGGGGCCCTGCCCTCGGCGAGCGCCGCGACGCGCGCCGGGTCGACGTCGATGCCGACGACCTCGTGCCCCAGGCGCGCGAGAGCCGCCGCGTGGACCGCCCCGAGATAGCCGCAGCCGTGCACGGAGACCCTCATGCCGGCTCACCCGCCTCGTCGGTGGCGCCGCCGCGCGCCGCACCGACCGCGACGGGCGTCTCGCCGCCGCCGTCGGAGCGGAACCACTCGACCGTCCGGGCGAGGCCCTCGGCCCACGGCGTGCGGGCCCGCCAGCCGAGCGTGCGCTCGGCGAGGCTCGTGTCCGGTCGACGGCGGCGCGGGTCGTCCTCGGGCAGGTCGACGTGCACGATCCCGGCGTCGCTCCCCGTCGCCGCGAGCGCGTCCCGCGCGACGCGCTCCACCGTGAGCTCCGTCGGGTCGCCGAGGTTCACCGGGCCCGGGTGGTCGGTGCGCGCGAACGCGAGGATGCCCTCGACGAGGTCGTCCACGAAGCACACCGACCGGGTCTGCGAGCCGTCACCCGCGACGGTCAGCGGCTCGCCCGCGAGCGCCTGCCGCACGAACGTCGGGACCATGCGGCCGTCGTGCCCCCGCATCCGGGGCCCGTACGTGTTGAAGATCCGCACGATCCCCGTGTCCACGCCGCGGCTGCGGCGGTACGCGGCGGTGGTCGCCTCCGCGAACCGCTTGGACTCGTCGTAGACGCTGCGCGGCCCGACGGGGTTCACGTGGCCCCAGTAGTCCTCGCGCTGCGGGTGCACCTCCGGGTCGCCGTACACCTCGGACGTCGAGGCGAGCACGAACCGCGCCCCGGCACGCTCGGCCAGCTCGAGGCCGTGGCGCGTCCCCGCCGAGCCCACGAGCAGGGTCTCGAGCGGGAGCCGGAGGTAGTCCACGGGCGAGGCGGGCGACGCGAGGTGCAGCACGAGGTCGACCCGCTCGGGGTCGGGCACGTCGATCCCGGCGCTGACGTCTCCCTCGACGAAGCGGAACCGCGGCTCGTCGCGCAGCGCGTCGAGGTTGCGGACCCGCCCGGTCGACAGGTCGTCGACGCACACGACCTCGACGCCCTGTCCCACCAGCGCCTCGCACACGTGGCTGCCCACGAACCCGGCACCGCCCAGCACGACGGCGCGGCGCACGGTGCGGGCCGCGCTCGAGGTCTCCGGGGTGTCGCTCATGCTCGTCTCCTCGCGACGGAGCGCGACGCAGGCACGCGGGGACGTTCCGTCCCGCCGGTCGCGCTCGTGCGGACGGGCTCGTGGCTGGACCCGGGGCTCCCACGCTCACACGCCTCCTGTCGGCTCGCACGGCGGCTCGCACGCCGTGCCCGCGCGGGTTCGTCCGGGCACGGGACGGGCGCACGTGGCGGGCGCACGGTCCGGCACCGGGCGCGAGCGATCCGGGGCCGTGGCACGGTGACGCGATGAGCGCACCGACCGCACCCCAGCAGCAGGCCGCCGACCCGGACACCAAGCTGTCCCGTTCGGTCGGGGGACGGCTCCTGTACCTCTTCATCCTCGGCGACGTGCTCGGCGCGGGCGTCTACGCGCTCGTCGGCGAGATGGCCGGCGAGGTGGGCGGCGCCGTCTGGCTGCCGCTCCTCGTCGCCCTCGGCCTCGCCCTGCTGACCGCCGGGTCGTACGCCGAGCTCGTGACCAAGTACCCGCAGGCCGGCGGCGCGGCCGTGTTCGCGGACCGCGCGTTCCGCAGCCCGCTCGTGTCGTTCCTCGTCGGGTTCTCCATGCTCGCCGCAGGCGTGACGAGCGCCGCGGGCCTCTCCCTGGCCTTCGCCGGCGACTACTTCGCGACGTTCGTCGACGCCCCCGACCGCCTCGTGGCCGTGCTGTTCCTCGCCGTGGTGGCCGCGCTCAACGCGCGCGGCATCAAGGAGTCGCTGCGCGCCAACGTCGCGATGACCGCGATCGAGCTGTCCGGGCTCGTGCTCGTCGTCGTGCTCGCCGCCGTCGTGCTGGGGCGCGGCGAAGGGTCGCCGGGCCGCGTCACGCAGTTCGCGGAGGGCACGACGCCGGCGCTCGCCGTCCTCGCGGCCGCCATCCTCGCGTACTACTCGTTCGTCGGGTTCGAGACGTCGGCGAACCTCGCCGAGGAGGTGCGCGACGTGCGCCGCACCTACCCGCGGGCACTGTTCGGCGCGCTCGTCACCGCGGGCGTCGTGTACGTCGCGGTGGGCGTCGCCGCGGTCGCGGTCGTCGACCCCGAGACGCTCGCCGGCTCGACCGGGCCCCTGCTCGAGGTCGTCGACGCGGAGGGGTCGGTGCCCGCCTGGGTGTTCTCCCTCGTGGCGCTGATCGCCGTCGCGAACGGGGCGCTGCTCACGATGATCATGGCGAGCCGGCTCGCGTACGGCATGGCCGAGCAGGGCCTGCTCCCCGCCGCGCTCGGGCGCGTGCTCCCCCGGCGCCGCACGCCGTGGGTCGCGATCGTCGTGACGACCGTGGTCGCGATGGGGCTCGTGTTCACGGGCGACGTCGCGGGCCTCGCCGAGACCGTCGTGCTGCTCCTGCTGCTCGTGTTCGCCTCGACGAACGTCGCGGTCCTCGTGCTGCGCCGCGACCCCGTCGACGCGCCGCACTTCCGCGTCGCGACGGTCGTGCCGGTGCTGGGCGTGGCGTCGTGCGTCCTGCTCCTGACGCAGCAGGACGCCGTGACGTGGCTGCGCGCGGGTATCCTGCTCGCCGTCGGCGCGGTGCTGTACGTCGTGATGCGCTGGACCCGCCGGGCCGCGGACGCACGCGCGGCGTGACGGCGCGGCGCTCGGCTCGGCTCGGCTCGGCTCAGAGGAGGACCGTGGACCCGATCGGCCGAGAGCGTCGCCTGGTCCGTGCCGCCCGGCTCCTGGCCGCCGGCGTCGTGCTGCCGCTCCTCGCCTGGTGGCTCACCACCTGGGAGGGGAACTACCACCTCGGCTCGGTCTGGCACTACGTCAACCAGGCGGAGAGCCGGGCCGAGCCGTGGAGCGCGGCGGCGATCGAGTCCAACCGGGAGCACCTGGTGGCCGCCGCCCTCTTGGCCGTCGCCGGCCTCGTGTGCCTCGTCGCCGGCCTGACGGTGGCCGTCCGGGCACGGCGCGTTCCCGCGGAGGACCGCGAGCAGGACCGCTAGGCGAACGGGACGAACGGCGGTTGCTCCGGTCCTGACAGCATCGACTGGAGCACGAGCGCCACGGTGAGCACCGCGACCGGGATCGCCGCACCGACGAGTGCGCACCGAGCCGCGACCGCGGCCGTCAGCCCGCCGCGAGCCCGGGCGCGGACGGCCAGGCCGACGGCGGAGAGCGCGACGACGAGCAACAGGACGGCACCGACCAGCGCGCGGACGACGACCGGCCGGTCGGGCACCCCGTCGAGCAGCCCGCTCGACCCGGCGTCCAGCCACCACAGCTCCCACAGGTACTCGCTGGCCGCCCGGCCCAGCAGCACGGTGGGCACGGCGGCGGCGAGCGCGGCACCTCCCACGACGAGCGCGGCACCCCGCCGACCTCGGCCCGGCCCGTGCTCCGACCCTTCGCGTGACGTCATGGCGGAAAGGTACCAACAGCGCAGAACGGACGAGCCGCGCTGTTCCCGCGACAGCAGACCTCCGTACCCCTGGGTGGCCCGACGTGCCGCCGTCAGAGAGGCGTCGCCCCGCCGACCGCCTCCGACGCGACGAGCTCGGCCTTGAACCCCGCAGAGTTCTCGAGCCATCCGGCGTAGTGGTCGGGACCGCCGGCGTGCGGGTAACGGTCGTGGTAGAGCGGGCGCCACCCGTGGTCGGGCGCGGCGACCATGAGCGCGTCGACCGTCGCGGGAGCACCGGCCCGGAACGCGAGGTGGTTGACCCCCGGGGCCCGGCGGTCGTGCGTCGCCCTGGTGAGGTTCGGGGACGTCGTGAACGTGAGGTAGGCCCCGCCACCGGCCCACGACTCACCGTCCGGCCACTCGCTGCGGCGCGAGAACCCGAGCGCGCCCAGCAGCCAGCCCCACTCGGTTCGGGCCGTCGCGAGGTCCGCGACCCAGATCTCGACGTGGTGCAGCCCGGTCACGGCACGCACCGCCCGCTCCCGGCGAACACCCCTCAGCCGTCCGCGGGCCGGGCGACCGAGCCGCGCACGACGAGGTGCAGCGGCAGCACGGTGCGTGCGGGCGGGACCGCGGGCGGGGTGCCGGCCATCGAGCGCTCGATCGCGTCCATCGCCGCGAGCGCGAGCGCCGCGACGGGCTGCTCCAGCGTCGTGAGCTTGGGGCGCAGCCACTGGCCGACACGGATGCCGTCGCACCCGACGACCGAGAGGTCCTCGGGGATGGAGATGCCGTGCAGCTCGGCCGCGCCCAGCATCCCGACGGCCACGATGTCGCTGCCGACGAACACGGCCGTCGGCGCGTTCCCGGGCCGCGTGAGGTAGGGGAACGTCGAGGCGCCGAACTGCTCGGTGTACGGCCCGTGGCGCACGAGGTCCGGGTCGACGTCGAGGCCGGCGTCGTGCATCGCGTCGACGTAGCCGCGCAGGCGGTCCTGGGTCGTGGACAGCTCCGCGGGCCCGGCGACGTGGGCGATGCGCCGGTGCCCCTGCTGCACGAGGTAGCTCGTGGCCTGGTAGGCGCCGCCGTAGTTGTCGACGGTGATCGTCTCGACGGGCAGGTCGAGGTCGACCTCCTCGTCGATGACGACGACGGGCAGCCCGTCCGCGACGGCGCGCGCGAGCCGGTCGTCGGTGCGGGACATCCCCACGTAGACGATGCCGCCGAGCGAGCCGTCGCTCGCGAGGAGCTGGCCCAGGCCGGACTCGGCGTCGCCGTGCCGCGTCGACAGCGCGACGACGAGCGGGACGCGGCGGTCGCCCGCGAGGCGCGCGACCTCCTCGGCGAGAGCGGTGAAGAACGGGTTGACGAAGTCGGGCACGACGAGCGCGACCACCCCGGTGCGACGCTCGTCGTCGCGCGCGGCGGGACCGGGCGCGGGGACGACGTACCCCACCTCGCGGACCGCGGCGTCGATCCGCGCCGCCGTCTCCGGCTGGACGTTGAGCTGCCCGCGCAGATAGCGCGACGCCGTCGAGGCCGACACGCCGGCACGTTGCGCAACACGCGTGAGCGTCATGGCTCCCCTTCCTCGGGGCGGTCCCCCAGATCCCCTGCACTCTACCGGGAGCGTCGGGCCGCGCACGGTGTTGACAGCCGCGCCGCTCGCCCCCTACGGTCTTGCGCAACGCTACACAACGTTGCGCAACGTCGTCGAGGACGTCGCCGCGCGACCTGATCGCAAGGAGGCCGGGATGAGCCGGGTTCTGCTCGCCGGGGAGTCGTGGATCAACGCGACCACCGACTACAAGGGGTACGACGCGTTCCCCCACGCCCAGCTCGAGATCGGGTGCGCGCGCCTGCTCGAGGCGCTGGCCGCCGAGGGCCACGAGGTCACGCACCTGCCCTCGCACCTCGTCGCCGAGGACTTCCCCTCCACGCTCGACGCGCTCGACGCCTACGACGTCGTGATCCTGTCCGACATCGGCGCCAACTCGCTCCTGCTCCCGCCGGTCGTGTTCTCCCAGGGGCGCCCGTTCCCGAACCGGCTCAAGCTCCTCGCCGAGTGGGTCCGCCGCGGCGGCGGCCTCATGATGGCCGGCGGCTACCTCAGCTTCCAGGGCTTCCAGGCCAAGGCGAACTACCACGGCACCGCGGTCGAGGCCGTCCTGCCCGTCGACATCCTCCCGTACGACGACCGCGAGGAGACCCCCGAGGGCATCGGCGGCACCCTGACCGACGTCGAGCACCCCGTCACCGCCGGCCTCGACCGCGAGTGGCCGATCCTCCTCGGCTACCAGCGCCTCACCGCCAAGGCCGACGCGACCGTCCTCGCCACCATCGAGGGCCGCCCGCTCGTCGCCGTCCGCACCGAGGGCGAGGGGCGCACGCTCGCGTTCGCCTCCGACATCTCCCCGCACTGGGCCCCGCGCGAGTTCATGGACTGGTCCGGCTACGGCCCGCTGTTCGGCCAGGCCGTCACCTGGCTCGCGGGCTGATGACGCCCGAGGTGGTGGTCGTCGGCAGCCTGAACATGGACCTCAGGCTGACCGTCGACCGCCTGCCCCGCTCGGGCGAGACCGTCTCCGCGACGGGCCTCGTCCGCTCCCCCGGCGGCAAGGGCGCCAACCAGGCGGTCGCCGCCGCCCGGCTCGGCCGCCGCGTCGCCATGGTCGGCGCCGTCGGCGACGACGACGACGGCCGCGCGATCCGCCGCCGCCTCGCCGTCGAGGGCCTCGTCCTCGACGGCCTCGCGACGGCGGACCGCCCCACCGGCGTCGCCGTCGTGCTGTGGGAGCAGCCCGAGTCGACGATCGTCATCGAGCCCGGCGCGAACGCCGTCGTCGACGAGGCGTTCGTCACCGAGCGCGCCGACCTCGTCCGCGACGCGGCCGCCGTCCTGTGCCAGTGCGAGACGCCGCTCGGCGCCCTGCGCGCCGTCGCCGCCACCGCGACGGGCACCACGGTGCTCAACCCGGCGCCCGCCGTCCCGCTGCCCGCCCCCGTGCGCGCCGCGTTCCGCGTGCTCGTGCCCAACCGGTTCGAGCTCGCGACCCTCGTCGGCGCGAGCGACGAGCCCGTCGGCACCGACGCCGTGCTCGCCATGGTCCGCGCGCTCGACCACCCCGGGGACGTCGTCGTCACCCTCGGGGCCGACGGCGCGCTCGTCGTCCCCGCGGGAGGCGCACCCGTCACCGTCCCGGCGGAGCGCGTCGACGCCGTCGACACGACCGCCGCCGGCGACTCGTTCTGCGCGGCGCTCGCGGACGGCCTCCTCCACGGCGGCGACCTCGTCGAGTCCGCCCGCTGGGCGGCGCACGTCGCCGCCTCCACCACCACCCGCCACGGCGCCGTCGACTCCCTGCCGCGCGCCACCGACCTGGCCCCCGAGGGCACCAGGATTCCGCTCCACAGCTAAGTCCGACGTACCGTCGGAGGAAGGCACGGTCACGCAATGAAGCACACCACGCCGGCGACCACCGGTTCCCCGTCCGGCACTCAGGGAGGTGCTGTGAGCCCGTCAGCCCGCCGCAGCAGGGTCAAGGACACCGCGACCGCCCTGCTCGTCGTCGCGACCGTCCTCGCGGGGGCCCTCGGCCCCATGCAGGCGGCCGTCAACGGCCAGCTGGGCAAGACGATCGGCGACGGGCACGCCGCCGCCCTCATCTCGTTCGGGACCGGCCTGGTCCTCATGTTCGTCGTCGTGTTCGCGCGCCCCGCGACCCGACGCGAGGCGCTCGCGATCCCCGGCCTGATCCGCTCGCGCACCATCCCGTGGTGGAACTACCTCGCGGGCCTGTGCGGGGCCGTCATCGTGCTGTCCGAGGGCGTGACCGTCGGCGTCCTCGGCGTCGCGACGTTCCAGATCTCGCTCATCTCCGGCCTCGTCATCTCGGGCGTCATCTGCGACCGCCTCGGCGTCACGGCGTCCGTCAAGCAGCCGCTCACCACCACGCGCCTCCTCGGCGCGGCGCTCGCCATCGCGGCGACCGTCGTCGTCATCTCCCCGAGCTTCTCGGTGCCGCACACGATCGTGCTCGCGATCATGCCGTTCGTGGGCGGTCTGCTCGCGGGCTGGCAGCCCGCCGGCAACGCGGCCGTCGCCGACGTCACCGGGTCGATGCTCGTCTCGATCGGCTGGAACTTCCTCGTGGGCTTCACCGCCCTGCTGATCGCCTACCTCGTGCGCGCGGCCGTGGGCGGCGTTGACTTCCAGCTCCCGAGCGAGTGGTGGATGTACCTGGGCGGCCCGCTCGGCCTGCTGTCCATCGCGCTCATGGCGCTCCTCGTGCGCGGCCTCGGCCTCCTTCTGCTCGGCCTCGCCTCGGTCGCGGGCCAGCTCGTCGGCTCGCTCGTCCTCGACGCCGCGATCCCGGCGCTCGGCCACACCGTGCACGTCGCGACCGTCGTCGGCACGGTCATCGCGCTCGTCGCCGCCGGGATCGGCATGATCCCGTCCGGCAAGGCGGCGCACACCGACGGCCCGGACGGACCCGGCCCGGACGGCTCCGACGCGGGCGTCGCGGCGGCCGTCGCGGGCGGCGAGGCCGGCGAGACGAGCGCGCGATGAGCGTCACGCCCGCCGGTCACGTCCAGACGGTCACCGGCCGCGCCGCGGCTGCGGACCTCGGCCTCACGCTCCCCCACGAGCACCTCTTCAACGACCTGTCCGGGGTGCTCGACCCGCCGAGCTACCGCTTCTCCGAGGCGGTCGTCGAGGCACCGGTCTCCGCGTCGGTCGCGTGGGCGCTGCGCCAGGACCCGTACTGCTGCGCGGACAACATCGCGGACAAGCCGGTCGCCGCGGTCGCGGCGGAGCTCGAGAGCTTCGCCGCGCTGGGCGGGCGCACGATCGTCGACGCGACGTCGAGCGCCGCGATCGGGCGCAACCCCGAGCGCCTCGCGGAGGTCGCGCGCCGCACGGGCCTGCACGTGGTCGCGGGCTGCGGTGCGTACCTCGAGAAGTTCGAGGGCGACCGCATCGCCGCCGCGGCCGTGGACGCCCAGGCGTCCGCGATCGTCGCGGAGCTCGCCGACGGGATCGGCGGGACCGGCGTGCGGCCCGGCATCATCGGCGAGATCGGTGTCTCGCCGTCGTTCACGCCGGGCGAGGCGGCGTCGCTGCGCGCCGCGGCCCTCGCGCAGCGCGAGCACCCGCACGTCGCGCTCCAGGTGCACCTGCCCGGCTGGCAGCGCCGCGCGCACGAGGTGCTCGACCTCGTGCTCGACGAGGTGGGCGTGCGCCCGGAGAAGGTCGTGCTGTGCCACATGGACCCGTCCGCCGACGACCCGGGCTACCAGCGGTCCGTGGCCGAGCGCGGCGTCTGGCTCGAGTTCGACATGGTCGGCATGGACATCACCTTCCCGAAGGAGGGCGTGTCCCCCGACCCGCACACGACCGCGACCGCGGTGCAGCGCCTCGTCGAGGCCGGCCACGCGGGCCAGGTGCTGCTCAGCCACGACGTGTTCCTCAAGCAGATGTGGGTGCAGCACGGCGGCAACGGGTTCGCCTACGTCCCGACGGTGTTCACCGAGATGCTCGCCGCGCGCGGGGTGCCGCGCGACGTGCTCGCGCGCCTCACGCACGACAACCCGGTGGCGATGCTCACCGCGTGACGCGACGCCGTCCGCCACCCGCACGGCCGGGGCCCGCCAGGGTCCCGGCCGTCGGCGCGTCCGGGACCTCCGGCCCTGGTCAGGGCGTCGCGCTCTGAGAGGATCGGCGCATGAGACGACGTGCCCTCCCGACCCTCGTGGCCGCCGTGGCCGCCACGGCCCTCGTGCTCGCCGGCTGCTCCGGCGGGCCCCCGGAGCCCTCCGCGCTGGACGCCCTGCTCGACCGCCACGACCTCACCGGGCTCAGCGGCCAGGAGGTCGTCGACCGGCTCGAAGGGCTCGAGACGGCCGACCGGCCGACCGACCTCGTGGCCTCCGTCCGCGCGGCGGAGCTCGTGCTCGCCGACGAGTCGTACGAGACCACCGTCCCGCTCCCCGAGGACACGTTCTACCTCTCCGTCGCGCCCTTCGTGGACGAGACGCACGAGTGCTTCTACCACTCGCTCACCACGTGCCAGGGCGAGCTCGCGAGCGAGCCGGTCTCGGTGACCGTGGTCGACGCGGCCACCGGCGACGTGCTCGTCGAGGAGGACACGACGCTCGGGGCCAACGGCTTCGTGGGCTACTGGCTCCCGCGCGACGTCGACGCGGAGCTGCGCGTCGAGCACGACGGCCGGGTCGGCACCACGACCGTCTCGACGCGCGACGACGACCCCACCTGCCTCACGACCCTCCAGCTCGCCTGACGAGGCCCGCGCACCCCCGCGCCGTCACGGCGAGGCGTGCTCGCCGTGACGCCGCGGGGGCGCCACGGTCGCCTCAGCCGCGGGCGTGACGCCGCACGACGACGGTGCCGGCCGCCACGAGCAGCGCCGCGAGGAGGACGGCGGCGCCGAGCCCGGCTCCGGTCGTCGCCAGGCCACCGCTCGGTGGCGTCGCCGCGGTGCCCGGCCGCTGCCCCTCGGCACCGGGCCCGTCGGGGACGACGGGCACGTCCGCGGTGTTCGTCAGCACGACCTCGACCGTCGTCCCGTCCCCGACGACGACGCGCGCGGAGCCGTCGTCGAGCACCTCGACCCCGTCGCCCGCGAACGCCGGCGCCCGCCACGCGACGCCGTCGAGGGCCGCGGGAGCCGCCTCGGTGAGCGTCACGACCGTCCCGGCCGGCAGGTCCGGGAGCACCTCGGTGCCACCGTCCGTGAGCACGAGCTCCCCGGTCACCTCGCCCTCGGGCCCGTCGTACGCGTAGCCGACCGGGTACGTGGTCCCCGTCGGCACCCCCGACGCGGCGGGCCCCGTCACGCGCTTGGTCACGGCCACCCCGCCGACGTGCGCGTCGAAGGTGTTCGTCGCGACGACGTCGATCGTCGCGGGCGACGCCGCCGTCACCTCGATCGGCCCCGCGGGGGCGAAGGCCACGCGGTCCGCGCCGCCGTCGTCGATCTCGGTCAGGGAGCACACGGACCCGACCGGCACGCCCGCGAACGTCGTGCTCGCCCCCGCCGAGACGGTGGCCGAGCGCGGGAAGCCGGCGAGCGCCTCGCCCTGCGCGCCCGTGCAGACGAGCTCGAACGCGAACGGTCCCGTCACGCCCTGCGCCGCGTCGCCGTCGACGCGCTTGGCGAGCCGGATCGTGCGCACGCCCTCGCCCCCGCCCGTGCCGCCGGCGCCCGCGTACTCCGCCGACGCCACGACGTCGCCGGACGCCAGGCCGGTGACGGTGTTCTCGTAGCGGTCGCCGTCGCGCGCGTCGGCCGGGACCGTCGTCGCGTAGGACAGCACGTAGACGTGGTCGGCGCCGTGGGCGTCCGGCACGCTCAACCGGAACTGGTTCGCGCCCGGCCCCGCCTCGACGACGTAGTTCGCCGGGTCCAGCCAGAATCCCGAGCCCCAGAAGTCGCCGTCGTCCCACCGGTCGACGGGCACCGCGAGCACGCCGACGCTGTCCTCGACGAGCGTCAGGCGGCGGTCGAACGTGTCCGTGAGCACGACGGGCGACCCGTCCGGTCCCGTGAGGAACTGCCCGGGCACGTACACGTCCCAGCGCACGACGCCCGCGGCGCGGTCGTACCAGCCGCCCTTGACCGGCGAGGTGGGCGGCTGCCAGCCGCCACCGCCCTCGCCCTCCCCGATGCCGCCGGGGACGTCGACGCGGATCTCCACGCCGCCGCCGGTGGTGAACACGAGCACCTCCGCGTCGCTCGTCTCTGTCACCTGGGCCCAGAAGTACACCGTCCCGCCGACGCCCGTGTGGTCGAGGACGTAGTCGCCGAGCGTGCACAGGAACTGCGTCTCGTCGACGGTGCACGTGCCGACCACGGCGCCCGCCGGGTCCGTCAGCTCGAACGTGTCGGCGAACCCGGCGACGCGCGGGCTCGTGGGCAGCGCGAGACGGAACGTGTCGCCCGGGCGCGCGTCGTCGGACACCGCCCACGTGGCGTCGAGACGGATCGAGTCCCCCTGGTGGATCGCACCGGTGGGACGGGTGATCTCGACGCCGGTGATGGCGTCGAGCTCGGCGGCGCTCGCGGTCGTCGGGACGGCGGCGAGGCCGAGCACGGCCAGCAGCAGCGCGACGGCGGCCGTGAGGGCGCGGCGTCCGGGTCGGGCGCGGTGGCGCGGGGGTCGGGCGATGGGGGGCACGGGCTTTCTCCTTCACTCCTGGACGGTCGTCCAGGAGTGAGGACGCGGTGCGGCGCGGATCATCACGCGGCGTGCGCGAGATCACACCTCGCCCACCGCCCGCCCCGCGCGCGACGACGCCCGCCGCACCGAGGTGCGACGGGCGTCGTGCTTGCTGGGCCGGGGAGGCGTCAGGCGGTGCCGCTGAAGTCGACCACGAGCTCCTCGGTGACCGTCTCGCCGTCACGCTCGGCGGTGGCGGTGACCGTCACCTGCCCCGCGGGCACCTCGACGAGGCGCGTCGCGAAGGCCTGGTAGGCGTTCTTGGTCGGCGCGACGGCCGCGAACTCCTTGGTCCCGTACGGCGTGGTGACCGTGAGGTCCACGGCCGTGTCGTCCTGGTTGACCACCCGGACCGCGAGGTACTGCTTGCCGCCCATGGTGCGCAGCTCGGCCTCGGCCGAGAGGTCGAGCGCGGGGCCGTCGTCGACGAGCGCCGACTGCCAGTCGACGAGGTCGTCGATCTTCGTGCCGAGCAGCGCGCGGTCGCCCGCCGCCGCCGACAGGTGGTCGACGAGCGACCGCGCGCCGCCGAGCACCTGGACGGCCGTCGCGGGGTCGTCCGCGTCGGCCGCGCTGCGCGCGCTGCCGAGCAGCGACGAGATCGCGCCGGCGATGACGCCGTCGCCCACCGCGGAGGTGTTCAGGCCCGCCACGAGCTCGTCGACCTCGCCGAAGGTGACGCAGTTGCCGCCGCCCTCGACGACGCCCGCGGTCCACTCGACGCCCTTGAGGACGTGCTCGAGGAACAGCGGGTCGGTCCACGAGGCGTCGGTGTGCCCGGCGCCCTCGTACCAGGAGCGACCGCCCTCGAAGTTCTGGCACCACGCGATCGGGTGGTCCTCGCCCATCGCGTTGTTGCCCGGGTTGTACGTCGACTCGTCGAGCGTGATGAGGACGTGGACGTCCTCGCGCGGGTTGGTCGTGTAGTTGTACCACTCGTCGAACCGCTCCCAGACGGCGGGCAGGTGCGCCGTCGAGGGGTGGCCCGGGCTCTCGACGCGCATCGTCGCCGTCTGCTGCTGCGGGTGGCTGACGAACCGTGCGCCGCCGCCCGTGAGCTGGCTGTACCAGGGCACGGTGTGCATCGTGTCCGTCGCCGCGTGCAGGCCCACGAACCCGCCACCGCCCCGGATGTAGCCCTGGAACGCGGCGAGCTCGGCGTCGTCCAGGAGGCGCGGCGTGGCCGGGTTGAGGGAGTTCGTGTTGTCGACCGGCGACGCGAAGACGATGGTCGCGTACTGCGCGAGGTCCTCGGCGCTCGTGAACGGCGAGGAGTCCATCGTCAGGTCGGGCTGGCCGGGCGAACCGCTGCCCCACCACCCCGCCGAGCTGTTCGGCGGGTCCCACACGTCGACCGTGAAGCCGTTGTCGGCGCCGAGCTCGATGAGCGCGCGCGTGGTGTCGTCGATGTGCGAGTGGCGGAAGCCGAGCGTCTCCCCCACGACGAGGATCTTGTAGTCCTCCTCGTCGGCGGCCGCCGGGCCCGCGGTCATGAGCGTGGCACCGCCCACGAGCGGCAGCGCGGCGGCCGCAGCCACCGCCCGCCGGAACGTCATGCCGCTGAACAAATCCATGCGTGCTTCTCCCTCGTCGTCGAGAGCGCGAGCCGGAGGGTCGCCGACGGCGACCCCACGGGGCGACGCGCGCACTCCTGCGTGCGTGGACGTCGGCTGCTGCCGATGCAGCGAGTTTTGACGGCAGGCGCACAAAAGTCAAGGTTTCAACGACTCGCGACTGCGGTTTCTCACCCCGGCCCGCGGCGCGCGTCGGGCGGCGGCCGGGCCGGCCTCGGGGCACAGCGAGCGCACAGGGTCACCACAGGCACGCCTCCGCGTCGCGCGCGACCCTGGGAGCATGACCACAGCCCCCGCCCCCGTCGGCCGCCCGGACCAGCCGCGCCTCACGCGCCCGGACGGCTCCCCCGTCCGCGTGCTCGTGGTCGACGACGAGCCGAACCTCGCCGAGCTGCTCACCTCGGCGCTGCGGTACGAGGGCTGGGACGTCTCCACCGCGCTCGACGGTCACACCGCGATCCGCACCGCGCGGGAGACCGGGCCGGACGTCGTCGTGCTCGACGTCATGCTCCCCGACATGGACGGGCTCACCGTCCTGCGCCGCCTGCGCGAGCGCGACGCCGACGTGCCCGTGCTGTTCCTCACCGCGCGCGACGCCGTCGAGGACCGCGTCGCCGGGCTCACCGCGGGCGGCGACGACTACGTGACCAAGCCGTTCAGCCTGGAGGAGGTCGTCGCCCGGCTGCGCGGGCTGCTGCGCCGCGGCGGTGCGACCGCCCAGCGCGAGGACTCCGTGCTCGTCGTCGGCGACCTCGAGCTCGACGAGGACGCGCACGAGGTGCGGCGCGCCGGCGAGGAGATCCGGCTCACCGCGACCGAGTTCGAGCTCCTGCGGTACCTCATGCGCAACCCGCGCCGCGTGCTGTCCAAGGCGCAGATCCTCGACCGCGTCTGGAACTACGACTTCGGCGGCCAGGCCAACATCGTCGAGCTCTACGTCTCCTACCTGCGCCGCAAGATCGACAAGGGCCGCGCGCCCATGATCCACACGCTGCGCGGCGTCGGGTACGTGCTCAAGCCCGCCGCCGACGCGGAGAGCACCCGTGCCTGACCTCGGCGGGACCCGCCCGACGGCCACCGGCAGGGACCGGCGGCCCACCGCGCTGCGCCGGCGCCTCGTGCTCGTGCTCGCGACCGTCGTGCTGCTCGTCACCGTCGGGCTCGCCGTCGCGTCCGCCGTCGTGCTGCGCACCCAGCTCGTCGCCCAGGTCGACCACGAGCTGCGCCAGGCGAGCGACCGGCTCGCCCACGGCGACGGCCCCGCGCAGCCCCCGGACGGCACCGGCGACGCGTCCGGGCCGGAGCCCGGCGGGCCCGACGACCCGTCGCGCTTCCCCGCGGGCACCGGCCCCGGCAGCGCCGTGCTGCGGTACGACGGCGGCGCGCTCGTCCTCGCGGAGTACGTCACCCCGGACCTCCAGCGCGTGGCGCTCGACGACGCCCAGGTCGCGGCGCTCGAGAACGTCCCCGCCGACGGCGCCGCGCACGACGTCGACCTCCCCGACCTCGGGTCGTTCCGCGCCGTGCACCGCACCACCGCGGACGGGCAGCCCGTCGTCGTCGCGTCGAGCACCGCCCAGGTCGACGCGACGGTCGAGAGCTACGTGCTCGTCGAGGCCGCGCTCGGCGCAGCCGGGCTCCTCGCGGCCGTGCTCCTCGGCACCTGGCTCGTGCGGCGCTCGCTGCGCCCGCTCGACGACGTCGCCGCCGCCGCGGGCCGCGTCTCCGAGCTCGAGCTCGCGCAGGGCGAGATCGACGCCATCCCGCGCGTCCCGGACGACCTCACCGACGAGCGCACGGAGGTCGGCCAGGTGGGCGCCGCGCTCAACCGGATGCTCGAGAACGTCGAGACCTCGCTCCAGGCGCGCCACGACTCCGAGACCCAGGTGCGGCGGTTCGTCGCCGACGCGAGCCACGAGCTGCGCACGCCGCTCGCCTCCATCCGCGGGTACGCCGAGCTCGTGCGCCGCTCCCCCGACGACGTGCCGCCCGCGACCGCGCGCTCGCTCGACCGCATCGAGGCCGAGGCCGTGCGCATGACCGGCCTCGTCGAGGACCTGCTGCTCCTCGCCCGGCTCGACGCCGGACGCCCGCTCGACCGCGCGCCCGTCGACCTCGCCGTGCTCGCCGTGGACGCCGTCACCGACGCGCACGCCGCGGGACCCGACCACGAGTGGGCGCTCGACCTGCCCGGCGCGGACGACCTCGACGTCGACCCGGCGTCCGGCGCCCCGGACCCGGACGACCTGCCGGACGACGCCGTCGACCTCGAGGTGACCGGCGACGAGGCCAGCCTGCGCCAGGTCCTGGCCAACCTCCTCGCCAACGCCCGCACGCACACCCTGCCCGGCACGCACGTGGACGTCCGGCTCACCGCGGACGCCGACGCCGTCGTGCTCGCCGTCGCCGACGACGGACCCGGCATCCCCGCGCCCCTGCGGCCGACGCTCCTGCGCCGTTTCACGCGCGGCGACGACGCCCGCAACCGCACCGGCGGCTCCACGGGCCTCGGGCTCGCGATCGTCGACGCGATCGTGACCGCCCACGGCGGCACGATCACGGTGACCTCCACGACGGCGGACGAGCCCGGCCCCACCGGCACCACCGTCGCGGTCCGCCTCCCCCGAACCCGCCTCTGACACCCCTCCGGCGCCGAGCAGGTGGTCCTGGCTCGTCCGGACCTCGGGACGCGCCAGGACCACCTGCTCGCCGCGCCCGGACCGCCTGGTCAGCCCTTAACGCAGAGGAGCGTCGTGAGCCGGGCGACGACCTCGACGAGGTCGGACTGGGCACCGATGACCTCGTCGAGGTCCTTGTAGGCGGCCGGGATCTCGTCGAGCACCCCGGCGTCCTTGCGGCACTCCACGCCGGCCGTCTGCGCGGCGAGGTCGTCGAGCGTGAAGGTCTTCTTCGCCTTCGTGCGCGACATCCGACGGCCCGCGCCGTGCGACGCCGACCAGTACGACTCCGGGTTCCCGAGCCCGCGCACGATGTACGAGCCGGTGCCCATGGAGCCCGGGATGAGCCCGAGGTCGCCCTTCCCGGCCCGGATCGCGCCCTTGCGGGTCACGACGAGCTCCTGGCCGTCGACGTGCTCGACCGCGACGTAGTTGTGGTGGACGTTCACGGCCTCGTCGAACGCGATCTCGCGGCCGGGGAACGACGCACGCACGGCGTCGACGACGAGGGTCATCATGACCGCGCGCGAGCGCGCCGCGTACTCCTGCGCCCACCACAGGTCGGCGAGGTACGCGTCCATCTCCGGCGTGCCGCCGAGGAACACGGCGAGCTCGCGGTCGACGAGCCCCTGGTTGTGCTCCAGGCGCTTCGCGACCGCGACGTGCTGCTCCGCGAGCGTCTTGCCGATGTTGCGCGACCCCGAGTGCAGCTGGAGCCAGACCTGCCCGTCGGTGTCCGTGCACAGTTCGACGAAGTGGTTGCCCCCGCCCAGCGTCCCGAGCTGACGGCGCGCGCGACCCTCGATGTCCGAGACGCGCCCGTGCAGCCCGGAGAACCGCGACCAGAACGCGTCCGCGCCGCGCGCGACCTCGGCCGGGCCGCGACCGGAGATCGAGCGCAGCCGGTGCGGGTCGACCGGCTCGTCGTGCGCGTGGAAGCCGACGGGGATCGCGGCCTCGATGCGCGCGCGGACCGGTCCGAGGTCGTCGGGCAGGTCCTCCGCCGTGAGGGACGTGCGGACGCCGATCATCCCGCACCCGATGTCGACGCCGACGGCGTTGGGCGACACGGCGTCGCGCATCGCGATGACCGAGCCGACGGTCGCGCCCTTGCCGAGGTGGACGTCCGGCATGACGCGCACGCCCTCGACCCACGGCAGCGCGGCGATGTTGCGCAGCTGCTGCAGCGCGGCCGGCTCGACGGCGTGCTCGTGCGCCCACATGAGGGTGGGTGCCTTCGCGCCCGACAGCGGGACGGGGAACGTGTGGGCCTCGGTGCTCACGATGCTGACCTCCTCGGGTCGTCCTGACGATCATGACGCCGCCCCGGCAGGGACGGCGAGGTGCGCGCGGGAGGACTCGAACCCCCGCCGCCCGGCTCCGGAAGCCGGCGCTCTGTCCGCTGAGCTACGCGCGCTGGTGCTCCTTAACGTCGAGCAGACGGGACGCGAGCGTCCAGGTGCCCTCGGAGGGAGTCGAACCCCCGTCTCCGCTTCCGTAGAGCGGCGTCGTGTCCGTTGGACCACGAAGGCAGTGCTTTTCCCCGCAGGCGCACGGCAAATGCGCGCCGACGGCGGAGAGAACAGAAAGACGGCACGATAAATGCACCCCGACCGTGTGCATTCCCGCACAAGAAAAAGGCCGCCCCGGCGATGTCCGGGACGGCCTGTCGTGACGACGCTGTGGTCAGACGACAGGACCGCCGGGGTAGCCGGCGAGGAACGAGGACACGCTGAGATACGCCACGGGCAGCACGACGCGCGGCTGCTCGCAGGGCAGGACGGGACGTCGCCGGTCCTGCTGGACGGGTTCGCGCACGGCACTGCTCCTCTCGGTCGTGTCGGGTGGCCCACGCACCGGAATGTCGTCGACCGAGGTAGACCGTACGCGCCTTTCCCGAACCGCACAACCCCATTTCTCGAATTCGTCGGAGAATCTTCGACCGTGACCCGCGCACCACCCGGATATCCCGCCTGCCGGCCTTTCCTCACCGCAGACGAGCTCGCCCGCCCTGCGCCCCCCCGTGCCACCCCCGGCTCCCTGCGCGCCCTCCGCGCAGGACACGGCCTCCGCCTCCCCCGTCAGGGCTCGGTCGGTCGAGCTCCGGCGACCGGCCCCGGATGACGCTCGGCCGCTTGGCACACTTTTCTCCTCGCGGGCGCGAAGGCCCTCGGCGTTCCGGGCGACCGACCGAGGCTGTCGGCGGCACCGGGTAGGGTTCCGGACGTTCCGGACAGACCTCCCGACGCCGACGAACCGCGCGCGGGCCCGACGACAGGAGATGCGCCGCCATGATGGGTGCCAACCACGCCGCGACCGGTGCGGCGGCGTGGATCGCCGTGACGTCCACGGCCCCGTTCGCCCTCGGCTGGCACCCCGTGTCGTCGGTCGGGGTCATGACGGGTGCGGTCGTGTGCGCCGGGGCCGCGCTCCTCCCCGACGCCGACCACCACAACGGCACGTTCGCGCACTCGCTGCCGCCCGTGAGCGAGTGGGTGTCCGACGCCGTGGAGACGGTCGCGGGCGGGCACCGCCAGGGCACGCACTCGTTCCTCGGCATCGCGGTGTTCACCGCGCTCGCCTGGCTCGCGGGCCTCGTCACGGTCGAGACGGCGAGCTTCGGCACGGTCTACGTCGGCGGCGGGCTGCTCGCCGTGCTGCTCGTCGCGCTCGCGCTCAAGGCGCTCAAGCTCACGCGGCGCGGCAAGCTCGTGCCGTGGGTGACGTCGCTCACCGTCGCCGTGCTCGTCGCCCTGTTCTCCCCGGAGGAGTGGAACTGGCTCCCCGTCGCGGTCGGGCTCGGCGTCGCGATCCACATCCTCGGCGACGTGCTCACGACCAACGGCGCCCCCCTGCTGTGGCCGGTGAAGATCCGCTCGCCGCGCTGGGTGCGGCGCTCGCTCGTCGTCGACGACGTGTGGCGCCCGAGCGGGAGCTTCGCCCTCCCCCTGCTCGGCTCCACGGGGTCGGTGCGCGAGTGGATCCTCGCGACGGCCGTCGGGATGTACGCGACGGTCGGGTTCGTGTGGTCGGCGCTCGACCAGATGGGCTTCGACACCCTGGGCACGTACGAGCGCGTGGTGGCGGCGATCCAGGTCCTCGCGTCCGGGGCGGCCTGAGCCCGTCCTCAGCCGGCGGCGCGGGCGCGGGGGACGCGCGCCGTCGACCACCGCAGCGCCTCGGTGAGGAGGATCGCGAGCGCGCCGCACGCCAGGCCGACGCCGAGCGCCGCGGGGTCGGAGACGTCGAGCGACAGGAGCTCCCTCGCCGCAGGGACGCTGAAGAGCGCCACGTAGAACACCGCGCAGAAGCCGACCAGGACGACCTTCCACGCCGTGTACGGGCGCGCCACGACGGCGAGCACCCACAGGGCGCCCACGAGCAGGGTGACGAGCGCAGCGGTGGACGCGCGGACCTCCGCCGGGGCGAGCGTGTCCGTCGGGCCGCCCAGCGACGCCCCGCCCGCGCCCGGGTCCACCACGAGGTAGCACAGGAAGGTCATGACGCCGATCGAGACGCCCGCGGGCACCGCGAGCCGGAGCACCCTGGGCACGAAGCCCGGGCGCGCCCGCTCGCCGTTGGGCGCCAGGGACATGACGAACGCGGGGACCCCGATGGTGAACCACGCCGCGACGGTCACGTGGATCGGCAGGAACGGGTAGGAGACGGGCGCGGCCCCGAGGAGCCGGGCGCCGACCCCGGCGAGGCCGACGAGGACGGCCAGCACCACCGCGTACACGGTCTTGGTGAGGAAGAGGTGCGCGACCCGTTCGATGTTCCCGATCACCCGGCGCCCTTCCCCGACGACGGACGGCAGCGTCGCGAAGCGGTCGTCCAGCAGGACGATCTGCGCCACGGACCGCGCGGCCGGGCTCCCGGACCCCATCGCCACGCCGATGTCCGCGTCCTTGAGGGCCAGCACGTCGTTCACGCCGTCCCCCGTCATGGCGACGGTGTGCCCGCGCGCCTGCAGCGCCCCGACGACGGCCCGCTTCTGGTCCGGTCGCACCCGGCCGAACGTCGTGGCGCCCTCGACGACCGTCGCGAGCTCCTCGCGGTCGGCGGGCAGGGTCCGGGCGTCGACCGACGTCTCGGGACCGCCCAGGCCGAGGGACCGCGCGACTGCGGCGACGGACACCGGGTTGTCGCCCGAGACGACCTTCACCGTGACGCCCTGGGCGTCGAAGTAGTCCAGGGTCTGCCGGGCGTCCGCGCGCACCCGCTGCTCGAGCGCGACGAGCGCCCGCGGGGCGAGGTGCCCCGGGGCGCCTCCGTCCGGGGCGGCGGCGTCGACCGGGGCGTCGGTCGACGCGAGGAGCAGCACCCGCAGGCCGTCGGCGCCGAGGGCCGTCGCCTGCTGCACCACGGCGGACCGGGGGTCCAGCAGCACGTCCGCCGCGCCGAGCACCCAGCTCCCCTGCGGGCCGTCGGCGTCCGCGAACGACATGCCGGACCACTTCGTGGCCGACGAGAACGGGACGACGGCGGTCGCCCACCAGCCCGGTGCGTCCGCGAACCCCTCCGCGACCGCGGCGACGGACGCGTTGGGCCGCGGGTCGAGGGCGGCGAGCGCCGCCAGGGCGCGCTCCACCTCGTCCCGGGGGCCGTCGAGCACGTCCACCCGGGCGAGGCGCATCCCGTTCTCGGTGAGCGTGCCCGTCTTGTCCGCGCACACCACGTCCACGCGCGCCAGCCCCTCGATGGCCGGCAGCTCCTGCACGAGGCACCGCCGTCGGCCGAGCCGGACCACGCCGATCGCGAAGGCGACGGAGGTCAGGAGCACCAGGCCCTCGGGGACCATGGGCACGAGGGCCGCGACCATGCCGAGCACGGACTGCCGGAACCCCTGCCGCGAGATGACGAGCTGGTTCACCACCGTGAGGACGCCCGCGGGCACCAGCAGCCACGTGATGACCCGCAGGATCGAGTCGATGCCGGACCGCAGCTCCGAGCGCACGAGCGTGAACGCGCTCGCCTCGTGCGCGAGCCGCGCGGCGTACGCGGCCGGGCCGACGTCCGTCGCCCGGTAGGCGCCCGACCCGGCCACCACGAAGCTCCCGGACAGGAGCCGGTCCCCGGGCCTCTTCACGACGGGGTCGGCCTCGCCCGTGAGGAGGGACTCGTCGACCTCGAGCGAGGCGGACTCGACCACCGGGCCGTCGACCACGACCTGGTCCCCGGCGCCGAGCTCGACGACGTCGTCGACGACGACGTCCGCCTGGTCGACCTCCGTCACCGCCCCGTCGCGGCGCACGCGCACGGGCGCCCGCCCCACGATCGCCAGCGCGTCCAGGGTGCGCTTCGCGCGCAGCTCCTGGACGATCCCGATGCCGGCGTTGGCGAGGATCGCGAGACCGAAGAGGCTGTTGATGAGCGAGCCCGTGCTCAGCGCCAGCACGAGGAGCACCCCGAGCAGGGCGTTGATCCGCGTCGCGGTGTTGGCCCGGACGATGTCCCAGGTCGTGCGCCCCGAACGGGGCGGCAACCGGTTGACCCTGCCGTCGGCGACGCGTTCTTCGACGTCCCGTGACGTCAGTCCCGCAGCCCTCGTCGACGGCGCCGTCATGGGCGCGATCGTATCCGCCGTAATTCCGTTGCGCCGGGCCGCGCGGCGATGAGACGGTCGCAGGACGTCGCCCGCGTCGTCGGGCACCGGAGGAGAGGAGGAACGCCATGAGCTGGACGACCCCCGCTCGCGTGTCCACCACCCCCGGGAGCACCCACCGCCGCTGACCGGTCCACGACCGCTCGCGACGACCGTCCCCGACCGCCCGTCCGGCGGCCGCGGCGACGCACGCTCCCCTCCCCCGAGGAGCCCCCGTGCCCGAGCACGACCTGCCGTACCCCGACCTCTCCCTCCCGCCCGCCCTGGCGCGCGACCCCCGCACTCCCCCGCCGCGCCGTCTGCGGCGCCTCGCCGACCTGGCCGACGCCGAGGCCGAGGCCGGTGTCCTCGACGCGGCGCTCGGTGACGACCAGCGCTGGTCCACGTGGTCCGCCGTCGAGAAGGGACAGCGCGGGCCGGAGCCGCGCCCCGACTGGGTGGTGACGGCCGACGCGGCCCTCGACACCGAGCTCGGCCTGCTCAAGACCGGCAAGGAGGCGGACGTCTTCCTCCTGGAGCGGGCCGTCCCCGGCGACCCCGCGCGCCGCAGCCTGCTCGCCGCGAAGCGCTACCGCGACCTCGACCACCGCTCGTTCCGGCGCGACACCGTCTACACCGAGGACCGCCGCGTGCGCCGGACGCGCGACCGTCGCGCCCTCGACCGCAAGTCGCGCTACGGCCGCCAGGTCGCGGCCGGGCAGTGGGCCGCGGCGGAGTTCGCCGCGCTGTGCGAGCTGTGGTCGGCCGGTGCGCCCGTCCCGTACCCCGTCCAGATCGACGGCGACGAGATCCTCATGGAGTTCGTCGGCACGTCCGACGGCGTCTCGCACGAGGCCGCGCCCCGGCTCGCGCGCACGCGGCCCGACCGCGACCTCCTCGCGTCGTGGTGGGACCAGGTCCGCGACGCCATGGCCGTGCTCGCCCGGCTCGGCTACGCGCACGGCGACCTGTCGCCGTACAACGTCCTGGCGGACGGCGAGCGGATCGTCGTCATCGACCTGCCGCAGGTCGTGGACCTCGTGGCGAACCCGTTCGGCACCGAGCTCCTGCTGCGCGACTGCCGCACGATGGCCGCGTGGTTCGCCGGGCGCGGGCTCGAGACGGACGCGGACGAGCTCTTCGCGGTGCTGCTCGCCCAGGCGTGGTGACGACCGGGCCCGGACCAGCGTGCGACGATCGACCGCGTGCTGCGCCTCGCCCTCGTCGGTCTCGACTCGTCCCACGCCGACCACTACGTGCGACTCGTGGCCGCCGAGCGGCGCTGGCCGGGCGTGCGGCTCGTGGCGCTCGTCGACGGGGAGCCGGACCGCCGGGCGGAGCTCGCCGCGGCCGGCGGGCTGCTCCTGGACGCGGGCGACACCACCGTGCCCGACGTCGTCGGGAAGGTCGACGCCGCGATCGTCGCCCACCGCGCGGGGCGGCGGCACGGCGCCGCGACGCGTGCGCTCCTCGCGGCGGGCGTCCCGGTGCTCGTGGACAAGCCGTTCGCCGCGTCGGTGGCCGACGCGCGGGCGACGCTCGACGTGGCGCGCGCACACGACACGGCCGTGACGACGGCGTCCGCGCTGCGGTTCGCCCCCGAGGTCGCGGCGGCGCACGCCGCCCTCGCGACCGCCGCCGGAGGTTCCGTCACGCCGCTCGTCGCCGGGGCACCCACGGCGCCACCCGGGCCAGCGGCGTCGCCGCCCGGGCTCGCCGTCGAGGTGTCCGGCCCGGCGGACCCGCACGACGAGCGCGACGGGCTGTTCTTCCTCGGCATCCACGCCGTCGAGGCGGCGCGCGCCGTCGTGGGTGCGCCGCCCGGGACGGCGTGGTCGCCGCCCGTCGTGACGCGCTCGGCGGACGGGATCGTCGCCACGACGCGGCTGGGCGGTGTCGACGTCCGGCTGCTCCTCCTGGACCCGGGCGCCCACCCCACCGCGGGGTTCGCGGTCGCGGTGCGCACGCCCCGCAGCGTCGAGCGCACCGAGGTCGTGCTCGACGCCGACTACCTCGCCCCGGTGGTCGAGCACGGGCTCGCGGTCCTCGCGCCCGGGACCACCACGACGACGCCTACCGCGGCGCGCACGACGGCGGACGCCGCCGACGACGCGGGCCGGGTCGCCGCCGAGCACGCGACGATCCTCGCCGACCTCGCGCTCCTCGAGCAGGTCGGCGCGACCCTGCGGCCCTGAGCCCGGGCCCCGGAGCTCCCGCCGCCCGCGCCGGGGCGCGGCGGACGGGGTAGAACGGGACCATGGAGCCCTCCACCGAGTCCTTCGACGCCGACGACGTCCGCACGTTCCTCACGACCTACGGCGTCGCGCTCTCGACGGGCGACCTCGACACGATCGGCGAGAGCTACGCCTTCCCGGCGCTCGTCGTCGGCACGACGGGCTCGGTGCTCCTCGGCGACCCCGAGGACGTCCGCGCGTCGACGGCCGAGCTGACCCAGGGGTTCCGCGAGCGCGGGCTCGTCGGCGTGGTCGCGCACCTCGTCGGGGTCGAGGAGGTCGGCGACGCGCTCGTCTGGGCGCACGCGCGCTGGAGCTACCGCGACGAGTACGCGAACGAGCAGGAGGCGCAGGAGGTGCGGTACCTGCTGCGCCGCGCGCGGGACACGTTCGAGGTGTGCGTCGCGGTGCCGGTCGGCCCGTAGGCCGCGCCGACCGCGCCGACCGCGCCCACCGACCGGCTGCGAGCGCCCGGGTCAGGACAGCCGGTTGTCCCGGTCCTCCCACGGCGACGCGGCGGGCGACCGCCCGGGGGAAGCGACGTCGTCGGGCTGGAGCGCCCGCACGACGAACGATCCCGCGGCGAGCACGACGCCCCCGGTGAACGCGACCTGCAGCACGGTGAGCAGTACGCCCACGAACCAGGTGCCCGCGAACGGGTAGGCGAGGTTCATGAGGCCGACGTTCTGGACGAGCGCACTCCCGACGGTCAGGCCGAGCCCGGTCCAGAGCATCGTGCGGGCGGTGAGACGGGGCGGCATCACGGGTTTCCTCTCGTCGGCGAGACGGTCCGGGCCCGGGGCGTCGTCGGACGCGCGGCACCCGGTCCGTTCCTACCACGCCGTGCGGGGCGCCGCGGTCCCCGCCTCCCGCGTCAGCGGAAGTCGCGCGAGGTCGTGCCGACCTGGAGCGAGAGCGGCGCGAGGTGCTCCGCGACGAGGTTCGTGGCGCCGTCGGCCCGCTCGAGCCGCCCGCGCACGACGAGCGCCGCGGACCCGCGCGCGACCTTCCGGAACCGCTGCCACAGCCCGGGCGAGCACACGACGTTGAGGATGCCCGTCTCGTCCTCGAGCGACAGGAACGTCACGCCTCCGGCGGTCCCGGGCCGTTGCCGGTGCGTGACGACGCCGCCCACGGCGACGCGCGACGACGGGTGCGGGCGCGTGCCCGGCACCTCGCCCGCCGCGCGCTCCGCCTCGTCGACCTGCTCGATCTCGCGCGACACCGCCACGGCGCCGACGACGGTGAGCACCCCGGCCGCGGTGAGTCCGTCGCGGACGTACTGCGTCGGGTAGGAGTCGGTCGACACGCCCGTGGCCCAGACGTCGGCGACGGCGGTCTCGACGTCGGTCATGCCGGGAAGCGCCGGCGCCTCGACGCCGACGCTCACGCCCGGCAGCGTCCCCGGACCCTCCTGCGCGAGCGCGCCGGCCGCCCACAGCGCCTCGCGTCGCGTCACGCCGAGGCCGTCGCTCGCGCCGGCGGTCGCGAGCCCCTCGAGCTGGGCGGTCGTGAGGTCGACGCGCCGCACGAGGTCGCGCAGGTCGCTGAAGGCCCGCCCCTCCCCCGGTGCCCCGCGCGCCGCGACGACGCGCTCGGCCGCGTCCTTCCCGAGCCCGCGCACGCTCGCGAGCCCGAGCCGCACCGCGAGCCCGAGATCGGGCTCCGGCCCGTAGTCCGGGTCGACCCGCACCTCCCCGCCGAGCATGCGGTCGCTGCCCGTCCGGACGTCCTGATGGTCGGCACCCGCATGGTCGGCGGGCAGCCGCTCGACCGTCGCCTCGACGTCGGACGCGTTGACGTCGGGGCGCAGCACGGTGACGCCGTGGCGGCGCGCGTCCGCCACGAGAGACTGCGGCGAGTAGAACCCCATGGGCTGCGCCGCGAGCAGCCCCGCGTAGAACGCGGCGGGGTGGTGCACCTTGAGCCACGAGCTCGCGTAGACGAGGAAAGCGAACGAGTACGCGTGCGACTCGGGGAACCCGAAGTCGGCGAACGCCTTGAGCTTGTCGTAGATCTCCTCGCGCACGGCCGGGTCGGTGACGCCCTTCTCGCGCATCCCGTCCATGAGCCGCCCCCGCAGCTCCTCCATGCGCTCGACCGACCGCTTGGACCCCATCGCGCGCCGGAGCTGGTCGGACTCCTTCGGGGAGAAGCCCGCGACGTCGATCGCCATCTGCATGAGCTGCTCCTGGAACAGCGGCACGCCCTTCGTCTTGCCGAGCGACTTCTCCAGCAGCGGGTGCAGGAACGTCACCTCCTCCCGGCCCCGCGCCCGGTTGATGTACGGGTGCACGGAGCCGCCCTGGATGGGACCCGGGCGGATGAGCGCGACCTCGATGACGATGTCGTAGAACGTCCGGGGCCGCAGGCGCGGGAGCGTCGCCATCTGCGCGCGCGACTCGACCTGGAACACGCCGACGGTGTCGGCAGCGCACAGCAGGTCGTACACCGCCGGGTCGTCCTCGGGCAGCGTGTGCAGCGCGAGGCGCGGGCCGCCCTCGTGCCGTTCCACGAGGTCGAACCCGATGCGCAGCGCCGTGAGCATCCCGAGGCCGAGGAGGTCGAACTTCACGAGCCCCGCGTCCGCGCAGTCCTCCTTGTCCCACTGCAGGACGGTGCGGCCCTCCATGCGCGCCCACTCGACGGGGCACACCTCGATGACGGGGCGGTCGCACATGACCATCCCGCCCGAGTGGATGCCCAGGTGCCGCGGGAGGCGCAGCATCCGGTCGGCGAGGTCGAGCACCGCGTCCGGGATCTCGCCCTCCTGCGCGGCCGACGGCGGCCGGTGCGCGGGCACGACGTCGTGCGTGTCGTCCGCGCGCAGGACGTCGCCCTCGTCCACCGCGAGCGGGTCGACGACGCGCGCGCCCCGGCCGGTGAGGTCGGGCGACCAGTCCCGGCTCCCCCACAGGCGCGACGTCGCGGCGTCCTTCCGGGCGGTGCGCGTCGTGACCCGCGGCGCGGCCGGGCCGGCAGGCCCCGGGGTCTTCGCCGCGATCGACCGCTCCTTCGCCGCCCGGTCCGCCGCGGGCGACGACGGGTCGGGACCGCGCAGCGACCCCCACCGCTCGATCGACTTGCTCCACGCGTCGGCCTGCCCGACGTCGTACCCCAGCGCCCGGGCCGCGTCGCGCACCGCCGACTTCGGCCGGTAGGAGATGACGTTCGCGACCTGCGCGGCGTGCGTGCGCCCGAACGTCGCGTAGACGTGCTGGATGACCTCCTCGCGCCGCGCCGACTCGATGTCGATGTCGATGTCCGGCGGGCCGTCGCGCTCGGGCGCGAGGAAGCGCTCGAACAGCAGGCCGTGCTTCACCGCGTCGACGGCCGTGATGCCGAGCGCGTAGCAGACCGCGGAGTTCGCGGCCGACCCGCGGCCCTGGGCGAGGATCCCGTTCCTGCGGCAGAACTCGACGAGGTCGTAGACCACGAGGAAGTACCCCGGGAAGTGCAGGTCCTCGATGACGCGCAGCTCGTGGTCGATCTGCGCCCACGCGCCCGTGATCTTCTCCTGGCCGCGCGGCCCGTACCGGTCCTCGCCGCCGCGCCGCACGAGCTCGCGCAGCCAGGTCGCCTCGGTGTGCCCGTCCGGCACCGGGTAGGGCGGCAGGTCGGGCGCGACGAGGTGCAGGTCGAACGCGCACTCGTCCCCCAGCGCGGCCGCGGTCGCGACGGCCTGCGGGTGCCGGGGGTGGCGCGCGAGCATCTCCGCAGCGGAGCGCAGGTGGGTCGTCGGGGCACCGGGCAGCCAGCCGTCGAGGTCGTCGAGCGACGAGCGCGCGCGCACGGCCGCGAGCGCCCCCGCGAGGTCGGCGTCGCGCGGGTGGGCGTAGTGCGCGGCGGTCGTCGCGACGAGCGGCAGCCGGGCGTCGGCGGCGAGGTCGGCGAGCGCCGCGTGGAGGTCGGCGTCGCGCGGGTCGTCGGTCGTGGTGATCTCGACGGCCACGTTGTCGGCGCCGAAGAGGGCGACGAGACGGTCGAGCTCGCGGCGGGCCGCGGCGCGCCCGGACGTGACGAGCGCGCGCCGCACCGCGCCCTTGCGGCACCCGGTGAGCACGAGCCACTGCCCGGCGGCCTCCGCCGCGAGCTGCTCGAGGCGGTAGTCGGCGGCGCCCTTGGTGCCCGTCGCGAGGTGCGCGGTCGCGATCGCGCGCGACAGGTTGCGGTAGCCCTGCGTGCCGCGCGCGAGCACGAGCAGGTGGCTCGAGCGCGGGTCGGGGACGCCGGTGGGCGGGTCGAGCACGGGCGCGCCGGTCGTGGTCGGCGCGGGCAGGTGCAGCTCGGACCCGAAGACGGTGGGGAGATTGACCTTGCGCGCGGCCTCGGCGAAGCGCACGACGCCGTACAGGCCGTCGTGGTCGGTGACGGCGAGCGCCGACAGCCCGAGCCGCGCGCCCTCGGCGGCGAGCTCCTCGGGGTGGGACGCGCCGTCGAGGAAGCTGAACGCGGAGTGCGCGTGGAGCTCGGCGTAGCGCGGGCCGGTGGTCCGGTCAGTCATACAGGCCCTCCACGGTCCACCGCCCGCGCGCGCTCGCGAGGAGCAGGCCGCGGCCGTCGTCGAGCAGGACCTGCACGTGCACGCGGCGCCGGGGCGCGGGCGTCCACCAGCGCTCGGCGAGCGGCCACGGCCCGGCCCAGTCCACGACGGCGCGCGCGGACCCGGGCCCGGGCAGCGCCGTCTCGTCCCGGGGCGGCACCGCACGGCGCGGGCCCTCCTCCGGCGCGGGGGCCGGCCACCGCACGGCCGCGGGCTCGCCGCTCATCGCGAGGCGCGCGTCGACGACGACGGGCCGCCCGGCGTCGTCGAGCACGACGACGTCCTGCGGCTCGACGGGCACGAGCGCGGGGGCCGGGCTCGGCAGCGCGCCGGGCCACGGCAGGGCCGGGTCGCGCGGGCGCACGACGTCCTCCCCGAACGGCACGAGGTGCACGCGGTCGGTCGCGTCGCGGCCGCCCTGGACCTGGACGCGCAGGACGGCGTCGCCGCCGAGGATGCCCTGCACGCGCCCGAGCGCGCGGTGGGCCCGCGCGTCCTCGCCGCTCGACGCGCCCCACAGGCGCGGCTGCTCCGCCCCCGCGGGCACGACCTCCTCGGCCGTGAGGGACAGGCGGGCCAGCGGCGCGACGCCCGGGACGACGTCGGCCCCGCCGGGCGAGCCACCCCGCTCTCCTCCGCGACCGCCCCCGCGCGCGGCCCGGGCCGCGCGCCCGGCGCGGACGGACGTGGTGGTGAGCCAGCCCTCGAGCTGCCACCGGACCTTGTCCGTGAGGCGCGCCGGGCTCATCGCGCCCGGCCCGTCGAGCCGCCAGGTGCGCTCGAGGTCGTCGCCCTCGACGGTCCGCGCCGTGATGCGCAGGCGCCCGGCGACGAGCGAGCGCGCGACGAGCTGGTCGTGCAGGTCCTCGGAGAGCCGACGCGCGGCGAAGGTCGCGACGTCGACGCGCTCGGCGGGCGGGTCGAGCTCGGCGCTCACCGCGACGTCGGGCTCGACGCGGCGCCGCGCGGGCGGACGCAGGTCCTCGCCGCGCGCGAGCCGGTGCGCCCACGCGCCGAGGTCGCCGAAGCGCCCCTCGACGGTCGCGGGCGGCAGGGCCGCGAGCGCCCCGAGGGTGCGCACGCCGAGCCGGCCCAGGAGGTCCACGAGCTCGTCGACCGCGACGGCGGCGTCCGGCCGGGCGGTGACGTGCACGAGGTCGCGCGCGGGCCGCGGCGCGAGGAACGCGGCGGAGCGGCCGGGCGGGACGACGGCGGCGTCCCGCGCGGCGAGCACGGCGCCGAGGATGCCGTCGGCGACGCCCACCTGGCTCTCGTGCCCGGTGCGCTCGGCGACGCGCGCGACGAGCGCCTCCGCGAGCGCGGCGTCTGACCCGTGGTACCGGCTCGCCCCGGCGGCGGGCAGGAGCAGCAGGCCGGGCCGGGTGATCTCCAGCCCCGCGACGACGGTCTCGGCCGCGAGCGCGACGGGCTCGAACTCGCGGGCGTCGCGCGCGTCGTCGACGTCGAGCAGCTCGAGCTCGGGGCAGCACTCGCGGGCCCGACGGCGGCGCATGCCCCGGCGCACGCCGTGGGCGCGCGCGGTCGCGGAGACGGCGACGACGCGGCGGCCGTCGTGCGTCGCGGCGGGGACGTGCGCGGGGACGTCGCGCGCCGCCATCGCCGCGAGCACCGGCCAGTCCGGCACCCACAGGGCCGCAGTGCGGGTCGGGCTCGTGGTCATCCGACGAGCCGGAGCCGGGAGGGCCGGTCGGGGTCGTCGGCCCGGGCGGTCTCGTGGGCGGTCACGGCGGCCCCGGCCACGGTGGCGCCGGTCCCGGCCGCGGGCCGGGTGCCGCGGGCGTCCTCGGCGAGGAACGCGGGCCAGTCCTCGTGGACGAGCGGGAGCTCGACCTCGAGGCGCGCGGGGCGCGCGGCTCCCCCGCGGCCCGCGCGCTCGACGACGAGGGTGCGACGGCGCAGCCAGCCCGCGCCGCGGTCCGCCCCGGACCAGCCGCCACCCGTCACGGTGAGCGCGACGTGCGCGCCCGGCCACGTCCCCGCGGCGACGAGCAGCGCCCCGCGCTCGCGCGCCCGCGCGGCCAGGCGCCGTCGGTCGGGGTCGGTGAGGGCGGCGTCGGGCCCGACGACCACGACGTCCAGGCCGTCGACGAGCGCCGAGATCGCGAGCGCCGCGTCCGGGCCGGGCCGCGGGACGAGAACGACGCGGTCGAGGTCGGCGCCGGCGTCGGCGGCCGCGAGCAGCCCGACGGCGGGGAACCCGACGGCGGCGGTCCACGCCCCGGCCCGCGACGGCCGCGCGACGAGCGCGAGCAGGAGGCTCGTCGAGCCGCGCACCGCCAGCACGGTGCCGCGCTGGAGAGCGCCGAGCGGGAGGAGCGGCGCGAGCGCGTCGTGCACCGGCCATACCCGCTCGTCCGTGCCCGCGTCCCGGCTCGCGCCCGAGGTCCGGACGTGGCGGGTGCGGGCGCGCGCCGGAGGGTCGGGCGGCGCGGGGGCGGGCCGCACGACCGGCGAGGCGGCGGCGTCCGCGAGCGGGGCGACCTCGGCGAGGAGTGCGGTGCCGGCGCGCGGGACGGTGCCGGCACGCGGGGCGGTCTCGGTGCGTGGGACGACGGCCGGTGCCGCCGGGGCGGTGAGCGGTTCCGGGGCCGCGGGGGCGACGACGGGACGGTGTCGGCGGACGCCCGTACGCTCCTCCGCACGGCGCAGGACGGCACGGGCGCGCTCGGCCTTGTCGACGGCCGCAGCCGTCGGGCCTGGTGTCCCCGCCCGTTCGGCGGGGTCGGCGAGAAGGGTCATCTCGCCTCCCGGGGTGGTGCTCGGACGGGACGCGCACCGCGCGTCGACTGCTGCGGGCGGTGTGCTGCACCCGCTGGGCGTTCGAACAAACGTTCGAACACTTCCAGTGAACGACCGCCGCTCCGAGGTGTCAACTCCGCAGGTCGGAGGCGCCTGCTTCGTCCGAGATGCCCACCCCAACCTTCGACTCCCACTGGAGACTTGCCCGAAACCCTCGACCTCTACCTGACCCTCCTCCCCCGCCGACCATGCGGCTGTCGCCCGTCCGGCGGGCGGCACGGGCTGCGACCGCATGCTCGGCGGGCTCGAGGGGCTCCGGGGGCGTGTTCGGCATCCGGCCTCTCCCGCGCGGCGGCCCGCCGGGGTGGCAGGCTGACGCCATGGACGCCCGCACGACCCTGCCCACGCTCGGCTCGCTCACCTGGGAGCCGGCGCTCGACCACCTCGACCTCGTCGCCCCCGTGACCGCCGACGCGCTGCGCCGGTGGGCCGACGCCGACCCGGACGTCGCGACGCTCGTCGCCGTGACGGAGATCGACCCCGACCTCGCCGACACCGCGACGCTCAACACCGCGTTCGACCTGCCCGTCGAGGCCTCGGCGAACTGCGTCGTCGTGGGCGGCACGCGGGCGGGCGACGAGCGCGTCGCCGCCGCCGTCGTGCGGGCGCACACGCGCGCCGACGTCAACACGCGCGTCCGCAAGCTGCTCGACGTGCGCAAGGCGTCGTTCCTGCCGACCGACCGCGCGACGGCCGAGTCCGGGATGGAGTACGGCGGCATCACGCCCGTCGGGCTGCCCGAGGGGTGGCGCGTGCTCGTCGACTCCCGCGTCGTGACCGACGGCGCGCTCGCGCTGATCGGCAGCGGCGTGCGGCGCTCGAAGCTGCTGCTCCCCGGCGACCTGCTGGGCCGCCTGCCCGGTGTCGAGGTCGTCGAGGACCTGGCCGTCCCGGTCGCCTGACCCGTCCCCCTGCCGAGCACGACCTGGCGGTCGCCACGGGCGGCCTGACGACCGCCAGGTCGTGCTCGACGCCCGGTGCTCAGCGATCCAGGACGACGAGCCGCTGCGTCGCGCGCGTCATCGCGACGTAGCGGTCGACCGCGCCCTCGACGCCGTCGCCGAACGCCTGCGGCTCGACGAGCACCACGAGGTCGAACTCGAGGCCCTTCGCCGTCTCGGGCGTGAGCCACCGCACCCGCGCGGCCCCCTCGCCCTCGCCACCGACGCCACCGACCCTGCCGTCCGACTCCTCGCCGGACGGCCCGGACGACTCGGTGGCGGCGATGACGCACACCGTGCCGTCCGCGTGCTCGGCGAGCCACGCGCCGAGGACCGCGTCGAGGTCCGCGACCGCCCCGTGGGCGACGGGCACGCCCGTGCTGCGCACCGACGTCGGGACGTTCGCGTCCGGGATCGCGGCCCGGACGACGGGCTCCGCCTCGGCCATGATCTCCCGCGGCGTGCGGTAGTTGACGCTCAGCGACGCCTCCTCGACGCGGGCGAAGCCCACGCGCGCGAGCCGCTCACGCCACCCCTCCGGGAAGCCGTGGCGCGCCTGGGCCCGGTCCCCGACGACCGTGACGCTGCGCGACGGGCAGCGGCTGAGGACCATCTGCCACTCGGCGTCGCTGAGCTCCTGCGCCTCGTCGACGACGACGTGCGCGAACGGACCTGCGAGGCGGTCGGGCGTCGCGACGGCGAGCGCGCCGTCGTCCACCAGCGCGTCGCGCAGGTCCTCGCCGCGGAGCATCTGCATGACCCCGAGCTCGCTGTCGTCGGTCGCCACGAGGTGGTCGACGACGTCGTCCATGCGCGCGCGCTCCGCCGCCACGGCGGCCTCGTTGCGGCGGCGGCGGCGCGACGCCTCCGGGTCGCCGAGCCGACGGCGCGCGGCGTCGAGCAGCGGGAGGTCCGCCGTCGTCCACGCGTGCGCGTCCGGGCGCTGGAGCGCGCGCACCTGCTCGGGCGTGAGCGACGGCGCGCACAGCCGCAGGTAGGCGGGCACGGACCACAGGTCGGCCACGAGGTCCGTCGGCTCGACGAGCGGCCACGCGCGGTCGAACGCGGCACCGAGCGCGCGGTGGCCGCGCAGGGCACGGCGCACGTCGTCGGCCTCGACGTCCACACCGTCCTCCGCGGCTCCCCCGCAGGCCTTGTCCACGAGGATCTCGACGAGCGCGGCCCAGACGTCGTCGCGCGCCTCGTTGTGCGGGGTGCCCGGATCGACGGACTCGAACGCCTCGGCCCAGTCGGCCGGGGAGAGCCAGACGTCGGCCCACGGCGTCTCGACCTCCCTGCCCTCGGCGAGCGGGCGTTCGGAGAACCGTACGGCGGGCTCGATCGCGGCGACGAGCGCGGCGGACGCCTTGAGTCGCGCCACCTCGGGGTCGGTCTCGGCGCGCGCCGTCGCGCCCTCGGGGACGAGGTCGCGCAGCGTGCAGGTCTGCACGCCCTCCTCGCCGAGGCTGGGCAGCACGTCGGCCACGTACGCGAGGTACGGACGGCTGGGCCCGACGACGAGCACGCCGCCGCGCCCACCACCGCTCCCGCCACCATGCCCACCACCGTGCCCGCCGCCCACGTGCGGGTCGGCGTACAGCAGGTAGGCCGCGCGGTGCAGCGCCACGACCGTCTTGCCCGTGCCGGGGCCGCCGTCGACGACGAGCGCGCCGCGCGAGCCCGCGCGCACGATCGCGTCCTGGTCGGCCTGGATCGTGCCGAGCACGTCGCGCATCCGCGGCGACCTGCTCGCGCCCAGGCTCGCGACGAACGCCGACTGGTCGTCGAGCGCCGCGCTCGACCCGGCGCCGTCGGGCACGAGCTCCTCGTCCCAGTAGTCGGTGACGCGCCCGCGCGCCCACCGGTACCGGCGCCGCGCCGCGAGGCCGAGCGGCTGCGCGGGCGTGGCCGCGAAGTACGGCTCGGCGGCGCGCGAGCGCCAGTCGACCAGCAGGCGCTCCCCCGCCGGGTCGGTGAGGCCCACGCGGCCCACGTACACCGGGGCGGAGCCGTCGGTGAAGGTCATGCGACCCAGGCACAGGTCGACGCCGTAGCGCTGGAGCAGCCGCAACCGGCTGCTGAGGCGGTGGATCTCCTGGTCGCGCTCGAGCGCCTCGGTGCCGCTCCCGCCCGGCGCGCGCCGGGCCGCGTCGAGACGCTGCGCGAGGTCCGTCACGGAGTGCTCGAGGCTCGCGGCGATCGCCGCGAAGTGGCGCTCGTCGGGGTCGACGAGCGACGGGTCGGCCTTCGCGGCCAGCCGCGCGGGCAGGTCGAAGAACGGCGCGGGCCGTGGGTCCTGGTCCGCGGTCGGGCGGGTCGACGGGCGGCGGGACGGGTCGGTGGTGGCGGTCACGGGGGCGTCGGGCAACGTCATCAGCTCCGGTCCGGGTCCTGCGGAGGGACGCACGGGCCACGACGACCCGCGCACGAGCGGAGATTCTGCGCCCCCGAGGGGGCCTTGCCGCAAGACCCCCGGTGCGCTATACCTTGGAAAGGGAGGCCGGTCGAGCCTCCCTTTCTCGTTGCCGGACGTCGTGCCGGTGCGCTCGGTGCCGACGCTCTGGGTACCGACGTCGACCGCGCAGCGTCTGTGCGGCGCCGCACAGCCGAGATGCGAGAAGTGGCCCCCTACCGTGCTCGGTGGGGGCCACTTCTCGTGTCTCGACGGGACCCTCGACAGGATCCCGGGAACGCCTCAACTCTCGGCGCGGCCCTCGCGCCAGTAGCCCATGAACGCGACGGCGCGGCGGTCGACGCCGAGGTCGGCCACGAGGTGGCGGCGCAGCGTCTTGATGGCGCTCGCCTCGCCCGCGAGCCACGCGTAGAGGACGGTCTCCTCGTCGAGGAGCCCCGGGACCTCCCAGAGGATCGACGCGTCGACGTCGACGTCCTCGAGGTCCTCCGCGGTGCGGCACTGGACGGGCGGGTCCGTCCCGAGGACGCCCGCACCGAGCATGCGCGCGGCGGCCTCCTTGACGGCCGGCACGAGGCGCGCGCCGTGGGCGTCGTGGGGCCCGCCGGGGACGTCGTCGCGCGCGAGGAACGTCACGCGCACCCCGGGCGGGGTCACGAGGTCGCGCGCGTCGCCCACGTGCGGGACCTCGACGTAGACCTCGCCCCACGCGTCGGCGGGCAGGTCCTCGCAGATCGCCGCGAGGGCGGGCAGCGCGGTCTCGTCGCCCGCGAGCAGGAGCGCGTGCGGGCGGGTGGGCGGGCGGAACTCGATGCCGCCGGCCGGGCCGTCGAACGTGGCGTCGGGGCCGAGCAGGACGAGCGGCGTGCCGACCTCGGCGGCGAGCGCCCAGCGCGACGCGGGGCCGGCGTCGCCGTGCAGCACGACGTCGACGTCGACCTCGCGCGCCTCGGGGCGCACCGCGACGGTCGTGTAGGTGCGCAGCGGGTTGCGGCGCTCCTCGGGCTGGTCGCGCCACGCGGCGTACCAGGACTCGGCGTCGCGCACGAGGTGCGCGTAGCCGCCGTCAGGCGCGGGGAGCACGAACTTGATCCGGACGTCGAGACCCGGGTCGCCGAAGAGGTCGAGCTCCGGGCCGGTGAAGGTGAAGCGACGGAAGCTCGGCGAGAGCTGCTCGACCCGCGCCACCTCGACGTCGAAGAAGCGCCAGGGGGCGGTCGCACGGGCGACGGGACGACGAGCGCGGGTGCGGGGTGCGACGACGGTCTGGCTCACACAGGTGAGGCTAACCTACGCGCCCACGGCGGGGTCAACCGGTCCGGGACGCGGACCTGCGCCCGGCGGGGTGAGACACGTCACGCTCCGCGGCCGCGGCTGCGCCAGAGCAGGTAGACGAAGTACGGCGCGCCCAGCAGCGCGGTGCCGAGACCCGCGGGGATCTGCCCGGGCGCGATGACGATGCGGCCGAGCGTGTCCGCGACGGACACGAGGAGGGCCCCGAGCAGCATCGCGACGGGCACGACCCGGGAGTGCCGCGACCCGACGAGCGCGCGGGCGGCGTGCGGCGCGACGAGGCCGACGAACGCGAGCGCCCCGATGGCGCACACGGCCGCGGCGGTGAGCAGCGCGGCGACGCCGAGCAGGAGCAGCCGCGTGCGGTCGAGCGCGACGCCGAGGACGCGCGGCGTGTCGTCGTCGAGCGCCACGACGTCGAGGTCGCGCCGGAACACCGCGGTGAGCGGGGTGAGCACGAGCAGCGCGAGCGCGACGGGGATCAGCTGCTCGAGCGTGCGCCCGTACGTGGAGCCCGACAGCCACGTGAGCGCGAGGTTCACGTCCCACGGCGCGACGACGACGACGAGCAGCGTGATGATCGCCATCACCCCGGCCTGGGCGCCGATGCCGATGAGCACGAGCCGGTCGGAGCTCAGCCCGCCCCGGTAGGAGAGCCCGTAGACGAGCCCGAACACGGCGAAGGCCCCGACCGCGGCGGCGGCGGACATCGGCCAGATCCCGACGCCGGGGACGAGCAGGATCATCGTCACGGCACCGAGGCCGGCGCCCGACGTCACGCCGAGCAGGCTCGGCTCCGCGAGCGGGTTGCGGCACACGGCCTGCACGATCGTGCCGGCGAGCGCGAGCGCGGCGCCCGCGAGGAGGGCTGCGAGCACGCGCGGGACGCGCTGGTCGAGCACGAACGTCACGTGCCGGCCGGCGACGCCGGCCCACCAGTTGGCGACGTCGCCCAGCAGCACGACCCGGTCGCCGAGCAGGAGGCCCGCGACGGCGGCCGCGGCGACGGCGAGCGACAGGACGACCACGACCACGACGACCGCGCGCCGCGAGCGCGGCCGGCTCAGCGCACCGTGCCCGCCGCGCGACGACGCGGGCCCCGAGTCGCGCAGGCGGCGCGCGAGCCACACGAGCAGGATCGCGCCGAGGACGGTCGTGACGATGCCGGTCGGCACCGCGATCGAGAGCGTCCCGGGCAGCAGGAGGCGGAGCAGGACGTCGGCGCCGAGCACGACGACCACGCCGACGAGGGCCGCGAAGGGCAGGAGGAGCACGTGCCGCCCGAGCCCGGGCACGCGACGCGCGACGAGGCGGGCCACGACGGGCGCTGCGAGACCGACGAACCCGACCGGCCCGGCGACGGTCACGGCGATCGAGGCGAGCAGGACGGCGACGAGCACCGAGGCGACGCGCGTGCGGCGCACGTCGACGCCGAGGACGGTCGCGGCGTCGTCCCCGAGCCCGAGGAGGTCGAGCCGGCGCGCGAGGACGAGCGCGGCGAGGACGCCGACCACGACGACGGGCGTGGCCAGCGTGACCGTGCGCGTGCCCGACTGGACGATCGAGCCGCTCCCCCACGCGAACAGGCCCATCGTCTCCTGCTCGAACAGCACGAGGAGGACCGTCGTCAGCGAGTGGAGCGCGAGCATGATGGCGGAGCCGGCGAGCACGAGCCGGGTCGGCCCGTCGGCACCGCCGCGCGCCAGGACGAGCACGAGCCCGGCCGCGGCGAGCCCGCCGAGGAACGCGAGGCCGCCCTGGAGGTAGAACGGGACGGAGAGGCCGAACGCGGCGACCACGACGACCGTGAGGTAGGCGCCCGCGTTGACCGCGAGCGTGTCGGGCGACGCGAGCGGGTTGCGCGCGACCGACTGCAGCACCGCCCCGGCGACGCCGAGCGCGACCCCCAGCAGCAGCCCGGCGAGGAGCCGCGGCACGCGCGACGCGACGAGGACGGCGACCGTCTGGTCGACTCCGTCTCCCCCGGTCGCGAGGCGCAGCAGGTCGAGCGGGCCGACGTCGGCCGTGCCCTGCGTGAGGTGCACGGCGGCGAGCACGAGCGCGACGACGACCGCCGCGAGGAACGCGCCCGCGACCCCGAGGCGCGACGTCCGCGCGCGGGGGGCGGCCGCCGTCGGGCCCGGGGCGGTGCCGGTGCCCGGAGGGACGCCGCCCTCCGGGCCGTCCGCGCCGGGGACGACGGCCGGAGCCGGGTCCTCCAGGAGGAGGGTGTCCGGCTCCGGCGCGGTGCGCTGCTCTCGCCTGCTCACAGTGGGTCTCGTCAGCCTTCTCGTCGTCCTGGCGGGGTGCGCGCCCAGGTGCCGCGTCAGGCCGTCAGGGCCTCGACGACGGCGTCGGCGTAGGCCGCGGCGGACAGCGGGCCGCCGAACATCCAGATGCCGTCGGGCAGACGGTGCACGTCACCGGCCGTGACGAACGGGAGCTGCTCCCACACGGCGTTGCCGGCGAGGCCCTCCTCGAACGGGTTCGCCTCGGAGTCGCTCGCGACGTAGAGGAACTGCACGTCGCCGAGCTGGGTGAGGCCCTCGACGTCGGTCTGCGCGAGGCCGTAGTCGGGGTCGCCGCCCTCGGTCCACGCGTTGACGAGGCCGATCTCCTCGCCGATGGCGCCGAAGAACGAGCCCGGCGTGTACATGCGGATCGAGACGGCGCCGTTCGTCACCCAGCCGTCGGCCATCGTGAACTCGGCCCCGGCGAGGCCCGCCTCGTCGAGCGCGGTGGTGGCCTCGGCGATCTTCGCGTCGTACTCCTCGAGCGCGGCGGCCGCCTCGTCCTCGCGGCCCGTCACGGTGCCGAGCGTCTCGACCGTGGAGCGCATGTAGCCGATGGGGTCCTCGCCGTCGGAGCCGCGCAGCGCGAGCACCGGCGCGACCTCCTCGATCTGCGCGATGACGTTCTCCGGCAGGTCCGTGGTCGTCACCACGAGGTCCGGCTCGAGCGCCGAGATCGCGTCGAGGCTGGGCTCGCCGCGCGTGCCGACGTCGGGCGTGCTCGCGTCGATCGGCGCGACGGTGTCCCACGTGTTGTAGCCCTCGACGTCCGCCTGGCCGACGGGCTCGACGCCCAGCGCCACGAGGTTCTCCGTGAGGCCCCACTCGAGCGAGACGATGTCGGTGGCCGGGGCGTCGAGGGTGACCTCGCCGCGCTCGTCGGTGACGGTGACGGGGCCGGACGCGGCGTCGGTCGTCGCGCCGTCGGACGTGCCGTCGTTCGCGGGCTCCTCGGTCGTGCCGCACGCGGTGAGCGCGAGCGCGGTCGCGAGCGCGACGGCGCCCGCGGCGAGGGAACGGGTGGTCGAGCGCATGGGTGTCCTTCGGGGTCGGTGCGGAGGGGTGCGAAGAAGAGGTGCGGCGAGATGCCGCGTCGGGCGGCCGGACGCCGCGGTCAGACGAGGACGGCCGCGTCCAGCCGGGCCGCGTGCCGACCGAGCGGCTCGCAGCACGTGCGCCCCGTGAGGGGGTGCGTGTAGACGTCGACGTGGATGCCGTAGACCTCGGTGAGGAGCTCGGTCGTGAGCACGTCCTCGGCCCGGCCCGTGGCGCGCACGACGCCGCCGTGGAGCAGGACGACGTGGTCGGCCACCGCGGCGGCCTGGTTGAGGTCGTGCAGGACGACGCCGACGGCCACGCCGTGCTCGCTCGCCAGGTCGCGGACCAGGTCGAGCAGCTCGACCTGGTAGCGCAGGTCGAGGTACGTCGTCGGCTCGTCGAGCAGGAGCACCTTCGTGTCCTGCGCGAGGCACGTCGCGAGCCACACGCGCTGCAGCTCGCCGCCGGAGAGCTCGTCGACGCCGCGGTCGGCCATCGCGGTGATGCCGGTGACGTCCATGGCGTGCGCGATCGCGCGCGGGCCGTCGGGGTCGTTCGAGCGGAACCGGCCACGGTAGGGGTGGCGTCCGTAGGCAACGACGTCGCGCACGCTCACGCCCGACGGCGTGGGCCGGCTCTGCGACAGGAGCGTCACGCGCCGCGCGAAGTCCTTGGCGTGGAGCGCGAGCGCGTCGGGCTCGTCGTCCAGGGCGACGGTCCCGGCGTCGGGCCGGTGCAGGCGCGCGAGCGAGCGCAGGAGGGTCGACTTGCCCGAGCCGTTGGGCCCGATGAGGGCCGTGACGGCCCCCGGGGCGAGCTCGAGCGCGGCGCCGTGGACCACGGTGCGGGCGTCGTAGGACAGCCGCAGGTCGTGACCCGCGAGCGCCGGGGCGCCGGGCAGGCCCGGCGCGACCGAGGCAGCTGAGGTTCCACTCACAAAGGTGAGGCTAATCTATGTCGCCCGCCCGGAACCAGCCCCTCACGGCCGTGTGACCGGGCTCACGAACGGCCTCGCGGTCAGCCCTCGGCGGCCCGGCCGGCCCGCCGTCGCGGCTCTCCCGCACCCGCGGTGGGCGGCGCGTGGTCCTCGTCCGCCGCGTGCGCGCGCGTCGGGGACGCGTGCCGCTCCCCGCCGAGCGCGACGGGCACGACGAGCGCCCGGTGGTCCGACAGCCCCGTGTCGACCGCGACAGCGGGCGCCGTCGCCCGGACCGGGCCGTGGGCGAGCACGTGGTCGAGCTGGCGCGCGGGCTCGCCGACGGGGAACGTCGGCGCGGAGGCGAGCGGGCGCCACCCGCTCGTGCGCGCCGCCTGGGGCGCCTCGATGTTGAGGTCGCCGAGCAGGACGACGGGCTCGCCGTCGAGCACGTCGGCGGCGAGCTCCCGGGTGAGCCGCACGAGCTGCGTGAGGTTGCGCCCCGGCACGAAGGTCAGGTGCGTGCACACGACCGTCACCGGCCCGCCCGGCGCCTCGACGCGCGCGACGAGCGCCGCGCGCGGCTCGTCGCGCACGAGCGTCGGCAGCCGGCGCCCGGGGAAGCGCACGGGCACGCGCGTGCGCGGCGCGGGCAGCAGGACGGTGCGCCACGCGGTGACCGGATATCGGCTCACGACGGCGATCCCGTAGGCGGCGCGGCCCGGCTGGTGCTCCCCCGTCGGCGCGGTCCACACGCCCGGCTCGCCGACGAGCGTCGCGACGAACCGGTGGTCCACGGCGCCCGCCGCCTCGGCCGCGACCGCGGTGAGGTCGGCGCGGTGCGAGCGGGGCTGGTCCCGGTCCACCTCCTGGAGCGCGAGGACGTCCGCGTCGAGGGCCCGGACGGCACCGGCGAAGCGGTCGACGTCGACGCGGTCGTCGACGAGCGACCGCCCGTGCAGGATGTTGAACGTCGCGAGGCGCACCCTCCCGATTGTGGGGACCACGGCCCGACGCCGCACGCGCTCAGCAGGGCGGCCGCTCCCCCGTGGCGACGTGCCAGCACCCCCGGGGTGGTGTAGACCCTGGGCATGGTGGACGACAGGGACGCACTGCACGACGGCCTCCGGATGACCGCCGCGGCGCTGGCCGAGGCCGAGATCCCGCACGCGCTCGTCGGCGGCTACGCGGCGTGGGCGCGCGGGGCGCCGGAGCCGAGCCACGACGCCGACTTCGCGATCCGCGAGGTCGACGTGGACCGGGCGCGCGAGGTGCTGCGCGAGGCGGGGCTCGAGATCACGGAGCCGACGGAGAACTGGCTCTTCAAGGCGTACCACGGGGGCGAGCTCATCGACGTCCTGTACCGGATGGTCGGCGAGCCGATCGACGACGACCTGCTCGCGCGCACCGACGAGCTCGAGGTCCTCGCGGTCCGCATGCCCGTGCTGTCCGCGACCGAGATCATGGCGTCGAAGCTGCGCGTCCTCGGCGAGCACTACTGCGACTTCTCGCGGCTCCTGCCGGTCGCGCGGGCGATGCGCGAGCAGATCGACTGGTCCGACGTCCGGGAGCGCGTGGACGACAACCCGTACGCCCGCGCGTTCCTGTTCCTCCTCGACGAGCTCGCCGTCGTGGACGCGCAGGACATGGGCGACGACTCCCTCGGCTCGCGCACCGACGCGGCCGAGCCGGCGTCCGGGGACCCGTCGAGCGCGCTGGAGTGAGCCCGACCCCCGTTCGCCGCGCGAGCGGGACGGACCCCGGGAAGGGTGTGGTCGTACCGCCCGCCAACCACAGGAGGTATCACCGATGAGCACGGTCACCCAGTCGATCGACGTCGACGTCCCCGTCCGCACGGCCTACGACCAGTGGACCCAGTTCGAGGAGTTCCCCCGCTTCATGGAGGGCGTCGAGGAGATCCGCCAGCTCGACGCGACGCACACGCACTGGAAGACGAAGATCGGCGGCGTCGAGCGCGAGTTCGACGCGGAGATCACCGAGCAGCACCCCGACGAGCGGGTGGCGTGGAACAGTACGTCGGGCCCCGACCACGCGGGCGTCGTGACCTTCCACCGGCTGAACGACACGCAGACCCGCGTCACGGTCCAGCTCGACTGGACGCCGGAGGGGGTCGTGGAGAAGGTGGGCGACGTCCTCCAGCTCGACGAGCGCCGCGTCAAGGGCGACCTCGCCCGGTTCAAGGAGTTCATCGAGTCCCGCGGGGCCGAGACGGGCGCGTGGCGAGGAGACGTCAGCTGACGACCCGGAGCACGTCGTCGGCCACGGCCGGCGACGACACCCAGCACGTCACGGAGCGGGTCCGGTTCGCCCGGGCCCGCTCCGGCGCGTCGTCCGCGCCGTCGACGGTGTCGGCGGCGTCGGCGGCGTCGGCGGCGTCGGCGGCGTCGGCGGCGTCGGCGGCGGCAGCGTCGGCGGGCACCGCGGAGGTGCGCTGCGCGGTCGGCGATCTCACCGCCGTCGTGCACGTGTCCGGGGCGGACGCGCCCGACGTCGTGGTCGTGCTCGTGCACGGCGTCGGGTCGTCGGCGCGCGCGTTCGACCCGGTGCGGCGCGCGCTCCTGCGGCCGGGCGCGCTCCCCCGGGTCGCCGTGCACGCGATCGACCTGCCCGGCTTCGGCGCGGCGCCCCGCGCGTCGCGCGACGTGTCGATCGAGGAGCACGCGGCGGTCGTCGCGGAGCACGTGCGCCGCCGCGTGCTCGACCTGCCCGACGGCGCCCCGCGCCCCGTCGTCGTGCTCGTCGGCCACTCGATGGGCGGGCAGGTCGTCGCCCAGGCGATGGCCGACCACCCCCGCGAGGCGCCCGCGGGCGTGCTCGTCGGGCCGACCGCGGACCGCGACGCCCGCAGCGCGCCGCGCCAGGCGCTGCGGCTCGCGCGCGACGCGGTGGGCGAGCGTCCGCGCGCGCTCGCGACGCTCGCCGTCGACTACGTGCTGCGCTGCTCGCTGCCGCACTACGCGCGCCAGGTCCGGCACATGCTGGCGCACCGGCTCGAGGACGTCGTGCCGCGCGTGCCGGGGCGTCTCGTCGTCGTGCGGGGCGCGCACGACCCGATCGCTCCGCGCCGGTGGTGCCGCGAGCTCGCGCTCGCCGCGCCGCGCGGCATGTTCCGCGAGGTCCGGGGACGCCACCACGCGATGGACGCCGACCCGGAGGGGATCGTCGCGGCCGTGCGTGCTGCCGGTGGACTGCCGCGCGGACTGCCCCGGGACCTGCCGTGAGGGCGCCCCGCTGGCCCCGCTCGCTGCGGCTGCGCGACCGCGCGGTGGACTACGCGTACGTCGCCGCGCACCAGGTCCAGGGCGCCCTGCGCGCGCGCCGACCCGTCCCGACCGGCCCCGGCGGTGCGAGCCCCGTCGTGCTCCTTCCCGGCGTCTACGAGACGTGGCAGCTCCTCGGGCCGATCGCGACGGCCCTCGCCCGAGCCGGGCACCCCGTGCACGCCGTGCCCGGCCTCGGCTACAACCGGCGCCCGTTCGCCGAGGCTGCCGACCGCACGGCGGCGTTCCTCGAGCGGTCCGACCTGCGCGACGTCGTCCTCGTCGCCCACAGCAAGGGCGGCCTCGTCGGCAAGCGCGTCATGCTGTCGGCCGCCGGGCCGCGCGTAGCCGGCATGGTCGCCGTGGCGACGCCGTTCCGCGGCTCGCGCTACGCGCAGTACCTCCTCGGCCGCACGCTGCGCGCGTTCTCGCCGCGCGACGCCGCGCTGGTCGCGCTCGCCGCCGAGCGCGGGGTCGACGCGCGCATCACGGCCGTCTACCCGCGCTTCGACCCCCACATCCCCGAGACCGGCCGCCTCGAGGGCGGACGGAACGTCGAGCTGCCGCTCGCCGGGCACTTCCTCCCGCTCGGCGACCCGGCGCTCGTCGAGGTCGTGGTGCGGGAGGTCGACCGGTTCGCCCGGTCGGCCCCCACGGACTGAGCGCGGCCCTCAGGCCGAGCCGACGGGCTCGCCCACCGCGACGCGCACGAGCTCCTGCGTGCACGTACCGACGGCCGTCGTGGTGGACACCGACGAAGACCGAGACCGGGCGACAAGTCTCCTACTCCACGTCCAGCAGCACGATCGCCTCGTAGGCGTCCTCGACGCTGCGCGCGAGACCAGCCCTGATCACGGCCGAGACTGTGTCGCATCAAGATCCACCAGACCCCGTCCTCCTCCGACGTGCGTCGCGCCCTAGCCGTGCTGCTCCGGCTGCACCCACCGCACGTGGTCGGCAATCACCACGTCTCGGCCGAGCGCATCCTGCAACTCGCGAGGATCCGTACCCGATGGCAGGACTGCCGTGACCTGCGGTGCACTGCCTGGTCCTTGGGACGACCATTCCATGACGTCGAAGTGGTGCGGCGCGACGTGCACTGCCGAAGCACCGGCAGCCAACGCCTGCTCGGCGGCCTCGATCCGCGCGGCGTTGTCGTCGCTGTCGCCGGAGACCGCGATGAACGCCTCGGGCGTGGCGATCGCGACGTGGACCGGGCGAGAGGGGTCGAACGCTGCGGCGTGCTCCTTCAACACGGTCGAGAGCCGTCGGACCTCGGCCTGGTTCCACCGCTTTTCGGTGTGCACGATGACGAGCCCCAGGGTGGGCACGAGGGTGTCCCCGGGGACCTTCTCGACCGAGACCGAGCCCACGCCGTCGAGGTCGGCAGCGGCCTCGGCGACGGCTTCGGCGTCGACAACCCCCGAGTGGGCCCCGACGTCGAACGGGAGCGTCTCGTTGACGGCTCGCCCGACGAACAGCGCCGAGAGTGCGGCGACACCGAGGACGAGTACGAGGATCGTCGCGGCCGCGAGAACGAGATGTGCTCCGGCGCGCGGTGTCGAGCCCGTGTCTGCCACGCGGCCACAATAGGGACGTACGGACCATCGCCTGCGGGTATTCACAGGATCACCCGTCGATCGCCCGATCCTCGCGGTGCGCGCGCCGAGTCGGCAGGGCTTCTTCGCTCCGATGCGCAGCCGGCTTCCGCGGTCACGCCTTCACCCTGATGGTCTCGTCGGCGGGTCTCCTGGGTGAGGCTGAGCCCGTCCACGCGCCGATCATCGAGCCGGCCATCCGTCAGCAGGCCCGAACCAACACCTGTATACGCGCCGCTAACCGCCGAGCTGGCTCGGGTCGAAGAAATGCTCGCGTGGTGGCCCGACTGTCTCTCCCGAGTAGACGAGCACGAGGTAGACCACCACCGTCGCGGCGACCAGGGCGCCGAGGTACCAACCCACACGTCGAGGGAACGCGACGAGCAGCCCGACGACGCTGGGTGCGGCGAGCAACACCATCATCACGCCGTACGCCTCGACCGCCGTGATGTGGCACATGTCGCCGAAGAGATGGTCGTCCGGGGTGTAGCAGGCCCCCGTCCTGTAGTCCTGCGCGAGACTGCCCGCGAGCGCCGCCGGAAGAAGCGTGAGCAGCGTGCCGGCCACGCCCACCACCACGCCCACGGCGACGCGCCAGCGCGGCACCCTCCGCCGCGCGACGACCGTCTGCGCCGGTGCTCTGCTCACGGCGCGAGGGTTCCGCTCTCGAGTGGCCGCGTCCCGAGAACCCTCAAAGTCGGCTCGCCCGCGGACGCACGGCACAAAGACCGCAGCGAGCCTCGTGCGCCCTGCCCCAAGAGGCGTCCTCGTCACGCCGAGTGGTCACCGGCCTGTGCACGCGCCGCCGCCGGCTGCGGCCGTCGCCACCGCGTCTGCGAGCTCGGTGTACGGCGTCTGCCCTCCGGCCCGCTCCTGTACCCACGCCAGCGACATTCCCGCCCCCGCTCGCTCGACGATCACGTGGCGGGGCAGCACGTAGAACTCCCACTGCGCCACGTCCAGGGCGTCGTACGCGTCGTGCTCGCGCGCGGTGTGCACGCACAGCACGTACACGTCTGCGTTCCACCCCTTCTCCCCGAAGGCGCCGGTCGCGTGGTCCCACGGGGCCGCGGCCTTGATCTGGAACGGCGAGAGCTGCACCCGCTTCTGCGCCCACGACTGCAGGTACCCGCGTACCTTCACCTCGACCCGCACGCCGTCCGGGGTCAGTACGTCGTAGGCGTCCCACTCGACCCGGTTGCCTGCCGCGCCGACGGCCCGTGCGACGAGGAACTCGGCCAGGTAGCCGCGCACGTTGTTCATCCGGAGATCGCTCATCGCGAACCGCCAGAAATCCAGCACGGACGCGTCCACGCCCCGGAACCGCTCCGACCCGTCGAGCGGGACCGCGTCCGGCACCACCGTCATCTCGTCCACGTGCCTCCCCCACAGTTCCTCGTCAGCGCCGTTAGTCCCGCGCACCGGGGTGGCCGGCAGAGCCACCTCATGAGCGCATCGCCCAGGCTGCCACGGCCACCGCGGAGGCGACGTTGAGCGAGTCGACTCCCCCCGCCATCGGGATCCGCACCGTCAGGTCGCACGCCGCGACGGTGCGTCGCTTGAGGCCGTCGCCCTCCGTCCCGAACACCATCGCGAGGCGCTCGGGCGGATTCGCCGCGAGCTCGTCGAGACTCACCGAGTCGTCGTCGAGCGCCAGCGCGGCAACCGTGTACCCGAGCTCTTGCAACAGGTCGACGCCGCCGGGTGTCGCGTCGTCGCGCGGGCCGTGCGGCCAGTGCTCGAGACGGGTCCACGGCACCTGGAACACCGTGCCCATGGACACCCGGATCGAGCGGCGGTAGAGCGGGTCGGCGCACGACGGCGTGACGAGCACCGCGTCGACCCCCATGGCGGCGCACGCACGCAGCGCGGCACCGATGTTGGTGTGGTCGACGACGTCCTCCAGCACCGCGACCCGCCGCGCACCCGTCCCGCCGCGCGCCGCGGAGAGCAGGTCGCGCACGGGGACCAGCGGCGGGCGGTGCATCGCCGCGAGCGCCCCGCGGTGCAGGTGGAACCCGGTGATCGCCTCGAGCACGTCGGGCGCACCGACGTACACCGGGACCTGCTCGCCCGTGCCGCCCGGGGCGTCGTCGACCGGCAGAGCGGCGATGTCGTCGGCGAGGTCGTCGAGCCAGCGCTCGGCCATGAGAAACGACCGCGGGCGGTGTCCCGCGGCGAGCGCGCGCCGGATCACCGTCGAGCTCTCGGCGATATACAGCCCCTTCTCCGGCTCGTGCTTGGACCGCAGCGCGACGTCGGTCAGGCGGTTGTAGTCCGCGAGGCGGTCGTCGGCGGGGTCGGTGACGTGCACGACCCGCAGGCCGGCTCGGGGGCTGGTCTCGCTCACGCGGTCGATTCTCCCAGGCCCGCCACGAGCCTTGATCTCCGCTGGCCGGTCTGTCTAGTCTGTCCAGACCGGACGACGAGCGGAGGTCGCGTGAGCTGGCAGGTGCAGGATGCGAAGCAACGCCTCAGCGAGGTCTTGCGAGAAGCCGAGAAGGGCCCGCAGGTGATCACCCGGCACGGCAAGGAGATCGCGGTGGTCGTCGGCATCGACCTCTACCACGAGCTCGCCGGGTTCCGCGTGGAGCTCGCCGACTACCTCCTTCAGGCACCCACGTCGGACGACCTCGAGGTCGTCCGCGACCGAGCCCCGCTGCGCGAGCTCGATCTCGGGATCGACGCGTGAGATACCTGCTCGACACGAACGTCGTCTCCGAGCTCGTCCGAACCCGCCCGGACGAGCAGGTCGTCGCGTGGCTCCGCGGGCTGCGGACGCACCAGATCTACCTCTCGGTGCTGACCGTCGGCGAGATCCGCACCGGGGTCCAGCGCCTCGTGCCCCGCGACGCCGCGCGGGCGACCGCGCTCGAGGCGTGGGTCCACGGCCTCGAGGAGACGTACGATGACCGCATCCTCCCCGTGACGCTCGGGATCGCGCAGCGATGGCCGGCCGTGCACGCGGCGCGACCGCTACCCGTCGTCGACTCGCTGCTCGCGGCGACCGCGCTCGCCCACGGGCTCACGGTGGCGACACGGAACACGCGTGACTTCGTCGACAGCGGCGTCCCCGTCGTGAACCCGTTCTCCTCGCCCTGACCGCTGACCGTTGACCGTTGACCGCTGCCGTGGTGCGGATCACGGTCCTTCGCCCCTCGCGCGATCCGGGCATCGGGGGTCGAATAGGGGCATGGGATCCGCGCCGGACGCTGCACCGACCCCCGCCACGGCGGCCTCCTCGACCTCGGCGAGCACGACCGAACGGTCGCTCGACGCGCCGTGGTCGCGCCCGCCCGACGCCGTCCTCGCCGAGCTCGGCACGGACGCAGGCGGCCTCTCCAGCGCCGACGCCGCGACACGGCTCGCGGAGGTGGGGCCCAACCGGCTGCCGCCGCCGCAGCGCGACCCGCTGTGGAAGCGGATCCTCGTCCACTTCGACGACATCCTCATCTACATCCTGCTCGTCTCGGCGGTGCTCAAGGCGATCCTCGGCGACTGGGTCGACTTCACGGTGATCCTCGCGGTCGCGGTGATCAACGCGGCGATCGGGTTCATCCAGGAGGGGCGCGCGGAGAGCGCGCTCGAGGGCATCCGGAACATGCTGTCCGTCAACGCCGAGGTGCGGCGCGACGGTGCGTGGGCCCGCGTGGACGCCGACGACGTGGTGCCCGGCGACGTCGTGCGCGTGCGCTCGGGCGACCGCGTGCCCGCGGACGTCCGGCTGATCCAGGCGACGAACCTGCGCGTCGAGGAGTCGGCGCTCACGGGCGAGTCGGTCGCGGCGGCAAAGTCGGTGGCCCCGGTCGGGGCGGACGCGGGCGTGGGCGACCGGTCGAGCATGCTCTTCTCGAGCACGCTCGTGGCCGCGGGCCAGGGCGTGGGCGTCGTCACCGCGACCGGGACGGCGACCGAGATCGGCCGGATCCAGACGATGATCTCCGAGGTCCGCAGCCTCGCGACGCCGCTGACGCGCCAGCTCGACCGGTTCGGCAAGCTGCTCGCGGTGCTCATCCTCGCGATGGCCGTCGTCATGGTGATCATCGGCCGCGTCTTCCACGACTTCACCGTCCCGGAGCTCATCTCGGCGTCCATCGGCTTCGCGGTCGCCGCGGTGCCGGAGGGCCTGCCCGCGCTCGTGACGATCACCCTCGCGCTCGGGGTGCAGCAGATGGCCCGGCGTCGCGCGATCACGCGCAAGCTCCCCGCGGTCGAGACGCTCGGCTCGGTGACCACGATCTGCTCGGACAAGACCGGCACGCTCACCAAGAACGAGATGACGGCGCGCACGGTCCGCACGAGCGGGCGCACGTTCGCGGTCGCGGGCGCGGGGTACGCGCCCGTGGGAGACGTGACCGTGCCCGACGACGCACCCCGCCCCGGGGCGACCGGCGCACCCGGCGAGGTGGACGGCGCGGGCGAGGGACCGGCGTCGGGCACCCGGCACGCGGACCTCGCCGACGACCGCGACCTCGCGGCCCTCGCGACGGTCATGATGCTGTGCAACGACGCGCGGATCGTGCCCGACGGCGAGGACACCGACGGCTGGCGGCTCGTCGGCGAGCCGACGGAGGGCGCGCTGCGCACGCTCGGCATGAAGGCCGGCGTCGACCCGACGGGGTGGCGGCGCGTCGCCGTCGTGCCGTTCGAGTCCGAGAACAAGTTCATGGCCACGCTCGACGCCGAACCCGACGGCGGCCTGCACGTGCACGTCAAGGGCGCGCCCGACCGCGTCCTGGACCGCTGCGCGACCCAGGTCGCCCCGGACGGCGGCAGCGAGCCGCTCGACCGCGCGTTCTGGGACGCGCAGATCGACGCGCTCGGCGGGCAGGGGCTGCGTGTCCTGGCAGCCGCGCGACGCCCGGCCGCCGACGGCACGGCGGACCTCGACATCGCCGACGTCGCGGACGGCCTGGAGCTGTGCGGGCTCGTCGGCATCGTGGACCCGCCGCGCCCCGAGGCGATCGAGGCCATCGCCGAGTGCCGCGACGCGGGCATCCGCGTGAAGATGATCACCGGCGACCACGCGGGGACCGCGCTCGCGATCGGCCGCGAGATGGGCATCGTCGACGCCCACGACGGCTCGTCCGCGCCGGCCGTGCTCACCGGCCCCGAGCTCGAGGAGATGAGCACGGAGAAGCTGCGCCAGGTGGTGCGCGACGTCGACGTGTACGCGCGCACGAGCCCCGAGCACAAGATCCGGATCGTGTCCGCGCTCCAGTCGCACGGCGAGGTCGTCGCGATGACGGGCGACGGCGTCAACGACGCCCCCGCGCTCACCCAGGCGGACGTCGGCGTCGCGATGGGCATCAAGGGCACCGAGGCGACCAAGGAGGCCGCGGAGGTCGTGCTCGCCGACGACAACTTCGCGACCATCGAGCGGGCCGTCAAGGAGGGCCGGCGGATCTACGACAACATCCGCAAGTCCGTCCTGTTCCTGCTCCCGACCAACGGCGCGCAGTCGCTCGTCATCCTCGTCGCGGTCCTGTTCGGCCTCACCCTGCCGCTCCAGCCGGTCCAGGTGCTGTGGATCAACATGATCACCGCGGTCACGCTCTCGCTCGCGCTCGCGTACGAGAAGGCGGAGCCCGACGTCATGCGCCGCGCCCCGCGCGACCCGAAGGCGTCGATCCTCGACGGCGCGTACGTGCGCCGCATCCTGCTCGTGTCGCTCCTCATCGGCGGCGCGACCATCCTGCTGTTCTACGTCGAGCGGGCGCAGGGCGTCCCGCTCGCCGAGGCGCAGACGACGGCGGTCACGATGCTCGCGCTCGGCCAGCTCGCCTACCTGTTCAACTGCCGGTTCCTCGACCGGTCGAGCCTCACGCTCGACGTGCTGCGCGGCAACCGGGTGGTCTGGGTCTCGGCGGCGACGCTGCTCGCGCTGCAGGCCGTCTTCGTCTACGCGCCGTTCATGCACTCGTGGTTCGACTCGGCACCCATCGCGCTCGCGGAGTGGGGCAAGACGCTCGGGCTCGCGCTCGTCGTCTTCCTGCTCGTCGAGGTCATCAAGTGGGTCGGCCGGCGCTGGACGGCGCGCGACCACGTGCCCGCCCTCGTCGAGCGGGACGCCGGTCAGCGCTGAGAGGCGCGAACACCACGCGCCGTTGCACCTCGTAGCTCGTCGCGACGAGCACGGCGTCGGTGCCGACCTTGGCCGCGAGGAGCGGCAGGCCGATCCCGGTCAGCATCGCGAGCAACCCGTAGCTCGCCGCGAGCAGCACGGCCGCGAGCGCCACGTACCGGGCCGCCGCGACGCGCAGCGGGAGATCGCGCCCGCCCGGGAAGACCAGGCGGCGGTTCACGGCGAAGTTCACGCCCGCGCTGAGCAGGCGCGCGCCCACCACGGCCGCGAGGAGCGACCCGGTGAGCGCGTGCAGCGCGAGCAGCGCGACGACGTCGACCGCGGCCGAACCGAGCGACGACGCCGCGAACCGCAGCAGCGGCGCCCACACGCGCAGCGAGTCGGCGACGGGCCGGAAGTGCGAGGACGCGTTGTCGTCGAGGTACACCGTCGCGACGTCCACCTCGACGATCCGGCGGCCCGCGCGGGTCGCCTCGAGGAGCGCGCGCAGCTCGTACTCGTACCGGTCCCCGCGCACGGCGAGGAGATCGCCGAGCAGGCCCGGCCCGTAGGCGCGCAGCCCGGTCTGGGTGTCCCGGACACGCGTGCCGGTCGTCGCGGCGAACGCCCAGCGGGTCGCGGCGTTGCCGATGCGGCTGCGCACCGGCACGTCGCCCGCGAAGCGCCGCGCGCCGAGCACGACGGCCTCGGGCTCGGCCTGCGAGCGCGCAGCGACCCGCAGCACGTCGACCACGGTGTGCTGCCCGTCCGCGTCGGCGCACACCACGCCGTGGCCGGGCAGCCGGTCGCGCACCCACCGGATCCCGGTCCGCAGCGCGTAGCCCTTCCCACGGTTCACCGGGACGGTGAGCACCACGGCGCCCAGCGCCCGCACCGCGCGGAACACTCCCCCGCACCGCCGGTCGCTGCCGTCGTCGACAACCACGACCGGGGACTCGGGGACGGCCGCCTGCAGCGCGTCGACGAGCGCGACGAGCCGCGCGTCGGGCTGGTACGCGGGGACCACGACGGCGGTCCGCGCGACGCTCGTCGCCGGGTCCGCGGGCTGCTCGCGCGTGGTCGCGGCGGCCATCAGGCACCGTCCGCGACGTAGAGGACGTCGGACGTGCCCCGCTCACGACCCTGCGACGGGCTGTTGACGACCTCGCCGTCGAACCAGAGGGTCGAGGACCCGCCGCCGTCGATGTTGTAGGCGGTCGTCGCGCCGAGGTCCTGCAGGATCCCGGCGAGCTCGGTCGTCGTCGCGCCGCGCGAGTAGCCCTCCTGACGGCCGTCCACGACGACGAGGACGAGGTGGTTCTCGTCGACGACCCCGATCGCCGTGCGCGGCTGCTCGCCCTGGATCGAGTGGTTCCCGACGTTCGTGTCGACCTCGACGTCGTCGATCCCGGCCACGACCTCGCCGTCCTCGACGAGCGCGGGCCCGAACGACAGCGTGTTCCACACCCCGGCGTCGACGAGGCTCTGCGCGTCCGTCGTCGTCTCGTCGTAGACCTCGACGTGGCCGTCGCGGTAGATCGCGAGGCCCTCGCGCGCGCCCTCGTCCCGGTACACGACGCCGTTGCGGATGACGATGCCGGTGTCACGGAACCCGTAGTAGTCGCCGTTGACCGCGAGGACGGCGCCGTTGTCGGCAGCGATGTCCGACGTCGTCTCCGTGATGTTCGTGCCGAACGCGTCTTGCGCGAACGCGGAGCGCAGGTCCGTCATGTCGGAGAGCACGACGTCGGCCACGTAGTACGTCAGGGTGTCGTCCCCCGACCCGGTGGTCACCCGGGAGACCGTGATGCTCGTGCTGTCGGACGTGTACGTGTCGCCGTCGACCGTCCCGGTGCCCGCGGAGGTGCCCGCCGAGGTCCCGGTCGAGGCGCCCGCGCCGTCGTCCGCGGTCGCCCCCTGGCCCGACGCCCCGCTCGCGTCGAGACCCTGCGAGGCCTCGTACGCCGACACGTCGGCGATCTCGACGTGCTCGACGACGAACCGGTCCAGCGCCCACGCCGTGGCGCCACCCAGCGGGAGCAGCACGGCAAGGGCCGTGACGATCGCGGCACGCCACCGTCGTCGGCGTCGGGACACGGGCGGCGGGGACGAGGCGGGAGGGGCGGGGTGCGGGGCAGGGGTGCTCATGGGCCGTGTCTACGGAGCGGGCGTGTGCTGTCCGGATGCCACGGCTGTCCGTCCGCTGTGAGCGGCCGCGCGGCGCCCGGGGCGTCCCGTGACCGACCTCTCAGCCCGTCGGCTTGCGTCGACCGATACCCCGGGGGGTATCGTCAGAGCATGATCCCCTCGACCCCCGGCTCGACGACCCACCCGTCCGACCCCGACGGCGCCCGCCGCATCGTCGTCGTCGGCGGCGTCGCGGGCGGCATGAGCGCCGCCGCGCGCGCCCGCCGTCTCGACGAGCGCGCGTCGATCATCGTGCTCGAGCAGTCCGACCACGTCTCGTTCGCGGGCTGCGGCCTGCCGTACCAGGTGGCGGGCGAGATCGCGGAGCGCGACGCCCTCCTGCTGCACACGCCCGCCTCTCTCCGCGCGAGCCTCGACCTCGACGTGCGGACGCGTCACCGCGTCACCGCGGTCGACCGCGCGGCGCGCACGGTCACCGTCGCCGCCGAGGACGGCACGTACGAGCTCGGCTACGACGCGCTCCTCCTCGCGCCCGGCGCGACGACCGTCCTCCCGCCCATCGCGGGCCTCGACCACCCGGCCGTGCACACGCTGCGGACCATGGCGGACCTCGACGCCCTGTCGGCCCGGCTCGCGCAGCTCGAGGCGGAGGTCGCCACGGGACGCACGGCCCCGCTGCGGGCCGTCGTCGTCGGCGCGGGCTTCATCGGGCTCGAGGCCGTGGAGGCGCTCGTCGGCCGCGGTCTCACGGTCGACGTCGTCGAGCGCGCCGACCAGGTGCTCCCGCCGCTGGAGCCCGACCTCGCGCCGCTGCTCGCGGACGAGCTCCGCGACCACGGCGTCGGTCTCCACCTCGGGACCTCCGCGAGCGCCGTCGTGCCGCAGCCCGAGGTCGCGGACCACGCCGTCGCGCTCGAGCTCGCGGACGGCACCGTCCTCGACGCCGACGTGGTGCTCGTGAGCGTCGGGGTGCGGCCCGCGAGCGACCTCGCGGCGGCGGCCGGGCTCGCGCTCGGCGAGCGCGGAGCGATCCGCGTCGACGCCGACCAGCGCACGTCCGACCCGCACGTGTGGGCCGTCGGCGACGCCGTCGAGGTCGTGCACGCGGTCACCGGCGCGACGGGCCCCGTCCCGCTCGCCGGCCCGGCCAACCGCCAAGGGCGGCGCGCCGCGGACGCGATGACCGGGCACCGCACCACACCGCAGGCGCCCGTGCTCGGGACGGCGATCGTGCGCGTGTTCGGCCTCACCGCCGCCGTGACCGGGCCGAGCCACGCGACCCTGGCGGCGGCCGGCGTCGTGCACGAGCAGGTCCGCGTCCACGCGGCCCACCACGCGGGCTGGTTCCCCGGCGCCGAGCCGGTCCACGTGACGGCGAGCTTCGCGCCCGACGGCCGCCTGCTCGGCGCGCAGGCCGTGGGCCGCGCGGGGGTGGACAAGCGCATCGACGTGCTCGCGACCGCGCTGCGCGCCGGGCTCACGGCCGACGACCTCGCGGAGCTCGAGCTCGCGTACGCCCCGCCCTACGGCGCCGCCAAGGACGTCGTCAACATGCTGGGCTTCGTCGCCCAGAACGTGCTCGACGGCACCATGCCGCAGTGGCACGCGGCCGACCTCGACGAGGTCGTCGCGACCTCCCTCGTGCTCGACGTCCGGTCGCGCGCCGAGCACGCCGGGGGCCACCTCGACGAGGCCCTCAACGTGCCGCACACCGAGCTGCGCGAACGGCTCGACGAGGTGCGCGCCGCCGCGGCGGGGCGCCCGGTCGCCGTGCACTGCGCGAGCGGTGTGCGCTCCTACCTCGCGACCCGTGTCCTGCTCGCCGCCGGGCTCGACGCGCGCAACCTCTCCGGTGGCTGGCTCACCCTGACCACCACGCCGCGCGCCGCGCGCACCCTCGAAGGAGTCCCCGCATGATCGACCGCCTCCGCCGCCTGTTCTCCCGCTCGTCCGACGACGGCGGCGTGCGCCCGACCGTCGACGCCGCCGCCGCGGTGCAGCTCGTCCGCGACGGCGCGACGCTCCTCGACGTGCGCGAGCGCGACGAGTGGCGCGCCGGGCACGCGCCCCAGGCCGTGCACGTGCCGCTCGCCGACGTCCCGTCGGCCGCGCCGCGGCGCCTGCAGGACGGCGCGACCGTCGTCGTCGTGTGCGCGTCGGGGATGCGCTCGCGCACCGCGGCACGCCAGCTCCGCTCGCTCGGCTACGCCGCGACGAGCCTGTCCGGGGGGCTCGGCGCGTGGCAGGCCGCGGGCGGAGCCGTGCGACGCTGATCCTGCGCCACCACGCACGGGCCGCCCCCGGCCCGCCGAGCCCCGACCCCCACACCCCCGATCGACCCCCACACCCGAGGAGACCCACCATGTGCAGTCCCGCCCTGTGCCGCACGTGCGGCAAGACCACCTGGACCGGCTGCGGCATGCACGCCGACGAGGTCATGGCCGAGGTGCCGCCCGAGCAGCGCTGCACCTGCGCCTGACCAGGCACGCCACGACGAGAACCGACAAGAACACCGACGAACGCAGGAGGACGACCGTGGAGCTCGACCCGACCGACATGAGCAAGGTCGCCAACCGGCTCAAGCGCGCCCAGGGCCAGCTCGCCGCCGTCGTGCGCATGCTCGACGAAGGACGGGACTGCGAGGACGTCGTCACGCAGCTCTCCGCCGTCTCGCGCGCCCTGGACCGGGCCGGGTTCGCGATCATCGCGTCCGGCATGCGCCAGTGCCTCACCGAGCCGACCGAGGACGGCGAGGACCCGACGCTCGACGTGGCGAAGCTCGAGAAGCTCTTCCTCTCGCTCGCCTGAGCGCGACGGCACCGGGACGCACGCGGCCCGCACCTCGCCGCACCCCTCGGGGTGGGCGTGGTGCGGGCCGCGGCGTGTCAGCGTCCCGCGGGAGCGCCCACGCCCTCCGGGTCCTCCGCCTCGGCGTCGAGCGGCGCCGCGAACTGGCTCTCGTACAGCCGGGCGTAGGCGCCGCCGGCGGCGAGCAGCTCGTCGTGCGAGCCCTGCTCGACGATCGAGCCGTGCTCCATGACGAGGATCGTGTCTGCGTCGCGGATCGTCGACAGGCGGTGCGCGATGACGAACGACGTGCGGCCCTCGCGCAGCGCGTTCATCGCCTGCTGCACGAGCACCTCCGTGCGCGTGTCGACGGAGCTCGTCGCCTCGTCGAGCACGAGGATCGCCGGGTCGGCGAGGAACGCGCGCGCGATGGTGAGGAGCTGCTTCTCCCCCGCGCTCACGCTCGACCCCTCGTCGTCGATCACCGTGGCGTACCCGTCGGGCAGCGTGCGCACGAACGGGTCGACGTGCGTCGCACGCGTCGCGGCGAGGAACGCCTCGTCGTCCACGGTGCGGCCGTCGCGGACGCCGTAGCGCAGGTTCTCCTCGATCGTGCCCTGGAACAGCCATGTGTCCTGCAGGACCATCCCGATGTCGGAGCGCAGGTCGTCGCGCGTCATGTCCCGCGTGTCCACGCCGTCGAGCGTGATCCGGCCCCCGTCCACGTCGTAGAACCGCATGAGCAGGTTGACGAGCGTCGTCTTGCCCGCACCCGTCGGCCCGACGATCGCGATCGTCTGCCCCGGCTCCACCACGAGGTCGAGGTGCTCGATGAGCGGGACGTCCGGGTCGTAGGAGAACGAGACGTCCTCGAACGCGACGCGGCCACGCACCGGGTCGACCGTCTTCGCGGGCGACGGGTCCGGCGTCTGCTCCTGCGCGTCGAGCAGGTCGTACACGCGCTCCGCCGACGCGACGCCCGACTGGAGCAGGTTCATCATCGACGCGATCTGAGTGATGGGCTGCGTGAACTGCCGCGAGTACTGGATGAACGCCTGCACGTCACCGAGGGTCATCGTGCCCGACGCGACCCGCAGGCCACCCACGACCGCGACGATCACGTAGTTGAGGTTCGCGAGGAAGCCCATCGCGGGCTGGATGGTGCCCGAGATGAACTGCGCGCGGAAGCTCGCGTCGTAGAGCGCCGCGTTCTCGCGCTCGAAGTCGTCGATCGCCGCCTGCTGGTGGCCGTACACCTTGACGAGCGTGTGGCCGGTGTACATCTCCTCGATGTGCGCATTGAGGCGGCCCGTCGCGGCCCACTGCCGGATGAACTGCGGCTGGGACCGCTTCGCGATCTGCGCCGTGACCAGCACGGACAGCGGCACGGTGACGAGCGCGACGACCGCGAGCAGCGGCGAGATCCAGAACATCACGCCGAGCACACCGACCACGGTGAGCACCGACGTCACGAGCTGGGACAGCGTCTGGGTGAGCGTCTGGGAGATGTTGTCGATGTCGTTCGTCACGCGCGAGAGGATCTCGCCGCGCGCGTTGCGGTCGAAGTACGACAGCGGCAGGCGCGCCAGCTTGGACTGCACCTCGCCCCGCAGCCGGTAGACCGTGCGCTGCACGACGATCGCCGTGATGCGCCCCTGGAGCCAGCCGAAGAGGAACGAGCCGACGTACACGGCGAGCACCCACGCGAGCACGGTCGCGAGCGCGGTGAAGTCGATGCCCTCTCCCGGCACGAGCCCCGGGACGCCGGAGACGAGGTCGGCGACCTGGTCCTGGCCCTGCGCCCGCAGAGCCTCGACGGCCTGCTGCTGGGTGACGCCGGCCGGGAGCTGCGAGCCGACGACGCCCGCGAAGATGATGTTCGTCGCGTTGCCGAGGAGCTTCGGCCCGGCGACCGCGAGCGCCACGGACACCACGCCGAGGATCACGACGGCGACGATCGGCACGCGCTCGGGGCGCAGCGATCCCACGAACCGGCGCAGGGAGCCCTTGAAGTCCAGCGCCTTCTCCCCGGGGACGCCCATGCCGCCCATGGGGCCGTGCCCGCCGCCACCGCGGGGTCGGCCCGCGAGCCGGGTCGCGGCGACGTCGCGCCCGTCGGCCGCCGCGGGTGCGCCGTTCTCGGGAGCGCCGTCGCCCGACGTCGCGGGCGTGCGCGAGGCGTCCTGCTCGCCGCTCATGCTGCCTCCTCGATCGAGAGCTGGGAGTAGACGATCTCCTGGTACGTCTCGTTGGACTCGAGGAGCTCGGCGTGCGTGCCGCGACCGACGATGCGGCCGTGGTCGAGCACGAGGATCTGGTCGGCGCCCCGGATCGTCGCGACGCGCTGCGCCACGACGATCACGGTCGAGCGCCGGGTGCGGGGCGCGAGCGCCGCGCGCAGGCGGGCGTCCGTCGCGTAGTCGAGCGCGGAGAACGAGTCGTCGAACAGGTAGACCGCCGGGTCGCGCACGATCGCGCGGGCGATGGCGAGCCGCTGACGCTGCCCGCCCGAGAAGTTCGTGCCGCCCTGCGCGACCGGTGCGTCGAGGCCGCCGTCGAGCGCCTCGACGAAGTCGCGCGCCTGCGCCACCTCGAGGGCCTCCCACATCTGCTCCTCGGTGGCGTCGGGCCGGCCGTAGCGGAGGTTGTCGGCGACCGTCCCGGAGAACAGGTAGGCCTTCTGCGGTACGAGGCCGAGGAGGGAGCCGAGGTCCGCGCCGGTGAGGTCGCGCACGTCGGTCCCGTCGATCCGCACGGCGCCGCCCGTCACGTCGAACAGCCGCGGGACGAGGTTGAGGAGCGTCGTCTTGCCGGAGCCGGTCGAGCCGATGATCGCCGTCGTCCGCCCGGGCTCGGCGACGAACGAGACGTCGTGGAGCACGGGCTCCTCGGCCCCCGGGTAGCGGAACTCGACGCCGTCGAGCTCGACACGGCCCGTCCGCGTGGTGAGGGCGACCGGCCGCTCGGGCTCGACGACCGTCGCGCGGGTCTGCATGACGTCGGTGATGCGCTCCGCGGAGACGGCCGCGCGCGGCACCATCATGAACATCATCGTCGACATCATCACGGCCATGAGGATGTACATGAGGTACGACAGGAACGCGGTGAGCGCACCGACCTCCATGTCGCCGGCGTCGATCTGGCGCCCACCGAACCACAGCACCGCGATGCTCGACGCGTTCATGACGAGCATGACGGTCGGGAACATGAGCGCCATGAGCTTGCCCGCCTTGAGCGAGACGTCGAACAGGGCGTCGTTCGCGACGTCGAACCGCTCGGCCTCGCGGCGCTCGCGCACGAACGCGCGGATCACGCGGATGCCGGTGATCTGCTCGCGCAGCACGGCGTTGATGCCGTCGATCTTCTTCTGCATCTGCCGGAAGTAGGGCACCATCCGCCAGATGATGAGCCCGACGCTCACCCCGAGGACGGGCACGATGACGAGCAGCAGGCCGGAGAGCTCGACGTTCTCCTGCAGCGCCATGACGACGCCGCCGACCAGCATGATCGGCGCCATGACCATGATGGTCAGCGAGAGCAGCACGAGCATCTGCACCTGCTGCACGTCGTTCGTCGTGCGGGTGATGAGGGACGGCGCCCCGAACTGGCCCATCTCCTGGGCCGAGAAGCGCTGCACGTTGGTGAACAGCCCGGCTCGCACGTCGCGGCCGAACGACATGGCGACCCGCGCGCCGAAGTAGACGGCCGCGACCGCGCACACGACCTGGCCCAGGCTCACGAGGAGCATGAGGCCGCCGGTCCGCATGATGTAGGCGGTGTCGCCCTGCGTGACGCCCTGGTCGATGATGTCGGCGTTGAGGCTCGGCAGGTAGAGCGACGCGAGCGTCGCGAGGAGCTGGAGCACGAGGAGGACGACGATCGGCGTCCGGTAGGGACGCAGTCGTGTCCGCAAGAGGCTGACGAGCATGGGCTTCCTGTCCGGGAGGGGGCTGCGGGACGAGGGCGCGAGCCGCGGGTCGCGGGTGCGCGGGGCGGGCGGCACCGGGCGAGGGTGCGCGCGCGTCGTGGACGGGCCGCCGGTCAGGGCGACGGGTCGGTCGTGACGCCCGCCCCGATGCCGCCGAGGATGAGGTCGGCGAGCTGCACGGCGTCGAGCCTGTCACCGCCCGAGAGGTGCGGCAAGGCGTTTCCGAAGACGAGCGAGAACAGCGCCCGCGCGGCCAGCGCCGGGTCCACGCGGAGCTGCGCCCGGTGCGCCGCGAGCTTGCTCTCGATCGCCGCGACGATCTCGCGCGCCGACCGCTCCCGGGCGTCGAACCCGGCCCGACGGGCGTCCCGGCCGTCCCCGGCCCGCATCCGGCGCACGGCCTCGGCGCGGTCCGCCGTCGCGCGGTGCGGGTCGAGCACCTGGTGCGCCGCGGCGAAGATGCGCATACCGACGCGCTGCGCCTCGAGCAGGAACTCGACGATGCTCACGACGAGCGGGCGCAGGCCGTCGTCGTCCGGGAGCGTGCCGATCGCGGCGACGGCGGGCGCCGGATCGAGCGAGCGGACGACCGCGGCGTGCAGGATCTCGTCCTTGTCCGCGAACGCGCGGAACAGCGTGCCCTCCGCGACGCCCGCGGCGTCGGCGATCTGGCGCGTCGTCACGGCGGCGCCGTGCTGGACGAGCAGCGGGATCGTCGCGGCGGCGATCGCGTCGCGGCGCTCCTCGCGCGACAGCGGCCGTGCGCGCGTGCGCTCCGGGGTGGACGCCTCGGACCGCGCGCCCGAGGGCGCCTCGAGAGGAGTGTCGGGCGGGGCGTCGGAGGGCACGGAGACGGGGACCACGCCTCGACGGTAACTGAGTGAGCACTCACTCTCAAGGTCGTCCGCTCCCGGCGAACCTCCGGCGGGCGGCACGACGACGCCCCCGCACCCGGGTGGGTGCAGGGGCGTCGTCGTGCGGGGCCGGGGCCACCACGGCCGCGGGCTGCGCGGTGCCGCCCCGTCAGTGCCGCGGCGAGAAGGACGGCGGCGGCCCGCCGGCGGGCGGCTCGTCGCGCGGGGGCTCGTCCGTGGTCGGCGCGTCCTCGACGATCGGCTGCGGGGGCGGCGGCGCGTACTGCGACGGCCCGCCCAGCGGACGCGGCGTGGCGGTCCCGGGCTCCGGCGGGGCGGCGTGGTGCTCGCCGGGCCCGCCCGGGTGCTGGCCCCGCTCGGTCTGCGGGTCGAACGGCAGGCCCGACCGCGTGCCCGAGCTCGTCGCGTCCGCGGTCGCGGCCTCCGCCTGACGCCGCGCCTCGGCCAGGGCCTCGGCGGGGTCGGTCAGCGACGGGACGCCGAACCTCACGCGGTCGCGGTCGCGCTCGCGACGCGCCTCGGCGCTCGCCTCGGCCGCCTCCGCGTCCTCGGCGGGGCCCCCGCTCGGCACTCCCCCGCCGTCGATCCCCGGCACGCCGCCGAACCCCTTGGCGATCGAGCCGAGCGCCGCCGTGAACTCCGTCGGCACGACCCACAGCTTGCTCGCCGTGCCGTTCGCGATCTGCGGGAGCATCTGGAGGTACTGGTAGGCGAGCAGCTTCGGGTCCGCGTCGCCCTCGTGGATGGCGTCGAAGACCTGGAGGATCGCGCGCGCCTCGCCCTCGGCCCGGAGAATCTGGGACTGCGCGTCACCCTCTGCCCGGAGGATCGCCGCCTGCTTCTCACCCTCGGCCGTGAGGATCTGCGACTGCTTGACACCCTCCGCGGTGAGGATCGCGGCGCGGCGGTCACGCTCGGCGCGCATCTGCTGCTCCATCGAGCCCTGCACGCTGGGCGGCGGGTCGATCGACTTGAGCTCGACGCGGTTCACGCGGATGCCCCAGCGGCCGGTCGCCTCGTCGAGGACGCCGCGGAGCTGGCCGTTGATCTGGTCGCGGCTCGTGAGCGTCTGCTCGAGGTCCATCGAGCCGATGACGTTGCGCAGGGTCGTGACGGTGAGCTGCTCGATCGCGGTGATGTAGTTCGCGATCTCGTAGACCGCGGACTTCGGCTCGGTGACCTGGAAGTAGATCACCGTGTCGATGCTCACCACGAGGTTGTCGGACGTGATGACTGGCTGCGGCGGGAACGACACGACCTGCTCGCGCAGGTCCACCGAGGCGCGGACGCGGTCGATGAACGGCACCAGGAGGTGCAGGCCCGGCTCGAGCGTGCGCGAGTACCGGCCCAGGCGCTCGACGATGATCGCGACCGCCTGCGGCACGATGCGCACCGCCTTGACGAGCGCGACGATCACGAAGATCAGGATCAGCGCGAGGACGACGTACGCGAGGATCGTTCCGGGACTGGGGTCGTTCATCGACTGCCTCCTGGTCGTCGGTCGCGCGACCGGTCGCCCGGCGGCGCGGTGCGGGTGTGCCGGCTGGTCACGACCCGGTGGGGTGCTGGGCGGGCAGCGGCGCGACGACGGCCGTCGCGCCGTCGATCCGGACGACGCGCACCTCCGTGCCCACGGGGATCTGCGGCGCGTCGGGCTCGGTCCGCGCGGTCCAGACCTCGCCGACGAGCTTCACGCGGCCGCCGAACTCGCTCACGCGGTCGACGGCGAGCGCCGTGCGGCCGACGTGCGCCGCGACGTTCGTCTCCGTGAGCGGGACGCGCGAGCGCAGGTGCCGCAGGAGCCACGGGCGCAGCGTGAGGAGCAGGATGACGCTCACGACCGCGAACGCGACGATCTGGAGCCAGAGCGGCCCGCCGGCGGCGTTGACGCCGGCGGCGGCGAGCGATCCCCCGGCGAGCATGATGAGCACGAGGTCGAGCGAGATGATCTCCACGAGACCGAGGAGCAGTGCCGCTCCGACCCACCACAGCCAGTCCATCTCGACCCCCGATCCCACGTGCGCGCTTTACGTGTACTTTACCGAATTTCCGCCCGCGGTGCACGCCCCGGGCGCGTGCCGCGCGCGGAGGTCACGCCCGCGCGGCGCGCGCCATCCACCGGCCGCCGCCGTGCGCGACGAGCAGTGGCACGCCGAACGCGTCGCTGAGGTTCTCCGCGGTGAGCACGTCGCGGATCGGGCCCGCGGTGTGCACGACGCCGTCCTTGAGCAGCAGGACGTGCGTGAAGCCCGGCGGGATCTCCTCGACGTGGTGCGTGACGAGCACGAGGACCGGCGACGCCGGGTCTCCGGCGAGCTCCGCGAGCGCGCCCACGAGCTCCTCGCGGCCCCCGAGGTCGAGGCCCGCGGCGGGCTCGTCGAGCAGCAGGAGCTCCGGGTCCGTCATGAGGGCGCGCGCGATCTGCGTGCGCTTGCGCTCCCCCTCGGACAGCGTGCCGAAGGTGCGGTCCGCGAGGTGGTCGACGCCGAACGCGGCGAGCAGGTCGTCCGCGCGCTGCGCGTCGAACTCCTCGTACTCCTCGCGCCACCGCCCCGTGACGCCGTAGGCGGCGGTGAGCACGACGTCGCGCACGGTCTCGTCGCCGGGGATGCGGTCGGCCAGGGCCGCGGACGCGAGCCCGACGCGCGGGCGCAGCTCGAACACGTCGACGCGGCCGAGCCGCTCGCCGAGGACGTCGGCCGTGCCGGCCGTGGGGTGCATGCGTGCGGACGCGATCTGCAGGAGCGTCGTCTTGCCGGCGCCGTTGCGGCCCAGCACGACCCACCGCTCGCCCTCGTTCACCTGCCAGTCCACCGCGTCGAGGATGGTCTTGGGGTGGCGTCGGACGGTGACGCCCTTCAGGTCGAGAACCGCGCTCATGGTCACCGACCCTATAGGTTGGCCGTCGTGGTCTCACACTCGTCCGGGGGTCCGCACGACGCCCCGCAGCCCGCCCCGGGCCCCGGCTCCGCGTCGAGCGCGGGCGCCCTGCCCCGCAGCGCCCTGCTCGCGCTCTGGCTGCGCGCCGCGCGCCTCGGCGACGACGACGGGACGGCCCGCCTCGTGCGCGCCGTGGAGCGCGACGACGAGCCGCACGTGGTGTCCGGGGCGCTCGGCGACGTCCGGCTCGCGGACCTCGCGGGCGCGTGGGCCGGCGACGCACGGGAGGTCGTGGCGCTCGCGCCCGTCCCCGGCGACGTGTCGGGCGTCCCGCCCGAGGCCGCCGCGCGCGCGACGGACGCGGGCGAGTGCGTGGTGGTCACGACGTCGTCCGGGTCGTGGGCGCTCGTGCCCGAGGTCACGGAGTTCGGCAGCGACCTGGAGCCGGGCCACCTCGTCACGTGGCACGTCACGCAGGTCGGGCCGTGGAGCGCCCGCGTGCTCGGCGCCGTCGGGTCGCTCCCCGAGGCGGAGCGCGACCTGCGCACGGCGCTGCTGCTGGCCACGCGCGCCCTCGACGAGCTCGACGTCGCCCGCTGGCGCGACGACGCCGCGGGCGCCATCGCCGACCTGCGCGCGGGCGGCGCCCCGACCTGGCAGCTCCCGCCCGGCGTCCCGCCGCGCGCCGTCCAGGTCCTCGTGCAGGCCGTGCGCCTGCGCGCGATCGTCGACCTCGCGACCGCCGACGACGGCGGGGCCGTCAACCTCTGGCAGGCCGACCAGCGCTCGACCGCGCTGCGCGAGGTCGACCGCGCGTCCCGCCACGCCGTGGGCGCCGCCACGTTCTGGACCGCCACGGCCTGACCCGGTCCACGGACCGCCACCGCCCGGCCCGGTCCGCGCGGGGTCGGGAGTCAGGCGTGCGACGTCACGAACGCGTCGAGGTGGGCGAGCGAGGAGGCCATCCCGGCGGCGTGGTCCTGCGGGGAGATGCCCGACGGCACGTCCGTGGCGCGGACCGTGACGCGCGCGCCGTCCGCGGCGGGCTCGACGGTCCACGTCATCGTCATGGTCCCGGCGAACGCCGGGTCGTCCGCGGCGAAGACGACCCGCTGCACGACGCTCCGGCCCGGGACGACGTCGACGACCGCGACGTCGACGACGTCGGTCCCGTCGCCCGTCTTGCCGGGGTCGGCCTGCGGGTCGTCGTAGGCGAGGACCAGGCGATAGCCGCCGCCGGGGCGCAGGTCGAAGCGCTCGAAGCGGCCGGTCATACCGTCGGGCGGGAGCCAGGCCGCGAGCGCGTCCTGGTCGACGAGCGCGCGGTACACGGCGCGGGGCGCGGCGGCGACGAGGCGCGACGCCTCGTCGACCCGGCCGCTCCCCGCGGTGGTCACGACTGCTCCAGCACCGTCCGGTAGACCTCGAGCGTGCGCTCGCCGATCGCGTCCCACGCGAAGTGGTCCTCGACGCGCTGCCGGGCCGCGCGACCCATCGCGGCGGCGCGCGCGGGGTCGGTCACGACCTGGGTGAGCGCGGCCGCGAGGTCGGCCACGAAGCGGTCGGGGTCGAGCGGGGTGCCCGTGCCGTCGTCCGCCTGGTCGATCGGCACGAGGAGGCCGGTGACGCCGTCGTCCACGACCTCGGGGATACCGCCCGTGGCGGTCCCGACGACGGGCAGCCCGACGGCCATCGCCTCGAGGTTGACGATGCCGAGCGGCTCGTACACGGACGGGCAGACGAAGACGGTCGACGCGGCGAGCACCGCGACGAGCTCGGCGCGCGGCAGCATCTGCTCGATCCAGACGACCCCGCTGCGCTCGGCCTGGAGCTCGGCGACGGCGCTGCTCACCTCGGCGGCGATCTCCGGGGTGTCCGGGGCGCCCGCGCACAGGACGAGCTGGACGTCGTCGGGCAGCGAGCGCGCGGCCCGGAGCAGGTACGGCAGGCCCTTCTGGCGCGTGATCCGCCCGACGAACACCACGGCGGGCCGCCCGGGGTCGATGCCGAGGTCGCGCACGACGCGGTCGGCGACGTCCTGCTGGGCGCCGGGCTCGGGGCGGCGCCAGCCGTCGAGGTCGATCCCGTTGTGCACGACGTGCACCTTCGCCGGGTCGACCTGCGGGTAGACGCGCAGGATGTCGTCGCGCATCCCGCCGGAGACCGCGACGATCCCCGCCGCGCCCTCGTACGCGGTGCGCTCCGCCCACGACGACAGCGCGTACCCGCCGCCGAGCTGCTCCGCCTTCCACGGCCGCAGGGGCTCGAGCGAGTGCGCGGACAGCACGTGCGGGACGCCGTGCAGCAGCCCCGCGAGGTGGCCCCCGAGGTTCGCGTACCAGGTGTGCGAGTGCACGAGGTCGGCGCCCGCGACGTCGTCAGCCATCTGCAGGTCCACGCCGAACGTGCCGAGCGCGGCGTTCGCCCCGGACAGGACGCCGGGCACGGAGTAGCCGGTCACGCCGTCCTCGCCGCGCGGGCCGTCGAAGCAGCGCACGCGCACGTCGACGTGGCGCCGCAGCACCGCGGACAGCTCGGCGACGTGCACGCCGGCCCCGCCGTAGACGTGCGGCGGGTACTCACGGGTCAGGAGGTCGACTCTCACGCGCCACACCGTAGCCGAGTCGCCCGCCGCGGACCCCCGGTGGGCGGCGCCGACGCGACCCGCGCCCAGGATGCGGGTCCTGCTGCGTGGTCCCGCCCCGAGGGGCTACCGTCTGGGCATGGCCGCCGCACCCCGAGTCCTCGCCATCGTCCTCGCCGGGGGCGAGGGCAAGCGCCTCATGCCGCTCACCGCCTCACGGGCCAAGCCCGCGGTGCCGTTCGGGGGCATCTACCGCCTGGTCGACTTCGCGCTGTCCAACCTCGTGAACTCGCACTACCTGCACATCATCGTGCTCACGCAGTACAAGTCGCACAGCCTCGACCGGCACATCACGAAGACGTGGCGCATGTCGTCGCTGCTCGGCAACTACGTCGCTCCGGTGCCCGCGCAGCAACGCGTCGGCAAGCACTGGTACCTCGGCAGCGCGGACGCGATCTACCAGTGCCTCAACATCATCGACGACGAGCGTCCGGACATCGTCGTGGTCGTGGGCGCGGACCACGTGTACCGCATGGACTTCTCCCAGATGGTCGACGCGCACGTCGAGTCCGGCGCGCAGCTCACCGTCGCGGGCATCCGCCAGCCGATCTCGATGGCGGACCAGTTCGGCGTCATCGAGACCGACCCGAAGGACCCGACGAAGATCGCCGCGTTCCGCGAGAAGCCGTCGGACCCGGTGGGCCTCGCCGACTCCCCGGACGAGGTGCTCGCCTCGATGGGCAACTACGTCATCGACACCGACGCGCTGGTCGAGGCCGTCACGTCCGACGCCGCGAACGCGGACTCCCGCCACGACATGGGCGGCGACATCGTGCCCGCCTTCGTCGAGAAGGGCACCGCGGCGGTCTACGACTTCATCCGCAACGACGTGCCGGGCTCGACCGACCGTGACCGCGACTACTGGCGCGACGTGGGGACGATCGACTCGTACTACGACGCGAACAAGGACCTCATCGCCGTCACGCCGGTCTTCAACCTCTACAACGAGGAGTGGCCGCTGCACACCGGCTACACCGGCCTGCCGCCCGCGAAGTTCGTGCACGCCGGGCGCGGGCGCCTCGGTCACGCGGCAGACTCGCTCGTCTCCCCGGGCGTCATCATCTCGGGCGCGACGGCGGTCGGCTCCGTCCTGTCGCCCGGCACCTACCTCCACTCGTGGTCGTCCGTCTCGGACTCCGTGCTCATGGACGGCGTGCAGGTGCACCGCCACGCGCAGGTGCACCGCGCGATCATCGACAAGAACGTCGTCGTCGGGGAGCAGGCCCGCATCGGTCTCGACCCCGAGCAGGACCGCGCGCGCGGCTTCACGGTCACCGAGTCCGGGATCACGGTCGTCCCCAAGGGGACGGTCGTCGAGTGACGCCTTCCCCTCTCGGCGTCGTGCACGTGCCCGACGCCGCGCCGAGCCCTGCCCCGCCCGCGACCGCCAGCCCGAGGAGCCCTCGCGTGACCCCCGACCCGTCGAGCGCCCCCGTGCGGCTCCTCGTCATGGACGTCGACTCGACGCTCATCGAGCAGGAGGTCATCGAGCTCCTCGCCGACCACGCGGGCACGCGGGCCGAGGTCGCCGCGGTGACCGAGCGCGCGATGCGCGGCGAGATCGACTTCGGCGCCTCCCTGCGCGAGCGCGTGGCGACCCTCGCGGGCGTCCCCGTCGAGGCGTTCGACGACGTCCGCGAGCGCGCGACCTTCACCCCCGGCGTCCGCGAGCTCGTCGCCGAGGCGCGGCGCCGCGGCTGGGAGGTCGCACTCGTCTCGGGCGGCTTCGAGGAGGTCGTGGCGGGTCTCGCGGCCGAGCTCGGCATCACGCGCTTCCGCGCGAACCGGCTCGAGGTCTCCGGCGGGCGGCTCACGGGCCGCACGACCGGGCCGGTGGTCGACCGCGCGGCGAAGGAGGCCGCGCTGCGCGAGTTCGCGGCCGAGCTCGGCCTGCCGATGAGCGCGACGATCGCCGTGGGAGACGGCGCGAACGACCTCGACATGATCGGCGCCGCGGGCGTCGGCATCGCCTTCGCGGCCAAGCCCGTCGTGCGCGAGCAGGCGCCCTACGGCGTCGACGGACCGCGTCTCGACGCGGTGCTCGCGGTCGTCGACCAGGTCGACGCCGCGCGCTGACGCCGGACGCACGAGAGCCCTGGCACCGTGGGGTGCCAGGGCTCTGTCGTGCGGGTGCGCCGGGACCGGGTCAGGACGGGCGGCCCACGTAGGTCAGCAGGGCGGCCTGCGGCTCCCACGCGTCCCACGACGCCCCGGACTCCAGCACCGAGTACGTCGCGGTCGGCACGCCGACACGCACCTGGGCGAGCGCGCCGCCGTCGGACGCCGGGTCCGCCAGGTACGACGCGGTGGCCGCCATCGTGGGCTCGTGCCCGACGACGAGCAGCGTGCGGACCCGCGGGTCCGTGGTGCGCAGGAGGTCCAGGACGTCGGCGACGTCGGCCGCGTAGAGGCCGTCGCTCACGAGCACGTCGGGCTCGACGTCGCCCAGGTGCGCCGACAGGAGCTCCCACGTCTGACGCGTGCGCAGCGCCGAGGAGCACAGCACGCGCTCGGGGACGAGCCCCGTCTCGCGCAGCGCCGCGCCGACACGCACCGCCTGCCGGCGGCCGTTCAGCGCGAGGGGGCGCAGCACGTCGTCGACGCTCCCGCCGCCGGGCTCGGCCTTCGCGTGGCGCAGCAGGACGAGGCGGCGCGTGCCGCCGTCGGGGGTCTGCGCGCCGTTGCGCTCCTCCGCGGTCACTGCCCCATGGCGTGCACGCCGCCGTCGACGTGCACGATCTCGCCGGTCGTCGCCGGGAACCAGTCGGACAGGAGCGCGACGACCGCGCGCGCGGCGGGCTCCGCCGTCGTCTGGTCCCAGCCGAGGGGCGCCCGGTTCGGCCAGGCGTCCTCCATCTGCGCGAAGCCCGGGATGGACTTCGCCGCCGTGGTGCGGATCGGGCCCGCGGAGACGAGGTTGGCCCGGATGCCGTCGGGGCCGAGGTCGCGCGCGAGGTAGCGGTTCGCGGACTCGAGGCCCGCCTTCGCGACGCCCATCCAGTCGTAGACCGGCCAGGCGAACTGCGCGTCGAACGTGAGGCCGACGACGGCGCCGCCGTCGGTCATGAGCGGCTTCGCCGCGACCGCGAGCGACTTGTAGGAGAAGGTCGAGACCTGGAGCGCGGTCGCCACGTCCTCCCAGGTGCCGGAGAGGAAGTTGCCACCCATGACGCTCTGCGGCGCGAAGCCGATGGAGTGCACGACGCCGTCGAGGCGGTCCGTGTGCTCGCGCACCGCGTCCGCGAGGCCGGCGAGGTCGTCGTCGTTCGTGACGTCGAGCTGCACGACGGGCGCCTCGACCGGCAGGCGCTTCGCGAAGGCCTGCGTGAGCTTCATCTGGCGGCCGAACGAGGAGAGCACGACCTCGGCACCCTCCTCCTGCGCGAGCCGCGCCGCGTGGAACGCGATCGAGGAGTCGGTGAGCACTCCCGTGACGAGGAGCTTCTTGCCGTCGAGCAGACCCATCGGTTTCCTTCCGTCGTGCGCCCGCTGTGGGCGCGCTGAGGCGAGCGTACTGAAAGAGAGGTGGGGCGGGCGCGTCGGTGACGGCGCCGCGGAGCCGGCGCCGGTGGCGCCGCGGGGTGCGGTCAGTGGCCCATGCCGAGGCCGCCGTCGACGGGGATCACGGCCCCCGAGACGTACGCCGCGTCGTCGGACGCGAGGAACTGCACGACCCCGGCAACCTCGTCCGCCTGGGCGAACCGGCCCGCGGGGATGGCGGACTTGTACGCGGCCTGGCGCTCCTCGGGGAGCTCGGCGGTCATCGCGGTGTCGATGAACCCGGGCGCCACGACGTTCGCCGTGATGTTGCGCGACCCGAGCTCGCGCGTGATCGAGCGCGCCATGCCCACGAGCGCGGCCTTCGAGGCGGCGTAGTTGACCTGGCCCGCGCCGCCGTAGAGGCCGATCACGGACGACACGAGCACGATGCGCCCGCGGCGCAGCCGGATCATGCCCTTCGTCACCCGGCGCACGCAGCGGAACGTGCCCGTGAGGTTGACGTCGATCACGGACTCGAAGTCCTCGTCGGTCATCCGCAGCAGGAGCTGGTCGTGCGTGACGCCCGCGTTCGCGACGAGCACCTCGACCGGGCCGAGCTCCTTCTCGATCTCGGAGAACGCGGCGTCGACGGCGGCGGTGTCGGTGATGTCCGCCACGGCGCCGAAGACGCCCTCGGGCAGGTCACCGCCGCGGTAGACGGTCGCGACGCGGTCGCCGTTCGCGACGAAGCGCTCGGCGATGGCACGGCCGATGCCCCGGTTCGCGCCGGTGACGACGACGGTGCGCGGGGCGGGGGCGGTGGCTTCGGACACGTGCGGCTCCTCGGGACGGTCGGGTGGGTCGGCGGCCGGGGACGGGTCCCGCACGGCCGGTGCCGGGTGGGCCCTGCCGGGCCCGGCGCGACGGCGCCGCACCGACCGTACCGTGCGCGGGCCCCGCGGTGCGCGGTGCGCCCAGGTCACACCGCTCCCCCACACTTTGTGGGGTCCCCACAAACGTAGACTGGACGGGTGACCACACGACGCGCCGCCCGGAGGTCGGCCGAGGCGGTCCCGAGCATCACCGCCGCACCGGAACCGCTCGCCGCGGACCAGGCGCGCCGGGAGCGCAAGTACCTGATCCAGATGGGCATCCGGCTCGTGTGCATCTTCGGCGCCATCCTGGCGCAGGGCAGCTGGGTGACGTGGGTCCTCGCCGTCGGCGCGGTCGTGCTGCCGTACAGCGCGGTGCTCGTCGCCAACGCGGGCCGCGACCAGGCGCACTACGACACCTCCCCCATGGAGCACCGCGCGCTGCCCACGGCCGGTGCGCCGGGGAGCCACGGCATCGGGGGCGCCGAGCCCCGCGAGCCGCACGACGACGAGGAGGACCGCCGGTGACCGACGTCCTGGGCCTCGCCGACCCTGTCGGCGAGGACGAGCTGGTGTGCAGCGCCAAGGGCTGCCGGGAGGCCGCCGCGTGGGGCCTGCTGTGGAACAACCCCAAGATCCACACGCCCGAGCGGCGCAAGGTGTGGCTCGCGTGCGACGCGCACCGGGAGCACCTGGAGACGTTCCTCGGCGCCCGCTCGTTCTGGCGCTCGACGGTGCCGGTCGACGAGCTCGAGCGCCGGGCAGCCCCGTGACGCAGGCCGCACCACCGCAGGTCCCCGCGGGCCCGACGCCGCAGCGCGCCACCGCGGACGCCCACCAGCCGCGCACCCCGCGCCAGTGGGCGACGCTCGCGGCTGGGGTCCTCGTCCTCGTCGCGCTGTGCCTCGTCGCGGGCCGCTGGCAGTGGAACCGCTACGTCTCGCGCGACGCCGAGATCGAGCGCATCGAGGCCAACTACACGTCGGACCCGGTCCCGGTGGACGACGTGCTCCCCGCCCCGGGCGCCGAGCTCGACGAGGCCGACCTCTGGCGGCCGGTGACCCTCGAGGGACGCTACGAGACGGATGCCACGGTCCTGCTGCGCAACCGCCCGGTAGGCGGCAGCCCCGGCTTCCACGTGCTCGTCCCGTTCGTGACGAACCCCACGCCGTCCGCGCCGGACGGGCTCGTCGTCGTCGTGGACCGCGGGTTCGTGCCGCTGGGGACCGACGCCGTCACGCCCGGGGACGTGCCCCCGCCCCCCGCGGGCGACGTCGAGGCGACCGTGACGCTGCGCGGCGACGAGCCGCCGTCGGGCCGGGACGCCCCCGCGGGCCAGGTGCAGGCCATCGCGACGGACCAGGTCCTCGCCGCCGGCCCGGACGGCGGCGCCTGGGCCGAGGGCCGCACGGTCGGCGCCTACGGGCAGCTGCGCACCGAGGTGCCGCCCGCGGCGCAGACCCTGGAGGCGCTGCCGAAGCCGGACACCGACCCCGGCTCGCACCTGTCGTACGCGTTCCAGTGGGCGGTGTTCGCCCTCGGCGCGGTCGCCGGCTTCTGGCTTCTCGTGCGCCGCGACCGGCGCGACGCGCGCGGGGAGGAGACCACGCTCACCGCCGGCGACCTCCTCGCGGCCCAGGACCCGGACGCCGCGCGGGCCCGGCGGGAGCCGCGCTCGCGCCGTCCGAGCGCCGAGGACGAGGAGGACGCGCTCATCGACGCGCAGCTCGGCGCCCGGCAGGGTCCCGCCCCGCGGTAGGCCCGGTCCCGGCGACGAGCGGCCCGGTCAGGCCAGCGAGACGAGCTCCGCGTACTCGTCGCTCCACAGGTCCTCGTCGCCGTCCGGCAGCAGGAGGACCCGCTCGGGCTCGAGCGCCTCGACCGCGCCGTCGTCGTGCGTGACCATGACGACCGCGCCCTCGTACGTCTTGAGCGCCCCGAGGATCTCGGCGCGCGACGCGGGGTCGAGGTTGTTCGTCGGCTCGTCGAGCAGCAGCACGTTCGCCGCCGAGACGACGAGCGTCGCGAGCGCGAGCCGCGTCTTCTCCCCGCCGGACAGCACGTTCGTCGGCTTGTCCGCGTCGTCGCCGGAGAACAGGAACGACCCGAGCACCGAGCGCACCTGCGTGTCCGTGAGGTCGGGCGCCGCGTGGCGCAGGTTCTCGACGACGGTCGCGTCCATGTCGAGCGTGTCGTGCTCCTGGGCGTAGTAGCCGATCTTCAGGCCGTGGCCCGGGTGCACCTCGCCCGTGTCCGGCTGCTCGACGCCGCCGAGGATGCGCAGGAGCGTCGTCTTGCCGGCGCCGTTGAGGCCGAGCACGACGACGCGGCTGCCGCGATCGATCGCGAGGTCGACGCCCGCGAAGACCTCCTGCGAGCCGTAGGCCTTGGACAGCCCGCTCGCGGTGAGCGGCGTGCGGCCGCACGGCGCGGGCTTCGGGAAGCGCAGCTTCGCGACCTTGTCGCTCTGGCGCTCGCCCTCGATGCCCGCGAGCATCTTCTCGGCGCGGCGCATCATCTGCTGCGCGGCCACGGCCTTGGTGGCCTTGGCGCGCATCTTCTCGCCCTGCGCGAGGAGTGCGCCCGCCTTCTTCTCGGCGTTCTGCCGCTCGCGACGACGACGGCGCTCGTCGGACTCGCGCTGCGCGAGGTAGGCGTCCCAGCCGAGGTTGTACTGGTCGAGCTCGCCGCGGTTGGCGTCCAGGTGGAACACCTTGTTCACCGTCGCGCGCAGCAGCTCGACGTCGTGCGAGATCACGACGAAGCCGCCGCTGTACGACTTGAGGTAGTCGCGCAGCCAGACGATCGAGTCGGCGTCGAGGTGGTTCGTCGGCTCGTCGAGGAGCAGCGTCTCGACGCCGGAGAAAAGGATGCGCGCGAGCTCGATGCGGCGGCGCTGCCCGCCGGACAGCGTGCTCAGCGGCTGGCCGAGCACGCGGTCGTCGAGACCGAGGTTGCTCGTGATGCGGTGCGCCTCGCTCTCGGCCGCGTATCCGCCGGCCGCGAGGAACCGCGCCTCGAGCTTGGGGTAGCGCTCCATCGCGGCCTCGTGCGTCTCCGCGTCCGCGCTCGCCATCGCGCCCTCGGTCTCGCGCATCTGGCGCACGATCCTGTCGAGGTTGCGTGCCGAGAGGACCCGGTCGAGCGCGATGACCTCGAGGTCGCCCGTGCGCGGGTCCTGGGGCAGGTAGCCGATGTCGTTGCCGCGCGTGATCTTCCCCGCCGTGGGCTGGGTCTCGCCCGCGAGGGTCTTGGTCAGGGTCGTCTTGCCGGCGCCGTTGCGGCCGACGAGGCCGATCCGGTCGCCCGCGGCGATCTGGAACGTCGCCTCGTGCAGCAGGACGCGGGCGCCGACGCGCAGCTCGACGCCGTGGGCGGTGATCACGTGCAGGTCCTCTCCGAAGGGTGACCCCGGTGGATCCAGCCTGGTGGGGCGATCCGATCGACGGGGCCCGACGATTCTACGGGCCGTGCGCCCGCTCCCGCGCGGCCTTTCTCTCGGCGGCCCTCCGGACCGTCCCACGACCGTCCCACGACCGTCCCACGACCGTCCCACGCACAGGGAACAGAACGGGACAATCAGCCCATCGTGCTAGCCTCCGGACGTCCCGGACCGTCGAGGAGATGGCGGGGGGACCCGAGCAAGGAGAGCACGTTGAGCAACGCCGAAGCAGCACTGAGCAAGGTCCTCGAGCTGGATGGGGCGATCGCGATCGCGGTCGTCGACTACAGCAGCGGCCTGGCCCTGGTCCAGAAGCAGGCCGCCCCGTTCGACCTCGAGCTCGCCGCGGCGGCGAACACCGAGGTCATCCGCGCGAAGCTCCGGGCGATCGAGCAGCTCGGGCTCGAGGACGGCATCGAGGACATCCTCATCACGCTCGGCCGCCAGTACCACCTCATCCGCCTGTCGCAGCGCGAGAGCCTGCGGGGCACCTTCTCCTACCTCGTGCTCGAGCGCGGACGGGCGAACCTCGCGCTCGCGCGCCGCGGGCTGGCCCAGCTCGACGAGTCGCTGTCGCTCTGACGCCCGTGGTCGCGGACGCCCTCGACCAGCGCGGGCGGGTCGCCCCCCGCAGCGTGGTGGACGTGCTGCGGGGCATCGACGACGCCCTCGACCACGAGGCGCACGTGCTCGCGCTCGGTCCCGGTGGCCGGATCCTCGGCAGCGCCGGCCCCTCCCCCGGCCCGGTCGTCGAGGTGGCGCGGGCCGTCGCCGCAGCCCTCACCCAGGGCCCGGCCGTCCCGGGCAGCTCCGCGCGCTGCATCCTCAACACCGCCGAGGCGTGCGTCTTCGTCTACCTGCTGGGGCAGGACCTGTCGGTCATCCTCGTGGGCCCGACGGACTGGAACATCGCCCTCACGGGCCGTCGCGTCGAGCGGTTCCTCGTCGACTTCGTCGACACCTACCTGGCCGAGACCGTCGCCGAGACACCCGGCGACGACCCCGGCACGCTGCCGCGTCGCGAGCCGCCGGCGCCCGTCGTCGGGCCCGGCGAGCGGCACGAGCACCGCGGCGACCACGACCTGCTCGCACGGGTGCTGCGCGCACTGGTCCGTTTCTGAGGCCTGCGGCCGCGCCCGGCGGTAGCGTTCCCCTGTGACATTCCAGGAAGGCGGATCGTTCGAGGGCGGACGCGTCCGCAAGGGTGGCGGCCGCGGGCGCGGCCCGTTGATCGCGGGCGGCGGGATCGGCGCGGTGCTCGTCGCGCTGCTCATCGCGTTCGTCGGCAACCAGACGGGAGTCGACCTCAGCGCGCTGACCGGAGGCGACGGGTCCGACTCCGGCGCGTACGGCGACGGCCAGCAGGAGTACATCGACACGTGCACCGCCGAGCAGGCGAACACGACGCGCGAGTGCCGGCTCAACGGCACCGTCCAGTCGCTCGACGCCTACTGGACCGAGGCCCTCCCTCAGCAGGCCGGCGTCGAGTACGCGCTGCCCGAGGTCGTGAGCTTCACCGGGCAGGTCTCGACGGGGTGCGGCGCCGCGACGAGCGCCGTCGGGCCGTTCTACTGCCCGCCCGACCAGACGGTGTACATCGACCTCGGCTTCTACGACGACCTGACGAACCGCTTCGGCGCGAACGACGGCGGGCTCGCGGAGATGTACGTCGTCGCGCACGAGTTCGGGCACCACATCGAGCAGCTGACCGGCGCCATGGACTCGGCGGACCGGCAGGGCACGGGCCCGGAGTCCGACTCCGTACGCATCGAGCTCATGGCCGACTGCCTCGCCGGCATGTGGGCGGGCCACGCCGCGACCACCGTCGACCCGGACACCGGTGTGACCTTTCTGGCACCGATCACCGAGCAGGAGCTGAACGACGCGCTGTCGGCGGCGTCCGCCGTCGGCGACGACCGCATCCAGGAGGCCGCGACCGGCCAGGTGAACCCCGAGGGCTGGACCCACGGGTCGAGCGAGCAGCGCCAGCGCTGGTTCACGACCGGCTACGAGGGCGGCACCCTCCAGGACTGCGACGCGCTCTCCGCCTCGTCGCTGTGACCGCTCCCGCCGAGGTCGCTCAGAGCTCGATCGAGTACATGCGCGAGCCGGTGACCTTCTCGTAGCCGAGGCTCGCGTAGAGGCCGTGCGCGCCGGACGGGTTCTCCGTGTCGACGTCGAGCGCGGCGTACTGCATGCCGTCCGCCGCGAACGCGCGCATCGCGGCCGCGAGCGCCGCGACGGCGACGCGGCGCCCCCGGTACGCGCGCCGGACGCCGAGGAGCTCGGTGTATCCGAACGTGTACCCCCGCACGGGGAAGTCCTCGTCGTACCGGCCCGCCATCTCGTAGCCGACGACGAGCGGCTCGCCGGCGCGCAGCGCGGCAGCGGTCTCGGGGTCGGTGGCCGGGTCGGCGAGGAGCGCGTCGACGTCGGGCGCGTCGTCGACCACGAGGAACGACCACTGGGGCGCGAACTCGCTGCGCCCGTGCGTCCACGCCTCGGCGGTGCGGGGCTCGCTCCCCCAGTGGTCGCGGAAGGCGTCGTTGTGCGCGAGGCGCGTCGCCTCGTCGAGCTCGGCGGACCACGGGACGACGCGCAGGGAACCGTCGAGCGGGATGTCGGGCACCGGGGCCGCGAGGTCGCGACGCAGGTCGGAGTAGAAGCGGCGGGCGACGAACCCGAACCGCGCGTAGAGCCGCGCCTTCTCAGGCGGGTCGGTGTCCTCCCCGAAGACGGCGAGCCGCGCGGGCAGCTCCTTGCCGCTCGTGGCGAGCACCTGCCGGGCGCGGGCCACCTGCCAGGCGAGCACCTCGCGTCCGATCCCGCGCCCCCGGTGGGTCGGGTGGACGCCGCCGCCGAGGAACGCCCGCACGGTGCGCGCGTCCCCCGGGTTGGTGTCGACCATCCCGTAGGCGCGCAGCGTCCCGTCGGTGTCGACGCCGACGATCGAGTCGGCCGCGACGTCGCGCCACGGCGCGGTGAAGATCTCCTCGATCTCCGCGAGCGTCTCGCGGTACGGCTCGTCGTCCACCTCCGCGATGTCGTTGCGCAGGGTGAGCAGGGCCGGCGCGTCGGCGGGCGTGGCGGGGCGCCACGTGAGCCCGCCCGCGGTCACCGGCGGCAGGGTTGAGGGGGCGGCGGCGCGCTCGGCGATCGGGGCGAGCGTCGAGGGCGCCGCCTCGGCGCGGTCGGTCGTCGAGGGAGAGGACATGGCGACCACGGTAGGGGCGCCCGCGCCGTCGGGCACGTGCTTTTCCCAGGACGTCCGCGCGACGCGTCGGCCCGCTGAGACGGCTCCCCGTGCCGTGCCGCACGCGATCTACGCTGCGAGCATGCCGACCGTCGTTCCTCAGGACCTCGCCGACGCCCGCTCCCGGGCCCTCGCGGAGGCGCTGCGCACGCGCGTCGTCGTCGCGGACGGCGCGATGGGCACGATGATCCAGGAGCAGGACCCGACGCTCGAGGACTACCAGGGGCTCGAGGGCTGCAACGAGATCCTCAACGTCTCGCGACCTGACATCATCGCCGCGGTGCACGACGCGTACCTCGAGGTCGGGGTGGACGCGATCGAGACGAACACGTTCGGCGCCAACTGGTCCAACCTGTCGGACTACGACATCGACGACCGGATCCGCGAGCTCGCCGCCGCCGGGGCGCGGATCGCGCGCGAGCGCGCGGACGCCCACGCGACCGCCGACCACCCGCGCTGGGTGCTCGGTTCGATGGGTCCCGGGACCAAGCTGCCGAGCCTCGGGCACACGACGTACGCGCACCTGCGCGACACGTTCGCCGAGCAGGCCGCGGGTCTGCTGGAGGGCGGGGTCGACGCGATCCTCGTCGAGACGAGCCAGGACCTGCTCCAGGCGAAGGCCGCGGTGACGGGGTCGCGGAACGCGATGCGCGACGTCGGGCGCGAGGTGCCCGTGATCGTCCAGGTGACGGTCGAGACCACGGGCACGATGCTCATGGGCTCCGAGATCGGGGCCGCGCTGACCACGCTCCAAGCGCTCGGCGTCGACGCGATCGGTCTCAACTGCGCGACCGGCCCGGCCGAGATGAGCGAGCACCTGCGGCACCTGTCGCGGCACGCGGAGATCCCCGTGACGTGCATGCCCAACGCGGGCCTGCCGGTGCTCGGCCCGAACGGGGCGACGTACCCGCTGACGCCGGACGAGCTCGCGGCGGCGCACACCCAGTTCGTCACCGAGTTCGGCCTGGGCCTCGTGGGCGGCTGCTGCGGCACGACGCCCGAGCACCTGCGCCGCGTCGTCGAGGCAGTGCGCGCGCGGCCCGTCGTCGAGCGCCACCCGGAGCGCGAGAACGGCGTCGCGAGCCTGTACTCGCACACGGACCTGCACCAGGACGCGTCGTTCCTCGCCATCGGCGAGCGCACGAACGCGAACGGGTCGAAGGCGTTCCGCGAGGCGATGCTCGCGGAGAACTGGGACGAGTGCGTCGAGATCGCGCGGGCGCAGACGCGCGACGGCGCGCACCTGCTCGACGTGTGCATCGACTATGTGGGGCGCGACGGCGTCGCGGACGTGCAGCAGGTCGTCTCGCGCCTCGCGAGCGCGTCGACGCTCCCGCTCGTCATCGACTCGACGGAGCCCGAGGTCATCGCGGCGGGCCTCGAGCTCGTGGGCGGGCGCGCCGTCGTGAACTCGGTGAACTTCGAGGACGGCGACGGGCCGACGTCGCGGTTCGCGCGGATCATGCCGCACGTCGTCGAGCACGGGGCGGCCGTGGTCGCGCTGACGATCGACGAAGAGGGCCAGGCGCGCACCGCGTCGGGCAAGGTGGGGATCGCCACGCGGCTCGTCGAGACGCTCACGCGCGACTGGGGCCTGCGGGTCGACGACATCATCGTCGACGCCTTGACCTTCCCCATCGCCACCGGCCAGGAGGAGACGCGGCGCGACGCGATCGAGACGATCGAGGCGATCCGCGAGATCACGCGTCGCTACCCCGGCATCCACACGACGCTCGGGGTGTCGAACGTGTCGTTCGGCCTCAACCCCGCCGCGCGCACCGTGCTCAACTCGGTCTTCCTCCACGAGGCGGTCGAGGCGGGGCTGGACTCCGCGATCGTGCACGCCGCGAAGATCCTCCCCCTCGCGCAGATCCCCGCCGAGCAGCGCGAGGCCGCGCTCGACCTCGTGTGGGACCGGCGGCGGTACGACGACGAGGGGAACCTCGTGCACGACCCGCTCGCCCGGCTGCTCGAGCTGTTCGACGGCGTGGACTCGGCGGCGCTCAAGGACCAGCGCGCGGCGGAGCTCGCGGCGCTGCCCGTCGGCGAGCGACTCGAGCGGCGGATCGTCGACGGCGCGCGCAAGGGTCTCGAGGAGGACCTCGACGCGGCGATGGCGTCCGGGATCAAGGCGCTCGAGATCGTCAACGACCACCTGCTCGAGGGCATGAAGGTCGTGGGCGACCTGTTCGGCCGCGGCGAGATGCAGCTCCCGTTCGTGCTGCAGTCCGCCGAGGTCATGAAGACGGCGGTCGCCTACCTCGAGCCGCACATGGAGAAGATCGAGGGCTCGAGCGGGTCCAAGGGCACGATCGTGCTCGCGACCGTGCGCGGCGACGTGCACGACATCGGCAAGAACCTCGTCGACATCATCCTCACCAACAACGGCTACACGGTCGTCAACATCGGTATCAAGCAGCCGATCTCCGCGATGATCGAGGCCGCCGAGGAGCACGACGCCGACGTCATCGGCATGTCCGGGCTGCTCGTGAAGTCCACCGTCGTGATGAAGGAGAACCTCGCGGAGCTCACGTCGCGCGGGCTCGCCGGCCGCTGGCCGGTCCTGCTCGGTGGCGCGGCGCTCACGCGCACCTACGTCGAGGACGACCTCGCGGGCCAGTTCCCGGGCGTCGTCCGGTACGCGCGCGACGCGTTCGAGGGCCTGCGTCTCATGGAGCCGCTCGTGCGCGTCGCGCGCGGCGAGTCGCCTGACGCCGTCGGGCTGCCCGCGCTGAAGAAGCGGCGGCACGCCGTGGTCACCGTGACCGAGACGCCCGTCGAGGACCTGCCCGCGCGGTCCGACGTCGCGGCAGACAACCCGGTGCCCGCTCCCCCGTTCTGGGGCACGCGCCTCGTCAAGGGCGTCCAGCTCGCCGAGTACGCGGCGTTCCTCGACGAGCGCGCGACGTTCATGGGCCAGTGGGGGCTCAAGCCCGGCCGAGGCGACGACGGAGCGTCGTACGAAGAGCTTGTCGAGACCGAAGGGCGCCCGCGCCTCAACGCCTGGTACGAGCGGATCCGCACCGAGGGCGTCGTCGACCCGTCGGTCGTGTACGGGTACTTCCCGGTGTGGTCGGAGGGCGACGACGTCGTCGTCGCGCACCACGGCGCCGGGCTCGCGGGCATCGGCGCGCCCGACGGCGGGGCGGGCGGCGAGCCCGGGACGGAGCGGCTGCGCTTCACGTTCCCGCGCCAGCGCCGCGACCGGCACCTGTGCCTCGCCGACTTCGTCAAGCCGCGGTCGTGGGTCGAGGAGACCGGCCGGTACGACGTGCTGCCCGTCCAGCTCGTCACCATGGGCGCGAGCGTCGACCAGCACACCGCGAAGCTGTTCGCCGGGAACCACTACCGCGAGTACATGGAGCTCCACGGACTGTCGGTGCAGCTCACCGAAGCGCTGGCCGAGATGTGGCACTCGCGCGTGCGCGCCGAGCTCGGGTTCGCCGACGAGGACCCGACCGAGGTCGAGGGCATGTTCAAGCTCGAGTACCGCGGCGCCCGCTTCTCGCTCGGCTACCCGGCGTGCCCGGACATGGAGGACCGCACGAAGGTCGTCGAGCTCCTGCGGCCCGAGCGGGTGGGTGTCGAGCTCTCCGCGGAGCTCCAGCTCCACCCGGAGCAGTCGACCGATTGCTTCGTGTTCCATCACCCCGAGGCCAAGTACTTCAGCGTCTGACGATCGCCAGCCGCGGGGCGTCCTGCCGGGGCGAGCGGGGAGCAGCGTCAGGACCACGTCCACGTGCCCGTGACCTGCTCGATGAGCTCGTCGCCGTTGTCGTACGGGGTGACGATCGCGATCACGAAGAACTGGACCTCGTCCGTGCCCGACGCGAACCGCTCGGGTGCGAAGGCGGTGATGAAGGCCTTCGTCCGCGTCTCCTCGAAGCTCCCCTCGACCCGGGTGATGTTCGCCGGAACGCCGTCGAGGGTGGTCGCCTCGTGCAGGCTGAGGATGCTGCCGTTCTCCGCGAAGTACGAGTCCGCGAGGAGGTCGACCGCTCCCCCGAGATCGGTCCCGACCCCCCACGCCTCGGACGTCGCGACCCGCACCGGTTCGACCGACACCTGCCCGTAGACCGCCCCGACACCCGTGGGCACCACCACCCCGTCGACGACCTCGCCCCAGAGCTCGAGGGCACCGTGACAGTGTTCCTCCTGGTCCGAGGCGACGTTGTTCACGAACGCCTCCGGGCCCTCGTAGGACCAGCAGGGCGTCCGCACCGGCTGGCCCGACACGATCGCGTACTCGGCCCCGGAGGGGGTCGCCGGCTCGCCCTCGCTCCGGGACGTCGCCGCCGCCGCAGGAGTCGCGCCGTCGTCGGTCTCGGCGAAGGGCAGCGCGCAGCCGGGGACGACCGTGAGGACGACGGCGACCCCGAGTCCCGAGAGCAGGCGACCGACGGCGGCTCTCCGACGGGTGGCGAGGCGAGCACGGGGACGGTGCCCCGTGCGAGGGACCGCGGTCGTTCGCTCGTGCTGGCTCGTGCGCTCGCGCTGGTCGCGCATGATGATCCTCCTGGTCGTGGTCTCCTGGACCGGACGCTAGACGCCACGACGGCAAGGGCCCCGGTTATCCACAGGCCAGGATCCGCAACATCTCGGGACGCCACGCCGTGGCTCGGCTCATCGACCGTTTCGCGGACGAGAGAGCCTCCGCGGCCGACGCCGCCGGCGGACGGGTACAGCGGATACCGCCCGGCCGCGCGCTTCCCCCTTCGCGCCACGGGTCGCGCCTCGGTCGTTGACAGAGCCGTTGCATCTATCGACAATCGATAGATGAGACCTGCCCTCGTCGCGTGCACACGAGCACTCCTCGTCCTCGTGGCCCTCGGCACCGCGCTGTCGATGTTCCTCGCCCCCCTCCTCGCGGCCGAGGTCGGGGCGCAGCACCCGGAGGTCCGCGGCCTCGTGGTCCCGTACTCCGTGCTGGCCGTGCTGGCGTTGCTCGCGGTCGAGGTCGCCCTCGTGGCGGTGTGGCGCCTGCTCGGCCTCGCCGCCCGCGACGAGGTGTTCGACCCGCGCGCGCTGCGCTCGGTCACCGTGGTGATCGGGTGCGTGGTCACGGTCGCGACCCTCGCCGCGACGGTGTTCGGTCACCTGACCTTCGGGGCGCAGCTCGGTGGGCCGCTCGTGCTCCTCGGCCTCCTCGGCTCGCTCGTGGGCGGGGGCGCGCTGGCCCTGCTCGTCGTGGTGCTGCGCGCGCTGCTCCGCACCGCGACCGCCGACCGGCGCGAGCTGGCCGCGGTGATCTAGGTGCCGATCGTCATCGACCTCGACGTCCTCCTGGCGCGGAGGCAGATGTCCGTCGGCGACTTCGCCGCCGCGGTCGGCATCACGCCGGCGAACGTCGCCGTCCTGAAGAACGGGCGTGCGAAGGCCGTGCGCTTCTCGACGCTGGACGCCGTCTGCCGCGTCCTCGGGTGCCAGCCCGGAGACGTCCTGCGGTGGGTCCCGGACGAGCCCGACGACGCGGGACCGCCCGCCACCTGACCCGCCCGGTCGCCGCGTCGATGAGTTCGGCGACCGGACGACGTCTTACCCGTGACCGAGACCACGACGCCGCGGGAGCCGAGCCAGGGGAAGCATCGAGATCGAGCTGTTCACGACCCTCGACCTCGTCGGGCAGGCGCCCGGCGGGCCGGAGGAGGACCCGGAGGGCGGGTTCGCGTTCGGCGGCTGGCAGGCGCCGCTGCTCGACGACGTCGCGGGCGAGCAGATCGCCGCGGCGTACGAGGGCACGGACGCGCTGCTGCTCGGGCGCCGCACGTACGACATCTTCGCGGCGTACTGGCCGTTCCAGGAGGGCGGGCAGGACGACGACTTCGCGGCCCTGTTCAACCGCATCCCCAAGTACGTGGCGTCGCGCGGCACGCCGGACCTGTCGTGGGCCGGGTCGACGCTGCTCGGCCCGGACCTGCCCGGCGCGGTGCGCGAGGTGCGCGACCGGCACGAGCACGTCAAGGTCGTGGGCAGCCTCGACCTGGTGCAGACGCTGCTGCACGAGAGGCTGTTCGACCGCCTCGACCTGTGGGTGCACCCCATCGTGCTCGGCACGGGCAAGACCGTGTTCGACGGCGGCGCCGTCCCCACCAACCTCACCCTCCTCGAGCCTCCCGCGCCGAGCCCGACGGGCACGGTCCTGCTGCGCTACGGCCTCGCGGACGGCGCGCCCGGGACGGGCGACATGAGCGAGCCGGGACGCGGCGTCGGGCAGGACGCCTGATCCACGAGAGCGCCACCAGGCACGAGAGCCGTCGGCGCCGACGGTTCGGAGCCGTGCACCTCTATCCCACGAGTCCGCACCCACGATCCCGAACTCAGGAGGCCCGCCCATGACGATCCAGCGCCTCGACAACGTGGCCGTCGTCGTCGACGACCTCGACGCGGCCGTCGCGTTCTTCGCCGAGCTCGGGATGGAGCTCGAGAACCGGACGACGATCGAGGGGCGGTGGGCCGAGCGCGTCGTCGGGCTCGACGACCTCCGCTCGGAGATCGCGATGATGCGCGTCCCCGGCGGCCCCGGGCGGCTGGAGCTCACGCGGTACCACGCGCCAGCACCGCTCGACCTGGGGCTCGGCACCGCCCCGCCCAACGTGCTCGGTCTGCACCGCGTGATGTTCGCCGTGGACGACCTCGACGACACCGTCGAGCGCCTCGCCCGCCACGGCGGGGCCGTGCTGCGGGAGATCGTGCGCTTCGAGGACGCGTACCGGCTCTGCTACCTGCGAGGGCCCGGCGGCATCATCGTCGGGCTCGCGGAAGAGCTCGGGTGAGGCGCGCCGCTAGGAGGCGGTGGCCGCCTCGCCGCGCAGGATCGACGCCATCTTCTTGCCGCGCGCGACCTCGTCGACGAGCTTGTCGAGGTACCGGATCTTCTGCATCAGCGGGTCCTCGATGTCCTCGACGCGGACGCCGCAGATCACCCCGGTGATGAGCGAGGCGTTCGGGTTCCACGCGGGGGCCCGGTCGAAGAACTCCTCGAGCGTGATCTCGTCGGCGATCGCCTGCGCCAGGCCGTCGTCGTCGTAGCCGGTGAGCCAGCCGATGACCTGATCGATCTCGTCCGTCGTGCGCCCCTTGCGCTCCACCTTGGTCACGTAGAGCGGGTAGATGCTCGCGAAGCTCGTCCCGAAGATCCGGTGTCCCGCCATGGATGGCCTCCTCCTGCCCCGGCTGCGCCCGTCATCGGCTCGGCGCGCGCGGCCGTCCGGCACGAACCACGCTACCGCGCGGCGGGGACGGCGCGGGCGCCGACCATCCCGTGCGACGCCTCGAGCCGGTCCACGAGCAGCGTCCCGGCCGCGACCAGCGGCACGAGCACGAGGCTGCCGAGCAGCATGGTGCGCAGGAACGGCAGACCCGCGACGTAGCTCGCGACGAGCCCGTCCGCTCCGGCGGGGTACCAGACGCCGCGGCCCTGCAGCCAGACGCCGAAGTTCGTCCACGCGAAGAACCACAGCGAGCCCGCGACGCCGAACGCCGCGCCCGCGCCGACGCGGCGCCACCCGGTCGTGTTCCGCGCGAGCAGCGAGCCCAGCCCGACGACGAGCCACGCGCTCCACGTGAACAACGCGATCGCCGTGTTGCCGAGCACGACGTCGGACACGACCGTCACCGCGAGCGGCACGACGAACGCCCACCGCGAGCGCAGCAGGAGCGTCGCCGCGAACGTCGCCGCGGTGACGAGCTCGAGGTTCGGGGGTGCGCCGAGGTCGGCGCGCACGAGCCGCCACACGACGGCGAGCGCCGCGAGCGTGACGACGAGCGCGGGGCGCCACCAGCGCAGCGCCGTGCTCTCCGAGCGCGTCACGAGGTGAACGTCTCGAGCTTCCACGTGATCTCGTCCCCGTCCTTCGTCTCGAGGGAGCCTGCACCCACGGTAGCCATCTCGTCGTTCACGTACAGGGCCCAGAACTCGCTGTCCGGATCGGCGGCGACGCCGTCGATCGCCGTGACGAACGCGTTCTCGCCCTCACCGGTCACCTGGGCGGACGGGTCCGCCTCGAGGAGCAGGTCGAGGGCCGTCGCGCCCGCGCGCCCCTCGTAGGAGAGCTCGGGCGCGTCCTCGCCGTCGCCGGACTCGTCGTCGGGCGCCTCGTCCGTCGCGTCGTCGGCCGGGGCGCTCGACTCCTCGCCCGCGGTCGCCGTGGAGGTCGACGTGGTGTCGGCGGCGGGCTCGTCGGCGGACGAGCACCCGGCCAGCAGGCCCGCGGTGAGCAGGACGGCGGTCAGGGCGGTGAGCGGGCGCGCGGACGCGGCGCGGAGCGTTCGGAGGGTCACGTCGCCAGCGTACGGAGCGCCGGCCGGCTCGCGCCGGGTCGCCCGCCTGTCGGACGACGGCCCCTCACCCGATCTCCTCGCCCGCGACGGCCTTGGCCGCCAGCCGCTCCTCCTCGCTGACCTCCCACACCTCGTACGCGGAGTGGCCCGCGAGGAGGATGATCCCGCAGCCCAGGACAAGGTCCGGCCAGCCGGACCCGGTCCACGCGGTCACGAGCCCCATCGCGATGACGGCGACGTTGACGAGCACGTCGTTGCGGGCCGACAGGAACGCGGCGCGGCTCAGCGACCCGCCGTGGTGGCGGACGCGGACGAGGAGCCACGCGCACACGCCGTTGACCACGACCGCGCCGAGCGAGGCGAGGACGATCGGCAGCACCTCGGGAGCAGGCGGGTCACCGAACCGGCGCACGACCTCCCACGCCGCGAACAGCGCGGGGACGAGGATGAGCAGGGCCAGCGCCTTGCCCAGGACCGCGCGCCGCGCGAGCGGGAAGCCCAGCGCGACGGCGATGAGCAGGTTGATCGCGGTGTCCTCGAGGAAGTCCACGCTGTCGGCGAGCAGCGAGACCGAACCCGCCGCGAGCGCGACGGTGAGCTCGACGACGAAGTACGCGAGGTTGAGCCCCGCGACCAGCAGGACGGTCCGCCGTAGCAGGCGGACCAGGTCAGGGTGGCCCGCCAGTGGCGCGTCCTGCCCGGCGGACATCGTCAGACGTCGATGCGGGCGTGGTCCAGCTCAGCTGCGCCGGCGACGATGAACTCCTTGCGCGGCGCGACGTCGCTGCCCATGAGCAGCTCGAACACGCGCTCCGCCGCCTCGGCGTGCTCGGCCGTGACGCGGCGCAGGGTGCGGTGACGCGGGTCCATCGTCGTCTCGGCGAGCTGGTCGGCGTCCATCTCCCCCAGGCCCTTGTACCGCTGGATGTCGTCCTTGTAGCGGCGGCCCGCCTTGTCGAGCTTCTTGAGCGTCGCGGCGAGCTCGGCCTCGGAGTACGTGTAGATGTACTCGTTCTTGCGGCGCCCGGCACCGATGACCTCGATGCGGTGCAGCGGCGGCACGGCCGCGAAGACGCGCCCCGCCTCGACGAGCGGCTTCATGTACCGGTAGAAGAGCGTGAGCAGGAGGGTGCGGATGTGGGCGCCGTCGACGTCGGCGTCCGTCATGAGCACGATCTTGCCGTAGCGCGCGGCCTCGAGGTCGAACGACCGCCCCGACCCGGCGCCGAGCACCTGGATGATCGCGGTGCACTCGGCGTTGCGCAGCATGTCGCTCACGGACGCCTTCTGCACGTTGAGGATCTTGCCGCGGATGGGCAGCAGCGCCTGGAAGTCGGAGCTGCGCGCGAGGCGCGCGGTGCCGAGCGCGCTGTCGCCCTCGACGATGAACAGCTCGCTGCGCTCGACGTCGTCGCTGCGGCAGTCGACGAGCTTGGCCGGGAGGGACGACGTCTCGAGCGCGTTCTTGCGCCGCGAGATCTCCTTCTGCTTGCGCGCCGTGATGCGCGCGCGCATCTCGGCGACGACCTTGTCGAGCAGCAGCGCGGCCTGCGTCTTCTCGTCGCGCTTGGTGGAGGTGAGGAGGGCGTTCAGCTCCTTCTCGACGACGCGCGCCACGATGCCCCGCACCGGCGCCGTGCCGAGGACCTCCTTCGTCTGTCCCTCGAACTGCGGCTCGGCGAGGCGCACGGTGACGACGGCCGTCAGGCCGGCGAGCACGTCGTCCTTCTCGATGCGCTCGGACGCGTCCTTCGTCGACACCTTGAGGCGGCGCGCGTTCGTCTCGACCGCCTTGCGCAGCACCTTGAGCAGGCCCTGCTCGAAGCCGCCGAGGTGGGAACCGCCCTTGGGCGTGGCGATGATGTTGACGAAGCTGCGGACCTCGGTCTCGTAGCCGGTGCCCCAGCGCAGCGCGACGTCGACCTCGCAGTCGCGCTGCACCGCCTGCGGGGTCATGTGACCGCGGTCGTCGAGCACCGGGACGGTCTCCGTGAACGAGCCCGAGCCCGTGAGGCGCCACGTCGCGGTGACGGGGGTGTCCGGCGCGAGGAAGTCGACGAAGTCGACCGACCCGCCCGTGTGCACGAACGTCTCCTCGTGCGGCCCGGACTCCCCCGGCGTCCCGGGCACGCCGCGCTCGTCGCGCACCGTGATCTCGAGACCGGGGACGAGGAACGTCGTCTGCCGCACGCGCGTGACGAGCTCGTCGTAGGAGAAGACGGCCGTCTTGAGGAAGATCTGGCGGTCCGCCCAGTAGCGGACGCGCGTGCCGGTGACGCCGCGCTTCGTCTTCCCGACGACCGCGAGCTCGGACCCGGACACGAACGGCTCGAACGGGGCGTCCGGCGTCGGGCCGGTCTTCGGGTCGCTGAACACGCCCGGCTCGCCGCGGTGGAAGGTCATGCGGTGCGTCTCGCCGCCGCGGTCGACCTCGACGTCGAGACGCGAGGACAGCGCGTTGACGACGGACGCGCCGACACCGTGCAGGCCGCCCGACGCGGTGTACGACCCGCCGCCGAACTTGCCGCCCGCGTGGAGCTTGGTGAACACGACCTCGACGCCGGACAGGCCCGTCTTCGGCTCGATGTCCACGGGGATGCCGCGGCCGTCGTCCTCGACCGTCACGGAGGTGTCGGCGTGCAGCACGACCCGGATCTTCGAGCAGTTGCCCGCGAGCGCCTCGTCGACCGAGTTGTCGATGATCTCCCAGAGGCAGTGCATGAGACCGCGCGAGTCGGTCGTGCCGATGTACATGCCCGGTCGCTTGCGCACGGCCTCGAGGCCCTCGAGCACGGACAGGTGCCGAGCGGTGTAGCTGGACTCAGCGGAGGTGGTCGTCACGGCGGCAAGCCTAGACGAGGGCGCCCACACCCCGGTGCTGCCCCGCCGCGCCGCCGCGGACGCCGCGCGATCCGGCGGGATGCGGCGGGATGCGGCGGGATGCGGCGAGATGCCGGCGGGAGGCCACGGCGCGGGTGAGCGCGCTTCGCGGGTAGCGAACCCGGCGCTCCCCCGGGACGAAACCTCAGGAGGGGATGGTTTGATGTTCATGTGACTGCTACGACGACCACCACCGAACCGCTGACCGCGGCCGACCGCTGCGACCGCTGCGGGGCCCAGGCGTACGTCCGTGTGGTCCTGCCGAGCGGCGAGCTGCTGTTCTGCGGCCACCACGCGCGGGCGCACGCGGATGCCTACACCGACCTCGCGACGTCCATCCAGGACGAGACCGACAAGCTGCTCGCGGAGCACGGCGCGCGCTGACGCGCCGGTCCGCCGAGCACCGTCCCGCGCCAGGAGCGCACGACCGCGGGGACCGGCTCCACCGCCCGGTCCCCCGCGACGACCACCTCAGAGACAGACCTCAGACACGACGAAGGCCCCGAGGAGATCTCCTCGGGGCCTTCGTCGTGCGACGACGGCGGGCGGCCGGTGGCGTGCACCGGCCGCCCGCCGCGACGCGTCAGTCGAGGTAGTCGCGCAGGACCTGCGAGCGGCTCGGGTGGCGCAGCTTCGACATGGTCTTCGACTCGATCTGGCGGATGCGCTCACGCGTCACGCCGTAGACCTTGCCGATCTCGTCGAGCGTCTTGGGCTGCCCGTCCGAGAGGCCGAACCGCATCGAGACGACGCCCGCCTCGCGCTCGCTCAGCGTGTCGAGCACCTGGTGCAGCTGCTCCTGCAGGAGCGTGAAGCTCACCGCGTCCGCCGGGACGATGGCCTCGGAGTCCTCGATGAGGTCGCCGAACTCGGAGTCGCCGTCCTCGCCGAGCGGCGTGTGCAGCGAGATGGGCTCGCGGCCGTACTTCTGGACCTCGACGACCTTCTCCGGGGTCATGTCGAGCTCCTTGGCGAGCTCCTCGGGCGTGGGCTCCCGGCCCAGGTCCTGCAGCATCTGACGCTGCACGCGCGCGAGCTTGTTGATGACCTCGACCATGTGCACCGGGATACGGATGGTGCGCGCCTGGTCCGCCATCGCGCGCGTGATCGCCTGCCGGATCCACCACGTCGCGTACGTCGAGAACTTGTAGCCCTTGGTGTAGTCGAACTTCTCGACCGCACGGATCAGACCGAGGTTGCCCTCCTGGATCAGGTCCAGGAACAGCATGCCGCGACCCGTGTACCGCTTGGCCAGCGACACCACCAGACGCAGGTTCGCCTCCAGCAGGTGGTTCTTCGCCCGCTTGCCGTCGTGCGCGATCCACTGCAGCTCACGCTTGAGCTTGCGGTCCAGGTCGTCGCCCTCGGCCGCGAGCTTCTCCTCCGCGAACAGACCGGCCTCGATCCGCTTCGCGAGCTCGACCTCCTGCTCCGCGTTCAGCAGCGCGACCTTGCCGATCTGCTTGAGGTAGTCCTTGACCGGGTCGGCCGTCGCACCCGCGGTCACGACCTGCTGGACCGGGGCGTCGTCCTCGTCCGCGTCGGAGACGACGAAGCCGGTCTCCTCGGGCTCGTCGCTCGGCGCGGCGGCGGCAGCCTTCTTGGCGCCAGGCTCCGCAGCCTCCTCGTCCTCGGTCACGTCGATCTCGAGATCCTCGATCTCGACCTCGGCGTCGTCCTCGTCGTCGTCCTTCTTCTTGGCGCGCGCGGGCGTCGCCTTGGACTTGGCGGGGGCCTTGGCCGCGGTCTTGCGGGCGGCGGGCTTGGCGGGGCCGGTCGACGAGGTCTCCGCACCCTCGGCGTCGGCCGCCGGGGCGGCCTTCGTCGTGGTCGTGCGCTTGGTCGCCGACGCGGACTTCGTCGCGGCGGGCTTGGTGCGCGCGGTCGTCGTGCTGCGCGGGGAAGCCGCCGCGGCCACCTTCGTCGTGGTCGGGATGTCGACCTCGACGCCGGCGCCCGCGAGCGCGCGGAAGACCGCCTTCAGCCGCTTGGCGTCGTTGACGGCAGCCTGCTCGCACGCGGTGCGGAAGCTCTCGGCGTCGACGCGACCGTTCGCACTGCCGCGCCGCAGGAGCTCCTGCAGGGCGGGGTGCTCGAACTCTCGCGGGAGTGCGGAAATCGGGGTTGAGGGCGCCACAAACCGACCTTTCGGCAATCATGGGGGGCGGTAGGGCCGCCGGAGCGGGGACGTGAACCGTGAAGTGCGGGCTGCTCTGGACTCTCACGGTGAGTCGTCGGGCTCTGGCGGACTACCTATATTGTACCGGCGATCCGTGCGCCGGACGCCGCGACACGGGGTGATGTCGGACCTGACCGCCTCCCGACGGCCCGGCGCACCACGTCGTCACGACGTTCGTCACCCGGTTCGTGACGTGTACAACGGGTCGGGACCCTGGAAGATTCCCCCGCCCACCCCGCCCCTCACCCGGCGCCCGTCGCGCGCCGGACCGCAGGGATCCGCGTCCGCGCGCCGACGCGCGGGCGGCTCAGACGCCGGCGGGCCGCTCGGGCTTGACGGCCAGCACGGGGCAGGGCGCGTCGAGCAGGATGCGCTGGGCGTTCGAGCCGAGGATGAGCTTGCCCACGGGGCTGCGCCGACGCAGCCCGATGACGATGAGTTCCGCCGACGACCGCTCCGCGGCGCCCACGAGGTCGTCCGCGAGATCCGCCGAGCCCTGCTCGCGGCGCAGCGTCGTGCCCGTCCCCTCGAGGCGCGCCTCCACGCGTCGCAGGTCGTCCTCGTGCGCGGCGACGAGCTCGGGAGTCGACATGGAAGCCTCGGTCACGACGACGACGAGGTCGGTGCCGCGCCGGACGGCCTCGGTGGCCGCGCTGTCGAGAGCCTCGCGACCCTCGGGCGTGCTCAGGTGCGCGACGACGACGCTCATGTGTCCTCCGGAGACGGCTCGTGGGTGCGGCCGGCCGCGGGGGCGACCGCAGGTCGTGTTGCCTCGAACCTACCCGACGTCGTGCGTGTCGGCGCACGCGTCGGCGCGGACCCAGCCCGGCGGGACCCCGGCGTCGAGCGCGCTCGCGAGCAGCAGCGCGAGCCGGTACGTCGGGTCTTCCGCGAGCGCCTCGGCCAGCCGCCGACGGGCCCGGCCGCCGTCGCCGTGCCACCAGGCCACGAGCGCCAGGAGCGTCAGCGCGGGTGCGGTGCTCCCGCGAGGCGCGTGGGCGACGACCGCCTCGAGCACGGCCCTCGCCGGCCCGGTGACCACCGGGTCGGGCGCGAGGCCCGCACCAGGGTCCACGACGGCCGCGATGGCACGGCCCGTCCCGGCGTCCACGTCCCCGCCCCGCACGGTGCGGTCCGGCAGGTCGTCGGTCCCCGGCACGAGGGACAGGAGCACGGCGTCGCGCACGGGGACCGACTCGAGGCCCGCGGCCAGGCGCCCGAGGACCGTCGCGGCGGGCACCGCGGCACCGGCGCCGTCGCCGACCGGCCCGCCGTCGACCGGCCCGCCGTCGGTACGCCCGCCGTCCCGCGCCCGGTCGCGCGCGACGACCTGCGCGACCGCGGTCCGCCACAGCGCGAGGGCGGACACCCGGGCCGCGACCCGGGCCGCGACGTCGTCGCCGGCCGCCACGGACCGGGCGCGGTCGCGCACCCGCCGTGCCGCGCGCGCGGCACGGCGCCGCGCGTCCGCCCCCGCGGGCGGGATCCGCAGCGCCTCCTCGCGCGAGTCCGCGAGCGCCGCCCCGGACAGCACCATGTGCGCGCCGGCCTCGCTCGACTCGAGCTCGCGGAGCGACCTCCCCTCCGGCGGGCAGCAGTCGTCCTCGGCGCAGTCGAGCGCGTACCAGCCCGTCGACGACACGACCCACGCCTCGACGGGCCCGTGGTGCGGCTCGGCGGCCTCGCGGCAGTGCTCGACGGCGGCCCGCACCCGCGCGGCCGCGACGCCCGACGCGCGCAGCGGCGCGTCGGAGTAGACGACGAGCACGACACGGCGTGCGCCGTCGGCCGCGAGGTGCCCCACGACGGACCGCGCGAGCTGCGGGCCGTGCTCGACGTCCGCCGCGTCGGCGACGTCGACGCGCACGACGAGACCGATGCGGCCTCGCGGTGGCCGCAGCCCCACGAGGACGACGCTGTCCTGCGGGCGGTAGCCGAGCCGGAAGGGGACGTAGGCGAGGAGCTCGCGCGGGCCCTGGGCCCGGATGAGGGTCGTCATGCGCCCATCCCAGCCGGTGCGCGCGGCGTGCGGGGCGCGCGCCGCCCGGCTGTGGACGACGCGGGGCGGGCACCCGGGGCTGTGGTCGGCCCCCGACCCCGGTGGTGGCTCGCGCACGCGCGGATGACTACGGTGTGCGCGTGCCACCACGAACCCGCGCCGCCGCGCACCCGGCGCCTTCCCCCGCCGGCCGGGCCGCCGTCGTCCTCGTCGCTGCCGTGCTGGGCTCGACACTGGCGGGGTGCCAGGCGGACCTGGCCGACGTGCAAGGCGCCGCGGCACCCCGGGAGGAGCAGCCGGCGCCGGACGCCGACTCCGGCGCGCCGGGCACGCCGCTGCCCGACTACGACGCCGCCTCGGCGGTCGGGGACCTGGTGGAGGGATTCCCCGCCGCGCTGGTCCCGGTGGCGCCGGGCGCCGAGGTACTCGCGAGCTCGGCGCGGCCGTCGCAGGACGGCGCGCTCGTGGACGTCACGCTGAACCTGCGCTCGACGGACACGGTCGAGGCGCTCACCGCCTACTACACCGACACGCTGGGCCCGGCCGGGTTCGAGGTGTCGCCGTCGACCGTGCCGAGCGCGCTCACCTCGCTCACCACGTTCGTCCGCACGACCGCGCCCGAGGCCCCGACCGAGTCGGTCGCCGTCGGCGTCTTCGACGACGAGACCGAACGCCTCGTGACGATCAGCGGCCAGGTCGTCCCCGGCTGAGGCGCCGCGCCGCCCGCCCGCGACGAGACCGGGCGGGCAGGGTGTCGCCCGCTCCGCATAGGCTGCCCCCGTGCCGAACCCGTCGCTGCCGACCTCGCCCTCCGTCCCTCCCCAGGCGTCCGAGGACCTCACCGACCCGAGCCCCGCCGCGCTCGTCGACCGCGAGGGGGTGCGCGCAGGCGTCGACGACGCCCTGCACGCCTCGACCGCGGCGATGCGCGCCGAGCTCGCCGGGACCCACCCGGACACGGACGTGCTCGCCGACGCGACGCAGGAGCTGCTCGCGGGCGGCAAGCGCCTGCGCGCCGCGTTCTGCTACTGGTCGTGGCGCGCGCACGGCGGTGACGCAGCGGGCCCGCACCGACCCGCGGTGCTGCGCGCCGGCGCGGCGCTCGAGCTCTTCCAGGCGGCGGCGCTCTTCCACGACGACGTCATGGACTCCTCGGACACCCGCCGCGGGCGCCCGACGGCGCACCGCGCCTTCGCGGCGCGCCACCGCGACCTCGGCTGGTCCGGCGACGGCGCGCGGTACGGCGAGAACGCCGCGATCCTGCTCGGCGACCTCGCGCTCATCGCGAGCCACCGGGAGCTCGGCGACGCGCTCGACGCCCTCGCACCTGCGGTCGCCACGCGGTCGCGACGCGTGTTCGGCCGCATGCAGACGGAGGTCACGGCCGGCCAGTACCTCGACGTGCACGCGCAGGTCCTGCCGTGGGGCGAGGACCCGGCGGCCGACGAGGAGCGGGCCCGGGCCGTCATCCGCTCGAAGTCCGCGCGCTACAGCGTCGAGCACCCCATCGCGCTCGGCGCCGCGCTCGCCGGGGCCGACGACGACGCGGTCGCCGCGACGAGCGCGTTCGGCCTGCCCGTGGGCGAGGCGTTCCAGCTCCGCGACGACGTGCTCGGCGTCTTCGGCGACGCGCAGGTCACCGGCAAGCCGGCCGGCGACGACCTGCGCGAGGGCAAGCGGACGGTGCTCGTCGTGCGCGCGCTGGCCGCGGCGACGCCCGCGCAGCGCGAGCTGCTGCTCGCGCACCTGGGCGACCCGGACCTCGACCCGGCCACGGTGGAGGACCTGCGCGCCGTCCTCGTCGAGACGGGCGCGCGCGACGCCGTCGAGTCGCTCATCGCGGAGCTCACCGAGCGGGCCGCGACCGCCCTCGACGGGGCCGGGCTCGCGGAGCCCGGGGCGACGATGCTCGCGCTGCTCGCGCGCGCCGCCGTCGAGCGGACGGCCTGACCGCACCGCCGCCGTCGGACCGGCACGGGCCGGACGATCGGGGCGGCGGGCGGAGCGCGTCAGAGCTCGGACTGCGCCACGCGGCGCACGCGCGCCTTGTGCCCGCTGAGGAGGGTGTCGAACGGGGCCTCGCCGAGCTCGTCGTGCGGCGTGAAGAGCCACTCGAGGATCTCGGCGTCGTCGAAGCCGGCGTCGGTGAGCACGACGATCGTGCCCTGCAGGCTCGACAGGACACCCACGCGGCCGCTCGCGTCCGGGCGGCCGGCGTTCGCCGGGTCGACCAGGTGCAGCGGCACGAGGAAGCGCGCCGGGACCTGGAACGTCGTGCGCTCGCCGCGCTTCACGCCCACGACGCGCCGCTCCTGCACGAGGCGGCGCACCTTGCCGACGTCGGTGCCGAGCGCCTCGGCGACGTCGGGGAGGGTCAGCCACTCGCCGACGAGGTCGTCGAGCGTGGGGCGGGGGCTGGTGTCGCGATCGGTCACCGGGCAAGCCTACGGCGTGCCTCCACACGACACCCACGCCGTGCGCGCCGTGCTCACCGGATCGTGACACCCGGCCACCTAGACTCTCCCCGTGGCCACCGTGACGACCGATCCCCTCGTCGGCCGCCTGGTCGACGGGCGGTACGAGGTCGTCTCGCGCATCGCGCGAGGCGGCATGGCGACGGTGTACCTCGCGATCGACCGTCGGCTCGAGCGCGAGGTCGCGCTCAAGGTCATGCACCCCCACCTCGCCGAGGGCGCGTCCGGCGCCGACTTCGTCTCGCGGTTCCGCCGCGAGGCGCGTGCCGCGGCCCGCCTCACCCACCCGGGCCTCGTCGCCGTGTACGACCAGGGCCTCGACGGCGACACGAGCTACCTGACGATGGAGTACGTGGCGGGGTCGAACCTGCGCCGCACCATGCTCACCGAGCGCACCTTGACGCTGGGTCGCACGCTCGACGTGCTCGACCACGTGCTCGACGCGCTCGCCGCCGCCCACCGTGCGGGGCTCGTGCACCGCGACATCAAGCCCGAGAACGTCCTGCTCGACACCGAGGGCCGGCTCAAGGTCACCGACTTCGGTCTCGCGCGCGCCGTGAACGAGGTGACCGCGACGACGACGGGCACGATCCTCGGGACCGTCGCCTACCTCTCCCCCGAGCTCATCGCGACCGGCACGTGCGACGCCCGCACCGACGTCTACGCGGCGGGCATCCTCGCGTACGAGATGCTGCTCGGCACCGTCCCGCACACCGGCACGACGCCGATCCAGGTCGCGTTCCAGCACGTGAACAACGACGTGCCCCCGCCGTCGGACGTCGCCCCGTGGATCCCGCCCGAGGTCGACGACCTGCTGTGCGCGCTCGCCGCGCGCGACCCCGCCGACCGTCCGGCCGACGCCGGCGCCGCGCTCGCGCTCGTGCGCTCGACCCGGGCCGCGCTCGACCCGGCCGACCTCGAGCGGCGCGTCGACCCGCCCGCCGGGGGGTCCGCCGTCGTGCCGCCCCCGCCGGGTCCGGGCCCGCGGACCGAGCCCGACGACCCGTCCGCCGCCGTGACCGCGTCCCTCGCGGCGCTCAGCCTGCGCGACCGCGAGGCCGCGGGCCTCACCGAGCCGCTCGCCGTCGGGCACGTCGTCGCGCCGACCACGCGGCCCGCCCCGCCGCCCCCTGCTGCCCCGGCCCCGGCGCGGCGACGTGGCCACGGCCGCGTGGTCGTCTGGTCGCTCGTCGTGCTCCTCGTCCTCGCGGGCGTCGGCGGCGGCGCCGCGTGGTGGTTCTCGTCCGGGCCGGGCGCCTACACCCAGGTCCCGGACGGCCTCGTGGAGGCGTCGCGTCCGGAGGCCGTCGCGATCCTCGACGACGCGGGCCTCTCCCACACGGTCGAGGAGCGCTACGACGACGCCGTGCCCGAGGGCGCCGTCGTGGCGACGGACCCGGCGTCCGGCGAGGACGTGCGCAAGGACGGCAGCGTGCAGCTCGTCGTGTCGAAGGGCGTGCGGATGCTCACGGTGCCGACCGGTCTCGTGGGCGCGACGCAGGAGGAGGCGACCGCCGCGATCGAGGGCGCCGACCTGACGCTCGGCGACCCCGTCGCCACGCCGCACGACGAGGTGCCGTCGGGCCAGGTCATGGCCGTGCGGGACCCCGACGGCAACGTCATCGAGGAGGGCGCCACGATCCGGCACGACGTGCCGGTGGTGCTCACCGTCTCGTCCGGGCCCGCGCCCGTCGTCGTGCCGCAGGTCACGGGCGCCGCGAAGGACGCCGCGGTCGCCGCGCTCGAGGAGCAGGGCCTCGTCCCCGCGGTCACCGAGGAGTACTCCGAGACCGTCGGCGCAGGGCTCGTGATCCGCCAGGACCCCGAGCAGGGCTCCGACGCCCACCGGAAGGACACCGTGAACGTCGTGGTGTCGCTCGGTCCCCCGCTCGTCGACGTCCCGAACGTCAGCACCCGCAACGTCGCCGACGCCGAGAAGGCCCTGAAGGACGCAGGCTTCCAGGTGGAGATCCGCTACCCGCAGGGCATCCACCCGCTCAACATCGTCTACGCCCAGGACCCCCCGGGCGGTGACGGGCGCACCGCGCCCAAGGGCTCGACGATCGTCCTCAACGTCTTCTGACCTCGCGCGCCGCGCAGACGGCCGTGGCCCGCCCCGACCACGGGACGGGCCACAGCCCTGCGCTCGACGGGAGACGGCCGTCTCCCCACGCCCTCAGCCGCGCAGCATCTCCGCGACCTGGAAGGCCATCTCCAGCGACTGCTGGTGGTTGAGGCGCGGGTCGACGAGGGTCTCGTAGCGCAGGGCGAGCCCCTCGTCGTCGATCTCCTCGCTCCCGCCCAGCACCTCGGTCACGTCGTCGCCCGTGAGCTCGACGTGCAGCCCGCCCGGCACGGTCCCCGCGGCGCGGTGCACCTCGAAGAAGCCGCGCACCTCGTCGAGGACGTCGTCGAACCGCCGCGTCTTGTAGCCGCTCGCGGACGTGATGGTGTTGCCGTGCATGGGGTCCGTGACCCACGTGACGGGCACGCCCGCGCGCGCGACGGCCTCGACGAGCGGCGGGAGCGCGTCGCGCACGTTGCCCGCGCCCATGCGCGTGACGAAGGTCAGGCGGCCCTCGACGTCGTCGGGGTTGAGACGGCGGGCGAGCTCGAGCGCGACGTCGGGCGTCGTCGTCGGGCCGAGCTTGACCCCGATGGGGTTCGCGACGCGCGAGAGGAAGTCGACGTGCGCGCCGTCGAGCTGGCGCGTGCGCTCCCCGATCCACAGGAAGTGGGCCGACGTGTCGTACGCGTCCCCCGTGCGCGCGTCGCGGCGCGTGAGCGCGCGCTCGTAGTCCAGCACGAGCGCCTCGTGGCTGACGAAGAACTCGACGGTGCGCAGCGCGTCGAAGTCGGCGCCGCACGCGTCCATGAAGCGGATCGCGCGGTCGATCTCGGACGCCGTCCGCTCGTACCGCGCGTAGGCGGGGTTGCGCATGAAGCCGCGGTTCCACTCGTGGACCTGGCGCAGGTCGGCGAAGCCGCCGGTCGTGAACGCGCGCACGACGTTCCACGTCGCCGCCGAGATCTGGTACGCCTGGACGAGGCGCTCCGGGTCGGGGATGCGCGCCTCGGGCGTGAAGGCGTGCCCGTTGATCATGTCGCCGCGGTATGCGGGCAGGGTCACGCCGTCGCGCGTCTCCGAGTCGGAGCTGCGCGGCTTGGCGTACTGCCCGGCCATGCGGCCCATCTTCACGACGGGCATGCTCGCGCCGTGCGTGAGGATGACCGCCATCTGCAGGATGGTGCGGATCTTGTTGCGGATCCGGTCGGCGTTCGCCTCGGCGAACGTCTCGGCGCAGTCGCCCCCCTGCAGGAGGAACGCCTCGCCCCGCCCGGCCGCGGCCAGGCGGGAGCGCAGCGTGTCGGCAGCCGCCGGCACCACGAGCGGCGCGGAGGCCGCCAGCCGGTCACGGACGGCGTCGAGCGCCGCCTCGTCCGGCCACGTCGGCTGCTGGAGCGCGACGAGCGTGCGGAAGTGGTCGAGCCCGGAGTCGGTCCCCGGCTCGCTCGTGGTGGTCATACGGCGTCCCCTGACGAGGTTCCTGGTGCGGTGGTGCCGGTCAGTGGGCCGCGGGCGTCGCGGGCACGAGCGGCTGGCCGATGCCCTCGAGGAGCTCGCCGAACCACTGCTGCGACACGTCGAACGCCTTGCCCCCGGCGATGCGCGGGAACTCGATGGCGCGCAGGCGGTCGCCGTTCTCCTCGTCGTGGCCGATGACGCCCGACTCGCCGCGCAGCGCGCACTCGACCGCGAGGTCGGTCATCGACTTGATGAGGCGCAGGTCCTCGGCGTTCGCGGCGGCCGCGCGCGAGAAGTAGCCGGACTTCTGGACCATGACCTTCTCGGCGCCCAGCTTCTCGGCGAACTGCTTGGCGAACCACTGACCCGGGTTGACCGTGTCGAGCTTGACGTGGCCGAACGGGTCGCGCTGGACCTCCTCGCCCGCCGCCTCGAGCTGCGCCACGATCTCGTGCATGCCGGCGCCCTCGGACAGGAAGATGTTGACGTTGCCCTGCTCGTCCATGATCGCCTTGAGGCGCTCGGCCTCGGCGTCGATGTCGAGCGCGAGCTCCGGCAGGAAGACCGCGTGGACGTCCCAGCGCTCGCGCGTCAGGCCGAGGGCCGGAGCCCACTCCTGGGCGTCGAGCCACTTGCGGTACTCGGCGGCGGACGCCGCGGTGAGCCAGCCGCAGTGCCGGCCCATGACCTCGTGCACGATGAGCATGCGCGGGCCCGAGCGGTGCTCGCCGATGACGTTGGCGGCGAAGCCCGCGGCCTCCTCGGCGGCGGTCCACGCACCGAGCGACTGACGGATCGGGATCACGTCGTTGTCGATCGTCTTCGGCAGGCCCACGACCGTGAGCTCGTAGCCGTTCTCGTGGAGGTACGCGGCGAGGTCGGCCGCGGTCGTGTTCGTGTCGTCGCCGCCGATCGTGTGCAGCACGTCGACGCCGTCCGCCTTGAGCTGCTCCGCGGCGACCTGCAGCGGGTCCTGGCCCTCCTGGACGAGGCCGCGCTTGACGCAGTCGGCCGCGTTGGTGAGCTTGACGCGCGAGTTGCCGATCGGCGAGCCGCCGAAGCGGTGCAGGATCCCCGCCTGCTTGCGCCCCTCGGAGTCCACGACGATCTTCGTGCCGGTCAGCAGGCCGTGGTAGCCGTACTGGTAGGCGATGATCTCGATCTCCGGGTCGAGCTCCGTGTACCGCTCGATGAGACCCCCGACCGCGGAGGACAGGCACGGGGCGAAACCGCCCGCGGTGAGGAGGGCGACGCGACGAACCGACATGTGAACTCAGAACCTCTCGTAGGACGGATCCTGGCCGGACGGACGCGGTCCGGCGGGGTGGCGGCGACGGGGCTCGGGCCCTGCACGGGCCCGGCGCGACCGGCCGTCGCTCAGTCTACTGACGCCGCGCCGGGCTCCGGCGGCGGTTCCGGGACCTGGACGTCCGGGGCGGGACGCCCGCCGGGGGCTCCGCCCGCCACCTCGGACTCGGTGTGGCCCGCCGCGAGGCGCGCCTTGGCCGTGGCCGCGTAGATGTCGACGTACTCCTGGCCGGACAGCCGCATGATCGCGTACTGGATCTCGTCGGCGACGGCGCGCAGGATGAAGCGGTCGTTCTCCATGCCGCGGTAGCGCGAGAAGTCGAGCGGCTCGCCGATGACGACCCCGATGCGCATGGGCGTGGGGATGACCTTGCCGATCGGCTGCGCGATGTTCGTCCCGACCATCGCGACCGGGACCACCGGGGCGCCCGACTCGAGCGCGAGGCGCGCGACGCCCGTCTTGCCGCGGTACAGCCGTCCGTCCGGGCTGCGCGTGCCCTCCGGGTAGATGCCGAACAGGTCGCCCTCGCGCAGGACGCGCAAGCCCGTCTCGAGCGCGGCCTCGCTCGCCTTGCCGCCCGCGCGGTCCACGGGGATCGTCCCGACGCCGCGCATGAAGCCCGCGGTCAGGCGGCCTTTGACGCCCGTGCCCGTGAAGTAGTCGGACTTGCCGAGGAACTGGACCTTGCGGTCGAGGACGAGCGGCAGGATGAACGAGTCGATCACCGCGAGGTGGTTGCTCGCGAGGATGGCACCGCCCTCGTCCGGCACGTGCTCGACGCCCCGCGTCCAGGGACGGTACAGGAGCCGCAGGATCGGGCCGACCATCACCTGCTTCATGAACCAGTAGAACAACGTTCCTCCTCGCGGGGTCCCGGCGCGGGACGTGCATCCGACTCTAGAGTGATTCCCATGGCCGCACCGAACGCCCAGCCGGACTCCCCGCAGCCCGACGACGTCCCCGACCCCACGCCCGACGACGCGGCGCCGGGTGCGGACCACCCTGCCGCCGACGACGGGGAGGCGACGGCGCCGCGCGACGAGGCGCCCGAGCCCGCGCTCGACGTCGACGCCCGGTGGGCCGGCATCGTGGCCGAGCTCGCGGACCTGTCCGAGCTCGACCGGTCCGAGCCGAGCGCCCGCCCGGGCGACGACCCCCGGGCCGCGCAGGACCCGGCGGCCGGGGCGCCCGAGGGCGCCCCGCGCAGCGGCCGCGACGTGCTCGGGTCCGTGCCCGTGGCGCCCTGGGTGCGCCCGACGGGGCCGCGCGACTGGCCCACGACGCCCGAGGTCGAGGACCTCGAGGAGGCCGAGAGCCACTTCGTGCCCCCGGACCCGCCGCTCGTCCTCGGGCGCGACCCGCTCCTGACGATGGCGTGGGCGCTCGTCGTCGGCGTGCCGATCCTGCTGCTCGTCGTGCTGGTCGTCGCGCGCCCGTACCCCGTGCTCGTCGCGCAGGTGGGCGGCGGTGCCTTCCTCGTGGGGCTCGCGATCCTGCTGTGGCGCATGCCGCACCGGCGGGACGACGACGACCAGGGGCCGGGCGCCGTCGTCTGACGCCCGCGCCTCCTCCGCACCGCGCCCGCGCCGCCCGTCAGCGGCGCGCGAGGTCCGCGGCGCCGACGATGCCCGCCTCGTTGCCGTGCTCGGCGAGCTCGATCCGCGCCTCCGGGCGGTGCCCGCGCGCGGAGAGCTGGTCGGCGAACGCGCGCCGCACCGGCTGGAGCAGGAGGTCGCCCGCCGCACCGACGCCGCCGCCGATGACGATGAGCTCCGGGTCGAGCAGCGCCGTGACCGACGCCGCGCCCTCGCCGATCCAGCGGCCGAGGTTCGCGAGCAGCTCGACCGCGAGGTCGTCGCCCTCCTGCGCGGCCTGGGTGATCTGGGGACCGTTGAGCTTGTCCGGGTCGCCGCCGCAGATCTCGAGCAGGCGCGTCGCGCGGTCCGGCTGGGCGATGAGGGCGTTCTGCCCGTCACGCACGAGGGCGCGCCCGGACGCGTACTGCTCCCAGCAGCCCTCGTGGCCGCAGCCGCAGTAGTGCCCGCCGGGGACAACGCGCATGTGGCCGACCTCCGCCGCGACGCCCCACTTGCCGCGCACGAGCTCGCGGTCGACGACGATCGCGCCCCCGAGCCCCGTGCCGACCGTGAGCATGAGCATGTCGGTCGCGTCGCGCGCGACGCCGAACTGGAACTCCGCCCAGCCGGCCGCGTTCGCGTCGTTCTCCACGACGATCGGGACGTCGACGTCGCCGATGAGCTCGCGCACGTTGCGCGCCAGCGGGTACTCGCGCCACGCGATGTTCGGCGCGAAGAGCACCGAGGTGCGGTCCGGGCTGACGAAGCCGGCCGCCGCGAGGCCCATCGCGCCGACCTCGTGGTCGGCGGTGAGCTCGGCATAGACGTCGGCGATGGCGCGGTCGATGCTCGCGACGTCGTCGGGCTCGGTGTCGCGGCGCGTCTGGACGAGGATCTCGCCCTTCTCGTCGACGACCCCGGCCGCGATCTTCGTCCCGCCGATGTCCACCCCGATGGCGTGCATGTCCCGTCCTCTACTCGCTCGGTTCCGCTGACTGCAAGGTCTCGCTGCGGGTGCTCGCCCGCTCACGGACCACGCACGACGACGGGGCCTCGACCCCGCGCCACGGGTCGGGCCACCGGAACTCCGCGCCCGCGCGAAACGTTGCGCAAGCAGCGCACAGCACCTGAAGCCTACCGACAACGGCAGGTCTCGGGCACACGCCGCCACTGGGTAGGGTTCTCCCACCGTCGACTACTGCCACTGGAGCCAGAATGGACGAGATCAGCGCCCCACGGATCGTCGAAGTCGATCCCTCGAAGAACCTCAACGACCTCCTCGCGAGCCGCGTCGCGGCCGACCCGGCCGCGCCGATGGTCGAGCGCCGCACGGGTGCCGACGGTGCGTGGCAGGCGCTCAGCGCGCGCGAGTTCGACGCCGAGGTCGTCGCCGTCGCGAAGGGGCTCGTCGCCCGCGGCATCCAGCCGGGCGACCACGTGGGCATCATGTCGCGCACGCGCTACGAGTGGACCCTGCTCGACTGGGCGACGTGGGCGGCGGGCGCCGTGCCCGTGCCGCTCTACGAGACGTCGAGCCCGGAGCAGGTGCAGTGGATCCTCTCGGACGCGGACGTGCGCCTGCTCGTCGTGGAGACCGAGGCGCACGCGGCGACGGTCGAGGAGGTGCGCGACCAGGCCCCGGCCCTGCAGGACGTGCTGGCGATCGACGCGGGCGCGATCGCCACGCTCACGGCCGACGGCGCCGGCGTGGACGACGCCGAGATCGTGCGCCGGCGCGGCCTGGCCGACCTCGCGGACGTCGCGACGATCATCTACACCTCCGGCACGACCGGCCGGCCCAAGGGCGCGGAGCTCACGCACCAGAACTTCTACTCCCTCACGGTCAACGCCGTGGCCGCCGTGCCCGAGGTCTTCGGGGAGCCGGGCGGCCGCACGCTGCTGTTCATGCCGCTCGCCCACGTGTTCGCGCGGTTCATCGGCGTGCTCGTCGTGGCCGGCGGCACGGTGCTGGGCCACACGCCGGACACCAAGACGCTGCTCGAGGACCTCGGCACGTTCAAGCCGACGTACATCCTCTCGGTGCCGCGCGTCTTCGAGAAGGTCTACAACTCCTCGGAGCAGAAGGCGGCCGCGGGCGGCAAGCTGAAGATCTTCCACTGGGCCGCCGCGACCGCGATCGCGTACTCGCGCGCGCTCGACGAGCCGTCGGGGCCGGGCATCGGGCTGCGCCTGCAGCACAAGGTCGCGGACGCGCTCGTCTTCAAGAAGCTCCGGCACGCGCTCGGCGGTCGCGCGAAGTACGCCGTCTCGGGCGGCGCGCCGCTGGGCGAGCGGCTCGGCCACTTCTACCGCGGCATCGGCGTGCGGATCCTCGAGGGCTACGGCCTCACCGAGTCGACGGCACCGACGAGCGTCAACCGCCCCGGGAACACGAAGATCGGGACCGTCGGCGAGCAGCTCCCCGGCTGCGGCGCCCGGATCGCCGAGGACGGCGAGATCCTCCTGCGCGGGGACCACATCTTCCGCGGCTACCACAACAACGAGCAGGCGACCGCGGACGCGTTCGTCGACGGCTGGTTCCGCACCGGCGACCTCGGCTCGCTCGACGAGGACGGCTTCCTGCGCATCACCGGGCGCAAGAAGGAGATCATCGTCACCGCGGGCGGCAAGAACGTCGCACCCGCCGTCCTCGAGGACCGGATCCGCGCGCACGCGCTCGTCTCGCAGTGCGTCGTCGTGGGCGACCAGAAGCCGTTCATCGGCGCCCTGGTGACGCTCGACCCGGAGGGCCTGCCCGGCTGGGCGAGCATGCACGGCAAGGAGCCGCTGACCGTCGAGCAGGCGGCCAAGGACCCGGACGTCCTCGCCGCCCTCGACGCCGCGGTCACGCGCGCGAACCAGGCGGTGTCCCGCGCCGAGTCGATCCGCAAGTTCACGGTCCTCACGACGGACTTCACGGTCGAGAACGGCTACCTCACGCCGTCGCTCAAGGTGAAGCGCAGCGAGGTGCTCAAGGACTTCGCGGCCGACGTCGAGGCGATCTACGTCGACGGGCCCGCGCCCGTCCGCTGACACGGCCCGGGGCCCTCGTCCCCGCGCACCACGGCCCTCCCCGGCGGCACGCCGGGGAGGGCCGCGTCGTCAGCGGCGGGCGAGCCGCGCCAGGAGCGCGCGGGCCGGGACGCACGCCGCGCCCATCGCCTGCACGTCGTCGGCGACGGCGCGGTCGCTCGTCACCACGACGACCGGGCGCCCGGGCGGCTCGGCGGCGACCAGGCGCCGGATGAGGTCGTCCGCGATCTCCCCCGACGAGAACAGCACGCGCACGCCGCGCGGGGCGTGCACCGGCCGGGGGCCGCCGTCGGCGCCGTCGAAGCACACGGTGACCTCCGTGCCGGCGGCGGCCACGCGGAGCAGGCCGGAGAGGAGGCGGTCGCGCTGGTCCGCGAGCGACAGCTCGCCGTAGCCCGTCTTCGTCACGTTGTAGCCGTCGACGACCAGGTGCGTCCGCGGGACCGACAGCAGGTCGTCGACGAGCGCCGGGTCGTCCGCTGCGCGGCCGCGCGACCCCGGCCGGGCACGCTCCGCGTCCGGCAGCCCGGCGGCGACGTCGTCGGCGGGCGTCGTCGTCGACGGGCCGAGCGCGAGCTCGCGCCGGAGCCCCGCCGCCGCGTCGACCACCGTGTCCAGCAGGAGGCGCGCCCGGGCCGTCGCGAGGTCGGCCGACGACGTCCGCGCCCGGCGTGCCACGTCCCGCTCTGCGCGCGCCCGGGCCAGCTCGACGGCGGCGGCGCGACGTTCCTCGCGCACGTCCCGCAGCGCGGCCTCGGCGGCGTCCCGCTCCCCCCGCGCCGCCCGCTCGGCGGCCCGCGCCTCGGCCCGCGCCCGGTCCGCGTCCGCGCGCAGCCGCCGCTCGGTCCGGCGTACCGCGGCGAGCTCAGCCATGGCGGCCTCCGCGCGCGCGTCGGCGTCGCGGGCCCGCGCCTGGAGCTCCTCGACCTGGCGGGCGAGCCGGTCGCGCTCGCCGCGGAGGCGGGCCGCCTCGTCCCGGGCCGACCGGTCCGCCCGGAGGGTGTCGTCGAGCGAGCGGGCCTGCTCCACCTCCGCCTGCCAGCCGTCGGGCCGCAGGAGGAAGGCACCCGCAGCCCGCTCGCGCACCTGCGCCGGGGACAGGTCGTCCGGGGGCCTGGCGTCGGGCTCCGGCTCGCTGTCGTGCTCGCGGGACCAGGCCGCGGCGACCGCGTGCCGGAACCCCGCGTCGTCGACCAGGGCCCGCCACAGGGGCGCCGCACCGGCCGTCGCCCGCCGCCGGGGCGCGAAGACCCGCACCCGCTGGAGCGCGACCGGGACCAGGGCCGTGTCGAGCGCTCCGAGCGCGTCCGCCGCGGCGGCCACGAGGAGGCTGCGGACCGACGGCGGCACGTCCGGCTCCGCGGGCAGCGCGTCCTCCGGTCCGTCGGCCACCATGCGCCGCGCCTCCTCCGCACCTCGTCCGCGGGTCACCGCGGGCGCTTCGTCCCTGATCGTCCTGATTCTCTCGGTCCCACCCTATGCCGCCCGAGGACACGGGCCACGGCTCCCGGCCTTCGTGTCGGCGGGCGGCCGACGGACCTCGCGGCGGCGGTGTCGGTGGCCCTCGCTAGCCTCGCCGCCATGTCGTCCGGACCCGCCCTCGCCGCCCCCCGCGCCGGGTCCGCACCGCAGGGCGTCCCCGTCCAGCCCACGCTCGAGGACCTGGGCACGCCGCTGCACGAGGTGACGTTCGTCGTCGTCGACCTCGAGACGACCGGCGGCTCCCCCGCGGGCGCCGGGATCACGGAGATCGGCGCGGTGAAGGTGCGCGGCGGCGAGGTGCTCGGTGAGTTCCAGACGCTCGTCGACCCCGGGGTGCCCGTGCCCGCCTTCGTCGCCCGGCTCACCGGCATCACGTCGTCCATGGTCGCCACCGCGCCCCGCATCGAGGCCGTGCTGCCCAGCTTCCTCGAGTTCGCGCGCGGCGCCGTGCTCGTCGCGCACAACGCGCCGTTCGACATCTCGTTCCTCAAGGCCGCGTGCCGCTCCGCGGGCTACGACTGGCCCGGGAACCAGGTGCTCGACACCGTGCCCCTCGCGCGGCGGGTCGTCACGCGCGACGAGGCACCGAACCACAAGCTCGCGACGCTCGCGGCCCTCTTCCGCGCCACCGTCACGCCGGACCACCGCGCGCTCGCCGACGCACGCGCCACCGTCGACGTGCTGCACGCGCTCCTCGGCCGCCTCGGCCCGCTCGGCGTGACGCACCTGGAGGACCTCGCCGGGGCGACGGACCCCGTGCCGCAGGACGTGCGCCGCAAGCGCCACCTCGCCGACGGCCTGCCGGACGCGCCCGGCGTCTACCTCTTCCGCGGCCCCGGCGACGAGGTGCTGTACGTCGGCACGTCGACGTCGATCCGGCGCCGCGTGCGGTCGTACTTCACGCGCTCGGAGAAGCGCGGGCGCATCACCGAGATGGTGCGCATCGCGCACGCCGTCACGCCCGTCGTGTGCGCGACGCCGCTCGAGGCGCAGGTCCGCGAGCTGCGCCTCATCGCCGAGCACGCGCCGCGGTACAACCGCCGGTCGCGGCACCCGGAGCGCATGACGTGGGTCCGGCTCACCGACGAGGCGTACCCGCGCCTCTCGCTGGTCCGCGACGTCCGCGCACCGGCGGCGCACATCGGCCCGTTCGCCTCGCGGCACCAGGCCCAGGCCGCCGTGGACGCCCTGCACGACGCCTTCGCGCTGCGCCAGTGCACCCGGCGCCTCCCCGTCGTCGCCTCGCCCGGCGCGACGGCGTGCGTGCTCGCCGAGATGGGCCGCTGCTCCGCCCCGTGCACGGCGACCGAGCGCGACGCGGGCTACGGCGACGTCGCGGCGGGCGCGCGCGAGGCCTTCGAGGGCGACCCGTCGCGCGTGGTCGCCGAGCTCGGGCGCCGCATCGTGGCGCTCTCGCGAGACGAGCGCTTCGAGCAGGCCGGCGAGCTGACCCAGCGCCTGCGCGCTTTCCTCACGGGCGCGGCGCGTGCGCAGCGGCTCGCCCCGCTCGCCGCGTGCGCCGAGCTCGTCGCCGCCCGCCCGACGGACGCCGGCGGGTGGGAGGTCGTCGTCGTGCGGCACGCGCGGCTCGCCGCGACGGGCGTCAGCGACCCGGGCACCGACCCGTGGCCGCTCGTGCACGCGCTCGTCGCGACGGCCGAGACGGTGGCGCCGCCCGTGCCGCCGGCCCCCGCGAGCCATCCGCACGAGGCCGAGATCCTGCTGTCGTGGCTCCAGGAACCCGGGGTGCGGATCGTCGACGTCACGGGTCCCTGGGCGTGCCCGGTCCGCTCGGCCGGGTCGCACGTGGACCTCGCGGTCACGGCCCGCCACGTCGCGCGCCACGCGGAAGCCGACGGCCCCGAACTGGCCCACGCGTCGGCCGGGCCGACCGTAGAGTGGTCGCCTGACGACGACCCGTCCCCGGAGGAACCATGCTCACCGCCATCGTCCTGATCGACACCGACCCCGCACGCATCCCCGAGGTGGCGTCGGAGGTCGCGGACCTGCGCGGGGTCAGCGAGGTCTACTCGGTGACGGGCAAGGCGGACCTCGTCGCGATGGTGCGGGTCCAGGAGCACGACCAGCTCGCCGACGTCATCGCGGACCGCATCAGCAAGGTCCAGGGCGTCGTGCGCACCGAGACGTTCATCGCGTTCCGCGCCTACTCGAACGTGGACCTCGAGCAGGCGTTCGCCCTCGGCCTCGACGACTGACCGGCGGTCAGTCGCGCGCCGGCTGACTGGCCGTCAGTCGCGCGCCGCGGCCTCCGCCCAGCGGGCGAGCGCCGCGCGCGCGGCACCGGAGTCGACGCTGCGGGCCGCGACGTCGTAGGCCGCGCGCAGCCGCTCGACGAGCGAACCCTCCGCGGTACCGGGCAGCGTGCCGTCGGCGACGAGGCCCGCGGCCGCGTTGAGCAGCACGGTCTCGCGCACCGCGCCCGGCTCGCCCGCGAGGAACCGCCGCGCGACGTCGGCGTTGTGCGCCGCGTTCCCGCCCCGCAGGTCCTCGACGGTGACGGGCGTCAGCGCGAGGTCGGCGACGGGGTCGAGGCGGTGCTCCGTCACGGCGCCGTCGCGCACCTCCCACACCGTGGCGCCGCCGGTGGCCGCGAGCTCGTCGAGACCGTCGTCGCCGCGGAACACGAGCGCCGACGTGCCGCGCCCGGCGAGCACGCCGGCGATGAGCGGCGCCATCCGGGCGTCGGCCACGCCGATCGCGGCCGCGCGCGGCTGCGCGGGGTTCGTCAGGGGGCCGAGCACGTTGAACGCCGTCGGGATGCCGAGCTCCTTGCGCGCGACGCCCGCGTGCCGCATCGACGGGTGGAACACCATGGCGAAGCAGAAGGTGATCCCCGCCTCCTGCACGATGCGCGCCACGCGGTCGGGACCGTGGTCGAGCCGGATCCCGAGCTCCTCGAGCACGTCCGCGGCGCCCGACGACGACGTCGCGGCGCGGTTGCCGTGCTTGACGACGCGCACGCCCGCGCCCGCGATGACGAGCGACGCCATCGTCGAGATGTTCACGGTGTGGGCGCGGTCGCCGCCCGTGCCGACGATGTCCACGGCGGGCCCGTCCACGGAGAAGCGGCTCGCGTGCGCGAGCATCGCGTCGGCGAGACCGGTGAGCTCGGCGACCGTCTCGCCCTTCGCGCGCAGCGCGACGAGGAAGCTCGCGAGCCTCACGGGCGAGACCTCGCCCGACATGACCTGGTCCATGGCCCACGCGGTGCGCTCGGCGTCGAGGTCGTTCCCCGCGACGAGCTCGGTGAGCAGACCGGGCCAGGTGAGCCCCGCACCCGTCGAGTCGCTCGTGGTCGAGGCGGCAGGGTGCGGGGTGGCGGTCACGGGTGGCCCTTCGGCTGGTCGGTCTCCTGGTCGGCTACCGCGTGCCGGAGGCGCGCAGCAGGTCGGCGACGGCGCGCTGGAGGGCGACCGCGTCGAACGGCCGGGGCACCGCGTCGTCGGCGAGCGACCACGATGCTAGCCAACCGTCCTGCGGCCTGCCGGTGAGGACCAGGACCGGCGGGCACGCGTAGATCTCGTTCTTGAGCTGGCGGCACAGACCCATGCCCCCGGCCTTGTCGGCCTCACCGTCCAGGACCAGCAGGTCCCACCCGCCGGCGTCCGCCGACGCCACGACCGCCGCCGGGGTGGCCACCTCGTGCCACTCGATCTCCGGCTGCCCCGCGCCCAGCCGCCGCCCGACGGCGAGCAGCACCTGCTCGCGCACGGTCACGTCGTCGCTGTAGAGCAGGATGCGCGGCGCGCGCGGGGTCACGTCCGTGTCCCCGTGCGTCGTCGTCACGGTCGTCGTCATCGTCGTCACCGTCGCCTTCGTCGTTCCCTCGGGTGGGCCCGGGAGCGCGCGGCGCCGCGTGTGGCGGACGCACGTCCCGACTGGCATCTTGGCACGTCGGAGCGCTCCGCAGCACCCCTGCGGCGGGTCGTGCGCCGACCGGCGGCGGACCGGGGACCAAGGGCCCTGGCCCGCGCCCCGGACGCCCGGGTTTCATGGCACTCGGACGGTTTCCGTCACCAAGTGCAGGTCTCCGTGGGAAGTTCTGGAGACATTGTGAGATTCACCGCCTCCGGGCTGCCGTCTGCGTGCCGCGAAGCTGAGGTTCGTCGGCCATAATGGCTCCTGTGTCGACCGCAACGGCTGCCCCCCACGCCCATCAGCACGTGAGCGTCAACCGACCGAACCCCGTCTCGGTCGGGACGATCGTGTGGCTGGCCAGCGAGCTCATGTTCTTCGCCGGCCTCTTCGCCATGTACTTCACGGTCCGCGCCGTGATGCCCGCCGACGAGTGGGCCCTCGAGGCGGACAAGCTCAACCTGACCTTCGCGGCGATCAACACGACCGTCCTGGTGCTGTCGTCGGTGACGTGCCAGATGGGCGTGTGGGCCGCCGAGCGCTTCCAGCCCGTCCGCACCGGCTCGATCTTCCAGGTGAACCGCTGGGGGATGAACGAGTGGATGACGCTGACGTTCCTCATGGGCGCGTTCTTCATCGGTGGTCAGATCTTCGAGTACGCCGAGCTCGTCGAGCACGGCGTGTCGATCTCCTCCACGCCCTACGGCTCCGTCTTCTACATCACGACCGGGTTCCACGGCCTCCACGTCGTCGGCGGCCTGATCGCCTTCCTGTTCCTTCTCGGCCGCTCGTTCTCGGCCAAGAACTTCGGGCACCACGAGGCCACGACGGCCATCGTGACGTCCTACTACTGGCACTTCGTCGACGTCGTGTGGATCGCGCTCTTCTTCGTGATCTACATCTTGCGCTGACGTCGCGCCCGGGTTCCGCCCCGGACCGCCCACCCGCCCCCTGCTCCCCCACCTGCGAGACGAGGATCATTTCGTGAAGGCACTCGCCGCCCGCAGACACCACCGCTTCGCGCCGGTCGTGCTGCTGCTGCTGGCGCTGCTGGTCACCGGTGGCGTCTACGCCGCCTTTGCCCCGACTTCGGCCAACGCCGAGACCGCCAGCACCGAGGACATCGAGACCGGCCAGAAGCTGTTCCAGGCCAACTGCGCCACGTGCCACGGGCCGAACGCCGAGGGCACGGCCACCGCGCCCTCGCTCGTCGGTGTCGGCGCCGCGTCGGTCGACTTCCAGGTGTCCACCGGCCGCATGCCCATGCAGATGGACGGTCCGCAGGCCATCCAGAAGCCGCGCCAGTTCGACGAGGAGCAGACGGCGCAGCTCGCCGCCTACGTCGCGTCGCTCGGCGCGGGCCCCGCGATCCCCACGGACGAGCAGGTCGACGCAGCGCTGGGCGACCCGGCCAACGGTGCCGCGGTCTTCCGCACCAACTGCGCGATGTGCCACAACGCGATCGGTGCGGGCGGCGCCCTCTCCGAGGGCAAGTTCGCTCCCCCGCTGTGGGACACCTCGGAGCGCAACATCTACCAGGCGATGCTCACCGGCCCGCAGTCGATGCCGGTCTTCAACGACGCCACCGTGACGCCCGAGGAGAAGCGGGACGTCATCGCGTTCCTCGCCGAGCAGCGCGACGGCTCTGCCGGCGGCCTGTCGCTCGGGTCGCTCGGTCCGGTCAGCGAGGGCCTGTGGGCCTGGATCGTCGGAATGGGCCTCCTCATCGGGGCCGCAGTGTGGATCGGAGCGAAGTCCTCGTGAGCGACTACCAGAGCCCCCGCTCGTCCCAGTCCTCGCACCGCGAGGTCGGGCACCGCGAGGAGCACGGCACCCTCGACACGTTCCCGGACCCCGGTCTGCCGGAGCACAAGAGCCGCATGGCCGACCGCGACCCGAAGGCGTCGAAGCGCGCCGAGCGTCAGGTCGCCGCCCTCTTCGGGATCTCCGTCATCGGCACCATCGCGGCCCTCGTCGTCTACTTCGTGATCCCGCCGGACGGGACCACGGCGGGCGTCCGCCTCTCGACGGTGGCGCTCGGCGTCGCCATCGCGTTCGCCCTGCTCGGCATCGGCTTCGGCGCGGTGCACTGGGCCAAGGTCCTCATGTCCGACCACGAGAAGGTGGACGAGCGCCACCCCATCGCGAGCGACCCCGAGACGCGCACCGCCGCGCTCGCCGAGCTCGACGCGGGCGTCAAGGACTCGGGCATCGCCCGCCGCGGCGTGCTCAAGGGCGCGGTCATCTCCGCCCTCGCGCTCTTCCCGCTCACCATCGCGGTCCCGCTCGTCGGGAGCGTCGGTGGCGACTGGAACGTCTCCAAGTTCAAGCACACCCTCTGGCAGCGGGGCACGCGCCTCGCGATCGATCCCTCGGGCAGGCCCATCAAGGCCGCCGACGTCACCATCGGCTCGGTGGTCCACGTCATCCCCGAGGCCTCGCAGGAGGAGATGCAGTCCCACGAGTGGATCACGGAGAAGGCCAAGGCCGTCGTCCTCCTGGTCCGTCTCGACCCGCGCGACATCGTGTCCGAGCAGTCCCCCGCCGGGGAGAGCTGGTCGTACGACGGCATCGTCGCGTTCTCCAAGATCTGCACGCACGTCGGCTGCCCCGTCGCTCTCTACGAGCAGCAGACGCACCACCTGCTGTGCCCGTGCCACCAGTCGACGTTCGACGTGGCCGACAGCGCCAAGGTGGTCTTCGGCCCCGCGAAGCGGCCCCTGCCGCAGCTGCCGATCACCGTTGATGACGAGGGCTACCTGGTTGCGCAGAGCGACTTCCACGAGCCCATCGGCCCGAGCTTCTGGGAGCGTCTGAAGTGACCACCAGCACCGGAACCGCCGCACCTCGGGCGGCCGCACCGAAGTCAGCCGCGCCGACGACCCCCGCCGGGAAGGCCGCGGACTACCTCGACCAGCGCACCGGCATCGGTGTCGCCGTCAAGGAGTTCGCGCGCAAGGTCTTCCCCGACCACTGGTCGTTCCTCCTGGGCGAGATCGCGCTCTACTCGTTCGTCGTCCTGATCCTCACCGGCATCTTCCTGACGATGTTCTTCGTCCCGAGCATGTCCCTGGTGACCTACCACGGCGAGCCCGCCTCCATGGACGGCGTGCTCATGTCCGACGCGTTCGCGTCGACGCTGCACATGTCGTTCGAGGTCCGCGGCGGTCTGCTCATGCGGCAGATCCACCACTGGGCCGCGCTGATCTTCATGGCGTCGATCGTCACGCACATGATGCGCGTGTTCTTCACGGGCGCGTTCCGCAAGCCCCGTGAGGTCAACTGGCTCGTCGGCATGCTGCTCATGATCATGGGCCTCGCCGCCGGCTTCTCCGGCTACTCGCTGCCCGACGACGTCCTGTCGGGCAACGGCCTGCGCATCACCGACGGCGTCGTCAAGGCGATCCCGCTCATCGGCTCGTACATGTCGTACTTCATCTTCGGCGGCGAGTTCCCGGGCGAGCACATCATCCCGAGACTGTTCACGGTCCACATCCTCCTGGTGCCGGGCCTGATCCTCGCGCTGGTCGCGCTCCACCTGTTCTTCGTCGTGCTCCACAAGCACACGCAGTACCCGGGTGGCGGCCGCACGGACACCAACGTGGTCGGCTTCCCGCTGTTCCCCGTGTACGTCGCGAAGGCCGGCGGCTTCTTCTTCGTCGTGTTCGGCATCCTCGCCCTCATGGGCGGCACGATGGCGATCAACAACGTCTGGAACTACGGCCCCTACGATCCGTCACCGGTCTCCGCGGGAGCACAACCCGACTGGTACATGCTGTTCCTCGAAGGGTCCTTGCGACTCATGCCGGGGCAGACGGAGTTCGTCATCGGCGGGTACACGCTGTCGCTGAACGTCCTCATCCCCGCGGTCGTCGTGCCGGGCCTGCTGTTCACGTTCCTCTTCGTCTACCCGTTCCTCGAGTCCGCGGTGACGAAGGACAAGCGCGAGCACCACGTCCTCGACCGCCCGCGCAACGTGCCGGTCCGCACCGGCCTGGGCGTCGCGTTCCTCACGGCGTTCATCATCCTGGCGCTCGCCGGGTCGAACGACCTCATCGCGACGCACTTCCACATGTCGATCAACACGATCACCTGGGCCTTCCGGATCCTGATCTTCGTCGGCCCCTGGTTCGCGTTCTGGGTCACCAAGCGCATCTGCCTCGGGCTGCAGCGCAAGGACCGCGAGCTCGTGCTGCACGGCCACGAGACCGGCCGCATCGTCCGGTTCGCGCACGGCGAGTACATCGAGGTCCACCGCCCGCTCGACGAGCAGGAGCGCTGGCTGCGGGTCAACTACTCCGCCCACGCCCCGCTCGAGATCGAGCCGGCGACGGACTCCCGCGGCGTACGTCGCAAGGGCTACAAGAAGGACAAGCGTCTCCAGCGCCTGTCGCGGTTCTTCTACGAGGACCGCATCGAGCCCGTGACGCCGGCCGAGCTCGCCGCCGCGCACTCGCACGGTGAGCACGACGCCCTCGAGAGCACGAGCCACGAGCAGATCGAGGCCGGGACCGCCCCCGTCGGCGGCGGTCGGGACCTCGTGGAGCCGGAGAAGGGCGCCGACGAGCGCTGACCTCCGGGTTCCTGCACAGTAGGACGATGACTCGCGACCAACCCCCTCTTCCAGGCGGGCAGGTCGCGGGTCATCGTCGTCTCTGCCCCCGGGGCGCGGCAGCGCCCGCGTGAGGCGGCAGGGACACCGTCAGTTCACTGCCCAGGGACCGTCGGACGACCTCCGGCGGTCCGTACCAGGAGGTACATCCGGATGCCCGCTTACACCCTGCCCGAGCTGTCCTACGACTACGGTGCGCTCGAGCCGCACATCTCCGGGCGGATCATGGAGCTGCACCACTCCAAGCACCACCAGGCCTACGTCACCGGCGCGAACACCGCCCTGGAGAAGCTCGCCG